>JBKBMG010000008.1:0-121440 GCA_046295975.1 Rhodocyclaceae bacterium
CTGATGCAGTTCATGACGCAACGCCTCAACCCACAACCGATAGACTCTGGGTAACCTCCACAGCCCGTACCAAATTAAATCCCCACATACTTCAACCTGATTTTGAAATGAGAACTGCTGTAGAGAGCGCCTCGGTGACGCCTAGCCCCAGGGAATTTGGTATTATGCAAGGTTGTTAGACTGCGCATAATCTATCAGGGAGGTCATATGCAATCGTTTCGTGGAGGGTGGTTGGCAGATATGCTCGCAGAAAAGAATATTGCGGCTGATCAGCGTCGGCGGTTAGTTGCGGTATCGGCTGCACTGGATATGGTTGCAGTTGCGGTTGGGACACAAGGAACCAGTCATCGCCTGAGTGAAGAGATGCAGAACCTCGATAAGTATGTCAAGATCATCGAAACGGCGATTCAAGCTGAGAAAAGATAGGACGCATGTTTCCATGCGCGACTGCGCACGGCGGCAGCGTGGCGTTAAGTTCGTCTAAGGTCTCGCGCGGGGGAACGGCCGAGCGCACGAGTTCGGTGCAGCCCCCCTTCATTCAAATAAAGCACGGTGAAGACACACTTGGCGAGTTCGATCCCGACGGTCACAGTCTCCATGGACTTCGGGTTTCAGGCAGTTTGACGAGACATCGTACTTCCCATCGCGGTACTCGCGCACCGGTTTCCGAGATGCGGTTAGGCCAGGATCGAGGAAGTCCCCCTCGTTCGTTAGGACTACATCATGGAACGCCGCTATCGAAAGGGGATGCACGCCTACTGGTCGCGAGCCGATCAGAGCCAGTTCACGTCTAAGCAGCACTTTGCAAAGACTCTTCGGACAGCGCGGTCTACGCCCACTCACCCAATTCAAGCGGAGCCGCTTTCCCGGACAACTTTGGTGTCGTCAACTGGGACTCGCATGTCCCAACGTGACTGTCCGATGCCATCCCTACCGCAACCGACGAGGTTGGCGAGGCGCAGTATGACGAAGAGCATGTTTACCTCGTACGGCTGCGGGCCTAACGAATGACTATGGTCATGTCGGGGGCGGGAAGCGAGCCACGACATGAACCGATTGTTGAGCATGCATGATGAGGGCCCGGGCTCGAACGCGATCTGCTGCTGTCGCGTGCTGCTTGATGTCGAGTATGTTGCCATCCCATGCTTCGATCGGGTTCTGGAAGCGATGTGCTGGGAGTGCGACACGCAGCGCGTATCCGAAGACGCGCATCCCCACGCCGTCCCACGCGAAGGGGCGGGGCTTGCCCTCGCCCAAGATGCTTCGCTCTATTCTCCGCATTGAAAAGAAGCTGAAGACGAACCAGGCCATCCAGCCAACGATGAGGACGCCGACGAACAACGCCGAGTACAAATGTTCGAATTCAGTCATCTCGTTTCAGTGCGGCGGTCCGGAGACGGTCGATGTGGCCGCATTGGTGAGTCGGCCGCGACGACCAGCCGAATGCCAACGGTGGTTGCACCGGTCCGGACGCGTGTTGTGATACTCAACCAGAGGTGGCGCAGCCAAATTCCTTCGTGGAGCATGACCATGCCTTCGTAGATGAAATGGCATGGTGCAAGCACAGGGTATACCAGAAAAATTCATGAGGTTACTCGGGGCGCGCGTCAGGTGGCCTGTCTATGATAATTGCGTTGTGTGGAATGGGGTCGCGTCAGTGTTCGCGAGCTGTGGAACACCAGCAAATCTGCCCGCCACGGGCCTTGGCGCATCAGCAGGACGGCAGTGTTGACGCTGGCATTGCCGCCACGTACCTTCGCCATCATGGGGCTGTCTGAGTTGGCAGCGTGAGATGAACCACTATTCGTTTAACCGCCAGATGCGTGATCCGTACGTCCGGTGGTGTGGGAGGGAGGCGCCGTGACGCGGCTTCCTGTCCCGATCAGGCCTCATAAGAGCTTTCGCCATGGATCCGACAGACAACCAAGATGATCCGCCGCTTGATGCCGAGGGCTTGGAGGCAGTAGCGGCCCTTAATCAGGACGATCTTGCGGCCATTGACCGGGCGCTTCTCGCCGCTAGCCATTCAAGCTGGCGCAAGGTCGCCTTTGTCGTGGGTACGGCCATGGATGCGTACCCGGACCTATACCATGAGGTTCCGGATGTCTTTTATGGGCAGCGGGTCCGGGCTCTGGTGTCAGCCGGCCAGTTGGAGGCACAAGGCAACTTGCACCGCATGCGTTTCAGTGAGATTCGCCTGTCACCATCGCGGCCCGAGCCACGGGTAGGCTCAACTCATTCGTTACGTGAAGCATGAAGGTTCTTCGTGGCCTTACGTCGAAAGCCGCTGCCGGAAGGTATTTCCCGCTTTCCTATCCTGAAGTGAAGAAAGCGCTAGATTTGCATGCGACCGACTCGCTGCCTTCAGAGTTGACAGTCGAGTTGAGAAATACGACTGGACCGACAGAGCATGGACATCTCCTGCTTGAGTATGAGCGCGGTTTTTCGCTTATCGTCTTCTCTGTACCGGATGAGGTGCCGGCGTCGTCTGCTTCGATGACTACGCGAAGCGCGCTCAGAGACATCTTTCGCCTTCCTGCGCTAGAAACTTCGTCTCGCCTCAAAGGCTGTCGTCGCTTGTACCGAGCCTACTCGGGGGACTTCTGCGTTCCGGTTCTTACCGAGGTGTTCCGAACGTACGCTGTTGGGAAGTATCGCGGGAGCGAGAGCCTGGCTACGGCAAGCAAGGTCAAGCTCACTGGAGAGAGCGAACGTCGAGTCTCTGTGTTGGCTTCACCGAACGACTCGTCGTCCTTGCCGACGCCGCTTCGCGGCTTGGCTTAACTCAGGTGTTTAGCCGCTATGCGAACGCTGCGCGTTGATCATGATCTTGGGAGTAAATCGTCGGTTGGCGCGTCCTGGGAATAGAGCATGCCTTCGAGAGAGCGTGCTGGAAGCCCCTGTTTTCATTACGAACGCCTTCCTCTGCGGCCGGGGGAAGGGACGTTCAGAAGGTACGCATGGAGCGGTCCATGCTAATTAGTTACTTGGCGATGATGGTGTGTGTACTGTGCTTCGTGGGCGGAGTCATCAGTTGGTGTTTTGCCGCTTACTACATGTTCAAGACTATGCGGGGCTACCGTCCCGAGCGGAGGTGGGGCCAGTACCTACCGCTGTCGCTTGCCATGCCATGGTTTTTTACCGACGAAGGCAATGTGTATCGAGGCAGGCTGCTTCGTGCCTGCGCCGTTTTCCTTCTCTTCGTGGCCGTCGGCGCGATGATCGGAGTCGGTGCGGAGGTCGCCTTCCGGCCATGATGACGATACGCTTGGTTACCTCGGCGTGGCGCGCTGAACGAGGTCGTCCACCACTTCCGGCACGGGGATCACCCACAGACTCGCGAAGGTGGAGGTGATGAGGCCGCCGATCACGAAGATGGCCGTTGGTGCGAAAGCTCCGATCGGCTCCGATGCCCAGGGCGATGGGCAGCTTCCCGGCGCCCATCGCCAGGGTGGTTTGCGTTGCGCGATGCACGGCGGTGACATGGGCATCAGCGAATTTGATCGCAATGGTTATTGCGTAAGCTCACCGTTGTTCAGTGAGCGCGCGTGCGAGGCGCTTGGGGAAAAGCTCGCCTCGGTCGCGCTTTCCATGGCGGGTAGCCGTTCGCTGCTTGAGGAGGCGTGGTGTGCGTCGCTCGCCCACGAGTTGAGGGGCCATCCGTTGTTGGTTGAGCTGTTGCCGCCCGATTTCGTGGCGGTTCAGTGCACGTTCTTCGAGAAATCGGTCGATCGAAACTGGCTGGTCTCGCTGCATCAGGATTTGAGTATCCCGGTCCGGCGGCGCTTGGATCACCCTGCGCTGACGGGCTGGTCCGAAAAACAAGGCACGTTCTTTGTGCAGCCTCCGGCGGCGGTTCTGGAGAAGCTGGTGGCGGTTCGGCTGCATGTGGATGCGTGTGGGCCTGGTGACGGTCCGCTCAAGGTCGTTCCGGGTTCTCACGTCCATGGCCGTATCAACGGCGAGGCGGCCCGTTTGCTGCGCGCCACCCACGGTGAGGTGGTCTGCCCCGTAGCGCGGGGCGGGGTGATGCTCATGCGGCCGCTGCTGCTACACGCGTCGTCCAAGGCCAGCGGCCTGAGCAGGCGCCGCGTCCTGCATTTCCTCTTTGCGCCGAGGCCATTGCCGTTCGGGCTGCAGTGGCGCGACACGGTTTGACATCGGGCGTGCCGTGGCGACCGGGACGGGCGGCTCGGCGCGTGCCGCCACGCCTCCGGGTTGTGCGACGGGCCTTGCATTTCGACGGCAGGGAAACTACCAAGAAGCATGGGCGGCCTCTTTGGGCTGCCGGAATGGAGGAGCAGCGCATGCCGCATCGTCCGATCAAGGAAGTGCTGCCGGGTCATCCCTATGTGTGCGTGCCGGCCGACACGTCGGTACGCGAGGTGACGCGGTTGATGCGCGGTGCTCGCCAGAGCGGCGCGCTGGTGTCGGTGGATGGGCGGTTGGCGGGTATCTTCACCGAGCGCGACGCGACCTTCCGGGTGCTGGCGGAGGGGCTGGACCCGGAGGCTACGCCGGTGGGCGAGGTTTGCACTCGCGACCCGGTGACGATCACCGACGACAAGCCGTTCGGTCACGCGCTGCACATGATGTACGAAGGCGACTTTCGCCACGTGCCGGTGGTTGATGCCGATGGTCACCCGATTGGCATCGTAACCGCGCATGACGCGCTGGGGCTGGACGCGCTGGCGTTTGGCGACGAACTGGTGCGGCGCGAGGAGATCACGGTCATTCTGTGAGCGACCGTCAGGGTTTTTCACCCGGCTCGGGGTGCGTGCGTGGGCGGGGGGTGTCGCGACGTGAGAAAATCGCGGTTTCGTTTTCCTCCCGCCCCTCCGCATGCGTACAACCCAACAACACACTATTTCCGAACTCATCATCCACCGCCTCGACAAGGCGCCCGAAAGGCCCGCCAGCGTGGAGTTGCGCGCCACCGCATGCCGTGTCGATGACGCCGCGATCCGTATGATCGAGCGCCTGTGCAGTCTGTATGCCGACCGCACGAGCAAGGGCTTCGGCCGTTTCGAGGAAGACGAAGCAACCTACCCCATGCCCGAACTGGTTCGCGAGTACGTGCGCGAGCGCAGCCTGGACCTGGCCGCGGCCTCGCAGCGGATGATGGAGACGCTGCAGGCCTGCGCCGACGAGGCGGAACTGGAGTCAGGCGGCTTCATGGTGATCGCGCGGATTCTGGAAGGTGAGGTGGATACCCTGTGGTTTGCGCTGGTCGGGCAGGCGCTGGGCAGTACGGTCAGCGCGGCGCTGGAGGTGGTGGACTGCCCGCATGTGGATTTCTCCACCCTGCATGCGGCCGGGCGTATCGACCTGAGCGGTTGGGCGCGCGGCGACGAGCGCTACATCGGTTTTCTGAAGGGGCGCGGTGACGCCGCCTGGTTCCGTCGTTTTCTCGGCTGCAGCGACGTGGTGGTGGCATTGAAGGAGACCAAGCGGCTGGTGCAGGCGCTGAACGACTTCGTCGAAACCGAGAAACTGGAGGCGCCGCAGCGCGACGCCTTGTTCGAGCGCGCCCATGTGTATCTCGATGAATTGGGCGAGGCCGGCGAACCGCTGGCACTGGATGAGATTGCGCGCGAGGTATGGCCCGAGCAGGCGGAACGGCTGGATGCTGCCTTGCAGCAGCAGGCGGTGCCGCTGGCGGACGGCTTCGTTCCCGCCCGCCGTGCCCTCAAGCCGCTGGTGCGCTTTTCGGCGAGCAGCGAGCAGTGGAAGCTGGAATTCGAGCGCAGCAGCCTGCGCAGCGGCGCGGTGCATTACGACCGCGCCAGCGACACGCTGGTGCTGTCCGGCCTGCCGGACTACCTGAAGAAGATGCTTACCGAGGAAGGGGGCAACGGTGGCGAGGGTGGCGCCGGAGCGGGCTGAGCCATTGCCCGGCAGCAGCGGCCGTCAGGCCTGGGCGACCCGTTCGGCAATGGCCTTGCCCAGCTCGGTGGTGGAGGCGGTGCCGCCCATGTCAGGCGTGCGCGGCCCTGCCACCAGCGCGTGTTCGATGGCCGACACGATGGCGTCGTGGGCGGCACGGCAATCGGCATCGCCTGCGCCGAGGAAGTCCAGCATCATTGCGCCCGACCAGATCATGGCGATGGGGTTGGCGATGTTGCGGCCGTAGATGTCCGGCGCCGAGCCGTGCACCGGTTCGAACAGTGATGGGAAGCGGCGCTCCGGGTCGATGTTGGCCGACGGTGCGAGGCCGATGGTGCCGGTGCAGGCCGGGCCGAGATCGGACAGGATGTCGCCGAACAGGTTGGTGGCCACCACCACGTCGAAGCGCGTGGGGTCGAGCACGAAGCGTGCGCAGAGAATGTCTATGTGTTGCTTGTCCACCGCGATCTGCGGGTAGCCGGCGGCAATCGCATCCACCCGGGCGTCCCACCAGGGCATGCTGATGGCGATGCCGTTCGACTTGGTGGCGGCGGTCAGCTTCTTGCGCGGGCGTGCCTGCGCAAGCTCGAAGGCAAAGCGCAGCACACGGTCTGCGCCGGTGCGCGAGAACACCGATTGCTGCAGTACGATTTCCCGTTCGGTGTCGGCGTACATGGTGCCGCCCACCGAGCTGTATTCGCCTTCGGTGTTCTCCCGCACCACCAGGAAGTCGATGTCGCCCGGCTCGCGACCGGCCAGCGGGCAGGGCACGCCTTCGAACAGGCGCACCGGGCGCAGGTTGATGTACTGGTCGAATTCGCGCCGGAACTTCAGCAACGATCCCCACAGCGACACGTGGTCGGGCACCGTGTCGGGCCAGCCCGCCGCACCGAAGTAGATCGCATCCATGCCTTCGAGCTGGGCCTTCCAGTCGTTTGGCATCATTTGGCCGTGGGTTGCGTAGTAGTCGCAGCTGGCCCATTCGACATGGGTGAAGGACAGGCCGATGCCGAATCGCTGGGCGGCGGCCTCAAGCACGCGCAGGCCTTCGGGCATTACTTCCTTGCCAATGCCGTCGCCGGGAATGACGGCGATCTTGAACTGCTTCATGGTGGGCTCCTGTTGGGGCGAGTGCCGTTGCGGCATGCCGGTGAGAGTGGGTATGGCCAGTTTAATCCGCTGTTGTTCGAATACAATGGCGCGATCGTCAATCGACTATTCACGTAGTGTGAACTAGCATGCCTGCCCTGCCTTCCAATGACGACTTGCGCGTGTTCATCGCCGTGGCGCGCAAGGCGAGCTTCGTCGCCGTGGCTGATGCGCTGGGCGTATCGCCGGCCTATGTGACCAAGCGCGTGCGGGTGCTGGAGGCACAGCTCGGTGTGCGGTTGCTGGACCGCAGTACCCGGCGGGTGGTGGTCACCGAGGATGGCGAGCGGGTATACGAATGGGCCGAGCGCGTGCTCGACGACGTGGACCAGTTGCTGCAGGCGACCCGTGCCGCCCGGGGCACGCCCCGCGGCACCTTGCGCATCAGCAGCAGTTTCGGTTTTGGCCGCCGGGTGGTGGCACCGCTGATCGTGCGTCTGGTGGCGCGCTATCCGGAACTGCAGGTGCGCTTCGACGTGTTTGACCGGCTGGTGGACGTGGCCGGCGAGGGATTTGACCTGGATGTGCGCGTGGGCGACGAGATCGCCCCCAATCTGCGCGCGCGCCGGCTTGCCAGCAATGAGCGGGTGCTGTGCGCCGCGCCGGACTACCTGGCTAGTCGTGGCGTACCAGAGACGCCCGCCGACCTGGCCGAGCACGACTGCCTGGTGATCAAGGAGCGCGACCACCCGTTCGGCGTGTGGCGGCTGCTGCGGCGCGGCCAGCCGCAGACGGTGAAGGTGACCGGTCCGCTCGCCACCAACAATGGCGAGATTGCCGTGCAATGGGCGTTGCAGGGGCAGGGCGTGGTGCTGCGCTCGCGCTGGGACGTGGACGCGATGCTGGCCGACGGGCGCTTGTGCCGGGTGTTGCCCGACTATGCGCAGCCGGCCAACATCTGGGCGGTGTATCCGGCACGCCTGGAACAGTCGGCGCGGCTGCGCGTGTGCGTGGCGTTTCTGGAGGCGGCCTTTGCCGGGCGTGCCGGTGCCGCGGTGGATGCGTGAGAGCGGTGCGCACGCCGGCCGCGGTCTGGGCCGCGGTCTCGTCGCCCTGCGTGGTCGTGCCTCAACCTGTCGTCAGCGTGAACAACGCCGCCACGCGCTTGCGCGTGGCGGGGAGCTTGAAGGCCTCCGGTTTCCACCTGCCCAGCCATTCCAGCGTGTCGCGGCTTTCGGCGTGACGGGGGTTGGCCAGGGCATCCAGCAACCGGTAGTAACCCGGCACGCCGCCGCAGTCCTCCGGCGGGCAGGCGCGGGCGCCGTCCAGGAGTTCGGCGGGGCGTTCCATCGGGGTGGAGGGCAGACGCTCCTCGATGGTGATGCGATGTTGCCAGCCGTCGCCGAAGTCGTAGAGGTAGTCGAAGGATTTCCGCCGTCCCAGCACCTGACCGAGTTCCACCGCATCCGCCGGCAGGTTCGTGTCGTCGAAGCCGCCTGGCACGAATTCGTCCGGCTGGCCCAGGCGCGTGTTGCCGACGACGAACTCATACAGGTGGCAATCCTGCCAGCCCATGGCTTCCTGCAGGATCAAGTGCAGCTCGGCGAAGCTGAGGGTGTTCTCCACCGCCAGACGGCGCCAGATCGGTGGGTCGATGTCGCACAGCTCGACCCGGATCACCAGCCGGCGCTCGGCGAAGTTCTGTGGCAGCGCGTCCAGGCGTTGCTGGACTTCCGGCGAGAGGTCCTCGTAGTCGTCCTCTTCGTCATCGTCGTCGTCCTCATCCCCATCCTCGGACATTCCGGCGCGCAGCGTCCGCATGCCCTCGGGGGAGGTCATCATGTGCAGCATCTCGATCAGTTCGGAATAGTCGGTGTGCGGGTCGCGCGACAACTTGGCGGCCCAGAACTCGGCGCGTGCACGTGCTTCGTCCTCGCGCCCCTCGGTGATCAGCAGCAGTAGTTCCAGGTGTGACAGCGTGGGGTTGTCGGGGGTGAGCCGCATCGCCGCCTCGAAGGCCTTCCACGCCGCGGGGAAGTCACCCACGTCGGCCGCGCGGGTGGCTTCGCGCTGGTGGGTGATGCAGGCGAGCTGCTTGTCCGGCGCCTGTCGCAGCGTCTCCAGCAGGCGTGCGCGGCCGGCCTCGTCGCCTTTGTCCAGATAGGCCGTCAGCAGCATGTCGGCGGCGTGCTCGGCGCGCGCGTCGAGTTTGCGCGCGTCGGCGAACCGCGGTTCGAGCAGGGCGATGACGTCGTCCAGCCGGTCCTCGTCCAGCCACAGGCTGGCTAACCGGCCCAGCGTGTCCAAGGGCACGCCCAGCCCGGCGATTTCGCCGATGCGCTCGGGCGGGTAGTGCTTGAGTACCCGCGCGGCCATCTCTTCCGGGGGGAGTACCAGCCCCGGCGATTCGACCGTGCCGCAGCATTGCTTGAACTTCTTCCCGGAACCGCAGACGCACGGCGCGTTGCGCTCGGGTGGTGCCATCTTGCGCGGCCGGAAGTGGTTTTCCGGTATCGGCGTGTGATTCCAGATATCGAGGGCGGCATGGGTGGCCACCGCCCGGGTGGCGTCGTCGATCTTCGAAACGTCGATGGTCTCGCCGCCGTTTTCAGCCTCGATGACGATGCCCTGCGTCAGCGGCAGGAAAAGTACGCACAGCCGTGCATGCAGGGCGTCGAAGGAATGGGTTTCGAGGATGGTCGCCACTGCTTCGTCGATGATGTGATCGAGCAGGTTCTGCATGGCGTCGATGGCGTCGGGGTCGGGCATTTGCATGGCGGTGTCCGTATGGTGGGCGAGGGGGAGGGCGCACGGGCTGCCGCCGTCCTTCTGCAAAGCCGAAAGGATAGACCACCTCGGGCCGATGTGCTCGCCACGGGGCCGCTTGACCTCAATCTGTCATCTTGCTTGGCTAGTGTTGCTCGCGATCAGTGCCTCGTGCGTCCGGCGGGGCCGAGGCAACTGCCGGTACCGGACATGACATGACGAAAGGCTTCCCAATGGACGATCCCAGCTGCTACAGCGAATTTGAGCGCAAGGCCTACTCCGAGATGCTCGACAGCTTCGACGAAGAGCTGGAAATGGAAATCGACGATACCCGCATGGATGAGCTGATGCTCGACATGCCTACGCATCCCGAGCAGGACGGCGGCAGCCTGGAGCGCCGCTTCTATTTCAAGGAACTGTTCCGCCTGCAGGGCGAGCTGGTGAAGCTGCAGGACTGGGTGCAGTACCGCAAGCTCAAGGTGGTGGTGCTGTTCGAAGGGCGGGATGCGGCTGGCAAGGGTGGGGTGATCAAGCGCATCACCCAGCGGCTCAATCCCCGCGTCTGCCGGGTGGCGGCCCTGCCGGCGCCGAGCGAGCGAGAACGTACCCAGTGGTATTTCCAGCGCTACGTCAGCCATTTGCCCGCCGGCGGGGAGATGGTGTTGTTCGACCGCAGCTGGTACAACCGCGCCGGCGTCGAGAAGGTGATGGGTTTCTGCAGCGACGACGAGTACGAGGAGTTCTTCCGCACCGTGCCCGAGTTCGAGAAGATGTTGATCCGCTCCGGCATCATCCTGATCAAGTACTGGTTCTCGATCACCGACGAGGAACAGAACCTGCGCTTCCAGATGCGCATCCTCGACCCCCTGAAGCAGTGGAAGCTGTCGCCCATGGACATGGAGTCGCGCCGTCGCTGGGAGGCCTACACCAAGGCCAAGGAAACCATGCTCGAGCGCGCACACATTCCCGAGGCCCCATGGTGGATCGTCGACGGGGTGGACAAGAAGCGCGCCCGCCTCAACTGCATCCACCATCTGCTGGGCCAGATTCCGTATGCCGAGGTGCCGCGCGAACCGGTCGCGCTGCCGCCGCGGGTGCGCAACCCGGACTACCTCCGCGGCCCGGTGCCCCGCGAGATGTACGTGCCGGCGGTGTACTGAGCGGTCCAGGTAGAGCCCGCGTCTGCGGCGATCGCGCGTAGGTGCCTTCGGTCTTGATTAGGGCGATGCGGCTCATCCGCCCGGTCAGCGCCTGAGCGGTCGCCGTCCGCTCATCCGCCACATTGCCGCACCCAGCAGCAGCAGGGCGGCACAGGCATAGGCGATTCGGCGCATGAAGGCGAGTTCGCCTGAAATGAACGTATCTCGGTCGATTTCGTCGCGGGCCAGGCGGTCGACTTCCGGGCCGGCGCGGCTCAGGGTGGGGTGCGTCGGGCTGAAGAATACTGCGATCGGGGCGCCCTCGGTCAGTCGCGCTGCGTACGCGCGGTCTACCGATGCCGATATCCGATGCGTTCGAGCGCCCGCTGGTACATCGATGATCACCCGGTGTTCATAACGCCCTTGTCGCTGATGAACCGCCAGCAAGGCGTGCAGTTGTCCGCGGGCCAGCATGCCATCGCGTGCAAGCGGCCTATGCTCGATCTGATAGAAGATGCCGAGCAGGCCGAGCATCAGGAGTCCGGTCAGGCACAGGATCAGGCCAAGGGTTCTCATGTGGTTCTCCTGAGGTGCTTGCCCGGCGCCGTTGCCGGAGATCACCCGATGGGGATGTAACAGCTTGAGGCTTGCGGTTCACGGTGCGATGGTAAAGCAGTTAGCATTCACGCCAATGTGCTTGCGGAGCAATGGGCCCGGCGATGCGTGCGTTGTGGATGAAACTCGGGTTGCGCCCTCAGGTCGCGATTGTGACCAGCACGCTGATGGTGGCGCTGGCCTGGAGCCTGAGCTGGCTGGCGGCGGAGCGGGCGGAGGTGGTGCTGGAACGGCGCACCGGCGAGGCCCTGGTCGATACCGCGACGAACATGGCCGAGTTGCTGGATCGCGCGATGTGGTCGCGCGCCAGCGAGTTGCGGGTGCTGACCAGTCTCGCACCGTTTCGCGAGATGCGCATCGGTGGCGAGGTCGAGGAAATCCTGGCGACGCTGCAGCGCAGCTTGCCGGTGTTTACCTGGGTGGGGCTCACCGACCGCGACGGCGTGGTGAGGGCGGCGACCGACGGTATTCTGGTCGGCGTCGATATCTCTGCCCGCCCGGTGTTCCAGCAAGGCATCCGCGGCTTTTTCATTGGCGATGTACACGAGGCGGTACTGTTGGCCAGCAAACTGCCCAACCCGACCGGCGAACCCATAGAGTTTGTCGATATCGCCGCCGCGGTGCGGAATGACGGTGGCGAGGCGGTGGGGGTGCTGGCTGCGCATTTGAGCTGGACCTGGGCGCGGGAAGTGCAGAATTCGTTGCTCCGCCCGGCCGGGGAGCGCCATGGAGCGGACCTGCTCATCGTCAGCGAGGAGAAACGGGTGCTGCTCGCCAGCCAGCGGGGGCTGCAGGGGGCGGAGGTGGTGTTGTCCGGCCTGCGGGCGGCGCGTCTGGGCGATGCACATTACCGCGTCGAGCGTTGGCCCGACGGGCGCGAGTACCTCACCGGCTACGCGTTCGCCGACGGCCACCTGGACTACCCCGGCCTGGGCTGGACCATCGTCGCGCGTCAGCCGGTGGAGGAGGCCTTCGCCGAGGCCTACCGGCTGCGCGGCCACATGATGTGGGTGGGTATGGTCATGGCTTTGCTGTTTGCCGCGCTGGCGTGGTGCATGGCGGATTACCTCGCCCGCCCGCTGCGCCGTCTGGCCGACGGAGCGGTGCGCTTGCGGCGGGGTGAAATCGAGCGCCTGCCCACGTTCACCGGGTCGAGCGAGATGCGGCGGCTGTCGCTGGTGCTTGGTCAGCTCGTGCTGTCGCTGGTGCGGCGCGACCACGCGCTCGAACGCATGTCGGGCCTGGCCAATACCGATGCGCTGACCGGCCTGCCCAATCGTCTCGCGCTGGACGGCTTTGTGCGCAGGGTGCGCGACCAGGGCGACGGCACCGCGCTGGCGTGGCTGGCGGTCGACCTGGATGGCTTCAAGGCGGTGAACGATACCTACGGCCATGCCGCCGGCGACGCCTTGCTGCGCGAGGTGGCGAGCCGTCTGCGTGCCTGCGTTCGCCAGGGTGACCTGCTGGCGCGCCACGGCGGCGACGAGTTCAGTGCGGTGATCCGGGTGCGTGGCGATCAGGCCGCTGACGAGGCGCTGCAGGTGGCCACACGCATGCTGGAGGCCATGCGCGACCCCATCCCCTATCACGATGCCGCACTGCGCGTTGGCACCAGCGTGGGCATTGCGGTCTGGCCGCGCGACGCCGCCTCGCTGGAGGAAGTGTCGGCGCTCGCCGACCTCGCGCTCTACGACGCCAAGGCCGCCGGCCGCGGCAACGCGGTGCTGTGGTTGCGGACCGAGGGTGGGGGCGGATCCGAGGATATGGAAATATGATGCCGGTATCGATGGGCGGGGCGTCGCGCGGCTGCGGTGCGCATCGTTGCCACGCTGGCGTGAGCTCACACCGCTCCCCCGGCCCTCATCGCATTGCTTCCGAACATCCGGAAGTCAGCACCACCACCTTCTCCGGCGCGCGGAGCGCCTTCACCAGAATCTTGTAGATGTCCAGATCGAAGCTCGGCCGGCCGGATTCGAGCAGCGTTGCCAGTTCCGCGGAGCCGGTGGCGGTGCCGAGGTAGGCCCAATGGTCGACGACGTGCAGGGCGTCGCCTTCGCGCAGGCCGATCGGACCGGGGTAGGGCCACGCCTGCACGCGCAGCGACGCCAGCGCTTCGACCGCGCGCTGCATGTGCGCCTGTGGCGACTCCTGGCGGTTGCAGGCGCCGCGGCAGCGGCCGAGCTGGTGGGTGAAGCAGCGGCCAGCTGCGGGGGGTTTTTCCAGGCCGAGTAGCGGCGGGCACAGTTGGTGTTCGCGGGCGAGGGCGCGCAACTGGTTGATGGCCTGGCGGCGACTGCGGAAGAAGCCGAACAAGGCGTCCTGGCGGCCGAAATCCAGGTCCGCCGCATGCACCAGCGTGAGTTCGCGGTCGCCCACCAGGTCTTCCGACAGGCGCCAGGCGCACAGGTCGCGGATGCGCCGCAACTGGCGGTTGTGGGTGGGTTGCAGGCGCTTGATCAATTCGGCCTCGCGGATCAAGGCGCCGATCTCCCCGGCGGTGACGATCCAGGCGATGCGGCGCACCTGCTGGCACAACTGCAGTTCGCGGTCGTTCAGGTGGTCGGCGCTGAAGTGCGACAACACCCGGGTGCGCAGCTGCTTGCTCTTGCCGATGTACAGGGGCAGGTCGTTGTCGCCGTAGAACAGGTATACGCCGGGTTCGTCGGGAATGGCGTCGATCTCGTCCGGGTCGAGGTGCGGCGGCAGACTGGGCCGGCCGAGCACGTCGCGCGCCGCCGCCTCGATCGCTGCAGGCGTGAAGTGGGCGTGCAGATGGCGCCAGAACTGCAGCAACAGGTCGGCGTCGCCCAGCGCGCGATGACGCTCGCCCACCTGCAGCTCGTGGCGGGCGACGAGGTGGTCCAGGCTGTGGCGGCGCTGCTCCGGGAACAGCCGGCGCGACAGCTTGACCGTGCACAACACCCGCGGCCGCAGATCCTGCCCCAGCCGGCGAAACGCGGCGCGCAGGTAGCCGTAGTCGAAACGTGCGTTGTGGGCGACGAAGAGCCGTCCGTCCAGTCGGTCGAACACCGCTTCGGCCACCTCGCCGAAGCGCGGCGCGTTTGCCACCATCTCGTTGGAAATGCCGGTGAGCCGCTCGATGTACTCGGGGATGCGCGCCTCCGGCCTGACCAGGGTCGACCACGCGCGCACGCCCTCGGCATCGGCCTCGATGATGCCGATCTCGGTGATGGATTCACGCTGGGCAGGGCCGCCCGTCGTTTCGATATCGACGAAGGCGAGCCCGCCGGGATGCCAGGGCGGGGCGAACATGGGGCGGTAGTAGTGTAGGGCAGGGGCAGTGTGTGGAACTGAAAATATTACCAGTCTGGCGCTCGTCCGGCCTGATCGGAGGCGCCTGATCGGGGGAGGGGCGCGGCCATTCGTCCATTGCGCAGTGCTCGCGCGGGTTGCCGCGCCGCGCATACACTGTTGGTGCATGAAGGGCGCGCGATCGAGGGGCGACGATGCGGCAGAAGCGGGGGCAGGGATGGCAGGCGAGCGCGGATCGCATGAGTGAGGTGAGTACGAGCGAGGCGCGGGCGGCCGAGGTGCGCGGCGTGGGCGGAGCCGCGGGTGTGACCGGCGTACCCTTGCGCGTACGGTACGGCGGGTATCTGCGCGCGTTTGCCCTGGTCGCGCTGTGCCTGGTGCTCGCAGCGTTGCTGGAGTCCTCGCTGCCTCCGGCCAGCCTGTTGCTGTTGTTCATTGCCGGTGTCCTGCTCGTTGCGGTGCGCACCTCTATCGGTCCGGCGCTGGTCAGCGCGCTGGTGTTCAACTTCTTCTTTACCGATCCCCACTACACCTTTTTCATGAGTCGGCGCGAGGACGTGCTGACGGTGGGCATTTTTCTGGCGGTGGCGCTGGCCGGTGGCAGGCTCGCCAACCGATTGCGCGAACAGTTGCTGGACCTGCGCGCGAGCAACGCGCAGACCCAGGCAATCGCCGAGTTCGGCCGATGCCTGTCGGCGGCACCGGACCAGGCGGCGGTGTATCGCGAAACCGCAGTGACGCTGGCAAGGCTGGGCGGCGTGCCGGTGGTGGTGTTGGCCGGACCGGCCGGGGGCGATAATGACGCAGGCGCCGGTGCGGCGGCGTTGCGAACGGTCGCAGTCAGTCCGCCAGGCACCCGGCTCGAAGACGGTACTCATGCGGCGGTACGCGCGGCGTGGGTCGGCACGGGGGTGGAACTCGACCCGCAGCGCGACATTGCGGGCTGGCACTTCGTCGCCCTGGGGCCGTCGAACGAGCGCCTGGGTGTGGTCGGATTGCGCTCGCCGGGCGGGTTGCCCGCGCGCTATCCACTCATTCAGGCGCTGGTGATCCACGCGGCGTTGGCGTTGGCGCGCACGCGTTTGGCCGAAAGGCTGGAAAAGGCCAAGGTGGCGGAGGAGACAGAGCGTCTGCGCTCGGCCCTGCTGTCATCGGTATCGCATGATCTGCGCACGCCGCTCTCCTCCATGATCGGCGCCGCAAGCACGCTGCGCACGCTGGATCAGGCCTTGTCGCCCGAGGAGCGCGCCGAGTTGCTGGATGCGGTATTGAGCGAGGGCGAACGGCTGGATCGCTATATCCAGAACCTGCTCGACATGACGAGGCTGGGGCACGGCACGCTCACCCTCGCACGCGACTGGGTGTCGGTGGCCGACGTGGTGGACGCCGCGCTGCGTCGCACCCGCAGCCTGCTGTCCGGCTGTCGGGTGCTGCGGCAGGTGCCCGACGATCTGCCGCTCTTGTACGTGCATCCGGCACTCATCGAGCAGGCGCTGGTGAACGTGCTGGAGAACGCCGCCCGGTTCTCGCCGCCCGGTGCCGCGGTCAGTGTGGAGGCAAGCAGCGTTGACGGCATGCTGCGTCTGGCGGTGTGCGATGAAGGCCCGGGCATCCCCCCAGAACTGAGAGACAAGGTGTTCGACATGTTCTTCAGCGGTGGCAGCGGGGACCGAGACAAACATGGCAGCGGGCTGGGGCTGGCGATCTGTGCCGGCATGGTCGGCGCACATGGTGGCCGGGTTGAGGCGATCGCCGGGCATGATGGGGTGGGGGCCGCCATCGTGATGTGGCTGCCGCTGGTGGCGCCGCCCGGCGGCGAGTCCTGATGCGGTGCAGTCGCGGTGATCCAGGGGAGGATCGGAACGCGTGGCGCGCGACGAATCTCACCAACGCAAGGCATTGTGTGACATGACCTTCCATTCCGACGCGCGTGCCCGCATCCTCGTCATCGATGACGAATTGCAGATCCGGCGTTTTTTGCGGATTGGCCTGCGCAGCCAGGGCTATGTGGTCAGCGAGGCCGACACCGCTGCCGAGGGCGCCCGCATGGCGTCGAGCGGGGTCTTCGACCTCGTTATCCTCGATCTCGGCCTGCCCGATGCCGATGGCAAGACGGTGCTGGCTGCGGTCCGACGGGTGTCGTCCGTGCCGGTGATCGTGCTGTCGGTGCGTGCGTCCGAGGCCGAGAAGGTGGCAGCGCTGGACGGCGGGGCCAACGACTACGTCACCAAACCGTTTGGCGTCCAGGAGTTGTTTGCGCGGGTGTGCAACCTGCTGCGCCACCATGCCGGTGGGCAGACCACCGTGGCGGGCTTCGACGACGGCCGGGTATGCATCGATCTCGTGCGGCGTCTGCTCACGGTGGACGGTGAGGCGGTGCAGCTCGGGCGCAAGGAGTACGCGGTGCTTGCGGCGCTGGCCGCCCATCCGGGCGAGGTGGTGACGCAGTCGCAACTGCTGCGCGACATCTGGGGGCCGACCCATGTGGCGCACACTCACTACCTGCGCATCGTCGTGGCCAAGCTGCGTCAGCGGCTCGGGGATGCGGCCGGGGAGCCGCGCTACATCCTCACCGAACCTGGGGTGGGCTACCGCTTCATCGCCGAAGGCGGAGCGCCGCCATCGGCGTAAAGTCTGCGTAAATTCCGGGCTACCGGGGCTGTACGCGGGCTCGCGGAGCCGGACAATACGGACTCCTCAACACCGTTGCCAGTCCGAGGGTTCGATTGGGATTCAACGCCGTGCAGCACCCGGCCCGGCTTGTGCCGCTGGCCTTTTTGCTCGCCATCATCGTCGGTACGGCGCTGCTGGGCTTGCCCGCGGCGCGTGTCGGCGCCGAGCCGGCGCCGTGGCTGACCGCCTGGTTCACCGCGGTGTCGGCGGTGTGCGTGACCGGACTGGTGGTGGTGGACACCGGTACGTACTGGTCGCCGTTCGGTCAGGCCGTGATCATGCTGCTGTTCCAGCTCGGCGGCTTTGGCATGATGACCGCGGCCACGCTGCTGGGATTGCTGGTGAACCGCTCCCTGCGGCTGCGCACCAAGCTCGTCACCCAGGCCGAAACCCACGGCCTGGTGCTCGGTGACGTCACCAGTGTGGCGCGGCTGGTGCTGGTGGTCACGCTGGTGGTCGAACTGATCGTCGCCACGATACTGGCGATGCGCCTGCATTTCGGCCTTGGTTTGGGGTGGGGGGACGCGGTGTGGAGCGGCGTGTTCCACGCGGTGTCGGCATTCAACAACGCCGGTTTCTCCATTCACAACGACAGCCTGATGCGTTATGCCACCGACGGATGGATGCTGCTGCCGGTCATGGTGGCGATCGTCGTCGGTGGCATCGGTTTTCCGGTGCTGCACGACTTGCGTTCGCGTCTGTACGATCCGCGGCACTGGTCGCTGCATACCAAGCTCACGCTATGGGGCAGCCTGCTGTTGCTCGCCCTGGGCTGGGTCGCACTGCTCGCCTTCGAGTGGCGCAACCCGGACACGCTGGGGCCGATGGCGCTGTGGGACAAGCTGTTGTCGGCTGCCTTTGCATCGGTGTCGGCACGTACCGCCGGTTTCAACACCCTCGACATTGGCGCGCTCAGCCACGAAAGCTGGGCGCTGCACTACTTTCTGATGTTCATCGGCGGCGGCAGCGCCGGCACCGCGGGTGGCGTCAAGGTTGGTACCGCGATGATCCTGTTGCTACTGGTGGTGGCGGAGATCCGCGGACGCAGCGATACCGAGGCCTTTGGTCGGCGCGTCAGCGAGTCTTCCCAGCGCCAGGCGATCACGGTGCTGGTGCTGGGCAGCGTCATGGTGGTGCTGGGTACGCTGGTGGTGTTGCGCACCACCGACATCGCCACCGATCGGGTGATCTTCGAGGTGATCTCGGCCTTTGGCACGGTGGGGCTGTCCACCGGCATCACCGCCGATCTGCCCGAGTCTGCGCAGGTCATGCTGAGCGTGCTGATGTATGTCGGTCGGGTCGGCACCGTCACGCTTGCCGCCGCGCTTGCGCTGGGTGAGCACCGCATGCCTTTCCGCTACCCTGAGGAGCATCCCATTGTTGGCTAGGCTATTTACCGAACAGTTTGCCTTTTCCAAGGGCGACAGTGTGGTCGTCATCGGCCTGGGGCGCTTCGGCAGTGCCGTGGCGAAGTCGTTGATGCAGCTCGGTCACGACGTCATGGGCATAGACCGTGACGCCGAACCGGTGCATGAGTGGGCGGATCTGCTCACCCATACCGTGCAGGCCGATTCGACCAACACCATGATCATGCGCCAGCTCGGCGTCGCCGATTTCGCCCACGCCATCGTCGGCATCGGCACCGATCTGGCCGCCAGCCTGATGACCGTGATGGCGCTTACCGAACTCGGCATCAAGGACATCTGGGTGAAGGCACTGACGGCCGAGCACGGCAGGATCGCCCAGCGCATCGGCGCGCATCACGTGGTCTACCCCGAGGCCGACATGGGCGAGCGCGTTGCCCACCTGATCAGCGGCCGCATGATGGACTACATCGAGTTCGATGACGGCTTTGCCATCGCCAAGATCCATGCACCGGTCGCCACCCACGACAAGACGCTGGCCGAGTCCGGGGTGCGCGAGAAATTCGGCGTGACCATCGTCGGCGTCAAGCGTGCCAACCTGGACTTTGAGCATGCCACGCCGTCCACGATGATTCTTGCAGGCGACCTGTTGATCGTCTCTGGTCCCACGCGACAGGTGGAGGGCTTCGCCGCCCGCACCCGCACCCGTTCCTGAGGCGCCCCGAGTCGGTGCTGCCGCGGCGGGGCGATGCTTCCGGGTGGCTTCGCACAAGCTCGCTGGGGTATGCTTGGGTGCTTGGACGAACCATACGGGGAGTTGCCCTTGACCATAGACTGGAGCATTTCGCCGGCCGCGCTGTGGGCGCTGGCGGGGGTGTTGCTGATTCTGTCCGAGTTCGCCCTGCCCGGCGTGATCGCGGTGTTCTTCGGTGTTGCGGCCTTGTTGGTGGCGGTGCTGCTGGTGCTGGGCCTGCCCTTGTCGCTGAACGTGCAGATCCTGATATTCGGGGGGCTGGCGGTGGTGTTGCTGCTGGCGGCGCGCAACCGGGTGCGGGGGTGGTTCCGCGGGCGCTCGGAGCAGGCGAGCGACGGTGTGGAGGTGTTGCAGGCCGGGGTGCCGGTGGCGGCTGCGGCTGATTTCGCGGATGGCCGAGGCGTGGTGACATACCGCGGCGCACGCTGGAATGCCGAACTGGTGGAGCCGGACGAGGCGGTGGCCGCCGGCCGCCGCCTGTGGATTGCGAGCCGCCATGGGCTGGTGCTGAGGGTCAGCGTGCATGAGCCTGCCCAAGGCGCCGCGCCGCGTGCCTGAGTGCCGATGTCCGCCCCCGTCATTCCGGCAGTGTTGCGCCCGTTTGTTCCGCCGTCCCCGATCTGCGTGACTTTCCCGATTCCTCTGTTTCCCTTGTTGCCTGGAGTGCTTGCATGAACACCGTGGATATTTCCACCCTGATTTCCCTGGTCGTCCTGGCGATCGTTGTCGTCGCGCTGATCAAGTCGGCGCAGATCGTGCCCCAGCGTTCGGCCTACATCGTGGAGCGCCTGGGCAAGTACTCGCGCACGCTGGACGCGGGCTTCCACATCCTGATCCCCTTCATCGACCGAGTGGCCTACCGCCAGACGCTCAAGGAAGAGGCGGTGGACGTGCCCAAGCAGCAGTGCATCACCAAGGACAACATCAGCGTGTCGGTGGATGGCGTGCTCTACCTGCAGGTGGTGGATCCGCATGCCGCCAGCTACGGCATCAGCGACTATCGCTACGCGGCGATGAGCCTCGCCCAGACGACCTTGCGTTCGGTGGTGGGCCAGATCGAACTGGACAAGTCCTTCGAGGAGCGCGCCAAGATCAACGAGGAAGTGGTGAAGGCGCTGGACGACGCCGCCGAGCCGTGGGGTGTGAAGGTGCTGCGCTACGAGATCGCCGACATTCTCTTGCCCAACACGATCACCGATGCACTCGAGCAGCAGATGCGCGCCGAGCGCGAGCGCCGCGCGGTGGTGGCGCGCTCGGAAGGCGAGCGCCAGGAGAAGATCAACATCTCCGAAGGTGAGAAGGCCCAGATCATCAACTTGTCGATGGCCGAGAAGGAGAAGCAGATCAACGAGGCCGAGGGCAAGGCGCGCGAGATCCAGATGATCGCCGCCGCCACCGCCTTCGGCATCGAGCGCATCGCCGAGGCGATCAACAAGCCCGGCGGCAAGGACGCGGTGAGCCTGCGCATCGCCGAGCAGTACGTGAAAGAGTTCGGCAACCTTGCCCGTACCAACAACACCTTGATCCTGCCGGCCGAGCTCAGCAACATCGGCGGCGCGGTGGCCGGCCTGGCGGAGGTGCTCAAGGCGGGGCAAGCGCCGCGCGGCTGACACCCGCTTCCGCTAAAGCGGCCAGACCCACAGCAGCATCGGCACGCCGATCGCGACCACCAGGATTTCCAGCGGCAGCCCCAGCCGCCAGTAGTCGCCGAAGCGGAAGCCGCCAGGGCCGAGGATCAAGGTGTTGTTCTGGTGCCCGATCGGCGTCAGGAAGGCGCACGACGCGCCGATCGCCACTGCCATCAGAAAGGCGTCCGAGCTGGCGCCGAGCTGGCTGGCGGTGCTGATCGCGATGGGACACATCACCGCCGCCGTGGCGGCATTGTTCATGAAGTCCGACAGCACCATCGTCACCACCAGCACCAGGGTCAGGGCCACCACCGGTTGGCCGCGGGCCACGTCGTCGAGCAAGGCCTTGGCGACGAGGTCGGCGGTGCCGGTGTCGGCCATGGCGCCGGCCACTGGCATCAGCGCGGCGAGCAGGACCACCACCGGCCAGTCCACGGCCTCATATACCTTGCGCAGTGCGATGATGCGCAACAGCATGAAGGCCACCACCGCAGCCGCGAAGGCCACCGCGGCAGGCAGCAGGCCGGTGGCGGCGGCGGCCACGGCGAGCGACATCAGCCCGCCCGACAGGGTGGCGCGGCGGCGGTCGGGAATGCGGATCTCTCGCTCGGCCAGCGGCACGCAGCCGAACTCCGCAGCAAAGGCCGACAAGGCTTGCGCCGGGCCCTGCATCAGCAGCACGTCACCGGCTTCTATGCGGGTGGCGCGCAGCCGCTTCACGCTGCGGTTGCCCTGGCGCGAGACGGCGAGCAGGTTGAGCCCATAGCGGGTACGCAAAGCGATGTCGGTGGCGGAGCGGCCGACGAGGTGACCGTGGGGCATGGCCACCAGTTCCTGGGTCAGGGTCTCGTCCTCGTCGGGGGCGGGGTCGTCACCGTCCGCCGGCTTGGTGCCCACCTCCGGCGCTGCTGCCTGGTTCCGCGCCACACCGGTGCCGGCATCGTCCTGCGCTGCGTCGTCCGGCAGCACCGCCTCTTCGAGTGCCAGGCCGAGTCCGCTCAAGGCGACGGCCAGGCCCTCCGGCTCGGCCTCGATCACCAGAATGTCGCCGGCGCGCAGGCGATGGCGTCGGCTTGGGGCGGAGATGCGTACGTCGTTGCGCACCAGCCCGATCACCTGGGCGTCGGCTTCATCGAGCTGGCGCTCGATCGCCGCGAGCGAGCGGCCGAGTGCCGGACCGTCCTCGACCACGCGCACTTCGGTCAGGTAGGCGGCGGTGTCAAAGCCGTTGCCGCCCACCTGGCCCCGTGCCGGTACCAGGCGCCAGCCGACGGTGGCGACGAAGGCTACCCCCAGCGCAGCCACCGCCAGCCCTACCGGGGTGAAGTCGAACATGCGGAAACTGCCCAGCCCTGCACTTTCGCGAAAGCCGGCGACGATGAGGTTGGGTGGGGTGCCGATCATCGTGACCATGCCGCCCAGAATCGTGCCGAAAGCCAGTGGCATCAGCAGCCGGCCGGGTGGGCGCTTCTGCCGCGTCGCCAGTTGCAGCGCGATCGGCATCAGCAGGGCCAGCGCGCCGACGTTGTTCATGAAGGCCGACAGGCCTGCGCCCAGCCCGGTCAGCGCCGCCAGCGTGGCGACCGGGCCGGCCGAGGTGGGTAACAGGCGCCGTGCCAGGGCGTCGATGGCGCCACTGTCCTGCAGCCCGAAGCTCAGTACCAGTACGCAGGCCACGGTGATGACTGCGGGGTGGCCGAAGCCGGCGAAGGCCTGATCGGCCGGCACCAGGCCGACGAACACGCAGGCGAGCAGGGCGCTGGCGGCGACCACGTCGTGGCGCCAGCGCCCCCATAGGAAGGCGGCGACGGTGGCGAGCAGGATGAAGACGATCGCGATCTGTTCGGTCGACACGTGCGGGACTCCCGGAGACAATTCACCTGGGCGTGCGCATGCGCACTCGCGGCGGAGGTCGTGGTTACGACTCTAGCATGCCCGCGGGACGGCCCCGTGCGGCTGCAATCGAACAGGATGAAAGCAAACATGAAGATCTACGTTGCCGGGCATCGCGGCATGGTGGGGTCGGCGATCGTGCGCCGGTTGCAGGCCCGGCGTGCGGCCGGCGAGGCGCTGGAGCTGGTGCTGCGCACCCGTGCCGAGCTGGACCTGACCGACCAGCAGGCGGTGCGTGCTTTCCTGCAGGCCGAACGGCCCGACGTGGTGGTGGTCGCCGCCGCACGGGTAGGCGGCATTCATGCCAACAACACCTATCCGGCGCAGTTCATCTACGAAAACCTGATGATCGAGTGCAATCTCGTCCATCAGGCCTGGGCGGCGGGCGTGCGGCGCCTGCTGTTCCTGGGCAGCTCGTGCATCTACCCGCGGCTGGCGCCGCAGCCTATGGCCGAGGACGCCTTGCTCACCGGCACCCTGGAACCCACCAACGAGCCCTACGCCATCGCCAAGATCGCCGGCATCAAGCTGTGCGAGAGCTATAACCGCCAGTATGGCGAGTCGCACGGGGTGGACTACCGCAGCGTGATGCCCACCAATCTCTATGGCCCCGGCGACAACTTCCACCCGGACAACGCCCATGTGGTGCCGGCGCTGCTGCGCCGCTTTCACGAGGCCGCGCGTGCCGGCGCCGAGGAGGTGGTGGTGTGGGGCAGCGGCGCGCCACTGCGCGAGTTCCTGCACGTGGACGACATGGCCGAGGCGTCGCTGTTCGTGCTCGATCTGCCGGCCGAGACCTATCGTGCCCACACCCAGGCGATGCTGTCGCACATCAATGTCGGCAGCGGCAACGAGGTGAGTATTCGCGAGCTGGCGACGCTGGTGGCCGAGGTCACCGGCTTCGGCGGTCGCATCGTCTTCGATGCGAGCAAGCCGGACGGCACACCACGCAAGCTGATGGACGTCTCACGCCTGGCCGGCATGGGTTGGCGTGCGCGTATCGGATTGCGCGAGGGGCTGGCCGACGCCTATCGCGGCTATCTGGCCGCCGGGGCGGAGGCGCGGGAGCGCTGAGGGCCTGGCCTGCACCGCCAGGTCCGCTCGTCAGGCCGGGGCCGGCAGCCCATCAGTCGGCGCTTCTGCGGCGGGCGTGTCGTCGGGCAGTACCGCTTCCAGTCTTTGCAGATGCGCTTCCGGCAGCGTGATACGCAGTTGCGCACGTACCTTGAGCGCGTAGTCGCGGCCGGAGCGCTCGTCGATGAAACACAGCGCCGCCATCACCGCATCCACCACCTCTTGCTCGGCACGGCTGGTATGTAGGTCCACCGCCCGGGCCGATGCATCGGGGTGGCGCATCAACTGCAGCATATCCACCATGTACAGCTTGGTGGCCGCCAGCGAGCGGCGCCCTCTGGAGGGGGGTGCCTCGGCCTTTGCTGGCTCCACTGGTGGGCTGGGCGTGGGCGTGGGCGATGGTGGATCGGTGGGGCGGTGGCCGCGCACCAGTCGGGACAGCACCGGGGGCATGCCGATGGTGGGGCGATCGGCGTCGTCGGGCGTAGCCGGTGCCGGCGAGGCGTCGGTTTCGGCGAGATCAGGGGTTTCGACCAGATAGCCTTGGTCGATCAGGCGTGCCAACAGCGCCTGCGCATCGGCACCCAGCATGCCGATCAAGTCGGCGCGGGAGCGCCGGCCGTCCGCGAGTATCACCACGCGGCGGTCGCGTGCGCTCAGGTCCGGGCTGCGGCTGTCGATGGCCTCACGGGCCTTGGCGGTTTTCTGCAGAGTCATGATCCGGTCGGCCGATCACGAAAGGCCGCACTGTAGGCGAACGCCGTTAAAGTCTTGTTACATGTCCGCCGGCCCGCTCACTATAGGGCGTCCGGGTGGGCTGCAGTCCGCGCCGGAGTGCCGTGAGCAGGCAAGCATCGACGACACCGCTTGCTGGGGCCTCCCTCCGCTGTCCCACCGTTGGGGCCTACGTAAGAATTGTTTAACCGGGCCGCGCTAGACTTCATGCCCCAAGTCTGTCAGGGCCTGCCGTGATGAAACCCGCCAATGCCATCGACGTCGCCCGGATCGGTAGCGCCACCGGCTCGGAGCCGCCCGCGCTGCGCGTGGTGTCCGAATGGCGGTTGAACGAGACCGACGCGGTCGCCGCCGAGTTGACGCGCACTCTCGCCGAGCGCGATCTCGCCTTTGTGTTCCAGCCCATTGTGCACATCGGCGGCGCCAGCGTTTTCGGTTTCGAGGCCTTGATGCGCCCGCCCGCCCATTCCTGCCTCAGCCGGCCGGACACCCTGCTCGCTGCCGCGCGCCAGCACGGCCGTCTGATCGAGGCGGAAGAGATTGCCGCCCTCGGGGCCGTGCAGGCCTTCGGCGCCCTTGGACTGTCCGGCAAACTGTTCCTCAACCTCAGCGCACCCACCCTGAACGCGTTCGCCGCCGACCGAGGCACCCGGCTGCTGCGCGCCCTGGTCGACGCGGGCATTGCGCCTTCGCGGCTGATGCTGGAACTGACCGAGCACGAACGGGTGGACGACCCCGACGAACTGAGCAACGCCTTCGCGGTGTTCGCCAACCAGGGTGTCGGACTGGCCCTGGACGATTTCGGCGACGGCCGTTCCAGCCTGCGGTTGTGGGCCCAGCTCAAGCCTGGCATCGTCAAGATCGACAAGTACTTCGTGCGCGGCATCCACGTCGATAGCCGCAAGGTGGATGTGTTGCGCGCCATCTTGGGTCTGGCCGAACGTTTTGGTGCGCTGGTGGTGGCCGAAGGCGTGGAGGAGGCGGCCGAGCTGGCGGTGCTGCGCGATCTCGGCTGCGGCTACGTGCAGGGCTATCTGCTGGGCCGGCCGGTGCGTGTGCCGGACTCCGCGATTGCGATCGAAGCGCTGGAAGTGCTGGCCTCGTCAAAAATCGCGGTGCTGCCCAACTCGCCGCCACGCCCGGACATCGCCCACACCGTGGCGCGCCTCATGGTGCAGGCGCCGACCGTACGGTCGGTCACCACCAACGATGGCGTACGGCGCCTGTTCGCCTCCCATCCGGATCTGCATGCCGTGGCGGTGCTCGATGGCGACTACCCGGTCGGCCTGATCAACCGCCGCAGCTTCATCGACCAGTACGCCCAGCCCTTCTACCATGAGTTGCACGGCCGCCGCTCGTGTGAAACTTCGATGAATCCGGCACCCTTCCGCGTTGAGGCCTCGGTGCCCATCGACTCCATGGTGCGCATGCTCGCCGGCGAAGACCAGCGCTACCTGTTTGAAGGTTTCATCGTTACCGAGGCCGGCCGCTATGCCGGCCTGGCAACCGGTGAAAGCCTGGTGCGGGCCGTCACCGAACGGCGCATCGAAGCGGCCCGGCACGCCAACCCGCTCACCTTGCTGCCGGGCAACATCCCCATCACCGAGCACATCGGCCGCCTCATCCAGTCTTCCGTGCGCTTCGCAGCGTGCTACTTCGATCTCAACAACTTCAAGCCCTTCAACGACTTGTACGGCTACTGGCGTGGTGACGAGATGATCAAGCTCGCCGCCAACGTGCTGCTGGCCAACTGCGACCCTGCCGAAGACTTCGTCGGCCACGTCGGCGGCGACGACTTCGTGGTGTTGTTCCAGAGCGACGACTGGGAGGCCCGCGCACGCCGCTGCGTGGCCGAATTCAATACCCGCGCCCACGCCTTGTTCGACGCCGACGATCTGGCCCAGGGCGGCTTCCAGAGCGAGGACCGGCAAGGCTTCAAGGTGGTGTTCCCGCTCACCACCATCGCCGTTGGCGCGGTCTGGGTGACCCCTGGCGTATTCACCTCCCCGGAAGACGTCGCCACCGCTGCCGCCACCGCCAAGAAGCTCGCCAAGCAAGTGCCGGGCGGGTTTCACCTGGCGGGATCGCAGGGCGTCGCCTGACGCTTGCTGCGTGTGGCATTTCGGTACCTAATGCGTGGCCGGGTGGCCCGGTCACTTTGATGCGTCAGCGGAAACGGGCACGTCTTCTTTGGACCGTCAGCGCCCGAGTACCAAACACCCCGGTGAGTCTGGAGCAAGGATCAGCGGTCGAGATAGCGCCCCTCCAGATGCGCCCGGAAATACCCCGGATCCAGCCGGCTGCCGCTCGCACGTTCGACCAGCTCGGGTGTTTCCCAGCGGCTGGCCTGGGACCAGATGTGGGTGTGGAGCCAGTCGAAGACCGGGGAGAGGTCGCCGGTAGCGATGCGGGTGTCGAGGTCGGGGGTTTGGCGGCGCAGGGTGGCGAACCATTGGGCGGCGTACATCGCGCCCAGGGTGTAGCTGGGGAAGTAGCCGAAGGCGCCGGAGGGCCAGTGCACGTCCTGCAGGCAGCCGTTGCGGTTGTCACCGTGGGTGTCGATGCCGAGCAGTTCCTGCATGCCGGCCTGCCATAGGGCGGGAATGTCTTCGGCTTCGATGTCGCCCTCGATCAGCGGGCGTTCGATGCGGTAGCGCAGGATGACGTGGGCGGGGTAGGTGACTTCGTCGGCGTCCACTCGGATGCGGCCGGGGCGCACGCGGGTCAGGAGGCAGTGGAGGTTGTCCGGCGCGAACGCGGGTTGCGGGCCGAGGTGCTCGATGAGCAGCGGGGAGAGCAGCCCGGCGAAGGCGCGGCCGCGGGCGAGCTGCATTTCGAAGGACAGGCTCTGGCTTTCGTGGATGCCGTAGGAGCGGGCGAAGGCGATGGGCTGGCCCAGCCATTCGCGCGGCAGGTTCTGTTCGAAGCGGGCGTGGCCGGTTTCGTGGATGGTGCCCAGGAGGGCTTGCAGGCAGTCGTCTTCGCGGTAACGGGTGGTGAGGCGGACGTCCTCGGGCACACCGCCGCTGAACGGATGGGCGCTTTCGTCCAGCCGGCCGGCCTCGAAGTCGAAGCCCAGCAGGCGCATGACGGCGTGGCCGAGGGCGCGCTGGCTGGCGAGGGGGAAGGGGCCGACCGGGTCGATGACGGATTCTCCGGCCTGGCGCGCCTGTACGCGTTCGATCAGGCCGGGCAGCCATCCGCTCACCTCACCGAAGATGCGGTCCAGTTCGGCGGCGCGCATGCCGGGTTCGAAGCGGTCCATCAGCGCGTCGTAGCGGCCGAGACCGGTGTGTTCGGCGAGCAGCCGCGCTTCTTCGCGGGCCAGCCGCAGGACTTCGCGGAAGTTCTGCAGAAAGCCGTCCCAGTCGTTGGCGCCGCGCTGGCTGCGCCAGGCGTGTTCGCAGCGTGCCTCGGCCACGGTCTTTGCTTCGACGAGGGCGTCGGGCAGGGCCGCGGCGAGCAGCCAGTCGCGGCGCATTTCGCGCAGGTTGGCGCGTTGCATGGCGTCCAGCGCTTCGTCCTCGGCGCGCGCCAGCCAGTCGGGTATGCGTGGGTCGCAACGTGTGCGGTGGATCAGGCCGCTCAGTTCGGCCTCGGCGGCGGCACGTGCATCGGCCCCCTTGGGCGGCATCATCGCGCTGCGGTCCCAACTGGCCAGGGCGGCGAGGTGGTTCAAGCGGTGCAGCCGTGCATGCAGGGTGACGAGTTCGGCGTATGCAGCGTTTGTGGAAGCGGGTACGGGTGCGATGGGCATGATGCGGGCCTTGACGTAATGAAGTGTGTGGCGGTGGCGTTGGTTGCGGAAGCCGTCGTGGTGGGCGGGCGTTGACCCGCGTCAGGCGGGTGCGGCGACCGGGACGGAGGAGATTGTCGCGCGAGATCGCGGGCGATGCATCATGGCCGGGGGCGCACGTTGGCGGGCGAGTTGCTAGAATATTAGACTTGTCAAATATTCTCCGGGGACGCCATGTCGCAGCCACTCATCCAGTCCTTCTATGATCCGGCCACCAACACGGTAACGCATGTGGTGGCCGATCCGTTCAGCCGTCGTGCGGCGATCATAGACAGTGTGCTCGACTTCGACCCCAAGTCGGGGCGTACCAGCACGGAATCGGCCGATCGCGTGATTGCCTGGGTCGAGGCCGAGGGGCTGACGATAGACTGGCTGCTGGAGACCCATGCCCACGCCGACCATTTGTCGGCCGCCCCCTGCCTGAAGCACCGGCTGGGCGGGCAGATCGCGATCGGGGCGTACATTCGCGAGGTGCAGGGGGCGTTCAAGCGTATTTTCAACGCCGCCGACATGAATACCGACGGCACGGATTTCGATGTGTTGTTCGAGGACGGAGCGCGCTTCAACATTGGCGCGCTGGAGGCGCGGGTGATGCACACGCCGGGCCATACGCCGGCCTGCCTGACCTACGTGGTCGGCAGCCATGCCTTTGTCGGAGATACGTTGTTCATGCCCGACTATGGCACGGCGCGCTGCGACTTTCCGGGCGGCGATGCGGCCATCCTGTACCGCTCCATCCGCAAGGTGCTGACCCTGCCGCCGGACACCCAGCTGCATCTGTGCCACGACTATCCGCCCGATGGCCGGGCGCCCGCGTGGGTAAGCAGCGTGGCCGAGCAACGGGCTGCCAACGTACACGTGCATGACGGCGTGGACGAGGCGAGTTTCGTGGCGATGCGAACCGTCCGCGACCGCAGCCTGGCGATGCCGACGCTGTTGCTGCCATCGGTGCAAGTGAACGTGCGGGCGGGCCGCCTGCCGCCGCCCGAGGACAACGGCGTGCGCTACCTCAAGATCCCGCTGGATCTGCTGTAGGGCGCGCAGCCGCGGCCCCATGCCGCTCACGGCGTGCCGAGCACCAGGAACAGCGTGGTGCGCCCGCCATCGCCCACGCCCAGCCCCAGGTAGGCGGGCCCGAAGGCGGTGTCGGCGGCGAGGTACACCGAGGCCGAGTGGCGTCGACCGCTGCGGTCGGTGCTGCCAAGCAGGCCGCGCATCTCCCCCACCTCCAGCGCACCGCCCAGATACACCCCCGACCCCAGTACCGATGGCAGGCGCACCGCGCGGTTGCGGTAGTCCAGGCGCAGCAGGGCGTAGCGCGTGCCCTGGAAGGTATCGAGGTCGTAGGCGGACAGGCGCAGCGGCCCGCCCAGCACGAACAATGCCTGGGCGGGTGCGGCGGTGTCGAAATCGCTGCCGGCGCTCACACCCAATGACAACACGTGCGGCCCGAGGCTGCGCGCAATCACGGCTTCCGCTTCGACGCGGGAGAAATAGCCGCGCGCATCGCCCGAGCTGCGTCCGCGCAGCGCATTGACCTCCACCCGATAGCCGTCGGTGGCGAACCACGGGCGATCGAGCTGATCGATGACGAACTCGGCACGCAGGCCCAGCATGCGGCTGCGGTCGTCGGGCAGGAAGGGCGAGCCGGTGTCGAGGGTGAGCTTGCCGCGCCGCCATACCGGGCCGCCCTGGAGCACACCATAGGTGCCGAAGTTGCGACCCAGATCCACGCCGACGATGGCTTCCGACAGGCGATAGATGGCAATGCGCCGCTCATCCACCGAAAACGAGGTCTTGCGGTTGGCCAGCGACGCGTGGGGCTGGACGAAGTAGCGGTCGTGCTCGTCCAGCGGCAGGTAGAGTTCGGTGGCCAGGCGGTTGCGCCAGCCCAGTTGTGCGCTGGTGGTCCATTCCGCCCCCCGGCGGTTGAGCCAGCTGCGGCGGAGCTGGGCGGTGAGACTGTATTGGGATTCGCCGCTGAAGTCGGACGCGAGGCCCACCCCAAACCCCAGGTAGTCCGGCCCCCAGCGCTTTTCGAGCGGCGTCACCACCAGCCGGCGCAAACCGTCGGGGTCGCGTTCGATGCGGTAGTCTATGCCCTCGAAATCGCCGGTGCCATACAGCCTGCGCATGTCGGCGGCGAGCACCGCCTCCGACAGCGGTTCGCCCGGGCGGGTGCGCATGCGATCGCCCAGCATCGCAGGATTCACGCGTTGCAGGCCTTCGAAGCGGAGCTCGTCCACCGTGCCCAAGCTGCCGTGGGTGGCGGGCCGCGCCGCGCGGTGGGCGAGGTAATCGCCCAGCGACGCGCTGAGTCGGGCGAGTGCCGGTGCCATTTCGAGCGCGGCGGCCTCGCCGATGGCAATCGCTTCCGACTGACGGTCGAAGTCCGCCGAGGTGATGTCGCCGAGGTTGGGGGTGATCAGGATGTCGTGCTCGCCCAGGGTGGCCAGTTGCGCATCCACCGAGCTTTTGCCGAGCAGGTTGATCAACTGGCCGGTGATGGACAGCGCCGAACCGAGTTGTTCGCGGGTAAACAGCGGCGACTGGATGTTCACCGCGATCACCACGTCGGCGCAGCTCTGGCGCGCCAGCGCGATCGGCAGGTTGTCGGCCAGGCCGCCATCGACCAGCAAGCGGCCGTCGAGCTCCACCGGCGCGATCAGGCCGGGAATGGCCATGCTTGCGCGCAGGGCGCGCACCAGATTGCCCCCTTCGAGCACCACCGCCTCGCCGGTCTCGATGTCGGTGGCGACGGCGCGGAACGGCACCGGCAGGCGCGAGAAGTCTTCCACCGCCGACACCGGACGGGTGAGGCGGCGCAGAAAGCTCTCGATCTGCACGCCGCTGACCAGGCCGCCGGCAATCGCAATGTTGCCGTCGCGCACCCCCAGTTCCAGGTCGGACAGGCCGCGGGTGGCGTCCTGCTTGCGGCGCATGGTCTGTTCGGTGCGTGGCGGACGGTCGTTGAAAACGTCGTCCCAGTCCGTTTCCACCACCGCCGACTCAAGGTCTTGCGGCGAGACCCCGGACGCGTAGGCGCCGCCGACGATGGCCCCCATGCTGGTGCCGGTAATGCAGTCGATGGGGATTTGCATCGACTCGAGCACCTTGAGCACACCAATATGGGCGGCGCCGCGCGCGCCGCCCCCGGACAGCGCCAGACCGATGCGCGGGCGTGCGCTGGCGGCGGAAGCGCCCTCGCGCATCGCGCCGCTCGCCGTTGCGGCCGGAGGGGGGGCTTCCACGAACGGCCCGTCCGCCCGTTGTGCGCCCGCTTCGCCCCCGTCCGACAGGCCTCCCCACTGCGCCCGCAGCGGGGCGGGTCCGAGCATCAAGGCCAGCGCCGTGACGGCGCCCAGCGCGGCGCACAGCGTGTGCCTGGGGCGGTGGTGAGTGGCGGCCTGGACCGCTGGCGGGTGGGCGGAACGGCGCTGGAGCGCCGCGGGTGGGTGGCCGGCAAGCGGGCGCCGGGCCGACTGCCGTGGCGGGTTGGGGCGCATGGGGCGTCTCTTGGGGGTGATGTCGCCATGTTCGCGACCGCGCCCGGGGTGGTCAAGCGTGGTCTTCACCCAACTTGAGCCCGAGCGGCAGGACGGCGGCGCCCAGCTTCAACCCGGGGGCGAGCCGTCAGCCGCCCTGGGCAAGCTTGCGCAGGGTCGCCTGCAAGTCGCCTACGCGTTTGCCAAAGGCGTCCACCTCGCGGAAACGGTCTTCGATCTGGGCGCGTAGCTGCAGGTCTGCGATTTCGCTCGGGTCGGCGTTCGCCAGCAAGGCCTCGTTCTGGCGCAGGAAGCGGGACAGGGCGTCGAGCTGGGCGAGCGCCTCGACGCTGACCACCAGCGCCATGGTCGCCAGCGTGGCGGGTTCTTCCAGCGCGCGCGCGTAGGCGGTTTCGAAGCTGCGGGCGGCCGCTTCGGGGACGTCGAGGGTGGCGGCTTCGGCGCGGTAGCCTTCCAGGCGCGAACGGAACTCGTCGCGCAGGTTGCGCATTTCGACGAGCATGGCCGCCAGGGTGTCACCGCGATGCAGCATGCCCTCCGGGGTGGAGAGCGATTCCAGCGCCGCCAGGTGGGCGTCGGCGCGGGCCAGGGTCTGGCGCAAGTCGCGATCGAAGCGCGCGAACAAGTCGGCGTGGGCGGCATAGGGGCCGAGCAGACCGCGGGTGACGCCGTCCGCAGTTACGGCGGGGCGGGGATGGGGGTCGATGATTTCGGCGTGCAGCCACTCGACCAGGCGCGCCGCATGGTCGGGCGGCGGTGGCGGTGCCTCGCCGCATGCGGCAAGCAGGCCGGCCACCAGCGCGAGCGTGGCGGCGGTGCGGGCGAGGACGTGGCCGCGAAGGCGTCCGGGGGTCATGGTTGATCCGCTTCGATGACAGGCGCGAAATGATAGCGTGATCATTCAGCAATGACACCTGTTTCATGCGAGAGGCGTGGCCCGCGTGTCGGACCGCGCCTCGCGGCACCCACCCGGATGGCTATTGCAGGTCGCGCAGGAAGCGCGCGTGCTGGCGATAGAAGGTGCGCGGCGAGCGGAAGTCCAGCGGGTTGAACATCCACGTCTGTCCGACAATGTCCATGTGGTCCCAGCCGTCCCACAGGCCGAGATCGTTCCAGGCGCCCCGGCGCGGGTTGCGCGGGTCGAAGGGGACGACGACGGCGCCTTCCGGCGCGCGCATGCTGACGGTGTTGACCACCGCGTCATTCTTCAGCCAGGTGTGGTCGATGCGCACCTCGCCCGGGGCAGGGGAGAGGTTGCGGTAGCTGCCCATCCACAGGGCGCCGGGCGAGAGGATGGCGGCAGAGGTGGGGATGGGATACTCGTTGCCGGTGAGCGGGCCGCGCATCGTCGACGCGGTGGACAGCGAGAAGTAATAGACGTCGGGATGGGTGTGCACCCAGGCGTTGAGCTCGCGCGCGCCTTCGGGCGACAGGTCCCAGCTCGACAAGTCGCGGGTGAAGCCGGGTTGCAGCACCGGTGAGGCGCGCACGCGCGCGAAGTAATCGCGGAAGCGTTCGTCGGGCCGGCGCTTGAGCCCCCATTGGTCAAGCTTGAAGTCGTAAAGGTTGGTGGCGTGCGTGCTCGATCCCATAGCGCCGGCAATGGCGCCGACCAGTTGCTCCGCCATGTCCAGGGTCAAGGTGTACACGCCCTTGGTGAGCGTGGTGCCATTGTGGGGTGTGGATAGTGTGGTGACGCTGCGAACCCAGTCCTTGCCGCCCTTGAACAGGTCGGCGACGTCGTCGCCCGACGCGGCGCGCTCCTCGGGCGAGCCCTCCTTGAGCAGTTGCACCAGTAGTCGCGCGGTTTGCCCGCCCTGGCTGTGGGCAATGATGTTGACCTTGTGGTGTTCGTCCCAGGCCGGATGCAATGCCGCGTAGCAGCGTCCGAAACGGGCGTGGCCGTGGCGTCGGGCGTGAGCTTCGCCGTAGTCCACGCAGCCGCCCTTCATCTGGTAATAGGCCTCGACGGCACGATCCCAGTTGGAGCTGACCGGCCCGACCGCGACACTGACCGCGTGGATGCCATCGTCACGTAGGTCGGTTTCGAAGTCCTGGCCGATACCGCCCCAGTACTTCACCCCCAGCATTTCGTCGCGACCCCAGCCAAGAAAGCCATGGATGAACATGACCGTGTCGCTTGGTGCGGCGGCGGCCGGCATGGCGGCCAGCCCGGTAAGGGCGGGCAGGCAGAGCGTGGCGAGCGAGCGCCTGAACAAGTGCATGTGAGTCCTCCTCGAGTGGATGTGGGTGACATCGCTTCCGCGCCGCGCCGTAGGCTGGCGTCTTGTGTCGGCGAAAGCCACGTCCGGCTCGGGGGGTGGGGGACTTCCGCGGGCCGCAGGGGTGTTCGGCCGGAGCCGCAATCCGCTTGCGGCGGCTGCGGCGGAGAGGAAGTGAGTCGAACGTTCGTTTGAACGTTACGACCAGTTGCGGGCGAGGTCAATACCTTTCTGGAATAGTCGGTGCGTCGTTAGGTCTCGTTCCGTCGGATTATTCCACCTGTGCGGCAGCGAAATATCGTTGGGAACGAGCCAGTCGCAGCCCGATCGACGATACGGCCGACAGCCGCCCTCAAGCTTGCTCACTGGGGCGGACGTCGGCCATTCGGCCATTCGGGCAATCGGGCAATCGGGCAATCGGGCAATCGGGCAATCGGGCAATCGAGACGGCGGTCAGCCACGGCTTGCCGGGTCGTTCGGGCGCCACAGCCCATCGGGTACCTTCATCGATTCGCAGCCAGCGTCCGGCTCGGGGGCGGCGCAGACGGGGCGGACCGGTACGACACCCGCCCAGACCGGCCAGGAGAGGTCTTCCTCGTCGTCCTTCACGCCGGCTGCGCGGATCTTGGCCGAGACCTCGTCCAGCGGCAGGCGCAGCACGGTGGTGGCGTTGAGTTCCTTGGCGTTGATCGGGCGCAGTGTGTCCCAGCGGCCGGGCGCGATCTTGTCCACAAAATGCGCCAGTACGCTGGTCTTCTCGGCGGCGTCGGAGACCAGCTCGAAGCGGCCGTAGGCGACGATGGAGCGGTAGTTCATCGAATGGTGGAAGGCCGAGCGGGCATACACCAGGCCGTCCACCAGGCTGATGGTGACACAGGCGTCGTGCTCGGACAGCGCCTTGAGCATGCGCGAGGCCTTGGCGCCGTGGATGTACAGGTGCTCGCCCTCGCGCCAGTGGATGGTCGGAATCGCATGGACGGCACCGTCGAGCTGGAAGGCCACGGTGCACACCAGGGCGTCGTCGATGATGGCGTGGATGGTTTCGGCGTCATAGTGGGCGCGGTCGGGCAGGCGGCGTACACGGCTGCGGTCGGAGGGGGCGGCGCTTGGCATGGGATGACTCCTGAAGTCTGAAGCAGGTTGAGCAGGTTGGGAGGCGTCCAGCTTAGGAGTTTCATGGCACCATGGTTAGATCCACGAAAGTGCATTTCCATGGAGCCACGATGTCCCGCCCGTCCACGTCCGCTTCCCGCCCCGCCTCCCCTTCCACGTCCGCCGCGTCCCTGGCCTCGGCCTACGACTGGTTGCTTGCCGGCCCGGTGGATGTGCCGCGTCAGCGCCGTCTGTACCAGGGGCTGCGCGAGGCGATCCTGGCCGGACGCCTGAAGCCCGGCACGCGGCTGCCGGCCAGCCGGGTGATGGCGGCGGAACTGGGGGTGGCGCGCAACACCGTGCTCCACGCCTACGAGCAACTGGTCGCCGAAGGCGGACTGGTGGCCGACCGCAGCGGCACGCGGGTGGCGGCGCTGCCATCGCTGGTGGCACCGCAAGCGGCGGATGCGGCGGTCCGCCCGCCGCCGCTGTCACTACGCGCGCAGGCCGCGCTGGCCGCTTCCCGGCACGAGCGCGGGGACGACGCCCTGCCTTTCGCGCCGGGGGTGCCGGATGTCGCCGGCTTTCCGTTCCGCGCCTGGCGTGCCTGCCTGGACCGCGCCTGGCGCGACGCGCGCCCGCGCCAACTGGGCTATGCAATGCACGGCGGAGAGCCGTCGCTGCGCGCGGCACTGGCCGACTATCTGGGCACGGCGCGTGGGGTGGCGGTGGGCGCGGAGCAGGTGGTGATTACCGCGGGCACCCAGGCGGCGTTGGATTTGTGCGCCCGCCTGCTGGCCGATCAGGGCGACACCGTGTGGGTGGAAAACCCCGGCTATCCGGCGGCGCGTGCGGCGTTCTCATTGGCCGGGCTGACGCTTCACCCGGTGGCGGTGGATGGGGAGGGGTTGGCGCCGGATGTCGCTGACTGGTCCGGCCATCGTCCCCGTCTGATCTTCGCCACCCCCTCGCACCAGTACCCCACCGGCGTCGTACTGAGCCTGCGCCGCAGGCTCGAACTGGTGGAGGGCGCGCGCTCCGCCGGGGCGTGGATCATCGAGGATGACTACGACAGCGAGTTCCGTCGCGGCGGCCCGGCCTTGCCGGCGATGTACGGGCTGCGTCCGGACCTGGCGGTGATCTATGCCGGCACCTTCAGCAAGACGCTGTTTCCCGGTTTGCGGGTGGGCTATCTGGTGGTGCCGCGCGCGCTGTCGGCGGCGTTTTCCGAGGCGGCGGCACGGGCGCAGCGCCTGGGGCACGGCGTGGAACAGGCGGCGCTGGCCGATTTCATCCGCCGGGGTCACTACACCGCCCATCTGCGCCGCATGCGCCAGCGCTACGAGGCGCGCCAGCGCGCGCTGCGTGCCGCCCTGGCGCGCCATCCAGGGCCGGAAACGCGGGTCAGCGGCGGCGAGGCCGGCCTGCACCTCACCCTGTGGTTGCCCGATACGCTGTCAGACGTGGCGGTGTGCCAGGCGGCCCAGGCCCAAGGTCTGTCGCCCCGTCCCCTGAGCGACTACGCGATGACGCCGGCGTGCTGCAACGGTATTCTGCTGGGCTACGGCAATCTGGAGGAAGCGCAGATCGACGAGGCGGTACGCCGGCTGAGGCTGGCGATGCGTGTTGCCGCTGGTTGAGGGCGGTACGCGAGAGTACCTGGCCTGGCCTGGTCGGGGCGGGGGCCCGGTTGATGTGCGCCGCGCTGCGCACGAGTCATGCCGGGCGGGAACTTTTGCCCGCATCCGGTGCGTCTATCACCCTTGATGCAATGCAGCATGATCCTAGATTCCTCGGGTACGTAGCGAACTCACCTATTCGGTGACCCCTCACAGAACACGAAATGTGAGCATTCATGCGCTATCCAGACCAGCAACAAGCGGTCAATCGAGGAATCTAGGACGGTGGAAGTGCTAATCAGGGAGCGTTATGACAAAGGAAATCAAGACGATCGAGTTGGCTCTTCAGGGCGGTGGGGCGCATGGTGCCCTGGCCTGGGGTGTGATCGACCGGCTGCTGGAAGAGCCGCGTCTGCGCATCGAAGGGGTCAGCGGCACCAGTGCGGGTGCAATGAATGCGGTGGTGTTGGCCGACGGGCTGGAAGCCGGTGGCCCCGAAGCGGCGCGGGAACATCTTGCGCGCTTCTGGAAGGCGGTCAGTGTGGCGGCCACCAACAGTCCGATCCAGCGCGACCTGTGGGCGCGCATCAGCGGCGACTGGAGTCTGGACGGGTCGGCGAGCTATCTGTTCTTCGACCACTTGTCGCGGATGTTCTCCCCCTATGAGTTGAACCCGCTCAACCTCAATCCCTTGCGCGACCTGGTCGAGGCCAACGTCGATTTCGAGCGGGTGCGCCGCTGTTGCGCGCTCAAGGTGTTCGTGACCGCCACCAATGTGCGCACCGGGCGGCCGAAGGTGTTCCGCTGCCCGGATCTGAGCGTGGATGCGGTGATGGCCTCGGCGGCGCTGCCATTCATGTTCCAGGCCGTGGAAATCGACGGAGAGGCCTACTGGGACGGCGGCTACATGGGCAACCCGGCGCTGTTCCCGCTGGTCGACGAGTGCGATGCCCGCGACCTGGTACTGGTGCAGATCAACCCCTTCTACCGGCCGGAGTTGCCGCGCACCGCGCGCGAGATCATCAACCGCATGAACGAAATCACCTTCAACGCCAGCCTGGTCAAGGAGCTGCGCTCCATCATGCTGCTCAAGCAACTGATCGAGGCGGAAGGGCTGGAGCAGGAACGCTACCGCGACATGCGCTTCCACCGCATCCATGCGGACGAGGATTTGCTTGAACTGCAGGCCTCCAGCAAGCTCAACGCCGAGTGGCCGTATCTGTGCCATCTGCGGGACCTCGGACGGGCTCGCGCCACGCGCTGGCTGGCCGCGCACTGGCAGGACCTGGGCGAGCGCTCCAGCGTGAGCTTCGACTGGTTGCTGGACGACAGCATCAAGCCTGCGGGCGCGTTGCGGGAGAAGCTGTCATGATCGGCATGCTTGGCGTTTTGCTCGCACTCGGGCTGCTGATCTACCTCGCTTATCGTGGTGTCAGCGTGCTCCTGCTCGGCCCGGCGATGGCGCTCGTCGCTGCATTGTTCGCTGCCGGCACGCCCTTGCTGGCGACCTACACCCAGGTGTTCATGACTTCGGCCGGCGGCTTCGTCGTGCAGTTCTTTCCGTTGTTCCTGCTGGGGGCGATCTTCGGCAAGCTCATGGACGACAGTGGTGCGGCCGAGGCCATCGCCCAAGGCATCGTCGGCCAGCTCGGGCAGGAGCGCGCCATCCTCGCGGTAGTGCTCGCCTGCGCGGTGCTGACCTACGGGGGCGTATCGCTGTTCGTCGTCGCCTTTGCGGTGTATCCGATCGCCGCGGCGCTGTTTCGCCAGGCCGACATTCCCAAGCGCCTGATTCCGGCAACCATCGCGCTGGGCGCCTTCACCTTCACCATGACCGCCTTGCCGGGCACGCCGGCGATCCAGAACGCCATTCCGATGCCGTACTTCAGCACCACGCCATTTGCCGCGCCGGTGCTCGGCATCGTCGCCGCGCTGGTGATGTTCGGGCTCGGCCAGTGGTGGCTGTCGCGTCAGGCCGGCCGGGCGCGACTGGCCGGGGAGGGTTACGGCGAGCATGACGACGCGCCGCCGGCCTTCGACAGGGAGCAGCGCGAACGCACGTCGGGCGAAGGCTTCGATGTGCTGATGGTGCCCCCGGAAGCGCCGGCACGTGCCCTGCCTTCGTTCGCCGTGGCGATCTCGCCGGTGGTGCTGGTGATCGTGCTCAACTACGTGTTCAGCGCCATCGTCATTCCCGCCATGGATACCGCCTATCTCGCCGAGGCACGCTTTGGCGCGACTACGGTCGATTCGGTGCGCGGCGTATGGGCCATCATCTGCTCGCTGACGATTGCCTGCGTGCTGCTGCTGGCAATGACCTGGCGCCGGCTGGCCGCGCCCAAGCGGTCGCTGGACGACGGCGCCAACGCTTCGGTGTTGCCGATCTTCAACACCGCGAGCCTGGTCGGGTTTGGCGCGGTGATCGCGGCACTGCCGGCTTTCGAGCTGATCAAAGGCTTCGTCGAATCCATTGGCGGCGGCAATCCGCTGGTGTCGCTGGCCTTGTCGGTCAACGTCCTGGCCGGCGTCACCGGCTCGGCCTCGGGAGGCATGAGCATTGCGCTGCAGACCCTGGGGGCGGACTACCTCGCCATGGCGGAGACGGCCGGCATCGCGCCCGATCTGCTGCATCGCGTAACCACGGTGGCCACGGGCGGCCTGGACAGCCTGCCGCACAACGGTGCGGTGGTGACCTTGCTCGCGATCTGCGGGCTGACGCACCGCGAGGCCTACAAGGACATCTTCATGGTGGCGGTGCTGTTCCCGATCATCGCGCTGGTGTTGCTTGTGTTGCTGGGCAGCCTGTTCGGGGCGTTCTGACGCTTTTGTTGCGCGACCGCGTCCCGACCCGGCGCAATACCCTCGCCGCGGGCACCAAAATAGTGCCCGCGGGGTGCTTCGTCCGCTTCGCGCGGGCGGGGTCACCGCAATGCCCGGTTTTCCCGCGGCGTGCTCTAATGCCTCGGCGCGCGGGCGATCCGGGTCTTTCGACGACGTCGTAGACGATTGGCGTATCTATTGCTTAAGTTATAGGGTCGTCCGACCCGCAGCGGATGATTCATCGGGGCGGGCCTGCCCCGTCTGTATTGGGGCTGGTCGCCGATCGGTGAGTGCTGCAGGTTTGTCGTCGCAGCCGTGCAGTTTGAAACGCTGCACCGCATTTGGCGCGTGCGATCCGCCCCCGGTGCGGGCAAACTCCGAGACAGGTTGGCCATGAACCGGCCCGACAATCGGATACCGATCGGGCTAAGCTTGTCCAAGCCTGATCAAGGCCAACACCCCTCGACAGGCTCGGGGCGGACGGTGTGGCGTAGCTGATTGCCAGGAAGACAAGAGAAGCCGGCCGCAGGCGAGAAGTGAGTCAGTGCGCGCGCTGGACGTGCGTACGTCGATCCCGCAGAGAGGTTTGCCATGTACCGTCACTCCCGTCATTGCGGCGCCTTGAGGATTTCGAGCGCGCTCTGTTCCTGCCGTACCGTACGGTCTGGCGTCTTTCCGCTTTGGGCGGCTGCCGCGTGGACAATCCGACCGGATGGACCATGGCGGCAGCGTGCGGCGTGGATGGCGACGGCGTTGCTGATTGCTTGCGCGGCGCTGGCGCCGCGGCCGGCGGTGGCGCAGCAGGGCGGTGTGCAGACGGCCGCAGTTCCGGATGCGGACCGATTCCCTGCCCGCCCGCTGACCATGGTGATCGGCTACGCCGCCGGCGGCAGTACCGATATCCAGGGGCGGGTGCTGGCCGAGGTGTTGGGTGAGCAACTCGGCCAGAAAGTGGAGGTGGTGAACCTGACCGGTTCGGGTGGGGCCGTTGCGGCAGCGATGCTGGCAAGCAGCCGGGAGCAGGGCCACGTGTTCATGTTCGGCCTGTCGTCGGTGTACAGCATCTCCCCGCTGCTCGCGCCGGCGTCCTACGACCTCGCCAGCTTTCGTTACGTCGCCGGGGTGTCGCTGGACCAGTCGGCCTATGTGACCAGCGGCAACAGCCCGTTTCGCGACTGGCACAGCCTGATGGATTTCCTGCGCGCCAATCCGGGGCAGGCCTATGTGACCCAGACCGGGGAGGACCGCCTGCTGATGAAGGCGATCGCGCAGAAGGAGGGGCTGGACCTGCGTTTCGTCCCCAGTTCGGGCGGGGCCGGCATGGCGCCACTGGTGATCTCGGGCGACGTGTTCTTTGCCTACAGCGGCGGCACCCATACCGGCTATACCGATTCCGGCGAAATGCGCCTGCTTGCGACACCGGCGCGCGACCGCCTGCTGGGCTATCCGGACGTACCGACGCTGAAGGAACTTGGGCACGACCTGGCCTTGCACGCGCTGCGCATCGTGGTGGTGCCGGCCGATACGCCGGACGCGCAGGTGAAGGTGTTGCGTGATGCCCTGGAACGCGCGAGCGCCGACCCGCGCTTCGTGGAGGTCACCGAAAAGCGGATCCGCCAGCCCATCGGCTTTACTGAGGGGGCCGACGTGGAGGCGATGTTGCAGGCGCAGGTCGAGGACTACCGGCGGCTCATTGCCGAAGTCGGTCTGCAGTAGGCATGGCCAGACCGGTGAGGGGGTAAGGTGGGCGACTCAGGACCGGCACATGAAAACGGGTAATCGTCTCAAGGGCGAGAACACACCCCTTTGCCGTCCGTGGGAGATGAAGTTCTCCACCCGGGTGGCGTTGCTGTTCGGTGCACTCGGGCTGGTGGCGATGCTGGTGGTCATGGGCTACTCGGTGCGCATGGCGGAGCACGGCCTGCGCAACGAGGTACGCAACAGTCTGGAACAGCACCAGCGCACCATCGTCAGCCTGCTCGAGAACCGCCTGAAGCTGCTGGAGGTGTATCTGCACAGCGCATCGGCGCGGCGTGCGGTGGCGGGGGTGTCGGCTGATGTCCAGCCGGTGGAGCGCATTGGGGCCGACCTGGCCTTCATGTTCCAGGACGCCAGCCTAGATGCCAACCTCGACATCTTCTTCCTGCTCGACGATGGTGGACGGCTGGTGATCGACGCCGGCCTGCCGCTGTATGACATCGGGCCGATGCTGGCGCAACTGCGCGCGCCCATCCACTACGCCAATCGCTGGAACCTGGAGCGTACCGCCGGGCTGGCGGCGCTGATTCGCGCGGCGCCGGTGTTTGACCCCGCCACGCTGAACCTGCGCGGTACGGTGTTCGTCGGCTTCGCCCTGGGGCAGAACCGGGCTTTTTATCGCAACCTGATGGAGCGAGAGCAACTCGACCTGTTGGTGCTCGGCCATGGCGAGTCGGCGCTGGTGACCAAGGTCAGCGCCGAACTGGGGCTGGCTCCCGACGAGGGGCCGGAGGCGCTGGCGGGGCGCCCGGGCTTCCACCGGCAGCGCTTCGCAATCGACCTGGCCGGGTTGGACGAACCGTTGTGGCTGGAGCTGGGCGTGTCGGACCGCCGCTTCCAGGCCGTGCATTCCGGCTACCTGCAGTCGTTCGTGATCCTGACCTCGGGCTTCTTCCTGTTGCTGCTGATCGCCGCGTGGCTGCTCCGGATGAGTCACGACCGTGCCATCCACGAACTGCTCGACTACATCGGCAAGATCCAGGACGGCGTGCGCGGTGCCACCTTCCGACCGACCGGGGTGTACGAATACAACCGCGTCGGGGTGGCGATGCAACGCATGGTGGACGATCTCAACCTCGCCGCATCGGTGTTCGAATCGGCCGAGGGCATGATTGTTGCCGATGCCGGCTGGAACGTGCTGCGGGTCAATCCGGCCTTCACCCGCATCACCGGCTACTGTGCGGTCGACGTGGTCGGTCAGCGGCTGGACCGGGTGCTGGGCCAGGCCGAGACCGCGATCGTGCGTGCGGCGGTGCTCGATGCCCTGGGCCGCGAGGGGGTGTGGCAGGGCGAACTGCATGGCCGCCGCAGGAGCGGCGAGGACTATACCCACTGGACGAGCTTCACCGCGGTGCTCGGTGCGGACGGGCGGACGGTGCTCAACTATGTGGCGACCCTCAGTGACACCACCCAGCGGCGCGCGGCGGAAAAGCGCATCGAGCAGCTCGCCTACTACGACCCCCTCACCGACCTGCCCAACCGCCGGCTGCAGCTAGAGCGGCTGGAGGCCGCGCTCGCTGCCAGTGCCGAAAGCGGCCAGCACGGCGCCATCCTGTACATCGACCTGGACGATTTCAAGACCCTCAACGATACCCGCGGCCATGACACCGGCGACCGTCTGCTGGTGCAGGTGGCCGAGCGCCTGGCCACCTGCGTGCGCCACAGCGACAGCGTCGGCCGCATCGGTGGCGACGAGTTCGTGATCCTGCTGGAGGATCTCGGGCGCAGCCCCGAAGCTGCGATGCAGCAGGCCGAGGCCATTGCCAGCAAGGTGTTGCGCGGCCTGCGCAAGCCCTTCCGCATTGGCGAGATTGAGCACTTTGCCACGCTCAGCATCGGCATCGCCATGTTCCACGGATACGGCGAAGGGGTGGATGACCTGCTGCGCCAGGCCGACATGGCGATGTACCAGGCCAAATCGGAAGGGCGCGACACACTGTGTTTCTTCAATCCCCTGATGCAGTCGCGGGTGCTGCAGCGCGCGACGCTGGAGAGCGATCTGCGCCAGGGCCTGCAGCGCGACGAATTCACCTTGTTCTTTCAGCCACAGGTGGATGAGCATGGCGGCCTGCTGGGCGCCGAGGCCTTGCTGCGCTGGCGCCATCCGCGCCGCGGCCTGCTGTCGCCGGGCGAAATCGTACCGGTGGCCGAGAGCAGCGGGTTGATTCTGCCGATCGGCGAGTGGGTGTTGACCCGCGCCTGCCAGATTCTCGCCGAGTGGGCGCATGACCCGGCCCTGGCCTACCTGACCCTGGCGGTGAATGTCAGCGCCAAGCAGATCCAGCAGCCCGACTTCGTCGAACAGGTACTGGAGATCGTGCGCCGCCACGGTGCTGATCCCAGCCGCTTGAAGCTGGAGATCACCGAAAGCGTGCTGCTCGACGGGCGCGAGGCGGTCATCGACAAGATGAGCCGGCTCAAGCAAAGCGGGCTGTGCTTCTCGCTGGACGACTTCGGCACCGGCTATTCGTCGCTGTCCTACCTCAAGAGCCTGCCGCTGGATCAGCTCAAGATCGACCGTTCTTTCGTGGCCGACCTGCTCGACAACCGCCTCGACGCCGACATCGCCCGCACCATCGTGTCGCTGGCGCGGGCGCTGGGGCTGGACGTGATCGCTGAGGGCGTGGAAACCCAGGCCCAGCGCGACCGGCTGCAGGAATTCGGCTGCCGCTGTTTCCAGGGCTATTACTTCGGCAAACCGGTGCCGCTGGAAAAGCTGGTGGCCGGCCTGGGCGGCGTACAGCGTTCGGGCACCTGAGCACCTCGATGCACGCCCGATCCGGCGCGGCGTTGTACCTGCTCGCCGCGGCGACATCGCGTGCGGCCGCTTTGGCCTCAGGCGCCGGGCGGCCTGCGCCCGCCGGCCGCTGACCTCAGCTTTTCGGCGATCGACCGTTGTTTCGGCTGCTACGTATTGCACCCGCCGGCCCAGCGGCGAAGAATCGGACCGATGTTGCCGCGACGCCCACAGATTGTCATGACTTCCACGACCAAACGCCTCGACTCCCCATGGCTGCCATCGGCACTGCGCGGCCGCATGGCGGTGGGCACGGCCGTGGTGCTGGCGTGTTGGCTGGCCGGGGCGGCGAGCTATCTGACTGCGGTTGGCGCTGGGCTGGACAAGCTGGTGTGGCTGCCGTCCGGGGTCGGGGTGGCGGCCTTGCTGTGGTTCGGCCTGCGATTCTGGCCTGCGGTGGCCGGCGGCGCGCTGGCGCTGGGGGTGTTCCAGGGGCTGGGCGCGGCCGCCACGCTGCTGCTGGGCATGGCCGCGGTGGCCGAGGCGCTGGTCTGCGCCCTGTTGCTGCGTCGCATGCGTTTCGAGACCGGCTGCGAGCGCATGCGCGACGTGCTTGCATTGGTTGTGGCGGCGGTTGCGGCAGGTCTTGCGGGCGGGGCTGTGGAGTTTTTCGCGATCGGCGGCCATGGCTGGGGCGAGGTCGGTGGCGGCATCTGGTGGAGCTGCCTGCTCGGGCGGGTGCTCGGCATCGTCCTGTTGGTGCCTTTGCTCCCGCCGCGCCAGGCCGTTTCGCACGTACCCTTGTCGGCCGGCCGCCTGGCCGAGCTCGCGCTCCTGACGCTGAGCACGGGCGGGCTGTCACTGGCGGTATTCGCTTCCATGGGCGATCCAACCATGTTCAACCCGCTGCCCTACGCCCTCTTTCCGTTGCTCTTCTGGGGGGCGCTGCGTTTCGGTCCGCGCGAGGTGGCCGGGCTGCTGCTGATCGCGGGCTTTCTCGCTGCCTGGGGTACGGCCGGCGGCCACGGACCGTTTGCGGCGGGGGGGCTGGACGAGGCGCTGGGTTCGCTTTACCTCTACCTGGGGGTGGTTGCCGTGGTTGCGCTGGCGCTGGCCGCTTCGGTGGCCGAGCGTTCGCGGGTGGCGCGCACCCTGGCCGAAAGCGAGGCCAAGTACCGCGAATTGGTCGAAACCATGAGTGAGGGCGTGGTCGCGCTCGACGCCGACGGCAGGGTGCGCTTCGCCAGCGAGCCGCTGGCGCGCATGCTCGGCCGGACACCAGCCGAACTCAGTGGCTGGAGCGTATCCGCCTTGTTCGGCGAGGGTGCGCATGACTGGGCCGCACATCTGGATCCGGCCGATCCGGCGCGGCGGCTGCCGGCGGTGTTCGAGACCGAACTGGCGCGGCCGGACGGCAGCCGGGTGCAGGTCTCGGTTTCGGCCCGCGCGATGCGCAACGCCCTCAGCCACATCGTGGGCTGGCTCGCGGTGGTATCGGACATTTCCGAGCGCAAACGCACCGAGGAGACGCTGGCGTGGATCGCGCGCGCCACCGCCCCCCTTACCGGTGAGGCGTTCTTCCGCGAGTTGATGCGCCACATGGCCGGGGCCTTCCGTTTCCGCACCGCGATGATCACCGAGTGCGTGGACTATCCGGTCACGCGCGTGCGGGTGCTGGCATGTTGGGACGCAGACCGCTTCGCCGCCGAGGATGAATTTGCCCTGGCCGGCACGCCTTGTGAGCAGGCCGTCTGCGAGGCGCGACCCTATTGCGTGCCGGAGCGCGTGGCGGTGCGCTATGCCTGCGCCCGCGGCCAGGGCGTGGAAGGCTATCTGGGTGTGCCGGTAATGGATTCGGCCAATGCCCGGGTAATCGGCCATGTCGCGTTCTTCAGCGCCGCGCGCATGGATGAAGGCATCCTCGGCAGCGCGTTGTTCCGCATCCTGCTTTCGCGCGCCGGTGCCGAGCTCCGGCGCAAGCGTGCCGAGGAGCAGGGGCGACAGCACATGCAGCAACTCGCCCAGGTGTCGCGCGCGCTGGCGCTGGGCGAGATGGGCTCGGCCATCGCCCACGAGCTCAACCAGCCGCTCGCGGCGATCGCCACGTACAGCCAGGCCTGCCGCCGTCTGCTCGAGGCCGGCGAGGGCGGCGACGAGGTGCGGCGTGCGCTCGACCGGATGGGCGTGCAGGCCGAGCGGGCCGGCGAGATCCTGCGTCGCCTGCGCGGATTCCTCGCACGCACCGACACCGTGTCGGCCCGCAGCGACATCGACGTGCTGGTGGCGGAGGTGATCGACCTGGCCAGGCCGGAGGCGCGCAGCCGCACCGTCGAACTGGTGCTGCGCCCGGCCGGCGACCTGCCGCCGGTCAACGTGGATGGCATACAGTTCCAACAGGTGGTGCTCAATCTGGTGCGCAATGCCATCGAGGCGGTGGCCGAAGCGGGCGGCGCGCTGCGGCAGGTGGTGGTCGCCACGCGGCGGGCCGAGGGCGGGGTCGAGGTGGCCGTCTCGGACAGCGGCCCCGGCATCGCGCCAGATCTGGCGGAACGCATCTTCGAACCCTTTTTCACCACCAAGGCGTCGGGCACCGGCATCGGCCTGGCCATCGGCAATTCCATCGCCGAGGCGCATGGCGGGCGGCTGCGCCTGGAGACGGTCGCCGGGGGCGGGGCGTGCTTCGTGTTCTGGTTGCCGCGCCCCAGGAGTAGAGATGACGACTGAGACCCTGATCCACATCGTGGACGACGAGCCCGACGTGCGCGACGCCTTGTCCTTGCTGATGCGCTCGGTTGGCCTGGCGGCGCGCAGCTATGCGTCTGCGGACGAGTTCCTGAGCCGCTGCGTGTCGGCGGGGCCGGGCTGCATGCTGGTGGATGTGCGCATGCCGGGCATGAGCGGGTTGGAACTGCTGGAGCGGATGAGTCAGCGCGACGTGGTGTTACCGGTGATCGTGATGACCGGTCATGGTGATGTGCCGATGGCGGTGCGGGCGCTCAAGGCCGGTGCCTTCGACTTCATCGAGAAGCCGTTCAACGACGAGGTGCTGCTCGAGCGCATCGCGGCTGCGATCGAGCATGGCCGCCAGCATGGCGACGTGGAAGCCGAACGCCGCCGCGCGGTCGCCCGCTACGCCCAGTTGACCCCGCGCGAACGCGAGGTCATGGCGGGTGTGGTGGCCGGCCGGCTCAACAAGCTGATTGCCGATGATCTGGACGTGAGCGTGCGCACCGTCGAGATACATCGCGCCCACATTCTGGAAAAGATGGAGGCCCGCTCGCTGGCCGAGTTGGTGCGCATGGGCTTGTTGCTGGAATTGCGTTGAGATTCTTCTAGTTGCGTTGAACTGCGTCTACTTGTTTGGAAGTGAGTTGAACGACGCTGGATGACTTCCGGGCAACCGGCCCGCCTATTGCAGGGCCGAGAGTAGTCCGTCGGCCAGCCAGGTCGCCAGCAATCCGGGCAGGCGGGCGTCGAGATCGGGCACGCGGGCAGCGGTGTCGGCGCACACGTCCACGAATCGGTGTCCGTTGAGGATGCCGCCCAGCAGCGCTGCTTCGGTCTCGTCGAGGCTGCGGAAGCGGCTGACCAGCGCCTGGCGCCAGAACACGTGAGCGGTGGGACGCTCGAGCCGGGCGGGCTCGGGCGGTCGCATGTCGCGGTCCAGTGCATGCCAGATCGCGACCGCGTTCCATTCCAGGATGATGAGTGCGACGGCTGGGTGGGGGCGCAGCCGCAGGGTTTCCCAAGCGGCGGCGTCGAGCGTGGCGAGTGCGGTCGCATCGAGGCAGTCTGCATCCGGGGCGACGAAGGCCCGCGCAACCAGCCAGTCGATGCGCGCCACTTCGGCCGCGGCGGCGTCGTCGAGGCAGACCGCGAGCGCGTCCGCAAAGCCTGCGCCATAGTCGCCGAGGTTGGGGCTGGATGACTGGTGGCCAAGAACGTACGCGTCACAGGCGCGGGCGAATGCGGCCTCGCCAATCAGCCGGTGGGTGCGTTCATGGGTGGTGGCCAGCGATTCGTGCAGGCGGGCGTGGTAGGCGTGGCGATAAATCTCCAGGCGCTGAGCCGCGTCGACGCCGCGGCGGCTGTGCAGCAGGGCGCAGGTGGCGGCCGAAGCCTTTTCTTCGTTGCCGAGCACCCAGGCCTGAAGGGTGGCCAGGGTGTCGCGCAGGGAGGGCGGGGTCAGGTTGTCGGGCATGTGTGTGAGTCGGTCATGGCGTTCTTCGCGTGTGGCACGCATTCGGCGGGCGCCACGCCTGGGGAGGCAGCGATCGCGCGCAGCCGATCGAGTTCGCCCAGCAGTTCGGGCAGCGGCGGAATGTGGTCGTCGCGCTCGATCATGCTGCTTACCGGGCCCAAGCGCCGGCAGGCGTGGGCGTAGAGTTCGAAGACGGCATCGCACACCGGCTGATCGTGGGTATCGAGGACGTGGTCGCCGTGGTCGGTGTGGCCGGCCACATGGATTTGTTGAACGCGTGGGGCCGGTAGCGCATCGATTAAAGCGTAGGGGTCGAAGCCGTGGTTGCGACTGCTGACGTAGATATTGTTTACGTCGACCAGCAACAGGCAGTCGGCCTCGTCGCACAGGGCGTGGAGGAAGGTCGCCTCGTCGAGGGTCGATGCGGCGAAGGCGATGTAGCTGGATACGTTTTCCAGCACCAGCCGGCGGCCGAGTATGTCCTGCACGCAGCGAATGCGCTGGGCCACGTGGTGCAGGGTTTCCTCGTTGTACGGCAGCGGGTACAGGTCGTGCAGATGGTGGCCGTGCACGCCTGTCCAGCACAAATGGTCGGAAATCCACAGCGGCTCGATCTCGCCGGCGAAACGTGCGAGCGTGGCGAGGTAGTCGCGGTCCAGCGGCGCGGTGGAGCCGATCGAGAGGGATACGCCGTGCATCGCCATGGGATGGTCGGCACGGATGCGGTCCAGCATCGCACGTGGCTTGCCGCCCTGGAACATGTAGTTCTCGGAGATGATCTCCAGCCAGTCCAGCGGCTGCGCCGCGGCGATGAAGTCCGCGTAGTGGGCGGTGCGCAGGCCCAGGCCGAAGCCCGCGAAGGGCGCGCGCAGGTCGCTGCCGGGCGCGGGCGGTTGTCCGTTGGTCCGGCTCGTCCGTGTCATCAGGCCACTCCGTGACGGCGCGCCAGCCAGTGATCCAGCGACAGGCTGCCGGGGCCGCGTGCGATCAGCCACAGCAGCACCGCCGCCCATACGCCGTGGGTCGGGTAGGCGGCCGGATACACGAACAGCTGGATGACCAGGGTCATCACCAGCAGCGCCAGTGCCGAGAAGCGTGTTGCCAGCCCGATCAGGATCAGGGCCGGGAACAGGTGTTCGGCAAAGGCCGCGGCGGTGGCCGCGAGTGCCGGTGGCAGCAGCGGCAGCGCGTATTCGTGTTCGAACAGGAACAGCGCGGAGTCGGCGAGGCGTGGCAGGCCCGCTTCGAAGCGGCCGGCTACGAGGTCGAGGGTGAAACCCTCGATTTTGGTCTGACCGGATTTCCAGAACACCGCGGCGATGGAAAAGCGTCCCAGCAGCGCAATGAGGGTGTGCGGGATACGGTCGCACAAGGCGATGGCGCGGTGCAGCAGCGCCGCGGTTGCGGTAGGGGGCGGGGCGACGTGCGCCGCGAGGCTGGGGGCGGGGGTGTTGGGCGGACTCATGAGGGGGTCTCCGTATCGCTCAGGGCAGCGATCGCGCGGTGGCCGATCAGCGTGCCGAGGGTGGCTTGCAGGTTGAAGCAGGGTGCTTGTCCGAAGGCGCGGTCTGCCGCTGCGGCAAGGCTGGCGCCGGCCTGCAGGGCGGTGACGAAGGCCGGGCCGCCGGGCGGCAGCGCCACGACCTGGACCGTCAGCGCCGGTCGAAGAATGAGCGCGTCCTGCGGCGTGGCGGGATCGAAGTCGAAGCGGCGTGCACCAGGCGGGTATTGATGGGCCTGCCAGATCGAGACCACCGCATGGGCCGATGTCATCGTGCCGACCGACGGCAGCAACGCCATGCCCATGCCGGGCAGACGTGCCGTGTCGGCCAGTCGGGCGGCGATCGCGTGTTCTGCCAGCGGCGCGGCGTCGGCTGCGTGCAGGCTGCGCCATGCTTCCCACTCCAGCCGGGCGAGGTCGGCCACATAGGGCAGGCTGGTCAGTGGCGGAAATGCCGCGAGAAAGCCCGGAAAGTTCGCGCTCCAGTCGTCCAGACGAGGGCTCTTCGGCCAGTGTTGCTGGACGAAGACGCGTGTTGTAGCCCGGAAGAAGGATTCGCCCACCACCTCCTGGCATACCGGAAAGCGCTCTACAAGCGCGTCGGCGAGCGTGCTTGCGACGTTGTTGCGATATACCGCGAAACCCTGCGATCGACGTGCGGGTGTGTCCGCAAGGCCCTGTGGGAGCGGCAAGGTGGGGTCGGCGAGGGCGGCGGCAAAGGCCGTTAAGGGACTCGGGGTCATGCCGCGTGCTCGATGGGGGAGGGCAAGGCACGACCCGCGTCGGCCAGCAACGCCTCGGCGCGGGCGGCTTCGGCGAGCAGGTCGGCCAGCGGCGGGATGGCGTTGTCGCGCTCGATCAAGGTGGGACGCGGCCCGATGCGGGCGAGCAGGGCGGCATAGTGCTGCCATACCGCCTCGGACACTGCCGAGCCGTGGTCGTCGATCAGCAGCGGCCGTCCGTCCGGGTGCTCGCTGGCATGGCCGGCAAGGTGGATTTCGCCGACCGCCTCCAGCGGCAGCGCGGCCAGGTAGCGCTCCAGCGCGGCGGTGGCCGCGGCCGGCGTGTGGTGGTGGTTGACCGATGAGATCAGGGCATTGGTGAGATCGAGCAACAGGCCGCAGCCGCTGCGGCGGACCACTTCGCCGATGAAGCCGGCCTCGTCCATCTGCGCGTCGGCAAAGCGAAGGTAGGTGGCCGGGTTCTCGACCAGAATCGAGCGCCCGAGCCGTGTCTGTACCCGATCAATGTTGTCGCAGGTGCGCTGCAGGCTGGCGCGATCGTAGCGGGGGGGCAGCAGATCGCCGAAGTAGCTGCCGGCATGGGCCGACCACGCCAGGTGTTCCGAAAACTGGGCCGGCTCGATGCGTGCCACCAGCGCGGCGACGCGCTCCAGGTGGTCCGCGTCGATCGCCTCATCGCCGCCCAGCGACAGGCCCAGGCCGTGCACCGAGATCGGGTGATCGGCGCGCAGGCACGCCAGCATGTGGCGCATGGGGCCGCCCGCGACCAGATAGTTTTCGGCGTGGATCTCGAGGAAGCCCGCGGCGAACGATCCGGCCGCCGACTGCGTTGTCCGCAGGGCTTCGAAATGGCCGGGCTTGAAGCCGATGCCGGCGCGTGCCGGCAGGCCGGTGGTGGCATGTCCGGCGCCCCCGGGGGCGCTCGGCGTGGCGGCGGCACGCATCGTTCGACCCGCCTCAGGACTGCTTGGGCTGGAACGGCTCGAGCTGGCCGAAACCGGTCGGCGAGGTCGGCGAGGCCATTTGCTCGCAGGTGCCTTTGGGCACGAGCGACCAGGCGTCGCCCTGGTAGTCCACCTTGGAGGTGCCGGCACAGCTGGTGCCGGGTCCGGCGGCGCAGTCGTTCTTGCCCGCCAGGGCAACGCCGTAGCACTTTTCCTTGTCGGCGGACTGGGCGAGCGCCGCGCCGGCGGACATCGTGAGGGCCGCGCCAAGCGCCAGGGCAAGGGTGGCGGCGGAAAGGCTGCGGGCGTGGGTGTGGTGATTCATCTTCAGGCTCCTGGGCGTGTTGGGGTAAGGTCGCGCTCGCTCGCGTGACGAGCGAGCGTGGGGTCAGCCGATATCGCCGATGGTGCCGCCGGCGTTGAGGCATTCGTCGGCTTTCATGGCTTTGAAGCCATGACCCTTGCAGGCATTCTGGCCCTTGCAGGCATGCTCCGTGGTCTTGCAGTCGGAATGGCCCTTGCATGAGTGCACGTCGTAGCAGTGGACCGTATCGGAGGCCGATATGGCCTTGCCGACGGCGCCGGCAGGCGGCTCGGCGCCGATCGCGAGCGAGGATGCGGCAAGCGTCGCGGCGATTGCGACGAGTCGGGAGGCGTTCAAGGAGGTCATGGTGATTGCCCTTTCGTATGAGGTTTGCGGGACGGCGCGTTGCCGCGTTCGGCGGATTGCCTTGTGGCTGCGCGACCGTGGCTTGAACTTTATGTTTTCGGTCTGGCGGGCAGGATTCGTGCTCCTACGCAATTCGGTTGCGGCTGCTACGTAGGCCAGCCCGAAAGGGCATTGGGTCGCGGCGGCGACGGGGTTCATCCCGGTTGTCCGTTTTGGTCCGTTTGTCGTCCCGTTCCGGTGCTGTCGTACGCTGTATTCGCACCTATGATGTGCTTGTTCCCAATCTCCGAGAGACCTGATATGTCCGCCGCAACCTCTGTCCCCGGTTCCGAACCCGACGTGCGCAGCGCCCTGATCATCATCGACGTGCAGGAATCCTTCCCGCGTATGCCGTTCTGGCGCGACGACGAGGTGCCCGCCTTTCGCGATGCACTGCTGCGTCTGGAGGCCGGCTGTCGTGCCCGCGGCGTGCCGGTGGTGCATGTCTTCCACGTGGGTCAGGCGGGTCCGTTCACCGAGGCGTCCGGCTTCGTGCGGCCGCTGGCATGGCTGCCGGGTGAACCTGCGGCGGTGTTCCACAAGCACACCCTCAACGCCTTCACCGACACCGGGCTGGACCTCTGGCTGCGCCGCCGGGGGGTGGGCCGGCTGATCGTGAGCGGCATTCGCACCGAGCAGTGTTGCGAGACCACCGCTCGCGTTGGCGCAGACATCGGCTACGCGGTGGACTTCGTGACCGAGGCCACGCTGACCTTTGCGATGACGCACGCGCGCAGCGGCCGGGTGTTCGAGGCCGGCGAGATCAAGCAACGCACGGAACTGGTGCTGGCCGATCGCTTTGCCCGCATCGTCGACGTCGAACAGGCGCTGGCGGCGCTGGCCTGAACGAGGGGGGCAGGCACCATGAAGCTGGAACTTCGCCCCGGGTGTGAATGCTGCGATCGCGACTTGCCGCCGGACAGCACCGCGGCCTGGATCTGCAGCTTTGAGTGCACGTTCTGCGAGGACTGCGCACGCACGCGGCTGGACGGCCGTTGCCCCAACTGTGGTGGCGAACTGGTGCGCCGCCCGCGTCGTCCGGCGGCGGCGCTCGCCCGCCACCCGGCCTCGACCACCCGGGTGTGGAAGCCGGCCAGCGGTTGTCGTGGCGAGGGTGCGCGGTGAGGCCCGCGGACCTCGCGCTGGCCTTGTTCGTGGTGTTGATCTGGGGCGTGAACTTCGTCGTCATCAAGCTCGGTGTGGCCGAGGTGCCACCGTTGCTGCTGGGGGCGCTGCGCTTCATCGCCGCAGCCCTGCCGGCGGTGTTCCTGTTCCGTCGGCCGCGCCTGCCGCTGTGGGTGTATCTGGCCTACGGCTTGACGATCTCGGTGGGTCAGTTCGCGCTGTTGTTCACCGCCATCCACGTCGGCATGCCATCCGGGCTGGCGTCGCTGGTGCTGCAGTCGCAGGCGTTTTTCACAATGGTTTTTGCCGCCTGGTGGCTGGGCGAGGCATGGCGGCCGACGCAACTGCTCGGGCTGGCGCTGGCCGGTGCCGGGTTGGTGCTGATCGGCTCCGCCCATGGGCTCAGCATGCCGTTGGCCGGGTTTCTGCTGACCGTTGCCGCGGCTTCGATGTGGGCGGCGGGCAACATCGTCACCCGCGCGGTAAGCAAACTCGGCCAGGGCGGCGAAGCGGTGGACATGCAGGCCTTCGTGGTGTGGGCGTGCCTGGTGCCGCCCGTGCCCTTTCTGCTGCTGTCCTGGTGGCTGGAAGGCGGCAAGGCGATCGCCGCGGCCTTGAGTGGTTTTGGCCTGCAGTCGGCCTTTGCGGTCGGCTATCTGGCCTGGATGGCGACGCTGGTCGGCTATGGCGTCTGGAGTCGCCTGCTCAGCCGCTACCCCGCCAACCAGGTGGCGCCGTTCTCCTTGCTGGTGCCGCTGGTGGGCTTGAGCTCGGGCTGGCTGGTGTTCGGCGAGCGCCTGCAAGGCGTGCATTTTGCCGGCGGTGCGCTGCTGATGGCGGGGTTGGCGCTCAATCTATTCGGTACCCGGGTGATCGGCTGGATGAGGCGGACCGCGTGACCACGACCACTGCAGCCACATCGGCGGCCGCGCCCGAGCGCGTGCCTGACCCGGTTTCCCGGTTGGGGCAGGCACCGCCTCTGGAAGTGTGGTTCGCGCTCACCCCCAACCTCCTGCTGCTGGACTATGCCGGCCCGGCCGAGGCCTTGCGCATCGCCGCCCGCATGGGCGCCGGGCTGCGGCTGCACAGTTGCGCGGCGCGGCCTAGTCTGCCGACCTCGGTCGGGGTCGAGCTGTCCGGGCTGGCGCCGCTGCCGCCGCGTTTGCCGCCGCATAGCCTGGTGATTCTGGCAGGCACGGTGGACGAGGTGGTCGACCATGCCCTGCCCGAGGCACGGGCAGTGGTCGATTGGCTCGCCACCGCGCCCCGCGAGGACACCTTGCTCGCCAGCGTGTGCTCCGGCGCGTTGCTGCTGGCCCGCGCCGGCCGGTTGGCCGGCCGGCGGTGTACCACGCACTACAGCCTGACCGAGGAATTGCGCCGGCTCGCGCCCGACAGCCGGGTGGAGGACGACCGGCTGTTTATCGACGACGGGCCGGTGCTCACCAGCGCCGGCATCACCACCGGCATTGACCTGGCGCTCTACCTGATCGAGCGTCACTGCGGCCCGGCCATGGCGGCCGCGGTGGCCCGCCGCATGGTGGTGTTCATGCGGCGCAGCGGCCACGATCCGCAGCTTTCGCCATGGCTGGCGTGGCGCAACCATTTGCATCCGGCGGTGCACCGGGTGCAGGACGTCATCGCCCGCGACCCCACACGTCGCTGGACGCTGGCCGAACTGGCCGAGCGTGCCCATGTCAGCCCACGCCACCTCACCCGTTTGTTCGCGGCCCACGCCGGTGTCGGCATCACCGAATATCAGCAACGCCTGCGCCTGGCCTGCGTCCGCGGTCTGCTCGCCGACCGGGGCCTGAGCCTGGAGCGCATCGCCGAGAAAACCGGCTTCGGCTCGGCCCGCGATCTGCGGCGGGTATGGGCCCGGCACGAGGCCGAAGCGTTGCCGCAGTGGCGTGGCAGGCACTGACTGACGTCAGCCCCGCGGGCGCTCGCGATGTTGGCTTCACGAGCGCTCAGTTCGGCAAGGCCTTCGCCAGCGCCGGATAGCGCCGCATCAGTGTGATGGCGCGTGCCACGAAATGCACGTGCATCGCGGCCCACAAGCCGTGGTTGCCCAGTGGCGACAACAGCCACCAGGCAACCAGGAATGCGGCCAGCGACCACAGCATGGCCTGGCGCATGTCGGCGCTGCGGGTGGCGCCGATGAAAATGCCATCGAGCTGGAAGGCCATGACCCCCACCAGCGGTGCGATTGCCGCCCACGGCAGGTATGACTGGGCGGTGGCACGGGTGTCGGGGTCGACGGTGAGGGCGGTGACGATGAACTCGCCTCCTGCCCACAGCGCCGCCGTCAGCAGCGCGGCCATGCCCACCGCCCACAACGTGGTGAGCTGTGCCGAGACGGTCAGCGCGGCGCGGCGTGCGGCCCCCACGGCGCGGCCGACCAGGGTTTCGGTGGCGAAGGCGATGCCGTCCAGGAAGAACGACGCCACGGTAATGAAGTGCATCAACACCGCGTTGGCGGCGAGCACCACCTCCCCCTGCTGCGCGCCCTGGGCGACGAACCACAGGTAGATGAAGATCAGTGCCAGCGAGCGGATCATGATGTCGCGGTTGACCGCGAGGGTGCGGCGCAGACGGGTGGCATGCAGCACCCGCTCGCGCGACCAGCGTCCGCCGCTGGCGTGGGCGTGATGCCAGGCGACGAACAGCCCGACCGCTGCCGCCACCCACTCGGCGATCAGCGTGCCGGCTGCCACGCCGCTCACCCCCCAGTCCAGCCCCAGCACGAAAAACACGTCCAGTGCGATGTTGCAAAGGTTGAGCAGCAGTTGCAGGGCGAACGCCACGCCGCTGCGGCCCAGGCCGATGAACCAGCCGAGCAGGGCGTAGTTGGCCAGGGTTGCCGGCGCAGCCCAGATGCGGATGTCGAAGTAGTCGCGGGCCAGGGGCTCGACCCGCGGCCCGGCGTCGAAGAACAGGAAGGCGGCCTCGCGGATCGGCCACTGCAGCACGATCAGCGCGGTGCCGACGGCCGCTGCGATCAACAGCGAACGGCCCAGGCAGGCGAGCAACTCGTCGCCGTCGCGCGCGCCGTGGGCCTGCGCGGTCAGGCCGGTGGTGCCCATGCGCAGAAAGCCGAAGGCCCAGAACACGAAGTTGAAGATCAAGGCGGCGACTGCCACGGCGCCGATGTGCGCCGGGTCGGGGATGCGGCCCACCACCGCGGTGTCGACCACCCCGATCAGCGGCGTCGATACGCTGGAGAGCATCACCGGCACGGCCAGGGTGAGCACCGTGCGATGAGTCGGCAAGCTTGTGGGGGATGGATCGATGGTCGCGCGCATTTGCACTATCCTAAGCGACCTTCCCCGGGAACGGCGCATGGCCTTGTCCGGGGTGAACACTGAGGGGTGTGGAGAAGCCTGGGTGCGTGCGGCGGCGGTACCGCCACTGTGCTACGCCAACGGCTTGTCCGCCCGCGACGACCATGGAGCAAACATGAGCAAGAGTGTATTCATTACCGGCGCCACCTCCGGCTTCGGCGCCGCCTGCGCCCGCCGCCTGGCCCGAGAAGGCTGGATGGTGGCGATCTGCGGCCGGCGCGGCGAGCGCCTGGAAGCCTTGCGCGAGGAACTGGCCGGACAGGCCGCCGGGGTGCACGCCGTGGTGCTGGACGTGCGCGACCGTGCCGCGATGGAAGCGGCGGTCGCGGCGCTGCCGCCGGGCTTCGAGCGGCTAGATGCGCTGATCAACAACGCCGGCCTGGCGCTCGGCATCGAGCCTGCGCAACGCTGCGACCTCGATGACTGGGAAACCATGGTCGACACCAACATCAAGGGCCTGCTCTATGCCACCCGCTTGCTGCTGCCGCGCCTGATCGCCGCCGGGCGGGGCGCGAGCATCGTCAACCTGGGGTCGGTGGCGGGGCGCTACCCCTATCCCGGCAGCCACGTATATGGTGCCACCAAGGCCTTCGTCCGGCAGTTCAGCCTCAACCTGCGCTGCGATCTGCAGGGCACCGGCGTGCGCGTGACGGACATCGAACCCGGCCTGTGCGAAAGCGAATTCTCACTGGTCCGCTTCGAAGGCGACCAGGCGCGCTACGACGCCACCTACGCGGGCGCCGAGCCGATCCAGCCGGAAGACATCGCCGACACCATCCACTGGGTGCTCGATCGGCCACCACATGTGAACATCAACACCCTGGAATTGATGCCGGTGTCGCAAAGCTGGGGGGGCTTTGCGGTGCACCGCAAGCCCCAGGCCTGATAACTTGTGAGGACATCGTGGCGTGCGGCCCGATGGCCGTGCGCGCTGCGACCGGGACGCATCAAGCATCACGCACGATTCACTCACGCGTTCTGGTCGCGGGACTGGCCACCGACCCAGACATTGAGACCAGGAGGAAGCATGAGCTCAGCCCCACCGCCGGACCAAGCCCCCACTCCGGACCAAGCCGCCGAGCGGGATCCGGCATGCAGATTGGAACGCTCCGGCGAATCCGGGTCCGGCCTGGACGCGGTGCTGGCGTTCTGGTTCGAGGAGCTCGCCCCCGCCGACTGGTGGCGCAAGAGCGATGCGCTGGACCGCCGCATCGCCGAGCGCTTCGGCGCCGTGCTCGCTGCTGCGGTGGCGGGCGAACTGGCTCACTGGCGCCGGGACGCGCGCGGGCGTCTGGCCGAAATCATCGTGCTCGACCAGTTCTCGCGCAACATCCATCGCGACCGCCCGGCCGCCTTCGCCGCTGATGGCATGGCCTTGGTGTTGGCCCAGGAAGCGGTGCGCGCCGGTGCCGACCAGGCGCTGCCGGTCGCGATGCGGCGCTTCTTCTACATGCCTTACATGCACAGCGAATCGCTGCGCATCCACGACGACGCCTTGCGCCTGTTCAGTCAGCCCGGTCTGGAAGACAACCTCGACTTCGAACGGCGCCACCGCGACATCATCGTCCGCTTCGGCCGTTATCCGCACCGCAACGCGATCCTGGGCCGGTCCTCCAGCGCCGCCGAGCAGGCCTTTCTGCTGGAGCCGGGATCGTCGTTCTGAGCCGGACGTGGTGTTTGCGCGCCATCGGACCGAGCGACGGCTTCGTCACCGGCGCTCAGTTACCGGCGCTCAGTTACCGGCGCTCAGTTACCGGCGCTCAGTTACCGGCGCTCAGTCGTCGTCTATCAGCAGGGAGCCGTCCGGCCCCCATTTCGCCTTGGTGATGCCTGGGTTTTCGGCCTCGAGGCGGCGGCGCTCGAGTTCCTCGCGGTCCAGGTGACCGGCCTCGACGCGCTTCTCGTCGGCGAGCAGCTTGTCTTCCATGAGTGACGCGTGGCGTTCGATGGCTTCACGAACTGTGGTGACGACTTCCTCGTCGGACCACGGCTTGGTGAGGTAGCGGTGGATCTCGGCTTCGTTCACCGCCGTCATGATGGTGTCGAAGTCGGTGCTGGCGGACAGGATCAGGCGTATTCCGTCGGGTTGGAGTGCGCGCATCGCCTTCAGAAACGAGACGCCGTCCATGGACGGCATGCGGTAGTCCGACACGACCACGTCGAAGCGGATGTACTCGGCACGGGCCAGCGCCTCGCGCGGATCGGAGGCGACTTCGACGCGTGCGGCGCCTTCCGGGAGTCCGCGCGCCAACAGCCGTTTCAATGCCTGCAGGACATTGACTTCGTCATCAACCAGCAGCACTCTCGTCATGGGGCGCTCCGTTCAGGCGGACATGGATCTTCAGGTTGTGCAGACCCTCGGCGTCAGCGTAGTCGAGGATCTGTCGGATGACGCCGGCGGTCAGCACGAAGTCGGCGGCGAGCAGCAGATAGCCATCGCGCGTGACCAGGTCGCGTGACAAGGCCAGTCCGGGCGTCAGCGCGGTCAGCGCGAGGGCGCGTTCGTCGTCCCGCTCCTGTTCCTTCTGGGTTCCGCCGGTGACGTTGAGGAAGGCGTCGACCACATCTGGATCGTAGCGCTTGCTACGGCTGTCGGCGATCAGTTTGCGTGCATCTTCGGGTGCGACACGGCGAGGTGCAATGATGCCGATCTGCAATCCGTCGTAGTCATTGGCCACCGCCAGAATGCGTGCGCCCAGCGGGATGGCCGGGCCGGCGAGACCGTCGGGGTAGCCCTTGCCGTCATAGCGTTCGTGATGCCCGCGCAGCAGCGCGGCGGCCTCGCGCAGTTCTTCCAGCGCCATCAGTGCCTGCTCGCCGGCCACGGGATGCTGGCGGTAGCGCGCCAGGTCCGGCCCGCTGATCTCGGTCTGCGAGCGGGCCAACAGTTCGTCGGGCAGGCCGATCTTGCCGATGTCGTGGAGCAGGGCGGCGAGAAAGATGTTTTGCACGTCGGCGGGGGCGAGTTGCATATGCAGCGCGATCTTGCGGGCGACATCGGCGACGCGGCGGGAATGTCCGGCAAGCGCGCCGCCCCGCAGCTCGATGAGGTTGGAGAACACCTTGATCGAGGTGAGAAAGCTGGCCTTGACGCGCTCGTTGGCCTTGCGCAATTCGGCGGTCCGTTCCGCTACCTTGAGCTCAAGGCTGGCGTTGATGTCGCGCAGCGCTTCGTTCTGACGTGCGGTCAGGGCCTCCAGGCGTTGTTTCTCGCGTTCGAGCGCCTTGCGCTCGATGGCCTGGCGCACGGTCAGCAGCAGGTCATTGTCGTCCCACGGCTTGCTGACGTAGCGGAAGATCTGGCCGCGATTGACCGCCTCGATGGTGGAGCCGATGTCGGCGTAGCCGGTCAGCAGAATGCGCATGGTGTCGGGCCAGCGATGGAATACCTGCTCGAGGAATTGCGCGCCGTCCATTTCCGGCATGCGCATGTCCGAAATGACGATGTCGAATTCCTGCGTATCGAGCAGGGTCAGGCCCTCGCGGCCGCTGGTGGCGACCGTCACGGCGTAGCCGGAGGGCCGGAACAGGCGGCGCAGTGCGGACAGGATGTTGGGCTCATCGTCCACGCACAGTACCCGCCACTGAGGGGGCGCCGACACCATGCCGGGCTCTGCCGCGGTACTGGGGTCACTCATGCGGTCTCCTCCCGTGACCTATGCGATATCGGAAGCACGACGCGAAACACCGTTCCAACTCCGGTCGTCGACTCCACCTCGATCCGTCCATTGTGATTCTGCACGATGCCGTAGGAGAGCGACAGCCCGAGTCCGGTGCCCTTGCCGATGGGTTTGGTGGTGAAGAAGGGGTCGAAGATTTTCTGGCGGACGTCGTCGGGGATGCCGCAGCCGTCGTCGGCGATCTCGATGGCGACGTGCTGCGGGTCGGGTTGTCGGGCGCGCACGGTGATGGTGCCGCGCTCCTCGCCCATGGCGTGGGCGGCGTTGACGAGCAGGTTCATGAACACCTGGTTGAGCTGGGAGGGCAGGCATTCGACTTCGGGGATGTCGGCATAGTCGCGGACGACGTCGGCCTTGTACTTGATTTCGTTGTTGACGATGTTGAGGGTGGAGTCGAGGCCGATGCGCAGGTCGGTCCATTGCCATTCCTGGTGGGCATCGACGTGGGAGAAATCCTTGAGGTCCTGGACGATTTTCTTGACGCGGGTGATGCCTTCCTTGGACTCGGCCACGAGCATGGGGATGTCCTGCTTGAGGAAGTCGACGTCGAGCTGCTGGCGCAAGGCGGCGAGCGCGGCGGCCTGTGGCGGGGCGAGGGCGGGTTCGGCGGCCTCGTAGGCCTCGAGCAGGCGGAACAGGTCGTCGATGTATTGTTCGAGCGAACCGATGTTGGAGTGGACGTAGCCGATGGGGTTGTTGATTTCGTGGGCCACGCCGGCGGCGAGCTGGCCGATGGAGGCCAGCTTCTCCGATTGCACCAGACTGGCCTTGGCCACTTTCAGATCTTGCAGCGCCTCGCGTGTTCTTTCCATGTTGGCGAGCAGTTCCGCTTCAACGTGCTCCTGGTGGCGCAGCCCTTCGTTGTATTGCTGGATGAAGGAGCCGAGCTCGTCCTGGGTGTGCCAGTCGACCGGTTTGCGCATGCCGCTGTCCCGGAACGCCTGAACCGACTCCGCGACCCGCGTCAACGGGCGGATCAGGATGATGCGGAAGGCGATGAGCACGCATGCGGAGAGCACGACTGCCAGCGACGCAGTAAGAATCAGCAGGGGATGGATCTTGGTCAGCAGCTCGGCCGGGGTGACACCGACGTCCACTACCTGGGTGAGCGTTCCAATGAGTGGGTTGCCCGAGCGCTCGGTGTAGTGAATGGAGGCGGTCACGATGCGTGCCCGGTCATGTTCCGGACATGTACCCGATGTGTATTCGGTGGAGGCATCGCCCGTGGTGCGCACCTGTGTACAGAAGATGCGCTCCCGCGCGGCCAAGGATGCCAGGATCACGTCGATCGTGTCGCGATCGAAATTCCATAGCGGGCGGCTGAGCATGAACGCATCCCGCTCGGCTTGTTGCCGAGCTAAGGCGTCATGCTGCGCTTCCAGCGAGTGCTTCTCGAATCCGATCAGGGCGATGCAGAACATCGCAGTGAACAGGCCGATGCTCGGGAGCGAGACGGCCAGAAACTTGCTGACCAGGCCGAGTGCGTCGAACCAGGCCCGTATGCGGCCATGTTCCGGATGGGGGGTCTCGGACATGCGGGTCTCCGCAGCCGGCCGGGCTCCACGGGAAGGTCGGTTGGTCACGGTCCGGTCAGTCGCGTTCATCGGGTGGTGTCATTGGCTGGGGGCGCCTGATCGGAAGCACGACGCGAAACACCGTTCCAACTCCGGTCGTCGACTCCACCTCGATCCGTCCATTGTGATTCTGCACGATGCCGTAGGAGAGCGACAGCCCGAGTCCGGTGCCCTTGCCGATGGGTTTGGTGGTGAAGAAGGGGTCGAAGATTTTCTGGCGGACGTCGTCGGGGATGCCGCAGCCGTCGTCGGCGATCTCGATGGCGACGTGCTGCGGGTCGAGTTGTCGGGCGCGCACGGTGATGGTGCCGCGTTCGTCGCCCATGGCGTGGGCGGCGTTGACGAGCAGGTTCATGAACACCTGGTTGAGCTGTGAGGGCAGGCATTCGACTTCGGGGATGTCGGCATAGTCGCGGACGACGTCGGCCTTGTACTTGATTTCGTTGTTGACGATGTTGAGGGTGGAGTCGAGGCCGACGCGCAGGTCGGTCCACTGCCATTCCTGGTGGGCATCGACGTGGGAGAAGTCCTTGAGGTCCTGGACGATTTTCTTGACGCGGGTGATGCCTTCCTTGGACTCGGCCACGAGCATGGGGATGTCCTGCTTGAGGAAGTTGACGTCGAGCTGCTGGCGCATGGCGGCGAGCGCGGCGGCCTGTGGCGGGGCGAGGGCGGGTTCGGCGGCCTCGTAGGCCTCGAGCAGGCGGAACAGGTCATCGATGTATTGTTCGAGCGAACCGATGTTGGAGTGGACGTAGCCGATGGGGTTGTTGATTTCGTGGGCCACGCCGGCGGCGAGCTGGCCGATGGAGGCAAGCTTCTCCGATTGCACCAGTTGCTGGCTGGCCGCTTCAAGCTGGCGCGTACGCTGCTCGATCAGCCGCTCCAGCCCGCCCTGGTGGGCCCGCAGGGCTTCGTCGGCAAGGTTGCGGTCGGTGACGTCGACCAGGGTCTCGATGGCCCCCACGACGTTGCCGTGTTCGTCGTACAGCGGTGCGGCGGTGAAGTGCAGCCAGCGACCGTGGTCGCCGAACTGCGGAAAGAAGTGCTCCGACTCGTAGGCACCCTCGACGATGGCGGACGCTCGGAGCTCGCCTGCGTAGTAGATCTCCGATGCCTCTTCGGCACGACCGTCCACGATCAGGTCCGCCAGCACGGGTCGCGTTTGGGCGTAGAAGGGGCGCCACTGCAGCTGGGTGCCGACGATCGAATCGGCCGGGGTGCCCGTCACGGCGGCACAGGCGCGGTTCCAGTGCGTCACCACGTGGTCGGCATTGATGACGAAGGTCGGGACCGGATCGCCCTCGAGTATCTGGGACAGCAGGTGGATGAGCTTGTGCTCGTTGCGCGCCGCGCGGATACGCTCGGTCAGGTCGTAGACGAAGCACACGATGACCGGCTCGCCATCGACGCTCATCGGCGTGGAACGGACTTCGACGTGGCGCACTTCACCGTTGTGGCAGACCAGACGCAACTCCTGGCTGTCGGGCACCGGTCCGCCGCACAACTGGCCGGCGGAGTGGGCGTGCCAGGTGTCGACGTCGTCCGTGTGGGCGAGGGCGTGCACCGGTGTGCCATAGAGCGATTCGCGCTGACGCCCGGTGAGCTTTTCCATCGCGGGATTGGCATAGATGATGCGGTCCGCACGGTGGGCCAGCATGGGTGAGCCGACCAGATCGAGCAAGGCCAGGGTTTCCTCGACGTCGCGGCGTGGCTCGAGGGAGGTGCGCGGAGTTGTTTTGCCCGCCAGCATGTTCATGCCCCGTGCGTCATGCCGGCAACAAGCCGGTGGCCGCTTCGTACTGCAGCTCGATCCGGCCCAACGTCTCCACCAGCGCCCTGCCCTCCGGTGCGACCGCGGTCCAGGCGTCGGCGTGGAGCGGTGGTACCGCGGCCGCGGGATCGTCGTGAAGGTCGAGCCCGATGGCGACCGAATTGGCCACATGGATCAGCGCGTTCAGGGGAACAGCCAGGGCGTCGGGGTCGTGGTGCCCGCCGATTGCGTCGCACAGGGCCGCCGGAAAGCGCCAGTTGCGAGTGACCAGGCGCCCGACATCGGCGTGGTCGGTGCCGAGCACCGCGCGTTCGGCGTCTTGCGACAGGGCGTCGTGCTCGCTGCGCCAGCGTTCCACTTCGGCGTAATGTTCGGGAAAGCCGTTGGCCAGCACGAGCCGGCCGATGTCGTGCAGTAGGCCGGCGGCGAAGGCCATGTCTGGATTCATGTGTCGGGCTCTGGCCAACTCCTGCGCCGAGACGGCTACCGCGATGCTGTGCCGCCAGAATCGATGCAGGTTGAATCCGCCTCCCTGGCGCGGGAAGGCGGCCGACACCGAGGCGGCGATCGCCAGCGAGCGCACCCCGCGCAGACCGATCAGCACCATGGCGTCGCGGATCGTATGGATCTTGCCCGACATACCGTAGAACGAGGAGTTTGCGATGCGCAGCAGGCTGGCAACCAGCGCCTGATCGCCGGCGATCAGGCCGGCGAGATGCTCGGCATCGGCGGCGTCGTCGTCCAGCGAGCGCATCAACTCCAGCGCCACGGTCGGCAGGCTGGGCAGTCGTGCCACAGCCGCGTCGATATGAGCTGGGTCGAGGATGAAGCCGGGCGTGCTCACAGGGTTGCCCTCCTATGGATGCGCGAGTAAGGGGCGATCCAGTCCGCTCTGCGAGTGTTCGAAAAGGCCTGGTTCATGCCGGCCCCGCGCAGCGCATTTGCAGGATGGCCTGTTTCAGGCGGACGGCGACCGGATCGTCGGCGACCTTGCGGAACAGGTGGTCGAGCCGTTCGTGCATGGCTGCGTAGCGCGCGGCCTTGGCCTCCGCCGATTCAGGCAACACGATCACCAGGGTGTCGATGTCGCGCCCGCGCAAACGGTCCAGCGTGTGCTCGGTCAGGCTCGACCCGGCCGGGAGCAGCACCGCGCCGCGAGGGTCGAGCACGTCGGCGCCGAGGACATCGCCGGGCGACACGTCCTCGATGGCAAGTTCGCTAAGTGCGTGGGAGGGCGTCATGGTGGCGGAACTCCGGCGTCGGGCATGAGGATGAGCAGGCGGCCGCGCGCCTGCGATGTGGTGTTCATGTCGCGACATATCGCCTGGAATCGTTGCCGGGCCAGGACGACCTGTGCGGTGGCGGTCCCGGCGGTGGCGATCACCTGGGCGAGCGCGTCCGGCAGGACGTCGACGTAGCGTGAGCACAGCAGTGGTTGGTTGCAGGCCAGCGTCTGTTCCGCGCTGGCGTTGACGAAAACGATCACGCCCTCCTCGTCGATGCCGAGGATCGGCACCGGGATCGTATGCAGGACTTCGCGGGCGACGTTGAGTGCTGCCTCGTCCAGCACCAGTTCCTGCTCCTTGGAGGCGAGCAATTGCTGCAGGCGTTCGTTGGCCAGACCCAATTCCGCGTTGGAGCGTGCCAGGGCCTCGGCCAGGCGCCGGTTCTCGTCGGCGAGTTCCTTGTGGTGGAAGGCTTCGGCGATGTTGGCGCGGATCTGGTCGTCGTCCCAGGGTTTGGTGAGGAACTTGTAGATCGCGCCTTCGTTGATCGCGTCCGTGATGGAGCGCAGCTCGGTATAGCCCGACAACACGATGCGCACCGTTTCCGGGTAGGCTGTCTTGACCTCGCGCAGGAATTCGACGCCGGTCATGCCCGGCATTCGCTGGTCGGACACGATCACGTCCACCGCGTGCTCGCGCAGGCATGCGAGGCCGTCCGCACCGCTGCAAGCGCTCAGGATGGTATAGCCCTCGCGGCGCAGGGCGCGACGCAGCGCGCCGATGATGTTCTCCTCATCATCCACCAGCAGCAGGGTACGGTTACGTACCGTGGCGTCTGCCGCGCAAGTCTGTGCGGTCGCGGTTGCGCTCATTCGGGTCTCCTTCGCGCCAGGCCCGGTGCGACGGCATCGGCATGGTGCGGCAGCGACAGGCATGTTGCACTATAGGCATGCATGAGTACCTCTGCCATTTCCGGTTCTGATGAAGGGATATGGCTTAGGCATCCCTCTTCAGGATCCGTCGACTACTATGGTAGGCCGAAGGCACCCTCGGAGGCGTGCGAAATTTCACGTCACCGCGCGGATGTGGGACGTTGGGCCGCGAGGCCTGTGGACGTCAGCGTGTGCGCAGAAAACGCAGGATCCAGCGCATCATCAGGCGGTCGTCGACTTCCGCGGAGAGGGAAGCGAGTCCCTCGCGGATGCGGGCCTCGGGGATGATGCCGCGGCGGGCTTGCATGAGGTCGCAGGAGTACGACTTGCAGAACTCGGGGTGGCCTTGCACGCCGAGGAAGTGGTTGCCGTACTGCACCATGTAGTAGGGGCAGAAGGCGCTGCGGGCAAGGATCTCCGCGTCCGGCGGGAGGCGTGTGACCTGGTCCTGGTGGCTGACGACGAGGTCGAGCGAGGGTTGGTACGGCTCCATCCACGGCTTGCGCGCGACGATTTCGTTGAAGGACATGCCCACGCCCCAGCCCTTGTCGGATTTCCGTACCTCGCCGCCGAGGGCGACGGCCATCATCTGGTGGCCGAAGCAGATGCCTACCAGGGGATGGTGGGCGGCGTGCAGGTCGGCGACGAAGCCGCGCAGGGCGTCTATCCACGGCAGGCCGTCGTTCACACCGAAGCGGCTGCCGGTGGTGAGGTAGCCGTCGCACTCGTCCAGCCGCGCCGGCAAATCGCCGCGATGGCTGGCATAGCTGCGCACCACCAGCTCCGGGTCCTGCTCGTGCAGCAAGGCGGTGATCATCTCGGGGTAGTTGCCGTGGGCGGGTTGCAGACGTTCCATGACGTCGTCGCATTGCAGTATGCCGATCTTCATGTCGCGTCTCCCCGCCCCGCTGCGGACCAATGGCTCAAAGATGGCCCTCCAGGGCCTTGACGAACAGGTAGCTGTACTGCGCGGCGTCGAAGGCGATCGGGTTGCTGCCGGCGGAGGGGTCTTCTGCCGCCATCTTGCCGACCCGCTCCACCTGCTTGTCGTCGATGCCGATGTCGGCGAGGCGGTTGGGAATGCCGACCCCGTCGCGCAGCGACAGCACCCAGTCGAGCATGCCGTCGAATCCGCCCTTGGGCAGGTCGAGGTAGCGTGCCAGACGGGCCATTGGTTCTTCGATCGCGGAGCGGTTGGCCTGCAGTACGTAGGGCATGAGGATGGCGTTGAGCAGGCCGTGGTGGGCGTCGTAGAGCGCGCCCAGCGGGTGGGCGAGGGCGTGCATGGCGCCCAGGCCGCGCTGGAAGGCGGTGGCACCCATGCTGGAGGCGACCAGCATGTGCAGACGGGCTTCCTCATCGGTGCCGTCGGCGACCGCGCGCGGCAGCCATTCGCGCACCAGGCGCATGCCCTCCAGTGCGATGCCTTCGGCCATGGGGTGGAAGTAGGGCGAGCAGTAGGCTTCGAGGCTGTGCGACAGCGCGTCCATGCCGGTAGCGGCGGTGATGCGCGGGGGCAGGCCGACGGTGAGCAGCGGGTCGAGGATGACCTGGGCGGGCAGCATGCGCGGGTGGAAGATGATGCGCTTGAGGTGGGCGTCCTCGTCGGTGATCACCGAGGCGCGGCCCACCTCGGAGCCGGTGCCGGCCGTGGTCGGTACCGCCACCACCGGCGCCATGCCTTCGACGCGTACCCGGGCGGCGTTGTCGCCGACGTCCTCGAAGTCCCACAGCGGTCGGTCCTGCCCGACCATCAACGCCACCGCCTTGGCGGCATCGAGTGCCGAGCCGCCGCCGAAGGCGATCACGCCGTCGTGGTCGCCGGCGGCGTAGGCGGTCACGCCGGCCGCGACGTTACGGCCGGTGGGGTTGCTCTTGACCTCATGGAACAGGCCGGTGCGCAGGCCCTCGGCCTGGCAGGCATCGAGGGCGAGCGAGATCATCGGCAGGCCGGCCAGCCCCGGGTCGGTGATCAACAGCGGCGCCTGCATGCCAAGACGGCGGCAGCATTCCGGCAGCTCGCGGATGCGGCCGACGCCGACGCGGATGGCCGTGGGGTAGTTCCAGTTCATGGTGTAGCGGGCGGCGTCCATCGCGGGCCTCACAGTGTGGTCTTGAAGTGGAAGGATTTGGGGCGGGTCAGGTGCTCGTAGCCGACGCGCGACAGGGTGCAGCCGCGGCCTGAGTCCTTGACGCCGGTCCACGCGAGTGCGGGGTCGAGGTAGTCGCAGCGGTTGAGGAACACGGTGCCGGTGTCCAGGCGGTCGCCCAGGGCGAGGGCGGCTGCCGGGTCGCGGCTGAAGATGGCCGCGGTGAGGCCGTAGTCGCTGTCGTTCATCAAGGCCACCGCCTCGTCGTCGCCACTGACTTTCTGGACGCCGACCACCGGGCCGAAGCTCTCCTCGGTCATCACCCGCATGCGGTGGTGGACGCCGGTCAGCAACTGCGGCGCGAGATACGGCGTGCCGCGCTGGTCGGCGGGAAAGCCGGCCGCGTCGATATGGGCGGTGGCGCCCTGGGCCACCGCTTCGTCGATCTGGCCGCGTACGAACTCGGCTGCTTCGGTGCGCACCAGCGGGCCGAGGGTGGTTTCGGGGTCATCCGGGCGGCCCAGCTGGTACTGGCGCACCAGGGCGATGGCACGCTCGACGAATTCGTCATGCACCTGCTCGGCCACGTAGATGCGCTCGATGCCGCAGCACGACTGGCCGGAGTTGAAGAAGGCGCCATCGATGGCGGTGTCCACCGCGTGCGCGAGGTCGGCGTCGGCCCGAACGTAGGCCGGATCCTTGCCACCCAGTTCCAGGCCGCTGCTGATGAAGCGGCCGGCGGCGGCGCGCTCCACCATGGCGCCGCCGGACACCGAGCCGGTGAAGGCGACATGCTTGACCTCGCGCGCCTGGATCACGCGTTCGGTATCGGCGTGGGACAGGTGCAGGTACTGGAATACGCCCTCCGGCAGGCCGGCGTCGCGAAAGGCCTCGACCATGCGTTCGGCGCACAGCGGCGTCTGCGCGGAATGCTTGAGCAGCACCGTGTTGCCGGCCAGCAGCGCGGGCACGACGGCATTCACGGCGGTGAGATAGGGGTAGTTCCAGGGCGCGATGACGAACACCAGCCCCAACGGTTCGCGGCGGATGAAGCGGGTGAAGCCGGGCTTGTCGGGCAGGCGCAGGTCGGCCAGGGCTTCCTCGGCGATATCGGCCATGTAGCTGGCGCGCTCGACGAAGCCACGTACTTCACCCGGGGTGTAGCGGATGGGGCGGCCCATCATCCAGGTGAGTTCTTCGGCGATGCGTTCGCCGCGTCCGGCGAAGGCGGTGATGGCGGCGCGTGCGATGCGCACCCGCTCGGCAAGCGGAGTGTGCCGCCAGCCGGCGCGGGCGGTGTCGGCACGCTCCAGCGCGGCCTGGATGTCGGCGCCGCCGGCCAGCGGCCGTTCAACGTACACCGATCCGTCGATCGGCGAGCGGGTTTGCAGTCGTGATTCCATGGTGTGCTTCCGGTGGTCGGGTTGGCGGGCGTTCAGATGATCTCGAAATAGCGGTCCAGCTCCCAGTCGCTGATGTGGCGGCGGAACTCGCGTTCTTCCCACTCGCGGGTGGCGGCGAAGTGTTCGACGAAGGCATCGCCGAACAGTGCGCGCGCCGCTTCCGAGGTGCGCAGCCGCTGGGCGGCGTCCCACAGGGTGCGCGGCAGCGCCAGCTCGGGTGGTTGGGGGGTGTCGTAGCCGTTGCCCAACACCACTTCGTACGGCTCCCACTGGTGGGCAATGCCCCACAGACCGGAGCCGATCGCGACCGCCAGGGTGAGGTAGGGGTTGCCGTCGGCCGAGCCCAGCCGGTATTCGACGCGTTGCGACTTGTCGCTGCCGGGAATCAGGCGTAGGGCGGTGGTGCGGTTCTCCACGCCCCAGGTGGCATCGGTGGGCGCCCAGAAGCCGGGGATGAGGCGGCGGTAGCTGTTGACGGTGGGGGCGACCAGGCTCAGCAGTTCCGGCATGAGCCGCTGCTGGCCGGCGATGAAGTGGCGTTGCAGGGGGCTCATGTGCCACTGCGCCTCGGGATCGTGGAACACCGACTTGTGGGTGCTGGCGTCGCGCAGGGACACGTGGATGTGGCCGGACTGGCCGGGATAGTCCGGCGACCATTTGGCCATGAAGGTGGCCAGCAGACCCTTGCGCTGCGCGAGCACCTTCATGAAGGTCTTGAACAGCGCGCCCTTGTCCGCGGCATGGGCAGCGTGGTCCACCGCGATGGCCGCCTCGAGCACGCCCGGGCCGGTTTCCGTGTGCAACCCTTCGATGGGGAAGTCCATCGCTTCGCCCATGGCGAGGATCTCGTGGTAGAGCTCGGCGTGCACGGAGTTGCGCAGCATCGAATAGCCGAACCAGTCCGGCGTGAACGACTTGAGGTTCCTGAAGCTTTTTTCGCGGATGGAATGGGGCGTTTCGTCGAACAGGAAGAACTCGTATTCCAGCGCCGCGTAGGCGTCGAAGCCCATCTCCGCGCAGCGCGCCAGCACCCGGTGGAGGGTGCGCCGCGGGCAGACCGCCGCCGCGCCCTGATCGAGTTCGCACAGGAACAGCAGCATGCCGTTCTCGAACGGGATCTCGCGGCAGGTGTCGGGCACGATGCGCACCTGGGCATCGGGATAGCCGGTGTGCCAGCCGGTGTAGCGGGTGTTGTCGTAGAGCTTGTCCTTGACGTCCCAGCCGACGATCACGTCGCAGAAGGCGAAACCGTTCTCGAGCGCCGAAAAGAACTTGGCCCGGCTCATGTACTTGCCGAGCATCACGCCGTCGTTGTCGAACAAGGCGACCTTGACGTGGCTCAGGCCGCGTTCCTCGACGATGGCTCGGGCGTCCTCGATGGTCTTTACATCGCGCGGGTGTTTCATGGCGGGTGTCTCCTGCTGCTCGCTCGTTTGTTGTGTTTGTCGGTTTGCCATGGGGCGTGAGTAGGGCGGGACAAGCGCAGCCCCGTGGCGCCGCTGGCGGGCGGGGGCGGCCCCCACCCGCTCGGGTGCCTACCGATAAGGTGTGCCCGCCTTGGCCATGAGCGCGTTGTAGCGCTTGAAGATGTCGATGACCTTGGCGCAGCGTGGGCTGGTGGCGGCAATTTCGTCCCAGAACTTCTGGGCCTCGGCCTCCACGGTGGCCCATTCCTCGTCGGCGATGGAGGTCAGCTCCAGCTTCTGGCCTTCCACCCGCAACTGCGCTTCGCCGCCCCAGTACCAATGCTGGCGATAGTAGTGGGAACTGTCCATGCACAGCCGGAACAGTGTCTTGAGGTGCTCCGGCACCGCGTTCCACTTGTCGCTGTTGGCGAAGTACGAACCGCACCATGCCCCCGAGATGTTGTTGGTGAGGAAGTACTTGGTCACGTCGGCCCAGCCCACGGTGTAGTCCTCGGTGATACCCGACCAGGCGATGCCGTCGAGTTCGCCGGTCTGCACCGCCACTTCGATGTCTTCCCACGGCAGGGTGACCGGGATCACGCCGAAGCGGGCCAGGAACTTGCCGGCGGTGGGAAAGGTGAACACCCGCTTGCCGCGCAGGTCGGCCAGGCTGCGAATGGGCTGGACGGTGGCGAAGTGGCAGGGGTCCCAGGCACCGGCACCCAGCCAGGTCACGCCCTGTACCTCGTTATAGGCCTCTTCCCAGATCTCGTTCAATCCCCACTGGTGGAACAGTACCGGCACGTCCAGGCTGTGGCGCGTGGCGAAGGGGAAGTAACCGCCGAACACCGCCACGTCCACCGGCGCGGCAATCGAGTCGTCGTCGCTTTGCACCGCGTCGATCGTGCCACGCTGCATCGCGCGGAACAGTTCGCCGGTGGGCACCAACTGGTCGGCGTAGAACAGGCGGATTTCCATCTCGCCGTTGGCGGCCTTGTTGAAAGCGTCGATGGACGGCTTGATCACGTGTTCGCCCAGCGCCGGGCCGGCGTAGGTCTGCAGCCGCCAGGTGATCTTGGTGCGGGATTGGGCGTGGACGTAGGGGGCGCCCAGTACCGCCGCGCCGGCCGCGCCGGTGCCCATGGCCTGCTTGAGAAAATTGCGTCGCGTGCTCATTGCTCGTCTCTCCTGTGATTGCCGAGTGATACCGCTGTGTTGCAAGGGTGGCCGTTGCCCGTTCCAGCCTGTCCGGCGCGCGGGCAACGACGCGCCGGCCGCCCGGTCGCACCGCTCAGCGGGCGTAGTGCCATTGCGGCAACCACAGGGCGATTTGCGGAAAAATCATGATCAGCGCCATGGCCAGCATCATGATGAGCACGAACGGCGTCACCGAGCGGTAGATGTCCGCGAGCGAGATCTCGGGCGGTGCCATGGCACGCATCAGGAACAGGTTGTAGCCGAACGGCGGCGTCATGTAGGCGATCTGGCAGGTGATGGTGTAGAGCACCCCATACCAGATCAGGTCGAAACCCAGTGCGCCGACCAGCGGCACGTAAAGCGGGGCGACGATCACCAGCATCGCGGTGTCGTCGAGGAACATGCCCATCAGGATGAAGGACAACTGCATCATGATGAGGATTTGCCAGGGGCCCAGCCCGAGGCGGTCGACGAAGAAGGCCTCGATCGCGTGCACCGCGCCGAGTCCGTCGAACACCGCGCCGAAGCACAGCGCCGCGAGGATGATCCACATGAACATGCAGGTGATGCCCAGGGTATTGCGCAGCGTGGTTTCCAGCACCTTGTAGGTAAGGCGGCGCTTGAGCAGCGCCGCCAGGGTGGCGGCGGTCGCGCCCACCGCCGAGCTTTCCACGAGACTGGTGACGCCCATCAGGAACAGCCCGATCATCGAGAAGAAGATCAGGAAGGGCAGGATGCCGGCCTTGAGCACATGAAACTTCTCGCTCCAGGTGATCTGCGCGCGCTCCTCGCGCGACAGGCGCGGCGCCAGCCCCGGCTGCAGCTTGCAGCGAATGCCGATGTACAGCATGAACAGTGCCGCCATGAGCAGGCCGGGGAACACCCCGGCCAGCCACAACTGCCCCACCGGCTGGCGTGCGATCATGCCGTAGAGCACCAGCACCACGCTGGGCGGCACCAGGATGCCCAGCGAGCTGCCCGCCTGGATGACCCCGGTGATCATGATCTTGTCGTAGCCGCGGCGCAGCAGCTCGGGCAGCGCAATGCTCACCCCGATCGCCATGCCGGCCACGCTCAAGCCGTTCATCGCGGAGATCGCCACCATCAGCCCGATGGTGCCGATCGCCAGCCCGCCGGGCAGCGGCGCCATCCACACGTGGAACATGCGGTACAGATCCTCGGCGATACCCGATTCGGACAGCATGTAGCCCATGTAGATGAACAGCGGCAGGGTCAGCAGCGGATACCACTTCATCAGCTTCATCGCCGCGCTGAAGGCCATCTCCGAGCCGCCATCGCCCCACAGCGCCAGCGATGCGATCACCGCCACCGCGCCAATCGCCCCGAACACCCGCTTTCCCGTGATGAGCAGCAGCATCATCGACGAGAACATCAGCAGCGCGATCATCTCGTAGCTCATTCCAGCGACTCCCCGCGCGCCTTGGCCACGTCCTTGAAGAAGGTCGAGATCGCCTGCAGCAGCATCAGCGCCACGCCAACCGTCATCACGATCTTGATCGGCGCCATGGGGGGCGACCACGCGGAATAGCTGGTTTCGTTGTACGTCAGCGCGTAGTGCGTCGAGGACAGGCCGCCGTAGAGCAGGAAGCCCAGGTAGAAGATCAGCAGCAGAATCGTCACTGCGTCCACCCGCGCCCGGGTGCGTGGCGACCAGCGGGCATAGAACAAGTCCATGCGAACATGGGCGTTGAGCTGCATGGAATAGGCGCCGCCCAGCAGAAAGTAGGCCACCATCAGGAATTGCGCGGTCTCCAGCGTCCACAGCGCGGGCAAGTGGAGCGACTTCGACACCGACGAATACAGCAGCACCGCCAGCATCACGAAGATCATGTACATCACCGCCCGCCCGACGATGCGGCTCAAGGCGTCGACATACTTCACGTACATGCGGATCGCCTTAGGCATCGTGTCCCCTCACGGTGGTTGTTGGAGGTGCGCGGTGAGCGAAAATCTAGGAGGACGGAATCGTGCGTGCAAATACTTTCGTTTGCGTATCAATGACATCATTAGGAAAATCGATGATGTGCCGGCCAGGTCTGCGCGCGCAGGCGCCCGGGCAAACGGCGTTCGGCGTTTTTAGGTTGAATCAACACCCAGGAGGGTTCTGGATGCAGCAAGATCACAGGCAATCGTTACGCGGGCTGCGCTTCGAGGCAGTCGTTTCGAGGGCGCATCGCAAGGCACGCGCTATGCTGGGCCTGCTCGGCGCGCTGGGGTTGGCGGGCGCGCTGGCGTTCGCGCCCGGTGCTCATGCCCAGGGCGACGTCGCCGGGGCGCAGGATCACCCCTTGCTCAGCCGCTTCACCGGGGCGGTCATCACCGCCCATGCCGCATCGGACTACGACCTTGCGCGCTTGCCCGCGGCGCCGATCGCCCGCCAGAGCGAACCGGAAGGGGTGCTCGAGCTGGAAGGGCGGGTCACCCATCTCGCCTACCGCATACCGCATGACAAGTCCGTGCTGGAGGTCGTGCGCAACTACGAGGCGGCGCTCGCCGCGGGCGGCTTCGAGACGCTGTTCTCCTGCCGTGGCCGCGACTGCGGCCGCGGCTTCGATGCCTACGTGATCCTGTCCGGCGAGGTGTTTCCCAGTGGCTTCAGCCATGCCACCTTCAACGACGGTTCGTACGCGCTGCTGGCCCGTCGTGCCGACGACGAAAGGGTGGCGCACGTGTTCCTGCACTTCATGGATGACTCCGCCAACAAGCGCACCCTGGTGCGCCAGTTGGTGGTGGAGGGCGAGCCCATGGCGACCGGGCAGGTGACGGTGCGCAGCGCCGAAGCCCTGGCCGCGACGCTGGAGGCCGACGGCAAGGTGGTGGTCGACGGCATCTTCTTCGACAGCGACAGCGCCACCCTGCGTCCGGAGTCGGCCGAGGCGCTGGCGCAAATGGCGCAACTGCTGGCGAACGCGCCCGGGCTCACGGTGTTCATCGTCGGCCACACCGACAACCAGGGCAGCTTCGAGCACAATCGGCAGCTCTCCCAGCGGCGCGCCGAAGCCGTCGCGCAGGCCCTGGCCCGCGACCATGGCATTGACGCCACGCGCCTGGGCGCCCACGGCGTGGCATCACTCGCCCCGGTCGCAAGCAACGCCGGCGACGCCGGCCGGGCGCGCAACCGGCGCGTCGAATTGGTCCTGAAGTAAAGGCCTGAGCGGGCGTGGTGCAGCGCGAGCCGCGTCCGTCTCGATTCTCGGACGATGCCCTTCGACAAGCCAGTCCAGAGCGTGGCCGAAGGACTAAGGGCGAACGGTTTTAATCGGTGCTTCCCTGGGCCTCTTTCCGCGCCGTAGCGCCTTCGACACCCTGACTTGAATGGAGACCGCAAGCACATGCCTGCACGTACCACGCTTCTGCGCAAAGCCCTCACCTGTCTCATGACAGCACTTTGTGTCGCGCTCGCTGCTTGCGCTGCCCCTGTCCCCAGGCCTCCGACGTTTGAGGTCGTACTCAACAAGGATGTACGTCTGTCGCTTCCGCTCGCGCTATTCGAGAACGCGATCATATTGGACACTTTTGGTGTCCGGTTTCAGGATGGCGCGTCGCTTTCGCTTTCCTCGATGAACACGCTTGTCGATCTTGACTATCTGGAGGACATTCGTGTCCTTCCCGCGTACATGCTCGGTCTTCGCGAGATCGCTGCCGAAGGATTCCAAGCACGTCAGTTTGAAGAGTTGCTCGGCATGCGGGAAATGGTTCGCCGATATGTGGGCGAGGGTGCGCAAGCAGAAGTTTTCGAGACACCGCGCGGGAAGGTCTATGCCCTGATCGGTCAGTCCAGGGCCATTGCGTACATCACGTACGCGGAAAGCGCCGACGTGCTGCTTTGCGTCACTGCCAAGAACATGGATCCCGATGCATTCAGAAATGTCATCCGCGAGCGATTCGAGTAAGCATGCCGAATGCCCGTGCTCGGCAAGAAGCCTTACTTGAATTGACGTTACGCGCCGTCAGCCGCGACGATCGAACTCCGTCAGTCCTGCGGCCGGAACGCTTCGAGCGCCCATCGCAGGGGGGACCATGCCCACCCAGGGCTTGTCGGGGGGGGCTGGCTTGCGCCGCGCTCGATGGCTACCTCACCGCCGCATACCACGCGCGGCTGTACTCGCGCCGCGAGCGCAGTTCCTTGTCGATCTCGAAGCAGCCGTTGAGGGTGTAGATTTCCTGGAAGTCGGCGTGGTAGAGCGCGCGCAGCAAGGCCTCGTGGGTGGGCCAGAAGGAATGGTGGTTGGAGACCGCCGCCCACTCGTTGTCCGAACCCGCGGCGTGCTCGTCGTATTCGTGGAACCAGCGGCCGGCGTAGTGGTGCGCCCCATGCGCGATGTCGGTGAGTTCGGACAGCGCTTCACGGAACAGGCAGTCCGCCAGCGTGGCTGGATCGACCGGTGCCACATGGGTGTCGAGAAAGATCATGCCGCCCGGCCGGATCATCGTCGCCAGGGTATGCAGAAAACCGACCGGGTCGTCCAGGTGGTAGAGCAGCCCCAGGCACAGGGCCGCGTCGAAGTGTCCATGCGTGGCGGGGCTCAGCTGCTTGACGTCGAGGTGTTCGAAGCGCAGCGAGGGCAGGGCGAAGTAGTCCGCCAGCAGGCGGCACTTCTCGAAATTGGCCGCGCGCCCTTCGACGCCCAGCACCTCCATGTCCTCACGCGCCATTTCCAGCGCGATTCCGCCTTCCAGGCAGCCCAGATCGATTACCCGCAATCCCGCCAGACTGCCGTCCCGGCCGAGGAAGCGCCGCAACGTGCGCTTGATCGTGCGGGTCTTGACCAGATCGCCGACCAGCGGCTGCTCGGCGACATCCATGGTGGTGTGTTCGGCCGAAACGCGGAAGTTGTGCGACGTCCAGCGAACCTCGAGGATGCGGCGCAGCAGCCCGGCATCGGGCCGTGCACAGCGTTCTGCTATGTGGCGGTCCGCGAAGGTGTGCGTCGGTGTCATCGGCAGGCTCCTTGGCGTTGTGGCGCGGAAATCTGATGGGGATTCTACATGGCGGATGGCAGACGGCGCAGCACACACGACGCTCGCAACCTGCCCAAACCAGCGTCCGAGCGTGCATTGTGACTTTTGACTCGGCGACGCGCTGTTTGGTGCTTGCGGGTGCCCAACCCTCGACGTAGGATTTTGTCAATCCCGTATCCTTGGTTGCCCAGTCGGCACGTTAGGGAAGCACTGTTTAAGTCCGTTTGCCCTGAACCCTTCGGCTGCACTCAGGACAGGCTTGTCGAAGGGCGTGCCGTGGAAAATCAAGCGCTTCGACAGGCTCAGCCCACCGGAGCGGAATGAATCAGTGCTTCCCGAGGGGGATACGCCATGGACTGCGTCACAGAGCAGCTGGAGCTACGATGACCACCACCGTCCTGATCGTCGACGACTCCCCCATCGCCAGGAAGATGCTCGCAAGAAGTCTTCCGCCCGACTGGGATGTGGAGATTATCGAGGCCGGGAATGGGCTCGAAGCGCTCGCCCAGTACCGATTGGGTGTTGTGGACGTGATCTTCCTCGATCTGACCATGCCGGAAATGGATGGGTATCAAGTTCTCGAGGTTCTGCGCAGCGAAGGGCTCAACTGCATTGTGGTGGTGGTCTCCGCTGACGTTCAGGAGAAGGCCAGGCAGCGCGTCCTCGAGCTCGGAGCGGTTGCGTTCGTGCGCAAGCCGGTGCAGGCAGAGGCGCTACGCGATGTACTCAAACTGTATGGGGTGATCGTATGAATGGGCGTGCCGTGATGACGGATGATCAGCGCGATGCCCTTCAGGAGGTCGCCAATATCGGAATGGGGCAGGCGGGGGCCTCGATTGCGAGTCTTCTCAACGAGTTCGTCGAGTTGTCCATACCGAGGGTTGCCGTCGTTGGACCGAACGAGATTGCGGATGTGCTCACCCGCTTCGTAGGCGACAGGCCCGTGTCCTGTGTGCGGCAGGGTTTCTACGGGACGTTCCGGGGTGAGGCACTGGCGATCTTCGACGTGGCGGATTCGTCCGTGCTGGCGCATTCGCTGGGCTATGACTCGAGCACCGACCGACTGGTCAATTGCGAGATTCTGCTGGACATCGCGAACGTCCTTGTCGGGGCGTGCCTCGGTTACGTCGGCAAGCTCCTGGGATCCGAGATGGGGTTCTCGGCCCCCTCGTTGCTCGGCGAAGGCTTGCTGGCGTCACAACTACTGGATCCAGCGCGCCTGACCGCCGATTCGGCGCTTTGCCTGGAGGTTCAACTGCGTATAAAAGAGCGGCAGTTCGACTGCCATCTTGTCGCGCTCATGCCCGAAGCGGAAATCTGCGTACTGGGCGAGGCGCTGGACCGCTTTCTTGCTTCGCTCTAGCAGATGAACGCGCCCCTGCGCTCTGAGTTCGTGGTCGCGATTGCCGAGCGCATCGAGGTCGGGCTGGTCGTTGTCGATCGCGCTGCCCAGGTGGTTTTCTGGAACCGGTTCATGTCCCTGCACAGCCGCTGGGGTACCGACGAAGCGGTCGGGCGTGGAATTTACGAGTTGTTTCCGGATGTTCCGCGCAAGTGGCTGGAAAAGAAGCTCATGAGTGTCTTTCTCCTGAAGAACTACGCGTTCACGTCGTGGGAGTTGAGGCCATTCCTCTTCAAGATGACGCACAACCGGCCGATCACCGGTGGAATCGATGCAATGCGCCAGGATGCGACCTTCATCCCGGTTGTGGATGACGCGGGTGATATCGCATATGTCTGCATTTGCCTTTCAGATCGAACGGACACGGCCATTGCGCAAAGTCGGCTGGGGCTGGCGATCTCGGAGCTCGAACGGGAAAAGGGTGAGCAACGAAAACTGATTGCCAAGCTGGAGGAGGCTCAGAGCCAACTCCTGCAATCGGAGAAGATGGCCGCGATCGGGCAGCTGGCCGCGGGTGTGGCGCACGAGATCAATAATCCCATAGGTTTCGTGAATTCGAATGTCTCGACGCTGTCGCGGTATGTGGAGGACCTGATGAGGTTGGTCTCCACATACCATGCGTTTGACGCGCACCTGGCTGGTGTCGAGGGGGCACGCGAAACACTCGACAAGGTGCGCAAGGAGATCGACTTCGACTTTCTTGCCGAGGACATCGAGCAACTGTTTGCCGAGAGTCGCGACGGTCTTGAGCGGGTGAAGCGCATCGTTGAGGATCTCAAGGACTTTTCCCGAGTGGATACCGCGGAATGGCAATGGGTGGATCTCCGGCAATGTCTCGATAGTACGCTCAACGTGGTATGGAACGAAGTGAAGTACAAGGCGGAAGTGGTCAAGCTGTATGAGCAGGATCTGCCGGACGTTGAGTGCATTCCGTCTCAGCTCAACCAGGTTTTCATGAACCTGATCGTCAATGCTGCTCAGGCGATTCCTGATCGCGGCAAGATCGTTCTGCGCATCCGCTCTGGTGGCGGCTTTGTGTATGTCGATATCTCGGATAATGGCTCGGGCATATCTGGAAAGGACTTGAATCGGATTTTCGACCCGTTCTTCACTACAAAGCCGGTGGGTAAGGGCACCGGACTTGGGCTATCGGTGTCGTTCAACATCGTGCGAAAGCATGGAGGTTCGATCGACGTCAAGAGCGTCGAGGGGAAGGGCTCGATCTTCACCGTCAAGGTGCCGGTGGAGCGCTGCGCGGGAGCGGACTGCGCACTTCAGCCCGGGCGGCCCTGACCTCAGGCAGCGGTCTGCACGAGTGATGTCACCGGATGCGGGTTGCCGACGGTGTCAGCGAGGGCGGCATTGCGCGGGATGTCGCAAGCTCGCGCAATGCCGTTTCCCGGGATGCGCTCGTGGTCAGATGTCCTTGAGCAGTCGCAGCGCGTCGTAAATCGCGGCGTGGGTGTTGCGCGCCGCGACGGCGTCGCCGATGCGGAAGAGCTGGAAGCGCCCGCCGGGGTTGCGCACGACCGACTGGGGCGCGCCTGCGATCAGGGCGTCGTGCGAGAGTTCGCCGTGGTTGGTCGACAGCGGCTTGAGCTCGAAATAGAGCTCATCCAGCGGGCGTGTGCCGTGGTTGATCACCACCTGGTCGACGACGCGCTGTTTGGCGACGCCGCCATAGTCGCTGCCGACATGGGCAAGCAGTTGATTGCCGTTCCGTTCGACGGCTTCCAGCCTGAAGGTGACGGTGAAGGTCACGTCGTGCTTTTGCAGCGCGCGCATGTAAGGCACGAGATTCATCGCCATGACCTCGGGGGCGAAGGATCGGTCGGGGGTCATGATCTCGACCTTGGCGCCCGCATCGGCGAGGCACTCGGCGGCCTGCAATCCGGCGTGGTCGCCCGCGTCGTCGAAGATCAGCACGTTGCTTCCGGGTTTGACGTCGCCGGAAATGATGTCCCAGGACGACACCACGAGATCGTTGCCGCGCGCCAGTACGTCGGTGTGCGGCAGCCCGCCGGTTGCGATGACCACGACGTCGGGTTGCTCGGCCTGCACGGTGTCGGCCTCGGCCCAGGTGTTGAAGCGGAAGACCACGCCGTGTCGCTCGCACTGCGCCATGCGCCAGTCGATGATGCCGAGCATCTCGCGGCGGCGTGGGCGCTGCGCGCTCAGCCGCAACTGCCCGCCCGGCTGGTTCGCGGCTTCGAACACCACCACGTCGTGGCCGCGTTCGGCGGCGACCCGGGCTGCCTCCAGCCCCCCGGGGCCGGCACCGACGATGACGATCTTCTTCTTCGACGCGGCCTTCGCAATCGTGTGCGGCATGCTGGTTTCGCGGCCGGTCGCGGCGTTGTGGATACAGTAGGCCGAGCCGCCCTGGTAGATACGATCGAGACAGTAGTTGGCGCCGACACAGGGGCGGATGTCGTCTTCGCGCTTCTCGATGATCTTGCGCACGATGTGCGGATCGGTCATGTGCGCGCGGGTCATGCCGACCATGTCGAGCTTGCCCGAGGCGATGGCGTGGCGCGCGGTTGCGACGTCGGGAATCTTGGCCGCGTGGAAGGTGGGGAAGCCGGTGGCGGCGCGGATCTCGCCGGCGAAATCGAGGTGGGGCGAGTTGGCCATGCCCTGGATCGGGATGACGTCGGTCAGGCCCGCGTCGGTGTCGATGTGCCCCCTGACCACGTTCAGGAAATCGACCATGCCGCAGTCCTTGAGGCGGCGCGAGATCTCCAGCCCGTCCTGCGCGGTGAGCCCACCCTCCAGGCATTCGTCGCCGGTGTAGCGCACCCCGACGATGAAGTCCGGCCCCACCCGCTTGCGTATCTCGGTCAGCACGTCGAATGCGAAGCGCAGCCGGTTGTCGAGACTGCCGCCGTAGGCCCCGTCGAGGTCGTTCGTCAGCGGAGACCAGAACTGATCCATCAGATGGCCGTAGGCCTGCAACTCGATACCATCCATGCCGGCGGCCTGCATGCGCTCGGCGGCGTCCGCATAGTCGCGGATGATGCGCTCGATGTCCCAGTCTTCGATCTTCTTCGGGAACGCCCTGTGGGCCGCTTCGCGATGGTGTGAGGGCGACACGACCGGCAGCCAGTAGCCCTTGTCCCAGCGGGTGCGACGGCCCAGATGGGTGAGCTGGATCATGACGGCGGCGCCGTGCTCGTGCACCGCGTCGGTCAGCTCCTTCATCCAAGGCACTACCTCGTCCTTGTAGACCAGTAGGTTGTTGAACACCGGCGGACTGTCCCGCGACACCGCTGCCGATCCGGCAGTCATGGTCAGCGCGACGCCGCCCTTGGCGCGTGCCACGTGATAGGCGCGGTAGCGCGCCTTGGGCATGCCGTCCTCGGGGTAGGCCGGCTCGTGGGACGTCATGATGATGCGGTTGCGCAGCGTCAGGTGCTTGAGCTGATAGGGCTGCAGCAAGGGGTCGGTCGACATGGGCACGCTCCGGATGGGTGAATCCATTCACGGCGCCACGGCCGCGGCAGGTGTGAAGGGCTGGGCGGTAATGGAAAACACCGGTTGCAAATGTACAATAGTGTCAATTAAACGATACAAGGAAGTCTTGCTAATGTACATAGTTGTACATTTCACCTCCTGCCGCCACGGCCCACATCGGGAGGCGCGCCGATGGAGCGAATGACGAACGAGGCAGGCTGGCGCGGCTCCCCGGAGCTGTGGGTGGCCGCGGCCTATGAGGCCTTGCTCGAAGCGGGGGTGGATGCGGTCAGGATCCTGCCGTTGGCCAAGCGGCTGAATCTGTCGCGAACGAGTTTCTACTGGTTTTTCAAGGATCGCGAAGCCCTGCTGGATGCGCTCGTGGCGCGCTGGCGCGACAAGAACACCGGCAGCATCGTCAGACAGTCGCAAGCCTATGCGGATACGATTGCGGAGGCGATGCTGAATGTCTTCGACTGCTGGCTGGACCAGACCCTGTTCGATGCTCCGTTCGAGTTCGCGGTGCGCAGCTGGGCGCTCCAGTCACCCGAGATCCTGGCCGAGGTCCAGCGTGCCGACCAACTGCGCCTCGACGCCTTGCGGCACATGTTCGTGCGCCACGGATACGACGAGGCTGCGGCCGATGTCCGGGCGCGCACGATCTACCTGGTGCAGATCGGCTACATCTCGATGCAGACGCAGGAGGCGCTTGCCGTTCGGATGCAGCGCATCCCCGAGTACGTCGAGATCTTCACCGGGCAGCAGCCGGTGCGCCGGGAACTCGACCGCTTCCACGCGCGGCACGGCTATCCGGGTTGAGCCCCTTGACGGGGCGAACGGAGTACCCGTTGCTTGCGTCTGCTTTGCCCCGCTGGTAGCCGGTTTCACGGCGCTGGCGGCAACCGTGCGAGCGGTTGCGTGGCCGGCTTGAGCGTGACCCTCCGTCCGCTACTCGCCGATGTGGATCAGCGACGCCACCCACGGCAGGCTGCTGGTGACGTCGGCGAGAAAGCGCTCGCGCAGGATGTCGCAACTGTCCTCGGCGATGACGCGCGGCAAGTCCCACAATTCGTTGCGGCGGGCGACCAGGGTGAGCTGGCGGTACTGGGGCTGGCCGGGCAGCGGCCGGCAGACCACCGGGCGATGGTGCAGGCCGCTCTGAAACAGGCAAAGCGGGGTGGTGATGGTCCAGCCGACACCACAGGCGACGGTGGAAATGACGGCGAAGGTGTTGTCCAGATGCAGTCGCCGCGGCAGGTCGATCTGCTGGCGGCGCAGATAGCGCTCTATGGCCTGGCCGATCAGCGAATGCGCCGGGTAGCGGATGAACTCCAGGCGGCTTTGCAGGCGATCCAGGCTGAGCACGTCGCCTTCGAAATCGGGTGGCAGGGCCAGCACCAGCGGCTCGCGCAGAATCGCGAAACGGCTGAGGTCGTCATGGGTGTCGAGGGCGTCGTCGGAAATGATGATATCCACCTGGCGCGACAGCAGCGCCTGGGCGTGCATGTGCGACAGCCCGGTGGTGATCGACCAGTCCTCGGTGCGGCGCCGCACCGCGTCGATCAGCGGACGACCGACTGCGGTGGCGAGCGAGTCGACCAGTGCGATGCGCACGTGATGGAGTTGCTGGAAGTGGCCGTGCTGGATGTCCGCGCTGGTCTTGCGCGCCTCGGCGACGAGGTGGGTGGCGCGGTCGTACAGAAAGCGCCCGGCCGTGGTCACCCGCAGCGGCCGCACCGATCGGTCGAGCAGCCGCACTTCCAGGCTGCGCTCGAGGTTGGACAGGGTTTGCGACACCGACGACTGGGTCATGCCCAGGCGTTCGGCGGTGGCGGTGAGGTTGCCGGTTTCCACCGCGATCATCAGCACCTCGAGCGCGCGCAGGTCGAAACCGAAGGTGGATGCCATGGGCCGTCTCCAAGGGCGGGGGACTAAGGCTTAATCCCGCCGTAACCGGTTCGTCATCTGGAACTCTTATGGTGCGTCATCTTGCCACCAATCGACTGAGGTGTACCAATGACGCTCAAGACCCTGACGCGGGCCATGGCCGGCGTGTGCGCGGTGTTCGCGATGACCGCCGCCCAGGCACTCGACCCCCGGTTCGAGGACAAGGATGGCGACCTGCTCGCCGACGTGCCGAGCGATCCGAGTCAGTGGATCGATCCGGCGACCTTGATCTTCGCCTATACGCCGGTCGAGGATCCGTCGGTGTACGCCAAGGTGTGGGACGATTTTCTGAAGCACCTGGAACGGGTCACCGGTAAGAAGGTGCAGTTCTTCCCGGTTCAGTCCAACGCCGCCCAGCTCGAGGCGATGCGCGCCGGGCGCCTGCATGTGGCGGGTTTCAACACCGGCTCCAATCCGCTGGCGGTCAATTGCGCCGGCTTCCGTCCCTTTACCATGATGGCCTCGCTCGATGACCGCTATGGCTACGAGATGGAGATCATCACCTACCCCGGCTCCGGCATCGCCAAGGTGGAGGACATCCGCGGCAAGAAGCTCGCCTTCACCTCGGAGACTTCGAACTCCGGCTACAAGGCGCCCTCCGCGCTGCTGCGTCAGGAGTTCTCCATGGAGCCGGGTAAGGACTACGAGCCGGTGTTCTCCGGCAAGCACGACAATTCCATCCTGGGCGTCGCCAACAAGGACTATCCGGCCGCCGCCATCGCCAACTCGGTGAAGCTGCGCATGCAGTCGCGCAACGTGGTGAAGCCCGAGCAACTCGAGGTCATCTACACCTCGCAGACCTTCCCGACCACCGGCTACGGCACGGTCTACAACCTCAAGCCCGAACTGGTCGAGAAGATTCACGAGGCGTTCTTCTCCTATAACTGGGAAGGCAGCGAACTGGCCAAGGAATTCAACAGCGCCGAGCCGCCGCAGGAGAAATTCATGCCGATCACCTACAAGGAGCACTGGGAAGTGGTGCGCGCCATCGATTCGGCAATGGGCGTGAGCTACGACTGCAAGTGAGCATGCTCAGTCTTGCTGCGCTGACCAAGCGCTACCGTACCGGCGACCTGGCGCTGAAGGAGGTGTCGCTGGACATTCCCGAAGGCCAGGTGGTGGGCCTGATCGGCCCGTCCGGTGCGGGCAAGTCCACCCTGATCCGCTGCGTGAACCGGCTGGTGGAGCCGTCGTCCGGTTCGGTGCGCTTGCGTGACGTGGAGCTCACCCGGCTTGGCCGGGGCGAGCTGCGCCGTGCGCGCCGGCGCATGGGGATGATCTTCCAGGAATACGCCCTGGTTGAACGTCTGACGGTGATGGAAAACGTGTTGTCCGGACAACTCGGCTACGTCGGTTTCTGGCGCAGCCTGCTGCGTCGCTTTCCACCGGCGGCGGTGTCGCAGGCCTTCGCCACGCTGGACCGCGTGGGCTTGTCGGAGCATGTCGACAAGCGCGCCGACGCCCTGTCCGGCGGCCAGCGGCAGCGGGTGGGGATTGCCCGGGCGCTGCTGCAGAACCCCGACATCCTGCTGATCGACGAACCCACCGCCAGCCTGGACCCCAAGACGTCGCGCCAGATCATGCGCCTGATCACCGAGGTGTGCGCCGAGCGCGGGCTGGCCGCGATCATCAATATCCACGACGTGGCCCTGGCGCAGCGCTTCGCCCAACGCATCGTCGGCCTGCGCTTTGGCGAGGTGGTCTATGACGGCGCCCCAGAGGGACTGACCGCCGAGACGCTCACCCGCATCTACGGCGAAGAGGACTGGAGCGGCACCATTCGTCCGGTGGACGAGCACGGCGCCGAGGACGCTGCCGCGCCCGACGCCGCAACCGCTGTCGACACCGCGCACGGTGGCGACGACACGCCGCGGCCCTTGCGGCATGCGCCCGACCGGGCGTTGTCGGTGGCTGCGGTGCTGAAATGACTGTGGCGCGCCGTGACGGCCTGGCCATCGCGCCCGGCTATCCGACCACCTGGCAGCGTCCACCGTTCATAGCGAACTCGGCCTGGCGCTATGCGCTGTACTTCGGCGCACTGGCCTATCTGGTGATCGGTCTGCAGTCGGTCGAGGTGAACTGGACGCGCGTCTGGGAGGGCATTCCGCGTGGCTGGGCCTTTGTCAGCGCCTTCTTCACACCCGACTTCAGTTCGCGGGGCGCCGACATCTGGCAGGGCATTCAGGAAAGCCTGACGATGACGCTGACCTCGACGGTGGTGGGCGTCCTGATCTCCGTGCCGATCGGCGTGGGGGCGGCACGCAATCTGGCGCCCGCGCCGGTGTATGCGGCGTGCCGGGCGATCATCGCGCTGTCGCGCAGTTTTCAGGAAATCATCATTGCCATCCTGTTCGTGGCAATGGTGGGCTTCGGCCCGCTGGCGGGCTTTCTGACCCTTTCTTTCGCCACCATCGGCTTTATTGCCAAGCTGCTCGCCGAGGATATCGAGGATCTGGACGAACGCCAGGTCGAGGCCATCCGCGCCACCGGCGCCAGCTGGCTGCAACTGGTCAACTACGCCGTGCAGCCCCAGGTGATGCCGCGCCTGATCGGCTTGTCGCTGTACCGCCTCGATATCAATTTCCGCGAATCCGCGGTCATCGGCATCGTCGGCGCGGGCGGCATCGGTGCCACGCTCAACACCGCGATCGACCGCTACGAGTTCGACTCGGCGGCGGCCGTCCTGCTCATCATCATCGCCATCGTCATGGTCTCGGAGTATGCCTCCGGTGCCGTGCGCAAGTGGGTGCAGTAATGCCGGTGATCGAATCGCCCGCGGGCCGGCTCTGGCAACACCGTGCACCGCGGGCGCAGCTGCTCGCATGGTTCGGCTGGCTGGCGCTGGTCACCCTGTTCGTGTTCTGCTGGCAGGTGATGACCCAGGACACCATCTGGGCTTTCGTCGCCGACGCGCCGCGCCAGGCGGCCGACATCGGCGAGCGCATGTTCCCGCCCCGCTGGACCTACATGGAGCGGCTCTGGCAACCGCTCTGGGACACCCTCAACATCGCCACCCTGGGCACCTTGCTGGCGGTCGTCGCCGCCGTGCCGGTGGCCTTTCTTGCCGCCCGCAACACCACCCCCAGCGTGCGCTTTGTACGGCCGGTGGCCTTGCTGGTGATCGTCGCCTCGCGCTCGATCAACTCGCTGATCTGGGCGCTGCTGCTGGTGTCCATCCTCGGCCCTGGCCTGCTCGCCGGCATCATCGCGATCGCGCTGCGCTCCGTCGGCTTCATCGGCAAGCTGTTGTACGAGGCGATCGAAGAAATCGACCCGCGGCAGGTCGAGGCGGTGACGGCGACCGGTGCCTCCCCCGCGCAGGTGCTCGACTATGCGATCGCGCCCCAGATCATGCCTGCCTTCGCCGGCATCACCGTGTTCCGCTGGGACATCAACATCCGCGAGTCAACCGTGCTCGGGCTGGTCGGTGCGGGCGGAATCGGGCTGGAGCTGTCGCACTCGCTCAACACCCTGGCGTGGCCTCAGGTCACCCTGATCTTCATTGTGATCCTCGCCACGGTGGTGCTCAGCGAATGGGTGTCGGCGCGTGTGCGCCACGCCATCATCTAGCGGCGTCGTCTCGTTCCGGCGGCTGCGGTTGCGGCTGGAAACCGAAGCGGGCGGGCACGTCCGCCCGGCGGATCAGGGACAGGCGATGGCCGCGCCAATACAAGCTGACCGTTCCCTGAAGCGCCGCGAGCAAGGCCTCGTCGCTGGCGCGGCGGTCGTCGTGGGTGGTGCACTCGGAAAGCAGCGCGGCGAGGTCGCGGTCGTCGACCAGGCCGGGGCCGATCGGGGTGTCACACAGCAGGTTGCCTTCGTCGTCGAGAAAGACGGCGTTGATGGCACCGATTTCCAGCCCGGTGTGAGTGAGCAGTCGCCCGCCCGGCTGAGTGCGCAATACCCAGGGCAGGTAGGCGAGGGTCACGAAGACTTTTTGCGGGCCGTTGCGCACGATCCAGCAGCCATCAGTCTGAGGCGTGTAGCGTTGGCCGATGAAGCGGTTCAGCCCATCGTGCAGTACCGGCTCATCCTTCAGCCGCCAGTTGCCGCGCCGGTCCAGCGACAACCAGCCGTAGCAGGCGGGCACTGGCGGCCAGGGCGGAGTGTGATCGGCGTTCGGCAGACTGGACATGGCGGCTCACGCAGCGTCGCGGGAAGGTGCTGCGCCGGGGCACAGCGGGTGGCGCGCACGCCGGGCAGGCGCGGGCGCTGCGATCGATTCTATTGAGCACCGGGGCCAGCAGGCAAGCACCGTGTCGTTCCGGACCGGGTGTTGCGTCGTGGCGCGTAGGGCGTGGTGCTCCGGGAGAGGCGCTCAGACCTTGGCGATTACCTCGGCAAACACCGGGCGGTCGACGTTGCCGCCAGTCAGCACCACGCCCACCTTGCGACCGCGCAACTGCCCGTGTTCCTGCAGGGCGGCGGCCAGTGATGCCGCACCCGCACCTTCGGCAAGGTTGTGGGTGGTTTCGAAGAGCACGCGCATGGCCGCTTCCACTTCGTCGTCGGTAACCGAGACGATGCGCTCGGCACCCGCGAGAATCATCTCCAGCGCATGAGGGTCGGGGGTGCTGCAGGCCATGCCGTCAGCGATGCGGGTGGAAACCGGATGGGCAATGGCATGACCGGCGGCGAACGACAACTGGTAGGCCGGCGCGTGCGCCGAGACTACGCCGACCACGCGGGTGTCCAGGCCAAGCGCGTCGCGCGCCGCGATCATCGCGCAGATGCCGGAACCCAGGCCGATCGGCACATACACGACCTCCAGCCCGGGCGCGGCACGCAGCAACTCCAGACAGTAGCTGGCCACGCCCCGTACCAGATCGGGGTGGAAGGAGGGAACCAGATGGGCACCGTCGCGTCCCGCAATCTCGGCGGCGTGCTCGCGGGCGGCCTGGAAGTCGTCACCGTGTTCGATCAGCTCGGCGCCAAGGGCGCGCATGGCGGCATTCTTCTCGCGGCTGTTGCCCCGCGGCACGACGATGCGGGCGCGCAGGCCGTTGCGCGCCGCGGCGAAGGCGACCGACTGGCCGTGGTTGCCGCGCGTGGCACAGACCACCTCGCGCACCTCCGGCGCCCGTTCGCACAGCGCGGCGAAGTAGGTCAGGCCGCCGCGGATCTTGAAGGCGCCGCTCAGGCAGTGGTTTTCGTGCTTGAGCCAGACTTCGGCCCCCAGGCGTTCACCCAGCAACGGCCAGCAGTACTGCGGGGTGGGGGGCAGGCTGCGGTGCACCGTGGCGGCGGCGGCTTCGAGGTTGGCGAGGGAGAAGGTCATGTTCGGCTCGTGTCGGATGGAATGTTGGGGTGGCCGGGGTGTGGCGTGAGTGGTATTTTGTATGCACCGAATCGCCGATTGTGTGCATGACAATGTGGCAACCCAGACTCGCACCGGGCGTGCCTGCCTATCTCGCGCTTGCCGACGAGATCGCGCGCGGCATTGCCAGCGGCGCCCTGCGTCCCGGCGACCGCCTGCCCACCCATAGGCTGCTCGCCGACCTGCTCGGGCTCAACGTCAGCACCGTGACACGGGGCTATCGCGAGGCGGCGCGGCGACGCCTGATCGACGGCGAGACCGGGCGGGGCACCTATGTGCTCGGGCGGGCGGCCGAGGCCGGGCTGTTCGCGCTCGACAAGCGCCCGCTGCGGGACATGATCGATCTGTCCACCAATACCCCGCCGCAACTCGCGCGAGATGCCGACCTGGCCCTGGGCCTGGCGGCATTGTCGGAGCGTGAGGCGGCGGCCCTGCTGCACTACCACACGCCTGGCGACTGGCTGGTGCACCGTGCCGCGGTGTCGCGATGGCTGGCCACCCGTGGCGTCGTGGCCGAAGGGCACCGCATTGTGGTCTGCGCCGGGGCGCACCACGCGATGGATACCGCGATCTCGCTGTTCGCCGGCGCGGGTGAGGTCGCCGCCGAGGCCCTCAGCTATCCGGGGCTGAAGTCCATCGCCCGCCATCGCCAACTCCGCCTTGCACCGCTGGCGATGGACGCCGACGGTGTGACCCCGGACGCCATGGAGGCGGCCTGCCGCGCGCTGCCCGGGCGGGTGGTGGTGGTCTCGCCGACCTTGCAGAACCCGACCACCGTTACCATGAGCCTCACCCGACGCGAGGTACTGGTGGCCATCGCCCGGCGTTGGGATGCAACGCTGATCGAGGAGGACGTCTACGGCATGCTGCCGCCCGCCGCACCCCCGCCGCTGGCCGCGCTCGCGCCGGAGCGCACCTGCTACGTGACCGGGTTGTCGAAAACCATCGCGCCCGGCCTGCGTCTGGGCTATCTGGTAGTGCCGCCGGTGCTCGTCGAGCGGGTGGCCGATGCCGAGCACCGCACCAGCTGGTATGTCGCCCCGCTGGCGGCGGCATTGGCCGGCCGCTGGATGAATGACGGCACGGCGCAACGCCGGCTTGCCACCCAACGCGCCGAACTGGCCGCCCGCCATGCCGTGGTGCATGCGCAACTGGCCGGGCTGGACTGGGTGGGCGCCCCGCATTGTCCCCACGTCTGGGTGGCGACGCCGTACGCCGCGAGTGCGCTGGCGGAGCGCGCCTTGCGCGCGGGGGTGGCGGTGGTGGCCGACGAGGTTTTTGCCGTCGGGCGCATGACCGGTCCGGGCGGGCTGAGGGTGTCCACTGGCGCGGCCGCCAGCCGGTCGCAGCTGGCGGAAGGGCTGGCGGTGCTGGCATCGCTGCTGCGCACCTGAGTGGTGGGCGGCACGATGAACGGCATGATGGCGGGAAGCACGATCGTGCGGTGCCCCGCGATTTGCCCCCGCGCCCGCATTTGGGGTGACAATGTCGCGCACTCGCGCGCAATACCGCGCGCTACCGCTCGGCAGAGCCCGCAGCCGCCAGGCAAAACCTTTTCCGCGCGTCGGGGCTCCAAGCCGCTGACGACGATTCGAATCCGCCCAACCAAGGACAACACCCACGACCCATGGTGAACATGACGAGGACCAACACCACTGCCAAAGCTGCGGCCTTCGCGCTGCTGGTGCTGATCGGAGGGGGCGATGCGCTTGCCCAGGCGATGCGCACCGTGGAAGGTTGCAACATCCGGCGCGGCACCCTGTGCGCCAACATGAATCTCAACGGCGCCGACCTGCAGGGCGTCAACCTTGCCAATTCGCAGTTCACCCGCTCGGTGCTGGCGGGGGCCAACCTGTCCCAGGCCAACCTCAACGAGGCCAATCTGTCCAGCACCGACCTGCGCAGCGCGCGATTGGTCGAGGCCAGCATGGTCAAGATCAATGGCCGCGGCGCGCGCTTCAACGAAGCGGATCTGAGCGGCGCGCGGCTGCAGTCGGCGATTCTGCAGAATGCCAATTTCACCGACGCGATCCTGACCGGGGCGGTGCTCACCGGCGCGGACTTCACCAATGCACGGCTCGGTGGCGCGCGGCTGGACGGGGCCGATCTGCAGCGCGCCAATCTGCGCGCGACGACGCTGCGCGGCGCATCGCTGCGCGACGCCAATCTGCAGGGGGCCAACTTCGCCAGTGCCGACCTGACCGACGCCGACCTGACCGGTGCCAACATCGAGCAGGCCATCTTCACCAACACTCAGACCGCGGGCTGCACGGGTTGCCCATGAGGCGCGTCGGCGCCTGCGAAGGGTGGATCCTGCGCCATCCGGCGTGATCTCGCGGGCGGTCGCCGCAGCGCCAGCGCCCCGGCGCTGCTCATCCGCCATCCTCCATCCCTTTTCAAGGAGTATTCCGATGACCACTGTTCTGATCACCGGTGCCTCGAGTGGCATCGGTCTTGCGCTGTGTGCGGTGTATCGCGAGCGCGGCGCGCAGGTGATCGCCGCCTGCCGCAAGGCGGGTGACGACCTGCGGGCGCTCGGCGTTGAAATCGTCGAAGGGCTCGACGTGACACTGCCGGAGGCGGGCACCACGCTGCTTCAGACCCTAGGCGGGCGCGACCTGGACATCCTGATCAACAACGCCGGCGTATTCGGCGACAGCCGGCTCGGCACCATCGACTATGAGGATGTGCTGCGCCAGTTCCAGGTCAATGCGCTCGCCCCGCTGCGGCTGACCGAGGCCCTGTTGCCGCGCCTGAAGTCGGGCGCCAAGGTCGGAATGATCACCAGCCGCATGGGCTCCATCGCCGACAATGGCTCCGGTGCCTATTACGCGTACCGCATGAGCAAGGCCGCGCTCAACGCCGCTGGCGTCAGCCTGGCGCGCGACCTGGCGCCGCGCGGCGTGGCCGTTGCGCTGCTCCACCCGGGGTTTGTGCGTACCCGCATGGTGGGCTTCGCCGGCGACATCGGGCCGGACGAGTCGGCCCGCCGCATCGCCGCCCGGCTCGATGCGCTGAGCCTCGCCAACAGCGGCGGCTTCTGGCATTCGAACGGCGACGAGTTGCCCTGGTAGACGGTCTTTGGCGCGCCCCGGCGTGTGAAAGCGCACGTGTCGCGCGCATGACTGATGCAAGCGTGCGGTGAAGGCGGTACAGTTCTCGCATGAATACCTGTCTGCCCGGTGGTTGCCGCGTCACCCCTTTGCGGGGATGAGGCGGGCCGTCGGGTGTCTGCGAGGACCGCGTGACCACCCTGCTCGACATGCTGACTTCCGGCGTGCATGACGCGAAGAACCAGCTCTTCGTTGCCGAATCCCTGATCGTGCAGGCCGAGGCCGAGCACGGCGTGAGCCTTGCCGAAGCGCGCTACGCCATCGAGCTCGCCGCGGCCCGCCTGGCGCGCGTGCTCACGGCCTATCGCATGCAGCGCCAGGTGGGCGGGCTGGCGATCGAAATGGTGGCGCTGGAAGAACTTGTTGCCGAGGCCGGCGTGATCAACGCCGCGCATTGCCGCCATCTCGGACTGGCGCTCGAGCAGGCGTCGGAGCCCGGCCTGTGGTGGGCGCTGGATCGTGAGATGGTGCTCGACGCCCTGTCCAACGCCATCCAGAACGCGGCGCGCTTCGCCTGCCGGTGCGTGCGCATCAGCGCCGCGCGCGATGCCGGAATGCTGTCGATCAAGGTCGAGGATGATGGTCCCGGTTTTGCCGATACCCCGGTATTCGTGCCCTGCCCGGCCGATGACGCGACCGATGCGCCGATCAACGACCTCGCGCTGCCGCAGGGCGGTATCGGGCTGTTCGTGGCCCGCGAACTGGCACGGCTGCATGTGCGTGACGACGCACAGGGGCAGCTGCGTGGCGAGTTGCGTCTGTACAACGGCGGCGCATTCGGCGGCGCGGTGTTCGAGCTGAGGCTGCCGTGACCGAGCTCGACCGCGAGTTCTATCGCAAGCTGCGCTTCCTGGTCATCGACGACCAGGCGGCGGCACGCCAGAGCTTGCGCACCTGTGCCCAGACCATGGGGGCCTTCTCGGTCGATTTCTCCGCCAGCTACCAGGATGCCATCGGTCGGGTCAAGCGCACCCAGCCCGATGTCATCCTGTGCGACTACAACCTCGGCGACGGCCGCTCGGGGCAACTGCTGCTGGAGGAGTTGCGGCGCACCGATGCGTTGCCCGACGAGACGGTGTTCATCATGGTCACCGCCGAGAAGTCCTACGAACACGTCGTCGCCGCGGTGGAACTGGGGCCCGACGACTACATCATCAAGCCCTTCTCGCCGGACCGCCTCAAGTTCCGCCTGGACCGTGCGCTCAAGCGCCGGCATTTCTTCGAGCCGCTCTACCGCGCCAAGCGCGAGCGCGACTTCGAGCGTGGCGAGGCCTTTGTCGCCGAGCATCGCGAAAGCGAGGCGGGCCAGCCGTATCGCTTTGAACTCATGCGGCAAAGCGCCGAGCTGCAGTTGCTCAAGGGCGATACCGCCGCCGCGCAGGCTGCCTACGAGGCCATACTCGCGCTCCACCCCTTCCCCTGGGCCAAGGCTGGCATGGCACGCGTATTCCTGCAGCAGAACCGCCTGCAGGAGGCGCGTGAGACGGTAGACGCCGTGGTCGACGGGGCACCGATGTACTTCGACGCCTTCGACCTCAAGACCCGCATCTGCATGGAAATGGGCGACTACGCCGAGGCCCAGCGCACGGTGGAGGAGACCTCGCGTCGAACCACCCGCAACTACGCCCGCAAGCGCCTGCTCGCCGATGCCGCGATGCGCAATGGCGATGCCGAGGTCGCCCGCGCGGCGATGGCCGACGTGATCCAGAACGACGTCACCCCCGGCGCGGTGTCGGTGGAGGATCACCTCATGCTGGTGCGCAGTCACCTCGAAGCGGGCGAGGTGCTCGAGGCCGAGGAGGCCATACGCAAGATCCGCCAGCAGCAGCTCGAAACCGCATCGCTGGACGAAAAAGCGTCCTACCACGCGCTGCTTGCGGCGCTGGATCCGGAGCGCGAACGCGCTGGCTTCGAGTCGCGCAGCGCCGAGTGGGGCAACGAGTGGTTGGGCGTCGCCACCAAGGTCGACCTGGTGCGTGCCGCGCTCGCGCTGGGCGACCACAAGCTCGCGTCGGCGATCACCAACCAGTTGTTCAGCAGCGACCAGATCCGCCATGTGTTCAACCAGGTGCGCGAATTGTTCGAGCGTGCCGGCCTGGAGCAGACTTTTCGCGACCGCCAGAAGCAGGCGGCACTGGCACGTATTCGCGCCGAAGGTGCGGCGCGCAAGGTGCCGGCGGGCGATCCGGAGGCGGGCGATCCGCTGGAAGGGCGCGACGCGGGAAGTGGGGACTGAGCTGGCCGGCCTCAAGCGCGTCGCAAGCGGACCCGAACCCTCACAACACCTTCTCGATCGCCTCGCGCAACGCGCCGGCGTCCGGCTCGATACGGCTGGGGAAGGCGGCCACCACGCGGCCATCGCGGTCGATCACATACTTGTGGAAGTTCCAGCCGGGGGCCTCGGACTGGCGCGCGAGTTCGCGGAAGATCGGATGGGCGTCCGCCCCGCGCACGCCGATCGGGGAGAACATGTCGAAGCTCACGCCGTAGTTCAGAAAGCACACCTCGGCGGTCTTGGCCTCGTCGTCGGCTTCCTGGCGGAAATCGTTGGAGGGGAAACCCACCACTTTCAGGCCGGCCTCCTGGTAGCGGCGGTGCAGCGCTTCCAGCCCCTCGAACTGGCGGGTGTAACCGCAGTGGCTGGCGGTGTTGACCACCAGCAGTGGATGGCCGGCGTAGGCGGCCCGGAGGTCCACCGTTTCGCTGGAATGCAGGCGGCGCAGGCTGTGATCGAACAGCGCCGCGGTGTCGGGCTGGATCGGGTCCGTGTTGGCGGTGGCCGGGGCGAGCAGTGACGCCGCGAGCAGGCCGGCGACGAGCAGGGCGCGCGCTGGCACGGGGAATGGCGTGGTTGTGGGCATGGTGATGCTCCTGGCAGAACGGTGTGTTGCTCAGACCCAAGGCACAAGCCCGAGTTCGGCCGCGCGACCCCGGCACAGCCGTCCGCGCCAAGTGCGTTTGCTGCGGGCTAGAAGTGGCGGATGAAGGAAGCCGTCGCGTACTGCCTCAAGGGTGCAGTGGCATCGGCCGCGCGATGCTCGCCGATGTACCCGGCGATCAGGCTGACCGAGTGCCGGGCGTCCAGGTTCCAGCTCATCTCCAGTTGCGCGGAGCGCTGTCTCGAGTCGAGCTCATAACGGGCGAAGCCCGCCAGCGTCAGTTCCGGACTGTCGAAAGCACGGTTCCAGGCAATGCGCGAGAACAGTGCCCGGGATCCGTTGCGCGGGTCGCGCAGCCACTCGACGGTGAGCTGTGGGCCGGCGCGGCTGGTCCAGGTCGCGCCGGCGGCGACGGCGTTGCGCCGGCTGCTGTCGGCATGCGACGCGCGCGCAAGCTCAAGGTGCAACACCATGGCATCGTTGGCCAGCCAGGTGAGGTTGAGACCGGCCTGCGGCCGTTCGCCCTCTTGCCAGTAGCCGAGCAGGTCCACGCTGGTACGCTCGCTGGTCGCAGGCGCGACCTTGAGCAGGGCGGCACGCTTGGGGTTGCTGCGTTGCCATGCGGGCGAACGGGGGTTGCTACTGCCCTGAGCGCTCAAGGACGGCACCAGCGCGAGCGCGGCGGACCCGGCTTCGGCGTAATACTGGGTGCGCAGCATGACGGTGCCGAGCCGGTTCTCGCGCTGGGCGCGAGGGTCGAGGCTGGCCTGGTCCACCGCGGTGCCCCGACCGAGAAAATCGGTCGGGTTGAAGCCGTAGCCCACGCCGTTGCGCCAGTTGATCCGGCCTGCATCGAGGAAGAGCGCGTCCGTGGCTTGGGTGCTCACGAACAGCTCGCGCAAGGTGTGGCGTGTTTCGCTGCCGCGGTCGTTGTGGACCCATTCCAGCCGGTTCGACAGGTTCACGCGCGCGATTGGTTGCGCACCGAAAGCGGTACCCCCGCCGCCGAGTGTCCACTCGCGGCGCAAGTCGAGCAGCAAACGTTGCTGCGAACCCGGCGCGCCGGGCGGGCGACTGCGCCAGTCGAACTGCTGGTGCCAGGCTTCGAGCTTCAGGCCGGCCAGCGCGCGCTTCCGCTCCTCCGTGATCGGTTCGGCTACGAGCGCCAGCGGATCGAACGCATGGCTTGCCAGTGGCAGGGCCGTGAGCACCGTTGTGAGCGCGGCGGTGGCTGCGCGGCGAGGTCTCATGTCACTCCTCCCGGAAGCGCGGCAGGTAGTCGCGCTGCATCCAGGATTCCGGGATGTCGCGCAGACGGTGCTCCGAGGTGCGCATCAGCGTGACCCAGCCCGGGTCCAGTCCGTCGATGATCACGGTTTCGGTGGGCCGGTCGCGGCCGAGCACTTTGCGATAGCTGCGGAAGTAGGCGGTCTTGAGCAAACGGCTCTCCGCACTGTAGTAGCGGGCCAGAATCGGGCGAGCGTCGACCGCATCGACCCAGTAGGCCACGATGGGGTAGGGCACGTCGCTTCGCTGTGCGGTAAGCGCGAGGTGAATGGCTTCGCGGGGCTGGCGCTCGCCGTCTTCGACGGTTTCGCGCCCGACCAGCTCCGCCCGGTAGTCCTCGGCCAGCCGGGTGTTCATCACGTCGCCGTTGCTGGCCTGCCCGAGCAGGCGCTGCTGGGGCGAGATGCGCACACTGGCCCGGGTGCCCGGATCGTGAAACCACAAGTCCATCCCGTTGCGCAGCATCAGCTTTCCGGCGTCCCGGGCAGGCGCATCGAAACGAACGAGATTGTCGTACTGACCGCCCTCGCGGGCCGGCCGGGCGAACACCGTGACCACTGTGGCATCCACCTGGCGACCGCGCCGGAACTCGGTGAGCTCGTTGCGCACCGCGAAGCTGCCCGGAGGGTTGCGCACCGCGTCGGCGGCGCTGAGTACAGCCTGTGCGTCGGTGCGGTCGAAGGCATCGGCCGCGGCCGGAAGCAGGGTCGGCGACAGGCTGAGTAGCAGCCCGGCAAGAATCAATCTGCGCCGTAACGGTCTGGACGGGGTCTCAAGCATGGCGAAGGGCCTCCACAATTTCGAGTCGTGCCGCGCGGCGGGCAGGCCACCACGCGGACAGGCAGGCGATCAGTGTCATTGCAATCACCAGGGTGACGAGCAGCGTGCCGGTACCGGCCAGGTCGATGCTGATCGGGACCGGCGTGATGTTGTTCGGCGGGGTCCAGCTCAGTCCGGCGCGATTGATGCCCCAGACCGAAACCATTGCGGCCGTGAGGACGCCTGCCAGTGCGCCGATCAGCCCCAGAAGGCCGCCCTCGAGCACGAACATGCTGCGGATCTCGCTGCGGCGCAGGCCGATGGCGCGAAGGCTGCCGATCTCGCCGGTGCGCTCGCTGACCGCCATATTGACCGTGTTGGCCACCGAGAACAGGGTGACCGCCAGCATCAGCAAGGTGACGAAGTGGAACAGCGTGTTGAACATGCTCACGACTTGCACGTAAGCCGGTTGGATGTCCTCGAACCGCCGCACCTCCAGCCGCTGGTCCGGATGCCTTTCAAGCAATTCCGCGATCCTCGCCTTGGCCGGCTCGATATCCGACGACCTGTGCAGTTGCACGACGAGTGCCGACGCGCCGCCGCCGTTCGGCCCGAAAAGCAGTCGCTGGCCGAGTGCGAGCGGCATGCCGACGTACATCATGTCCAGTTCGCGCACGCCCTGTTGCTCGGCGCGGATCAGGTTCATGCGCACGACGTTGGGTGCGCCGGCGGTGCCGGCCGCCAGCAGCTCAACCGCGACGTCCGCCGACTGAAGAGCCCGGGAGCCGTTGTCGGCCTGCCCGAGTGCCGCGAGGTCGTCCGGTATCGTAACTGCGTCTGCGGGGGCCTCGTCGGCATCGCGTTCACAATCGCTCAGCTCGAGCGGGCCGCACAGGTCGAGGAGTTGAGCCAGCCCGACGCCCACCACACCGGCGTCGCCACGGCTCGGGTCGAGATTGCCGGCCTGCGCCGGCAGGCCCTGCGCCAGACCGTCCCAGCTCAACATGCGCTCGCGGTCGGCGGGCTCCCAGCTCTGCGCGGCAAACGTGGTGGAGCGGCCGCTGGGGAAGTATCCGGCGACCCCCTGTACATGGAGCACCGGGGTGAGCACCCGAACCAGCGGCGCAAGCACCGGATCGCTCTGCAGCGCGTGCACCAGCCCGGCGTAGCCGGCAATTGCGTAGCGATCCGGGGCGCCGCGACCGAAGGAGAGATAGCCCTCGGTCATGATCTGCAGATGACCGGTGGTGCGCACCGTGGCGGTCTGCAGCCCTTTGAGCGTACTCGAGACATAGCCCCCGAGCATGGCGATGGCCATGGCGGCAATGGCTATGGTCGTGACCGTAATCAGGGTTCGGCGGCGATTGCGCAGTACGTTGCGCAGTGCGAGCATCGGGGTGTTCATGCGATCTCCTCGGCGAAGGCTTGGGTGTTGAGTGTCGAGCCGACGACGCGCTCGATCCGGCCATCGACCAGGTCGTAGCGGATGTCGGCCTGGGCCTGTACGAGCGGATCGTGCGAGGACAACACCACCGTGGCGCCGGTGTCCTGTTGCAGATGTCGCAAGAGGCTCACGATGCCGGCGGCGGAAGCGCGATCGAGGTTGGCGGTGGGTTCGTCGGCGATGACGATGCGTGGCTGGTTGGCCAGTGCGCGCGCAATCGCCACGCGCTGCCGCTGCCCTCCGGAAAGCTCGCCCGGGCGGTGCCTGAGCTTGTCGCCCAGCCCGACGGCGTGCAGAAGATCGGTGGCGCGCGTGCGCCGTTGCGTGGCGGCCACCCCCAACCGGTGAATGGGGTATTCGACGTTCTCCAGCGCGTTCAGCGTGGGCAGCAGGTTGAAGTTCTGGAAGACGAAGCCGATGCGCCGGCTGCGGAAGTCGGAGAGTGCGTTGTCGTCGAGCTTTGCCAACGCCTGACCATCGACTTCGACAGTGCCGCTGTCGGGGCGGTCGAGTGCCCCCAGCATGTGCAGCAGCGTGCTCTTGCCGCTGCCCGAGGGGCCGGCGATGACGACGAGCCGTCCGCGCGGGATGTCCAGATCGAGCTGGTTGAGTGCCAGTATTTCGCTCTTGCCGAGGGTGTAGCGCCGACTGATGCCGTGAAGGCGGGCGACAGGCGTGTTGTTCGAAGCTTGGTCGGATCCGTTCATGGTGGGTCTCCACATGGGCAGCCCGGGGGTTGGGTTGCGCTGGAGACCATTGGACGCCCCGGCGTGTTGCCGGGATTTGTCTGCTGGCGCCGGCATTGTTTCCACCGCCTGTTCGAGCCGGGCATGGACACACCCGCGAGAGATTCGGCTACACGCGGACACAAACCGTGAGCGAGAATGGCGCCATGGAACCGACCGACCATGTGCTGATCGTCGATGACGACCCCGAAATCCGACGCCTGCTCGCCGACTACCTCGGTCAGCAGGGCTTGCGTGTGCGGTGCGCGGCAGATGGCCGCCAGATGCGGCAGTTGCTCGCTCAGGAGACCGCCGATGCCATCGTGCTGGACCTGATGCTGCCGGGCGAGGACGGCTTGAGCCTGTTTCGCTGGCTGCGCAATGAGCCCTTGCACGAGAGCACGCCGGTGCTGATGCTGACCGCCCGTGCAGAAGATGTGGATCGCATCATCGGGCTGGAGATGGGCGCCGACGACTACCTGGGCAAGCCCTTCATCACCCGCGAACTGCTCGCCCGCCTCAGAGCGGTCCTGCGACGCGCCCGCATGCAACCGCCGGGGTCGCCGCGGGTCGAGAGTGCGCGTTATCTCGTGTTTGGCGACTGGATGCTCGATACCGTGGAGCGCCACCTGGTGGCGCGCGGTGGCACGGTTACGCTACTGCAGGCCAACGAGTGCGGTTTGCTGCGCTTTCTGCTCGACCACCCCCTGCGCGTGGTGAGCCGCGATGCCTTGATGAACGGGCTTGCGAGTCGCGACAGCGACAGTTTCGACCGCTCCATCGACCTGCGCGTGAGCCGCCTGCGCAAGCGTTTGCGCGATGACGCGCGCGAACCGACCTACGTCAAGACCGTGCGCAACGAGGGTTACATCCTGTGCAAGGAAGTGGCAGGCCACCCGCGCCGCCCGCCGGGATTCGGTTGATCGACATGAAATCCCTCGCCGCCCGGCTCTTTCTCATTCTGTTGCTCACCACCGTGTTGATTCAGGTCCTGAGTTTCGGTGGCGTGTTGGCGTTCGCCGCGAAAAACGCGCGTGCCCACATGTACGACTTCATGGCGGCCGATCTGACGTTCGCCTACCGCTTCCTCGCAGCGCAGGCGCCGGAAGCCCGTGGCCAATGGATGGAAGGGGTGGCGCGGGGTTACTACAGCCTCGAACTGCTGCCGGCGCAGACGGCCATGTCCGCCTCCGACCATCCGTGGATCGTCGAAACGGCAGCTCCGGTTCAGCGCGCACTGGGGGCCGATGTCGAGGTCCTGCCGCTGCTTGTCGGCGCGACCGGCGAGCGCGAACCGGCGTTGGCGATGCCGATCGACGAGGCACACCTGCTGCTCGTCAGACTTCCGAAACGGCCGCCCTTTTCGCCTCCGTCGCTGGAAATCGTCGGGGTATATCTGCTGTTTGTGACACTCGCCGTCACGCTGGCCGCATGGGGTGCGGTGCGCCTGGCAACCCGTCCGCTCAAGCGCCTGGCCGAAGCCGCCCGCGCGTTCACGCGCGACCTGGATGCGCCGCCGCTGGCGGTCAGCGGCAAGGACGAGGTCGCCAGGGCGAGCGAGGCCTTCAATCTCATGCAGCATGCGCTGAGACAGAATCTTGCCGAGCGGAATCGCATTCTGGCGGCCATCTCGCACGACCTGAAGACACCGCTCACCCGGATACGTCTGCGCGTCGGCAGCCTGGTGCCCGATACCCATGCCGAACGCGCGCGAATCGACGACGACATCGACGAGATGGAGCGGCTGATTCAGGAGGGCATCGACTACGCACGTAGTGAGCATGTGCTCGAGGCCAAAGTGCCGACTGACCTGACGGCGATGGTCGAGTCGGTCGCCGAGCAGTACGAAGACATGGGTTGCCATGTCGCCGTCGAGGGCGTGGCACCGGCAGCGGTGCTGTGCGCACCGCATGCACTTCGCCGCACCCTGCAGAACCTGGTCGACAACGCGATCAAGTACGGCGGCAGCGCGCGCATCCGGCTCGCGCAGGATGATTCCGGCACCGAGATACGGGTGCTGGACGCGGGCCCGGGCATTCCCGAGGCGCTGCTCGACAAGGTGTTCGAGCCCTTTTACCGCATCGAGAGTTCGCGCAATCGGGACACCGGAGGGACCGGTCTCGGGCTTGCGATCGCGCGCAACCTGGTGCGCGCCCAGGGTGGTTCGCTCAAGCTGGAGCCGGGCGAAACGGCGGGGCTGGCGGCGGTGCTGCGCCTGCCCCGCTGACGGGCTCAGCCCTCGAGCAGGCTGCGCAGCATCCAGGCCGTCTTTTCATGCGCCTGCATGCGCTGCGTCAGCAGGTTGGCGGTGGGTTCGTCGCTGGCCTTGTCGACCGCCGGCAGAATGCTGATCGCGGTCTTCTGCGCAATCAGCTCCACGATCGCGCTGACGATCGACTTCGCCCGCGCGGCGCTTGTTACCCTGTGCGTGGTATATGCCTATGTCGTTCTGCTGGTGCGGGGGTTCGGCGAGATTCGCGAAGTCCGCGACCTGCGCCGGCGCACTGCATGGCTGCGCGACGCGATTGCCTCGGCGTCGGCGTCGAAGGCGTAACTCAAGTCTGGTGTATTTGACCGGTCCGGCATGGTTGATCAGGCGGCGAGCCGCCGCGCCTGCTCTTCATTCATCGAGGGTTCGCCGTCCTTGCAGACGGTCCCGCCCATCAGCTCGCGAATCCGTCGCCAATTATTCTCGGTCTCCTGGACGAGTTTGGAGGCCAGGTCCAGGAAGGCCGTCGAATCCAAACAGTTGAAGCAATGGGGAAGAACCGGCTACCGGCAACTGCGTCGGCGCGGGGTCAGTGTCCGCGAGGTGTATCAGCAGGACGCCGATCATAACGTTGGCATTACCGCGCAGTACCTTCCTCGCCATGGGGCTGCCCGAGTTGGCAGCGCGAGATGGACCGCCATTCGTTGAACCGCCGAATACTTGATCCGTATGTCCCGAGGCGTGGGAGGGTGGCGCCGCGAGGCGGCTTCCTGTCTCGATCAGCCCGTTCTTCTAACGCGAGGAAAACATCATGAAATACGCCTGCTTGCTGATCTCTTCATCTCTAACGCTTGCGGCGTGCGCAAGTAGTACAACAGCACAACTAACGCAAACAGAGGGGGCCGAGCTGGCCGAATCCATAAAAGCATTTGAAACCGTTTGCCTAAAATCAGCTCCGTCCTTCTCTGGCGCGGCAGAAGCCGCAAAGGCGTTTGGAATCAGTGAGATTATCGACGCACGTTTTATGAAAATGGGCTTAAGCGCAGACAAAAGCATAGGCGTTCAAACAACGTACGACGAAGAGTGCGTCATTACTACGCCCGCGCAGCGGAGAAACGATCTGACAGCCCAGTTTCTAGGCGTAGTTAGCCGTCACACGAATACGCCTCCTTTGAAACGGGCGCCAAGCAAGATAAGTATCAATGGAGCGACTTTTATAGTCCAGCATGACCGCACTGGAGGAGAAACATTCGTCATGTTGAGAACGAATGACTGACCATCGCGCTCCGGGTCTTGGAGAAAGCGTCGCTTCAACGCAGTGTCAGCTATGCCTTCAGCGTCGCTCGGTCCGTGCGGCGGCCCGCAGCGGCACCTCGCCCCTCGCGACGTGACGGTGTGTGAGAAAAAGCGGGTTAGAGCGTCAGGCCGGCCAGGTAGTCTTCCAGCGCCTTGCGTGCTTCGAGCTGGCGCGCCTGGGCGGCCTGGCGGCGCTTCTGCAGCGCTTCGATCTCCGATTCCTGTTCGTCGAGCTTGGCAATCAGGCGGTCGTGCAGCGGTGTTCCGCGCTGCAGGGTCTGCAGGTTGGCGCGGATGCGCGCTTGCTCCGCGGTGATGGCGTCGAGCGCAGCCTGGGGCTCGGCGAAGGCACGCTCGGCGTCGGCGAGGGTGCGCTGCAACTCCGCCGCCCGGGCCAGCGCGGTGCGCACTGGTTGCGGCAGACGGGTGTTGCCCGACCAGGCGAGCAGGGCGCGCACGTCGAGTTGCGCTACGCGCTGGTGTTCCCAGTCGCGGCGGGTCTCGCGAATGGCGAAATCGCGCTGTTCGCCGGCCGCGAGGTCTACGCGGAAGCGGTACTGCGCGTCGGTGCGCTCCTCGTAAGCTTCTGGCGCGGTCAGTTCCCAGCCCGGTGCGCTGGGGTGGGCCACCAGCAGCGTACGCCCGCTGTCAGCCTTGTTGTCGATGGCGTACACGGTGTCGCGGGTGCGGCGTTGTTCGAGCATCAGCACGCCCCGTTCGATCTTTGCGCCGGCCAGCACGGTTTCGGTGCCTGGGTCGCGGCGCTGGACCTGTACCGGCAGGTCGACCGCGAAGCTGATCAGGCGGTCGCCGCCCGGCGGCAGGCTGTCGAAACGGGCATCGCCGGCGTAGGTGTCGCCCTCCAGCACGGTGACCGGCCCACCCGGCAGCGTCATCGTGGTGTCGTTGCGCAGGCGGGCGCCGCGTAGCGGGTGACCGGGAAGCACTGCCGGGTCGTAGATGGACACCGGTTCGACTTCCAGCCGGGTGGCGAGCATGGGCAGCATGGCCGCGCGCTGGCGCGGGATGCTGACGTTGGCGATGGTGTATTGGAAGCTGCCGCCTACTGTCTCGCCGCTGGCCAGGCCGTTGGCGGAGGCGATCAGCTCATCCACGCTGAGGTGCTTGGGGACCGGCTCCGCCATGGCGCCCGCGAACGCCGGTGCCGGAGCCGGCGGTGCGGCGGCGAGACTGCGGGCGCGCTCCAGCGACTGCGGGGCGGCGCTGTCGGCGCGTTCCGAGGCAATCCCCATGTCGTAGTTGCGCGGGGCGATCTGGGCCTGTGCGTGGGGGCGGTGCACCGGGCGGTCGATGTAATGAGGCGGGTACAAGTCCTCGACGAAGCTCAGGGGCCGGCCACTGATCAAGGCCAGCTCGACACCATCCCAATCGTGTTCGGTGCCGTTCTCGACGATTGCCCACGCTTGCAGCGCCGGGGCTTCGCTGCGCTCGCCCGCGGGCAGCAGCAGGCGGTAGCTGCTCTTCCACACCGGCGCTTCGATTACGTAGCCGAGTGCGGCCTGGCGGCTGCCCGGGCCGTCGAAGCGTACCGACACCGTGCGCCGTTCGCTGTCGCGGCCTTCGGCCAGCGCGGCGAGGGCTTTGTCGAGTTCGCTGCGCAGCGTTGCGTCGGCCAGCTCGAAACGTCGTATCCGCGCCAGTTCCAGGGCACGCACCCCGTCATCGGCGGCGATCGAGACGAAGACCGATGGCACGGCGTTGTCGCCCATGGCGACCAGCCGTTCCTCGGTGCCGAGGATGCGGCCGGAAACCGTTTCCCCGCCGTCCAGCGCAAAGCTCGCCACCGCGCCACGCAACTGGCCGAGCAGCGCGCGCTGCGAAGGCTCGCCGGAGAGGTCGATGGCGAAACTCGCCAACAGCCGCGTGAGCGGCTCCTGGCTGGGGTAGGCAACCATGGGTGGATGGCTGCCGGCGCTGTCGTGGGCTACCAGCGACTTGAGCACGTCGTTGATCTGGGCGGCGGTGAAGCGCAGGTCCACGCTGCGCGCGCCATCCAGCGTGCCGGCATGCTGGAAGTAGGCGACCCCCGCGGTCGACAGCACGACCCGCTGCATGGGCAGGGCGGTGGCCTCGGTGGCGAAGGCGGACGTTGCGGGCAGGAGGGCGGCGATGCAGGCCGACAGCAGCAGGCGTCCGAACAAACGGTGAAGCGTGAGACCCGGGTCCGAATCGGATCCTCGAGCGAGCGGGGCAGGCGCGGGAGGGCGAAGGGCGGAGGCCGGGCCTTGCGGCCCGGGTTGGGTGTGTAGGGCGCGCGGGCGGGCGGTGTCGGTAAACATGAGCGGGAGACCCTTGGGGTGACGCCGGATTATCACGCCGAATGCGATGACGCGGGCGGCGTCTTCGCGATCGGTTACAAAGCCGCTCGGGGCGTGGCGCCGGCCCGCTCCGCCAGCCAGTCGGGAAGTGGGCGTTCGTCGTCGATCAGGCGGCCCTGGGCGTAGTCGAAGCCGAGTTCGTGCAGCCTGTGGCGGAATCGCAGATCCTCGGTTTCCGATGCCACGCACGCCACGCCGAGGGCCGTCGCCATGCCGCACAAGGCCTGGGCGATGCCCTGGGCGGCCTCCAGGCCGTAGCTTTCACCGAGCAGGCTGAGGTTGATCTTGGCGTAGTCGGGGCGCAGGCTGCGCAGCACGCCCACCGATGTGCCTTCCAGGCGCTCGAGCGCGATCGAGCAGCCCAGCGCCCGCGCCGTGGCGACGAGGTGCGCGGCGGATGTGCCGTGGCGTGCGGCGGCATCGGCCGGGAATTCAAGTACGATGCGCCCGGGTGCGACGTCGTGGCGGGCCATCGCGGCTGCCAGCGCGGCCAGATAGTCGTCCGGCGCGTCCAGCGTGGCGTTGGACAGATTGAGGCTGAGGTGCAGCGTGGCCGCCGCCCCGGCGGCGAGGGCGCAGGCCTGATCGGCGACCCAGGCGTCGAGCTGGCGCGCGTCTTCGTCACCTGCCAGTTGCGAGAGCAGTTCCCTGGGCGCGCGGATACGGCCGCGAGCGTCGCGATAGCGCAGCAACACCTCCACCCATTCGCTCAGCCGCTCGCTTCGTCCGGCACCATCGAGTGCGACGATAGCCTGGCCGTGCAGGCTCAGCCGCTCGAACGGCACCGAATCCTCGGCGGCGAGCGGATAGGTGGGGTCGGCGCCGGGAGGCGCCGCAACATCGCGGTTGTCGCTGGGCAACTGGATGTGGGTGACGACCTGATTGCGGCCGCTCTTCTTGGCCGAGTAGCAGGCCAGATCGGCGGCCACCATGATTTCGGACACGCTTTCCAGTGCGCCGTCCATCGGCACCAAGCCGACGCTTGCGCCTACCGAAAACACCCGCCCATCGCATTCGAAGCGGTGGGCGGCGATGGCCTCGCGCAGCGATTCGGCTATGCGCTGCGCTTCCTCCATGCGGCAGGCGCGCAGCAGCAGTGCGAACTCGTCGCCGCCGATGCGGCAGATCAGATCCTGGGCCCTGACCCGATGGCGGATTTCGCTGGCGATTTCGCGCAACAACTCGTCGCCGGCAGCGTGGCCGCAGGTGTCGTTCACGATCTTGAAGCGGTCCAGGTCGATGAAGCACAGTGCGCCGTGGTCGGCGGCGCGGCGCGGCGTGCCCACCGCCTCTTCCAGCGCCTGTTCGAAGGCACGCCGATTGGGCAGGCCGGTGAGCGGGTCGTGCAACGCCTGGTAGGCGAGTTGGGCGGTTGCCTCGTTTACCCGTGCCTGCAGCGTCTGGTGGGCATCGGCGATGGATCGCGCCATGGTGTTGAAGCCCCGCTCCAGCGCGCGCAGCTCGTCACTGCCGGCGCTGTCGGGTACCGAGACGTCGAGCGCACCGTCGGCGATGCGGTCCACTGCCGCGGCCAGCTGTGCCACCGGTACCGCGACCGAGCGTGCCAGCCGCACCGCGAGCACCGCAGTCAGCCCGAGGCCGCCCAGGGTGAGTACCAGCGTCGTCAACACGATCTCGCGCTTTTGCGCGAGCAACTGGCGGGTGTCGAGTTCGAGATAAACCCAGCCGATGGCTTCCGGCTGGCTGCCGTTGGGGTGCGGGTTGCGGGAATAGGGTTCGAGCACGTCGTCGATGACGAGCGGCATGAACAACACCGGGGCCGCCACGGTGAGCCGCGCCTCGTGCTCTTCCAGCATGCTGGCGGCGGAGCTCGCGCGAATCCGTGCCGGATCGGCAAACCAGGGACGCCCGCTGACGGACAACAGATCACCTTCGCGGTCGTAGATGGCCACGGCGGCCACGTCGCGCTGCTCCAGGGCCGCCTGCAGCAAGCCGGACAGTGCCCCCGGATTGCCCGAGACCACACCGTATTCGGCGGCGGGCGCGAGAAAGCTGGCAATCGCCAGGGCGCGGTCGCGCATTGCCTCGTCGGCGGCCTGCGTGCCACGCAGCATGAACAGCCCGGCCACGCTGGCGGCCAGCAGCGCGGCCGGCAGCAGTACCACCAGCAGCAGGCGGGCGCGCAGCGAGAGTCGGCACAAGCGGCTCATTGCAGCGCCTCCCGCATCATCCAACTGAGTATGGTGCTGTCGGAGGGTACGTCCAGCCCCAGCGCACGGGCCACCTGGCGATTGATCGCGACACCGAAGCGTGCCGGGGCGCGCGGCGGGGGGAGGCTGGCGGGAATGGCGTCGAGACTGTCCAGCCAGTCGCAAAGATCGCGGGCGACATCCTCGGGGCTGCTGAACACCGCCGCCAGCGCACCGGCCTCGACGTAGGCACGCGAGAAGGCGAACACCGGCCTACGCAGGCGGTAGCTGGTCAGCAGGATGGCGCGTGCGGTGGTCGCGCCCGAGGCGATCGGATCGGGCAGGGTGAGCAGCGCATCGCTGCCTTCCAGGACACGTTCCAGGGCGGGCAGCAACTCGTTGGCGGTAGACACCTGTCGCGATTCGATTTCCAGCCCCGCCAGTGCAGCCGCGCTCAGCACCTCTTTCTCCAGTCCCAGCGTCTCCGGGCCGAACAGCAGGGATACCCGGTCGACGCCGGGATTGACCGCGCGCACCAGTTGCAGATGGCGGGAAACAGGGTGGTCGAGCACGATCGCCGAGACGGTGTCGGGGTCGCTGCCTGCGCTCACTCGCGCGAACTGGGCGCGGCCGATCAGGGTGGCGATGATGGGGCGGCCGACGTCGGCGATCAGCACCTCGGCCGCGCGCGCACCGACCGCCACGATCAGGTCGGCGCGTTCGATGGTCTGCGGGTCGATGCCGTCGTCGAGATTGCCGGCCAGCACGAAGCGATGGCGTGAACCGGTGTTGGCGGCGAGCAGGGCGTCAGCGAACAACTTGTCGGGCCCTCCCCGCTGCGAACTCACCACCGCGATCTCCAGCGCGCGCGCGAAGCCGCTCGCGCTCGCCAGCGCCATGAAAGCAGCCAGGAGCAGGGCGAGCAGAAAGCGTGGAGGGCGAGATTTGCGCAAGATCAGGGTGGGCCGGGTAGTCGCTCGGGATTGGCCGCGACGTCACCGACGGGCCGACTGTGAGACTATCGGGCCGGGCCGCAAACGGCAAGCGCCGCGCGGAAAAGAGGACGAAGGCGGGGCGTTGTCCGGCTTGGCGATGCGCCATGTGCAGCGCACAATGAAGGGCGCGACATCCGCGACATCCGCGACATGCCCGGCTATGCTCCGCCGCAGGGCTGGCTGTGGCGCGCACCACACAGGAGAAACATCGATGGCGGTCAGGCCGATACTGAAAATGGGTGATCCGCGCCTGCTGCGCGTCGCCGACCCGGTCGAGGCCTTCGGCACACCGGCACTGGAAGCGCTGATCGACGACATGTTCGACACCATGGCGGCAGCCGGCGGCGTGGGGTTGGCGGCCCCGCAGATCGGCGAATCGATACAGGTGGTGATCTTCGGTTTCGAGCGCAGCGAGCGCTACCCGGATGCACCGCCGGTGCCGCGCACGATTCTGTGCAACCCGGTGATCACCCCGTTTGGCGATGCGCAGGAGGCGGGCTGGGAAGGTTGTCTGTCGGTGCCCGGCTTGCGCGGCATGGTGCCGCGCCACACCCGCATCCGCTACCGCGGTTTCGACCCCGCGGGCCAGCCCATCGACCGCGAGGCCGAGGGCTTTCACGCGCGGGTGGTGCAACACGAATGCGATCACTTGTTCGGTATCCTCTATCCGATGCGTATCCGTGACTTCAGCCGCTTCGGTTTCACCGACGTGTTGTTTCCCGAACTGAGCGACAACCACTAGGCCGACCCACACGCGGGCCGCCAGACCTACAGGACATGCTGCATGGGCGTCATTACCAGAAACATCCTCACCGGCCTGATCACGCTGGTACCCATCGTGCTCACTTTCTACCTGCTGTACTGGCTGGTGGTGTCGGCCGAAACGCTGCTTGGCCAGCAGCTCATCCAGTTCCTGCCAGAGGAGGTCTACCGTCCGGGGCTGGGGGTGGCGGTCGGGCTGGTGGTCGCCTTCATGGTCGGCATGCTGATGAACAACTATGTGGTGCAAAGGGTGTTCGCACGCGGCGAACGCCTGTTCTACCGCATCCCGCTGGTCAAGATGATCTACCCCGCGCTGCGCGACTTCATGGATTACTTCTCGCCGATGAAGAAGAAGGAGTTCCAGCAGGTCGTCTCGGTCCGCTTCGGCGAGACCGGCATGCAGGCCATTGGCCTGGTGACGCGCGCCGACATGGAGCGCTTGCCTGAAGGCTTCAACGATGCGGATTCGTTGCTGGTGTACCTGCCGATGAGCTACATGATCGGCGGCTATGCAGTGCTGGTGCCGCGCAGCGCGATCACGCCGCTGGATATCGGCATGGATGAGGCAATGCGCTTTGTGCTGACCGCCGGCGTGGCCGGTGCGGGCACGACACCGGTCGCCGCCGAGCGGCGTGGGCGTACCGAAAACGACCCGCGGTCCGGTGCGACGGCCACGCCGGGCGAGGAAAGCCGCTGATCCTTGTCGCACGCCTGTCATTGCGGGACGTCGAGGTAGTGCGCCGCTGCGCGGCGCAAGGTGGCGGCGATGGCATCGCGCAGTGCGGCAGGGGCGATCACTTCCACGTCTGCTCCGTAGCGCAGCACCTCCATCTCCAGTTCGCGTGAATCGGAGTACGGCACCCACAGGCGTACGCGGCCATCGTCCTCGATCTGGCTGCGCTGATCGGCGTGCCAGACCTCGTTCGCCACCCAGGCGGCAACGCGCGCCGAAAACACCAACTCGGCGGTGTGGGTCGGCGCCCCGGTAAAAATGCCGAAGGCCTGACCCACGGCGCGCCCGAGCACGCGTGGACCGACGTCGCGTGCGCGGGGCTTGAGTACCTTGGCCTCGCGCACCGCATCCAGCGCGAAGGTGCGCAAGGCCTGAGCCTTGTGGCACCACGCAAGCAGATACCAGTTCTCGCGGTAGTGCAGCAGTTGCTGCGGGGACACCACACGTTCCGATTCTTCTCCACGGCTGCGTGCGAAGTAGTGCAGGCGCAGGCGGCGGCGCTTCATCGTGGCCTGGGCGACGGTGTCGAAGGCAGTCGGCGCGTGGCGCCGCCGGGCCGAGTGCAGAATCCGCACCCGCGCCGCGACCTCGCGCGGATCGTCGGAGGCCGAGCCCAGCATCAGGCTGATGCGGGCCATCAGTCCGTCCACCTGGCCGGCAAGCAAGCCGGGCTCCATGCTGGCGGCGAGGTGCCGCATCATCAGCAGGGCGTGGATCTCGGACGGGTTGAACCATGCTCCACGGATGCCGTAGCGCGTTGCCGCGTGGTCTGCCGGCCCGTCCAGCACATAGCCTTCCGGTGCACCGGCATCGCCACGACGCCACTCGATGGGCGCGCCCAGGCGGTCGCGAAGATAGGTGAGATCGCGCTTGAAGGTCGCGCGCGAAACTTCCAGGGCATCGAGCAGGCGGTGCAGTGGCACGGGCTGGCGGGCATCCTCCAGCATGCGCACGATGCGGTAAAGGCGTTCGGTCTGGCTCATCGACGGAAGGGGGCGTGGGTGGTAGTGGAAGCCGGTCGGTCCTCGCGGCTGCGATGGGGCCTGCCCTGCGATGTGGCAGCCGTTCGCGTCCAACCGTGCCAATGCTACGCCTCATCAGGCTCACTGGGTGAGCCAGGGGTGGGCGCACACTGTCGCTCGTCGTGAGGGTGCGTCGAACGGGCTGTTGTGCAGAATCGCTCGGTGTGCCACCAACCACCCGGTTTCCAGGTTCATAGGAGCGAAGAACGATGACACACCGTGATCAGTCACGCCCGGAGGTGCAGCGCCATCAGGGCTTGTTCGCGTGCGTGGCGATGCTGTGCCTGCCGCTGGCGTTCCAGCTTGTTGCGCGTCTGCCGGTCAGCGTGCCGGAGAGCATGTGGATGGTACTGGTATTGAGTGTGTGGGCCACGCTCAGCGTTGGTGTGTCGGCGCTGATCGCCTTCGCCTGCTGCCTGCATGCGCTGCTCGCTGGCCGGGCGGGTGGAGGTGTGAGTGGACGTGTGAGTGGACGCAATTCGCGGCAACTGGGCCGCCGGGTGCGCGCCTGACACCTCGCGGCAGCGCCTGTCCGCACGGCGCCTGCAGCTGTGACACATTCCGTCTGAATTTGTGCATAATGACATGGAATAGTCATTGTGGAAGACGGCGGACCGATGAGGCAGGACGACGAGGCGGGTGAGCGTGTTATCGGGAACGAGGGAGGCGACCGGCAGGCAGCCACGGGCATGCGGCGGGGCAGCGGGGAGCGGGTGGACTATGCGATCCGCCGCTATGCACCGCCCGGCAAGTCGCTTTTCTTTCTATGCGCGTTCACCCGCAGAAAGCAGCACTACAACAAGACTTTCTCACTCGCCCGATACGGCACCGAGGCCGCCGCCCTGGCGGCGGCCATCGCCTGGCGCGATGCCCAGCTCGCGGCGGTAGCGCCGCTGACCCGCGCGCAGTTCGCGAGCAAGATCCGCCCCAACAACAAGTCCGGCGTGGCGGGGGTGTACAAGACGCGCATGACCCATCGCAATCCCGGGTCGTCCAAGCGCTATGTCTGCGAGGTGTGGATTGCGGTAGCGCCCAAGGGCGTGGTGCCGCGCCGCTCCAAGAGTTTCTCGGTAAGGCTGTATGGTGACGAAGAAGCGTTCAGGCTTGCGGTTGCGGCGCGCGAGGCGTTTCTCGCGGCAATGCCGGGCTACCACCTGAACAATGTGCCCGAAGCGTTTCGCCCCGCGGCGGCGGGGGAAACGGGCGCAGGCCGGGGGCAGGGTGATGAGGCGTGCGCTGGCCAGGCGGACGCCGGGGAGACACAGGCCGGGGAGATGCACGCTGGGGAGGCGCAGGCCGGGGAGGAGCACGCCGGTAATCGGGGTTGAACCGCGCGGAGTCCGGACCGGCCGTTGCGCTTGCGCCGGACGCTTATGCGAGCGGGGCGCAAGCGCAACGGTGTTTGCCGCCGGGCGAGTCCCAAGTCCTCGCCCGGCGGTCGCTCAGGCGGCTTCGGCCGCGGCGGTGGCCGGTTCGGGCGTGCTGCGGATCAGGTGGTCGAAGGCCGACAGCGCCGCCTTGCTGCCTTCGCCCATGGCGATGATGATCTGCTTGTAGGGCACCGTGGTGCAGTCGCCGGCGGCGAAGACGCCGGGCAGCGAGGTCTGGCCCTTGGCATCGACGACGATTTCGCCGAAACGCGACAACTCCAGCGTGCCCTTGAGCCAGTCGGTGTTCGGCAACAGTCCGATCTGGACGAACACCCCTTCCAGGGCAACGGTGTGCGATTCGCCGCTGGCGCGGTCGGTGTAGACCAGGCCGTTGACGCGCTGGCCATCGCCCGTGACTTCGGTAGTCTGTGCCTGGGTGATCACGGTGACGTTGGGCAGGCTTTTGAGCTTGGCCTGCAGCACCGCATCGGCGCGCAGGCTGTCGCCGAATTCCAGCAGCGTGACCTTGGCGACGATGCCGGCCAGGTCGATGGCGGCCTCGACCCCCGAGTTGCCGCCGCCAACCACCGCGACATGCTTGCCCTTGAACAAGGGCCCGTCGCAATGTGGGCAGTAGGCCACGCCGCGCCCGCGGTATTCCTGCTCGCCGGGCACGTTGAGTTCGCGCCAGCGGGCGCCGGTGGCGAGGATCACCGTGCGGCTCTTGAGCACCGCACCGTTGGCGAGCGTGACCTCGGCGTAGCCGCCGGCGGTGGCGGCCGGTTTCAGCGATGCGGCGCGCTGCAGGTTCATGATGTCGACCTCGTAGGCCTTGACGTGCTGCTCAAGCGCGGCAACGAGCTTGGGGCCCTCGGTTTCCTTCACCGAAATGAAGTTCTCGATGGCCAGCGTGTCCATGACCTGGCCCCCGAAGCGCTCGGCCACAATGCCGGTGGCAATGCCCTTGCGTGCAGCGTAAATGGCCGCGGCCGCGCCGGCCGGGCCGCCGCCGACGATGAGTACGTCGAAGGCTTCCTTGTCTGCCAGCTTTGCGGCATCGCGTGCGGCGGCGCCGGTATCCACCTTCGCCAGGATTTCCTCCAGCGTCATGCGGCCGGCACCGAAAATCTCGCCGTTGAGCGTGACCGTTGGCACTGCCATGATGTTCCTGGCGTTGACCTCCTCCTGGAAGACGCCGCCGTCGATCATGGTGTGGCGGATGCGCGGATTGAGCACCGCCATCAGGTTGAGTGCCTGCACCACGTCCGGGCAGTTGTGGCAGGACAGCGAGATGTAGGTCTCGAAGCTCAGGTCGGCGTCGAGTGCCTTGATGGCCTCGATCTGTGCGGCATCCACCTTGGGCGGATAGCCGCCGGCCTGCAGCAGCGCGAGCACCAGCGAGGTGAACTCGTGGCCCATGGGCAGGCCGGCAAAGCGGATGCCCATGTCCGTGCCGGCGCGTGCCACCGAGAAGGAAGGCACGCGCTCGCCCGCGCTCGGACGGTCTTCGACGACGCGGACCTTGTCGGACAGTGCTTCGATGTCGCGGAGCAGTTCGAGGGTCTCGAGCGATGTCGGCTGGTCGTCGACAAAGGGGATGAGCTCGACCGGTTCGTTGATGCGTTCGAGCAGGGTCTTCAACTGCGCCTTCATGTTTGCGTCAAGCATGGCGGACTCCTGGTAATTGGGATGGTGACGTTCCGTGGGGGATCGGAAGGACGCGCTGCGGCGTCGTCGGCTCATTCAGCAGCACCTGAAGAGGCGCTCCTGGATGAGCCGGGCGGCCGGACGGACCGACCGCGAGGCTCGCCCCGGGGGCAACCCCGGGGGTGCGGACAAGCGGCTTAGATCTTGCCGACGAGGTCCAGCGAGGGGGCCAGGGTCTTCTCGCCTTCCTTCCACTTGGCCGGGCAGACTTCGCCCGGGTGGGCGGCGGTGTACTGGGCGGCCTTGAGCTTGCGCAGGGTCTCGGAGACGTCGCGGGCGATCTCGTTGGAGTGGATCTCGACCGTCTTGATGATGCCGTCCGGGTTGATCACGAAGGTGCCGCGCAGGGACAGACCTTCTTCCTCAATGTGCACACCGAAGGCACGGGTGAGTTGGTGGGTGGGATCGCCGATCAGCGGGAACTTGGCCTTGCCAACCGCTTCGGAGGTCTCATGCCACACCTTGTGCGAGAAGTGGGTATCGGTGGTGACGATGTACACCTCGGTACCGGCTTCCTTGAAGGCCGCGTAGTTGTTGGCCGCGTCTTCGATTTCGGTCGGGCAGTTGAAGGTGAAGGCAGCCGGCATGAAAATCAGCACGGACCACTTGCCCTTCAGGTCGGCTTCGGTTACCTGGATGAACTCGCCCTTACCGCCGCGGTTGACGAAAGCGTTGGCTTTGAACGGCTGGACTTGGGTATTGATGAGGTTGCTCATACGGGGTTTTTCCTCTGGTTGGTGGAAACTGACGTCATCTTAAGCGAACTCGTTGCATTGCAAAAAATGAATTGAACGAATGGCTGAGATTAAGAACTGCAATCGCGCTGCGAATTGTTGCACATGCACGGGAAATTCTGCTCGCATCGATTCGTGGCGCTTCGAGTGGGATCTTCCGGCGGAGGGTGCAGGACAGTCGGGTGGCGCCGGTGCAAGGCGTCGTCGATGTCAAGGCGCGGGCGGCTCGGCGAAGCCGACGCGACCGATGCCGGGAAGCTTGAGCGCCGGGGGATGAGATCGATACCGGCGCTCAGGCCGAGGAGATTGAGCTCCAGCCCCTCTTGCGGCGACACGACCACGCCGGCCAGGCCCGCCAGCGATACCTGTACGCCGCGGCCGCTCGGCGGCCGGCCAAACAGCCCGCCAAACAGCCCGCCTTCTACCAGGTAGTCCTTGCCGATCGCCGTCGGAGGCAGGTCCAGCGACAACTCGGGCAGATTGCGGGCGAGGTGGGCGACGAAGGTGTTGCTGTTCGGTCCGGGCCACAGCCTGTACGAATCGTCATGGGGGTAGCGCGAGGCGAGCGCGAACAGCCGCTCGATCAGGGCATCCACGTCCTCGCCGCCACGCAGCTCGCGCAACAGGGTTGGCGCGCTGCCGTACCAGTAGGCGTCGGGCACGCCCTGGCCAACGCGTACCGCGGTGCCGCCGCGTCGCACCGAAAATCCGGTCACTTCCAGCCGGGTGTAGTGCGCTGTTCCGCCTGGCTTCACGGCGAACCAGGTATGCACGCCAAGCGCGCCACGCCAGCCGACCGCGCGTGCGGCGTAGACCTGGATCACCGCGTCGTCGGTGGTGCGTGGGTCGGGCGCCAGGCCACTGCTGTCGCGTCGGGCAGAGCGCCAGTCCACGGCCTGGGCGCCGCTGACGAAGTGGCTCGCAAGTGCGGTGCACAGCGGTAGCACGAAGATCGCCGCAAGGGCGAACGCCAGCCAGCGGGCCGGGCGCCGTCGGCGCGGCCGGCCGTCGCGACGCAGAGAGGTGTGGGCGTCGGGTTTCAAGAGCGGAATGCTTGTAGGTGGGGTAGGGGAGGCAGGTTGGCGACCTCGCTTGGTCAGCGAACGGGCCGAACGGTTCAACGACGCACCGGCGTGCGGCGTTGTGGTGCGAGATCGCACTGCCGCGGTGCGTTCGGGGCAGAACCGGTGTGGTGCGTCGCCGGACGATGACGGTGACGGCGGACTGGCACGCATGGTGCATTGCAGTGCCTGTGTTTCGACGGCGTGGAGGAAGGCGATGCGCGAACAGGGGTTGCTGGCCCGTCTCAAGCTGGAAATCGAACGGCACGGGATGGGAGTGCGAGGATGCCGGGTGGCTGGCGCTGAAGGCACGCAGGAACAGGGGGAAATCACCGGCCTTGCGCCGCTCTCGGCGGCACTCTCGGAGCATGGCGAGGCGCTTGCTCACCTGTTGGGGCTCGGCCGTCTGCAGGATGTCCGCGTGTTGCATGAGGCCGAGGCCGTGCTGGCCTTGTTCCACGGCGATCTGGCGGTAGTGGCGCGGGTGTCCTCGCGCAACGGACTCAACGAATTGCTGCGCGACTGGCACGCGGCACTTGAGGGGGCGTGACACCATGGACGTGATCAAACTGCTGGACACGCTGGCCGGGTTGCCGGGCGTTCAGGCGACCACAGTGTTCGAGATCGATGGCGGAGGGCGCGCGATGCGGGCGCTGGATGGCCTCGGGGAATCTCTGGTCGGGCGCGCAAGTGATCGTGCGGCGGCATTGCTCGTGGCGCTCGAGCAACTCGGTGCGGCGGGCGAGGAATGCGCACTGCGTTTTGACGGGGGCTGGGTGCTGCTGATGCGCTCCGGGCAGCACGGCGCAATGGTGGTGGCGGACGAGCGCGCCAGCCTCAACTCCACCCGCATGATGGTCAAGACCTTGGTACGCCATCTTGGCAATCTGCGTCTGGCAGGGGCAGGGGGCGAACGCGACGCGGCTCCTTCGCTGGAGGCCGTGACGGCCGGCCCCGGACCCAAGCACGCCGCAATCGAAGCCGCGCGTGGCGCGCCCGTCCGAAAGGCGCGCATGTACCGTGGGCAGGCCTATTGACGCTCGGCGCTGCCTCGGCCCAGCAGGGCTAGCGCGTGCCGCCGGTATCGAAGCCGAAGATGCCGACCACTTCCGGAAACACCAGCCGTAGCTGCCAGCGACCTGCCGGCAGCGGTGGTGTTTGCGCCTGGAAACTGCCCTGGCCGGTGCGTACGAAGGGCAGTGCTTGTTCTGTGCTGCCGTCGGCGCGCGTGAGTTGCAGCCTCAGTTCAAGGCCGGGCGGAGGGGGTTGCCCGGTCGGGCCGATCAACTGGAACTCGAAGCGCAAGGCGCCCGCGGCATTCTCCGTCATGTTGCCGCGCACTTCCCAGATGTTGGCCGTGCCGCGGAACACCACGCCACCGCGTTCGGCACCCTCGCTCGCGCCGATCGGGCCGACTGCGTTGAGCGGTACCTCGTCCGCGGCAATGAACGGAATCGCCACCAAGGCGCCGATCAACAGCAGAAAGGGTATGGCGATGAACAAGGCGATCAGCCGCGGGCCGTTGCGGCCGGGCTGGCGGGGGGAAGTGTCGGACGGGCTGGGCATGTGCGGGGTTATGGCGGGGTGGAGGCGGAAATGCATGCGATGCGGCGTCGATTGCGTCCGGAGACGTGGGCGCGTCCCTCGAATTGTCGCACAGCGGGGCGGGAGGGCGTCGCCCGCACCCGAAGGGGAAACGTTGCGAGCTGTGACGTGGTAGGTGCTTGGGGATGTGGCACAGGCGGTGATCAAGGTGACGGCGGGGGGCCTCAGGTTGCGTCGGGAGCGGGACTCGCCTGCCCCAGTTGCCCGGGTGCGGCGCAGGCCAGTTGGTCGAAGTCGCGGCCGAGGTCGGCCAGTGCCTGGTCCAGCCGCTGGCGCTGGCGCGGGCTGGCGGAGTCGAGCAATTCGCCGAGCAAGCCCAGGGTGGCTTCGCGGTTGCGTTGCAGCGCCTCGCGCTGCGCCGGTGTGCGGACTTGCTCGGGTGAGCGGATCAATCCAGTAAGTTGTGAACGGAAGTGCTCCGGGTCGCTGCGCGGCTGAGTGAGTACGTCCAGGAGGGCTGTCTGCCATGCCTCGCGCTGGGCGATCCAGGCGGCGGTGTTGGTATCCGTGCGGGTTGCCCAGTCACGTACGCGAGCCCGCTGGGGTGCGTCCAGCGGGCCGATCCAGCGGCGCAGGCGCTTTTCCAGGCGGTCGCTGCGGGCGCGTACGCGCGAGCTTTCGGTGGGCGCGAGCAAGTCGCTACGCAACGCTTCATTGCTTGTTTCGAAGGCCTCGCGCAGTTGGTCGATCTGCGCCGGCTCAAGGGACGCGAGCAAGGCAACGAGGTCGGGTGTGATGGCATCGAGCAAGGCTTGCCAGTGTGCTTCGGCCTCGTCAATGAGCGTGGTGGCAACGTCGATCGGGTCGCCACCGGCGTCGAGGTCGGCGCGCGCACGCGCCAGCGTCGCGGTGTAGGCAGGCAGCTGGGTGGCGCAGTGCCAGGCCACGTGCTCGCTCAGGCGTTCATCCAGCAACCGCCGCTGGGCGCGGTCCAGGGTCACATAGTCGCTGACGTACCACGGTACCAGGCGATCGATCTGGTTGTAGGCAAGGCGCACGCCGCAGCCAGCCATCAGGCCAGTCACCAGCAGGCAGCCCAGGAGTGTGAGCAGGGTTCGTGTCATGGCGGGCGAAGTAAGACGCGATGAACGCTCTGAGTGGCGGTCGGCGCCAATGGTTCGCTACCCGTAGTGGGTAACGCGCGGGGATGTCGCGACGGCGTGGATTGCGAACCCCGCATCGATGGCACACAATCAAGCAGTCCTCGGAAAACCGCGGCACGGCCAGGCAGGCGTTCCGTCCCGGTGCTGCGAGGCGACCCTCAAGACGTTCCATGTGGCGGCCCGTGCCGATGCGGCACCCGGCTCGTGCCCAGACGGGAGGTGGCGGAATGGCGGCACACCGTAACGGGATTCGGGCCTGTCGTGGCACCGCGCGGGGGTATGTCCTGTGAGCCGAGGCGCGCGACTTGCCGGGCGCGTTGCCACACCGCTGGCGATCGCCGTGCTTGCGGCGCTGGCCGCCGGGCTGGGCGCCTCGACGACGGAGGCCGGATTCTGGCCGCTGTTTGGGATCATGCTGGGCTTTGCAGTGGCTGCGACAGCGCTGTTGTACTGGCGTTGGCAGGTCTGTGTCGGTGTTCTGACGGATGTGGCCCGACGCATCGGCGAGGGCGAGACCGACGCGCGGGTGGGCGCACACATGGGCGCTCCACTGGGGCGCATCGCCGCGGCCATCGACCGCATGGCGGAGGATCTCCAGGCGCGGCAGGCGCAGTTGCAGTATCTCACCGACCTGATCAACCGTTCCCCGGTGGTCGCCGCAGAATGGCGACTGGCGCCGGATTGGCCGTTGAGTTTCATCAGCGACGGGGTGGCGCGCTGGGGCTACGACAAGCAGGACTTGCTGTCTGGCCGGATACCCTTCGGCGAGTTGTTTCATCCTGACGACCGGGCAGCGGTCGAGGCTCAAATCGCTCATCATTTTGCCCACGGACCGGACGACTACCGCCAGGTGTATCGTCTGCGCACTGCCGCGGGTGACTATGTGTGGCTGGACGACCGCACCTGGCTTGCGCGCAACGAGGCGGGCGAGGTGGTGGCGGCCTACGGTGTGCTGCTTGACGTTACTGAGCAGAAGCGGGCTGAGGAGGTCGAACGGCAGTTGCGCAATCGCCTGGAGACGGTGGCCAATGCCTCGCCGGTGTTGTTCTGGACCGCCGGGCTGGACATGCGCTGCGACTGGTTCAACGAAGTGTGGCTGCGCTTCACCGGCCGTACCGAGGTCCAGGAACGGGGTTGGGGCTGGCTTCAGGGTGTGCATCCCGACGACCGCGAACGGGTGCGGCGGGTGTTCGAAAGCTGTTTCGCAGTCCGCGAGAGCTTTTCAATCGAGTTCCGCTTGCGCCGCTGCGACGGCGAATACTGTTGGGTGCTGGACCAGGGCATGCCGTGCCACGATGCGGACGGCGCGTTCGAGGGTTTCATCGGCTGCCTGCTCGAAATCACCGTGGAAAAGCAGATCGAAGCGGCGCTGCGCGAGAGCGAGGCGCGCTACCGCGAGTTGTTCGAGAGCAACCCGCATCCGATGATGGTCTACGACGCCGAGACCTTGCGCTTTCTCGCCGTCAATGACGCCGCGGTCGACCACTACGGCTACAGCCGCGAGGAATTTCTGGGCATGACCTTGCTGGAGATCCGACCGCCGGAGGACGCCCCGGCACTCCAGGCCTACATGGCGCGCCGGGGCGACGTGAAGATCAGCCGAGCCGGCGTGTGGCGCCACCGGCGCAAGGACGGCTCGCTGATCGACGTGGACATCGTCTCGCATACGCTGTTGTTCGATGGTCGGGCGGCGCGTCTGGTGCTGGCCAACGACATCACCGACCGGCTCGCCGCCGAGCGCGAGATTCGTCAGCTCAATGCCGATCTGGAGGTGCGCATCGCCGAGCGCACCGAACAGCTGGCGGCCGCCAACCGCGAGCTCGAGGCCTTCACCTATTCGGTGTCGCACGATCTCAAGGCGCCGCTGCGCGGCATCGACGGGTATAGCCAGATCCTGTTGGAGGACTACCAGCAACGCCTGGATGAAGAGGCGCTGCACTTGGTGCACAACATCCGTCGCGGCGTCCGTCAGATGCATGAACTGATCGAAGACTTGCTCGCCTACTCGCGCATGGAGCGGCGCGCGTTGGAAACGCGAATGGTGGAGGTGGTGCCCTTGGTCCGCTCTGTGATCGAGGGCCGCCAGGACGAGATTGTTCAGCGCGGCGTGGCGATCGATGAGCGTTTGTCGCCGCTGCGGTTGAACGTGGACAGGGAAGGGTTGGCGCTGGTGGTGCGCAATCTGCTGGAAAATGCGCTTAAGTTCACGCAGGCGCGCAGCGATGCGCGTATAGAGTTTGGCTTGAGCACCGCAGATGGGCGTGCCAGACTTTGGGTGAAAGACAACGGAATCGGCTTCGACATGAAGTACCATGACCGGATCTTCGAGATCTTCCAGCGCCTGCATCGCTCGGAGGATTATCCTGGCACCGGCGTCGGCCTGGCGTTGGTGAGGAAGGCGGTCACCCGCATGGGCGGGCGGGTCTGGGCCGAGAGTGCCCCGGGCTCAGGGGCAACCTTCTACGTGGAGTTCCCGCTATGTCCACCATGACGCACCAGGCGCTGTCGCCGCCTATCCTGCTGGTCGAGGACAATCCGGTGGACCTCGATCTGACCCGCCGCGCCTTCGCGCGCAAGCGCCTGGCCAACCCGATCGAGGTGGCCCGTGACGGCGAGGAGGCGCTGGCCTTCATTCCGCTACAAGGGCTTCCCCATTTGTCAAGCAATAGCTCCCCCTGACCGGCCGAGCGGACAATGATCTTCCTTGCCAAACAAATACCTTCCGAGTGAGCTGCAAACAGCGCGAGAACAACATGG
>JBKBMG010000009.1:0-116044 GCA_046295975.1 Rhodocyclaceae bacterium
GCCGGCCTCGAACTCGCCAACGCCTCGCTGCTCGACGAAGCCACCGCTGCCGCGGAGGCGATGGCGATGGCCAAGCGGGTCAGCAAGTCCAAGTCCATGCGCTTTTTCGTCGATGAGGCCTGCTTCCCGCAGACCATCGACGTGGTCCGCACCCGCGCCGGCTTCTTCGGCTTCGAACTGGTGTTCGGCCCGGCCCGTAGCGCGCTCGATCACGACGTGTTCGGCGCCCTGCTGCAGTACCCGGACGCCAATGGCGAAGTGGTGGACCTCGGCGACACCATCGCCGCCCTCAAGGCCCGTTCGGCCATTGTTGCGGTGGCCAGCGACCTGATGGCGCTGGTGCTGCTGAAGTCCCCCGGGGCCATGGGGGCGGACATCGCGCTGGGTTCGGCGCAGCGCTTCGGCGTGCCGATGGGCTTCGGTGGCCCGCACGCCGCCTTCTTCGCCACTCGCGAAGCCTTCGTGCGCGCCATGCCCGGGCGCATCATCGGCGTGTCCAAGGACACCCGCGGCAAGACCGCCCTGCGCATGACGCTGCAGACGCGCGAGCAGCACATCCGCCGGGAAAAGGCCAACTCCAACATCTGCACCTCGCAGGTATTGCTGGCCAACATGGCCGGCTTCTACGCGGTGTACCACGGGCCGCAGGGGCTACGCACCATTGCCGCGCGCATTCACCGCCTCACCGCCATCGCCGCCCAGGCGCTGTCCGAAGCCGGTTACGCGCTGCACACCCGGCAGTTCTTCGACACCCTGGTGGTGGATACCGGTGCGCGCACCAACGCCTTGCTGGCCGACGCGCTCACCGCTGGCTTCAATCTGCGCAAGCTGTCCGAGACCCGGCTTGGCCTGTCGCTGGACGAAACCGTGACGCGCGCCGAACTGGCCGCCCTGCTGCAGGTGTTCGGTGCGAGCGACGACGTCGATGCGCTAGACCGGATCGTGGCCCAGCGTCCGGTGCTGCCGGCCGCAGTGCTGCGCGACGACGCGGTGCTGACACACCCGGTGTTCAACACCCATCACACCGAACACGAAATGCTGCGCTACCTCAAGCGCCTGCAGAACCGCGATCTGGCGCTGGACCACTCGATGATCTCGCTGGGCAGTTGCACCATGAAGCTCAACGCCACCAGCGAGATGATTCCGGTGACTTGGCCGGAGTTCGCCAACATGCACCCGTTCGCGCCGTCCGACCAGACGCGCGGCTATCTGGAAATGATCGAAGGACTCGCCGGCTATCTGCGCGCAGTCACCGGTTTCGACGCGATCTGCATGCAACCCAACTCGGGCGCCCAGGGCGAATATGCCGGGCTGGTGGCCATCGCGCGCTACCACGCCAGCCGCGGCGAGGCGCATCGCGACGTCTGCCTGATTCCCAAGTCCGCCCACGGCACCAACCCCGCTACCGCGCAGATGTGCGGCATGCAGGTGGTGGTGGTGGCCTGCGACGACAATGGCAATGTGGACGTCGACGACTTGTCGGCCAAGGCCGGGCAGCATGCCGACCGCCTCGCTGCGCTGATGATCACCTATCCCTCCACGCACGGCGTGTTCGAGGCGCGCATCCGCGACATCTGCGACATCGTGCACCGCCATGGCGGCCAGGTGTACATGGACGGCGCCAACCTCAACGCCCAGGTCGGGCTGACGTCGCCGGCCAGCATCGGCGCCGACGTATCCCACATGAACCTGCACAAGACCTTCTGCATTCCTCACGGCGGGGGTGGGCCGGGCATGGGCCCGATCGGCCTCAAGGCCCATCTGGCTCCATTCATGGCCGACCACGTGGTGGTCGGCACCGGCGACAGCGAGCGCCCCAACCAGGGCCAGGGGGCGGTGTCCGCCGCGCCTTTCGGCTCGGCCAGCATCCTGCCGATTTCGTGGATGTACATCGCGATGATGGGCGGCAGCGGCCTCAAGCGCGCGACCGAAATCGCCATCCTCAACGCCAACTACATCGCCAACCGGCTCGCCGAGCATTACCCGGTGCTCTACACCGGCAGCCGCGGACGGGTCGCGCATGAATGCATCCTCGACATCCGCCCGATCAAGGCCGCCACCGGCGTGTCCGAGGTCGACATCGCCAAACGCCTGATGGACTTCGGTTTCCATGCCCCGACCATGTCTTTCCCGGTCGCCGGGACGATCATGGTGGAACCCACCGAGTCCGAGGATCTGGGCGAGATCGATCGCTTCATCGCGGCGATGATCGCGATCCGCGAGGAAATCCGCGCAATCGAAACCGGCAGCCTGCCGGCCGACGACAACCCGCTGGTGAACGCCCCGCACACCCAGGCCGATCTGGTCGGCGACTGGCAGCGGCCGTACGCCCGCGAGCAGGCGGTGTTCCCCTTGCCCTGGGTGGCCGAAAACAAGTTCTGGCCCAGCGTGAATCGCATCGACGACGTCTATGGCGATCGCAACCTTTTCTGCGCCTGCGTGCCCATGGAAGAATACGCGAGCTGACCCTCGCCTGAAGCACTCGTGACGGCCGCCCGGCGGCCGCCGGGAACAGGTCACGCCCGCAAGGACGTGGCCTGTTTTGCGTTCAGGCCTTAGCCGGTTACGACCGCTCCCCACTTTCCGAACATCATTCCAACACATGGCCCCGCCTTCCGCTTCCCCGTCCGCCAGGCATTCAGAGAATGAAGCGGACAGCATTCCATGGCGGCACCTGCTCGTCGTGCATCTCCTGCTCACCACGGCCCTGCTCGCCCTCGCGTGGGCCCAGACCCGTCCGGTCAGCATGCCCGAGCTACGGCTCAGCGCGGGAGAGCGCCTGCAATGCGTGTCCTACGCACCTTACCGCCGACCTGGACAGACACCGTTCGACGCCAATCTGCGCATCGACGCCGCGCAGATCCGCGAGGATCTCGCCGCCCTCGCGCCACTCAGCGCCTGTGTGCGTCTTTACTCGGTCGACCAAGGGCTGGACCAGGTACCGGCGATCGCCCGCGAGTTCGGGCTGAAGGTCATGCTGGGTGCCTGGATCGGCGCGGACGACGCGCGCAACGCGGCCGAACTCCAACGCGCGATCGCCGTCGCCAACACCCACGCCGACGTGGTGGACGTGCTCGTCGTGGGCAACGAAGTGTTGCTGCGGCGGGAGCAGAGCCTGGCCGGCATGCAGGCACTGCTCGCCAAAGCGCGCGAATCGAGCCGGGTGCCCGTCACCTATGCAGACGTGTGGGAGTTCTGGATGGCCAACGCGGCGCTTGCCGAGCACGTTGACCGGGTGACGGTTCACATCCTGCCGTTCTGGGAGGATCACCCGGTGGCCGTCGACGACGCAGTCGCGCACGTCGCCGAAACATACGCCCGTGTCAGCGCGCATTTCGACAAACCCGTGGTGATCGGCGAGACCGGCTGGCCCAGCGCCGGTCGGCAACGCGAAGGATCGCGCCCGTCCCGAGTGAATCAGGCGCGCTTCATCCGCTGCTTCGTTGGCGAGGCGCACGCCCGGGGCTGGCAATACAACCTCATCGAGGCCATAGACCAGCCGTGGAAGCGCGCGCTGGAGGGCACGGTCGGCGGACACTGGGGTTTTCTGGATCAACACCTGCAGGCAAAGTTTCCCCTCGCCGGTCCGGTGCGCGAACGCAACAGCATGCTGCCAGTGATGCTCGCATTGCTGGGTGGCGCAGTGTTGTGCGCCGTGGTCTCCGTTTTGCCCTGCACCGCGGCGGCGGCGCCAGCCGAGCGCTGGTCGCGCACCGCAGCCATGACCGCGGTGGGCGCTGCAGCGGGCACCATCGGGCTGTTTCAGATCGAGCATGCACTGGACGCCTATCGCAACCCGCTCGAATGGACGGTGCTGGGCGCGCTGACCGCCATCGCACTCGCCACCCCGCTCGCCCTTGCCCGCTTCCGGCCGTTCGGCCCTGCCCTGCGGCTGCTGCGCCTGGCGCGCGAGGTGACGCTGTTTGCGGCCGCGGTCGCGGCAGTGCTGTTGTTCGCCGACCCACGCTACCGTGACTTCCCCGTCTGGCTTTACCTGCTGCCTGCCAGCCTGTTCGGCAGTCTCGGGTTTGGTCGTGGCGCGCTCGCCGCCAGCCACGCCAGCGGCGAAGTCCGGATATGCGCCGCAGTCCTGGTGCTGGCCGGCGTCGCTCGATGGGTTGGCGAACCGCTCAACCCTCAGGCCATAGCCTGGCTATCGCTCTGCCTGGGGCTGGGACTGTGCCTGTGGCTGACGCCACGTACGGACAATCGTCAGTAGGGCGGTCAGCGCGCCTACCGCCACTGGGTCAAAGCTGTACAACACCAGGCCGGCCAGGCCTGCAGCCCATCCGATCAGGGCGAGCGGGCGGTTGTTCAGCAGCAAAGCCAACCCACCGCAGCCCAATGAGAGCAGGCCGACACGCTGGTCGATGAAGAGGTTGATCAACGCCCACTTGGCCATACACACGGCCGATTGCCCGGCCTCCCACACACCACCGCATGCGAGCGGCAGCCGCCCGGCCTCGATGATGCCGTAGCGCAGGCCGAGCAACACCCCCAGCCCTGCCGCAGAGGCCATCCAGAAGCGCAGTTGCCTGGCGCTCGCCACTGGGCCCCACCACGATCGCGACGCCGCCATTCCACCCCTTCAACTCAACCTGAAAACCGCGATTCGAGGCGCCCGAGTGTGCGCCTGGCTGGTCGCCTGCCCGGCCGCTGCAACGCCACCGTCCATTCGCCGCAAACTCAGACAGGCAAACACTCTTCGCCGTCCACATCTTGCTACAAAACGACCCCTGAAGCGCTACGGAAAGGACTAAACTCCGCGGCGCACAATCGTGGTGCCCGCAATCTAGCCGGCGCACCACCGCCAAGCTGCATGCGCATGGTGCGCGTACCTGAGGCGCCCGCGCAAGCCCGCCGAAGCACCATTGTGCTGCAATGCATCACGTACTTGAACGGGACCGAGTCAACCAAAGTGCCACTAACCTCCACCACGTTGATTGCAAGATCATGAAGAAGCTGTCGAAGCAATTGTTTCGATTCGTTTTCGCGCTCACCCTCACCTGTATGGTCGGGGCCGCCCAGTACATGCTCTGGCAGCAGTGGAACCGCGGCTCCGACTTCGTCGGCGTCGAAGGCGCCATCCAGGGCTTTGCGTATTCAGCCTATCGCCGCGACCAGAGTCCGCTGCGCGGCGAGCGCCCCAGCGATCAGGAGATCGCCGAGGATCTCGATCTGCTCGCACTCAGCGCGGATCGCATCCGCACCTACGGCAGCACCGACAATCCACGCATCGCCGCACTTGCTGGCGAGCGCAAACTCTCCGTGACCGCCGGTGCGTGGCTGTCGGGTGACGACGAGGCCGACCAGCGCGAGATCGACGCGCTGGTCGATACCGCCCGCAAGCTCAAGCACGTCGACCGCGTCATCGTCGGCAACGAGGTGCTGCTGCGACGGGACATGACCGTGGCTGAACTTGGCCGCCGCCTGGACGAAGTCCGCTCCGCCCTGCGCCGCCAGCGCATCCCGGTGTCCACCGCAGAACCCTGGCACGTGTGGCTCAAGCACCCGGAACTGGCCAAGCACGTCGACTACCTCACCGTGCACCTCCTGCCCTACCACGAGGGCATTCCCATTGACGAGGCGGTCAGCTACGCGCTGATGCGCTACGACGAACTGGTCAAGGCCTTCCCGAAAAGGAAGATCGTCATCGGCGAAATCGGCTGGCCGACCAACGGTCCGACCCTGCCAAGCATCGACCAGGCGGTCACCACCTGGGCCGTGCCCTCGGTCGAGAACGCCGCCCGCTTCATCCGCGAATTTCTCGCTCATCCGCGCACGGCTGGCCTAGACTACTTCCTGATGGAAGCCATCGACCAGCCATGGAAGATCGAAACCGAAGGCTGGGCCGGCGCCTACTGGGGGCTGTACAACGCCGAGCGCGTGGCCAAGTTTCCCCTCGACGGCGTCGTCTATCCGGACATCCGCTGGCAACAGAAGGCCCTTGCCGCGGCCGCCATCGCCTTCCTGCCCATGCTGCTGGCCGCCCTCGCCCTGCGCGAGTGGAGTGTGCTCGGCCGCCTGTGGCTGCTCGGCCTGATCCAGGCCTGCGCAGCGACGCTGGTAATCGGCGCGAGCGTGCCGGCCGACTACTATCTCACCCAGCGCGACCTGATCGGCCTGGCGGTGCTCATCGTCGCCACTTCGCTCACCATCGCGGTACTGCTGTCGCACGGCTTCGAGTTCGGCGAGGTCATGTTCAAGCGCAACTGGCGGCGGCGCTTCATGCCCTTGCCGGCCCATCCGGCCGAGCGCCAACCCTTTGTTTCCATCCACCTGGCCTGCTGCAACGAACCGCCCGAGATGGTCATCGCCACCATCGACAGCCTTGCGGCGCTGAACTACCACAACTATGAAGTGCTGGTTCTCGACAACAACACCCGCGACGAGTCGCTGTGGCGGCCGCTGGAGGCCCGCTGTGCCGAACTCGGGCCGCGCTTCCGCTTCTTCCACCTTGAGGACTGGCCGGGCTTCAAGGCCGGCGCGCTGAACTACGGCCTGCAGCAGACCGATCCGCGCGCCGAGGTGGTCGGCGTGGTGGATGCCGACTATGTGGTGTCGCCCGACTGGCTCGCGTGCCTGATCCCGCACTTCGACGCACCCGACGTGGCCGTGGTCCAGGCGCCGCAGGCGCACCGCGACTGGGAGACCCAGGCCTTCCGGCGCATGTGCAACTGGGAGTTCGACGGCTTCTTCCGCATCGGCATGCATCATCGCAACGAGCGCAACGCCCTGATCCAGCACGGCACGATGACGCTGGTACGGCGGATCGCGCTGGACGAGGTCGGCGGCTGGTCGGAATGGTGCATCTGCGAAGACACCGAACTGGGCCTGCGCCTGATCGAGCGCGGCTACGACACCCGCTACGTCGACCACGTACTCGGCCGCGGGCTCACGCCGTCGGACTTCGCTGCGATCAAGAGCCAGCGCTTCCGCTGGGCCTTTGGCGCAATGCAAATCCTCAAGCACCATCTGCCCGCCATGCTGGGCCGCAGCAAGCTCGATCTGGCGCAGCGCTACCACTTCCTGACCGGCTGGTTTGCCTGGCTGGGCGACGCGCTGCAACTGGTGTTCGCACTTGCCAGCCTGGCATGGACGGTGGGCATGCTGCTCGCGCCCAAATCCTTCGGCCTGCCGGTCGCCGCCCTGGCGCTGCCGGTGCTCGGTTTCATGATCTTCAAGGCTGCCTTGGGGCCGGTGCTCTACCGGCGCACCATGAAGGCGCCGTGGAAGGACATTCTTGGCGCCTCGGTCTTGTCGGTGGGGCTGGCCCATGCGATCGCGCGCGGCGTGTTCGCCGGTCTGTTCAAGCGTCACGGCGAATTCGTGCGCACGCCCAAGGCCTGGAAAGCCAAGGGCTCGCTGGCCTTCTTCGGTCCCATCCGCGAAGAGTTGCTGATGCTGCTGGCCCTGGTCGGCGCAGCCGCCACCTTGATCGCGCTGCGCGGCTACAACGATCTGGAAGCCCAGCTCTGGGTCGCCATTCTCGGCCTGCAGTGCGTACCCTATCTGGCCAGCATCGCCTGCCAGGTAGCCGCCTATCTGCCGGAGCGGTCGATTGGCGACGACGCCGAACGCAAGCCGGCGGGCGCCCTCATCGGCGAACTGCAAGCCGGCCGGCGGGCCTGAGCACGCACGACCCGGCGCGATGCCCGCCATCGCGCCGGGTCGCGGTCACAGCGCGATCGCGGCGGCCAGCCACAGCACCGGCAGGGCCAACGCCGTCACCCACAAGCCACCTCGTATCATCGCCCGTTGCGGAACGTGGCCGCTGCCGAACACGATGGCGTTGGGCGGCGTCGCCACCGGCAGCAGGAATGCACATGACGTGGCCACCGCCACCAGCACCGCCATCGGCACGCTGTCCACAGCCGGCGCCAGACCAATGAAGAGCGGCACCAGCAGCGCCGCGCTGGCGGTGTTGCTGGTGACTTCGGTGAGCACCATCGCGAACAGGATCATCAGGCCGACGCACACCACCGCCGGCAACAACGCCACCGGCCCCCCCAACTGCAGGGCCAGCCACTCCCCCGCGCCGCTGTCGGACAGCACCCGCGACAAGGTCAGCCCCCCGCCGAACAACAACAACACCCCCCAGTCCGCACTGCGTTCGATGTCCTTCCAACGCGCGAGCTTGAGGGCATGCAGCAGCACCAGCGCCAGCAGGGCTACCGCCGCATCGTAACCGCGCGTCACGCCCAGCGCCCGTCCCAGTGGCGCGCCCGCGACCCACAGCACGACCGCGAACAGGAACACCCCCAGCATCAGGCCGTGGCGATGCGACCAGGCCAGCGACAACGCGGGCGGCGCGACCTCCACATTCAGCACGGGTCGGAAGGCCATGCGCAGTGCCCACTCCATCAGCGGCATCAACACCAGCACCAGCGGAACGCCCCACCACATCCACTCGGCAAAACCGATACCCACGTTGGACGCGGCGATCGCGTTGGGCGGACTGCCCACCAGCGTGCCGATCCCGCCAATATTGGCCGAGAAGGCGATACCCAGCAGCACGTACAGGTAGGTACTGCGATAGCGCTCGAGCGGCAGCGCCGACAGCAAGCCAAGCGCGAGTGGCAGCATCATGGCCGCGGTGGCGGTGTTGCTGATCCACATCGACAGCCCGGCGGTCAGCCAGAACAGCCAGCGCGCAGCACGGTCCAGGCGGTTGCCGGCGCGCCGGATCACCCACGCCGCCATCCACTGGTCCAAGCCCTGGCGATGCAGGCCGGCAGCAATCGCGAAGCCGCCGAGGAACAGGAAGATCACCGGATCGGCAAACTGCAGCAACGCCTGGTCGAAGGCCAGCACGCCGCTGGCCGCGGCGAGCAAGGGCACCAGCAAGGCCGTGACGCTGACATGGAAGGTTTCGGTCACCCACAGCCAGGCGATGGTGAGCATGATCGCCAGACCGCTGCCGGCCATCCCCAACTCGGCCTGGAGCCAGTGTCCGACGCCGAAGTACAGGAACAGGGCGGCCAGAATGTTGAACAAACACATGGGAAAAACGTCTCTCTCGGTGGCAGAAAACTGGTCAGCCTTGAGGCTGCAGCGGAACGGAAACGGGCGGCCAATGCCGCGTGGATGCACGGCCGAGTAACGCACCGCACTGTACGCGTCCACTGCGGCGGCGTGAAAGCGCCCGATATAACCACAAGTCGTTTATTTAGTCACAACCCAGGCCGATATCATTGCGGCGTCGATAACCCCATAGGCGATGAAACATGAGTAATCTCGTGACCGAGCGTGTCCTCAGCGTGCATCACTGGAACGAGACCCTGTTCAGCTTCCGCACCACCCGCAACCCCGCGTTGCGCTTCGAGAACGGCCAGTTCGTCATGATCGGCCTGGAAGTGGACGGCCGCCCGCTGATCCGTGCCTACAGCATCGCGAGCCCGAACTACGAAGAACACCTGGAGTTCTTCAGCATCAAGGTGCCCGACGGCGCCCTGACCTCGCGCCTGCAGCACCTCAAGGAAGGCGACGCCATCGTGGTGAGCAAGAAGCCCACCGGCACGCTGGTACTGCATGACCTGAAGCCCGGCAAGCACCTCTACCTGCTCGCCACCGGCACCGGGCTGGCGCCGTTCATGAGCGTGATCCAGGACCCCGAGACCTACGAGCGCTTCGAGAAAGTGGTGCTGATCCATGGCGTGCGCCAGGTGTCGGAGCTGGCCTATACCGAATTCATCACGCGCGAGTTGCCGCAGCACGAGTTCTTTGGCGAGATGGTGCGGGACAAGCTGATCTACTATCCCACGGTCACCCGCGAGGACTTCCGCAATCGCGGCCGCATCACCACCCTGATCGAAAACGGCAGACTCGCCCAGGACATCGGCCTGCCACCGCTGGACCCGGCGGTGGACCGTGCAATGATCTGCGGCAGCCCGGCCATGCTCAACGACTTGTGCGTGCTGCTCGACAGCCGCGGTTTCCAGGTGTCCCCACGCATCGGCGAACCTGGCGACTACGTGATCGAGCGCGCCTTCGTTGAGAAGTGACGCTGCGCGCGCCCAGGTAGCCGGGCGTGAATGGCGGATCGCCGCAATGCGTTCCGCCATTCACGCCATTCACACCATTTCCTGACTTCTCAGCCGCTCCCGCGCACGCGCCGGGCGAAAGTGCGCTGCGGCCTTGATCACCCGGCCCGCTGGTAGCGGCACACCTGGTTGCGGCCGGCGGACTTGGCACGGTACATGGCCTCGTCGGCAAGCCGGAGCAAACCATCCTCATCGTCGGCGTCGTCGGGAAACACGACGATGCCGATGCTGGACGACACCACCAGCCCCCTTCCCCCCAGTTCGAAGGGACGATCCAGCGCGACGCGGATCTTCTCGGCGACCCGCAGCGCGTCGTCCTCCGATGCAATACGCGGCAGCAGCACCAGGAACTCGTCGCCACCATGACGACTGAGCATGTCGGTATCGCGGATGCAGCCGCGCATGCGCGCCACCGCCTCGATCAGCAAGCGGTCGCCGGCAACATGGCCGTGGTTGTCATTGACCTCCTTGAAGTTGTCCAGATCGACGAACAGCAGCGCCATGCGATGGCCGTAGCGCCGGGCAATACCCATGGTATGGGACAGCCGGTCGGTGAAATACTGGCGATTGGGAACGCCGGTGAGCGGATCGTGGGTGGCCGCCATCGCCAGCGCACGAGCTCGCTCGCGTGTCGTCGTCAAGGCCCAGGTGACGATCACGAACAACAGGCCCAGCAGCGCAATCGCCGCAAGTTCGAGCTCCAGTCCTCGCCGTGCGCCGCCATAGGCCGTATGGGCGTCGAGCAGCAGCACCCACTCGCGCCCGTCCAGATGCAGCGACCGCCGGATGCATGCGACGACATCGCCGCGCGGCAAACCACCGTCGTTCGCTGCGCTATCGAACAGCAGCCGCGAGGCATCGTCCGCCCCATCGTGAATGCGCAGCCGCAGTCCGTCGGGCAGGCTGCGAATCGACTCCCAGATCAGGTCCTGGGTCCGGAACGGGCTGTACACCCAGCCGTGCAGGCTAAGATAGGCGTCCCCGCCGCCGGTCGTCTCGGTTTGATGACGGGTCGGCGTATTGCGGTAGACCGGCAGGTAAAAGAGGACCCCCGGCTGCTCCACCCCCTCCGACTCCTGCACCAGCACCACCCGCCCGCTCAACACACCGCGCCCGGTGCGTACGGCGCGATCCATGGCCTCGCGGCGCACTGGTTCGGAATACATGTCGAACCCGAACGCACGCCGGTTAACCGCGTGGAACGGCTCCAGCATCACGATCGCCGAGTAGGCCTCGCGCTCGCCCTCGGGCCATACCCGGTAATCAGCAAAGCCCTCGGCGGCGACGCTGGCGACATGTTCGTCCAGTTGCGGGGCCGGCACCCACTCGGCGAACCCAAACCCCAGAATTCCGGCGTAGTCTTCGTCCAGCCGCAGGGTTTCGACGAAGATGCGCCACTCATCGCGATCCACATGGTCCGAGGCGGCGAACAAGGCCCGGCCGCTGCGCAACACCTGGCGGTAGCCGCGGAAACGTTCCTCGATGCGCAGGTCCACCTCGGAGGCGTCGAACTCAAAGCGCTCCCGCGTCTCCCGCTCGGCCCGCTCGGCCAGTTGCGCGCTGACCGTCCAGGAAGCGACCAGCACTGCCAGCAGCGCCAGCAAGGCGGCACCGATGACCGCCGGCGACACCACCCGGCCATGCAGCCGCCGGCTCGCCCGCATCGGTCCGTCGCTTGCCGCTCCCGCCCCGCGCCAGTTCATGCCCCCTCCCCGAGTCCCCAGCCGCCTGCACCGTCGCGCTGACCACACGGCGCCGGCTTCGCCGTGCCAACGTGGAGTGGGATCATCCCGGAAACCAGGTTGGCAATCTCAGGCGCCTGGGCGCCGTCATGACCGTCGCAGCGCCCCCCGGTGCAGCGCCGGCCAATGGGTAAACCATGCCTCCAAGCGATCACCGGCCAGCGAATAGCGAGACCATGCTCCGCCATCCCGCTATCTTGGTCAATTCAAGGTATACCCCAGATGACGACCCGTGCAACACCACCCCCAGCGAGCAGGCCCGCGACCGCAAAGGCCAGCGCCGCACATAGAAAGGCCGGGCCGCGACGCGCCGGATCACGCTGATAGGAGAGCATGTACCACACCCTCGCGACCACCCAGATCGCACCGAGCAGCGCCCCCAGCCAGTCGGCGACGAATCCGGCACACACCCACAGGCAGGGCATGAACATCACCGCCCATTCCAGGGTGTTCATCTGCACCCGGTAGGCACGCTCGAACAGCGGATGACCGGTCACCGCCGGCGCGCTGACACCATGGCGCTTGCGCGCCATCCCCACCCGGGCCGCAGTCCAGAACATCAACAGGACGATCATGAGCGTGGTGGCGGCAGTCAGCGGATAGGCGATCATGGCGAAAGGTGACGAAACGGGGGGCGGTCGGCGGAGTCAGGTTATCCCGCCACTATAGCGCAGCGCGCCGCTTGCGCCGCAGCGCTGCGAACCAGGGCCGGGCCGAGCTCAGTCCGGGCGGACCAGGTTTCCGCCCATTCGTCCAGCGAGACAATAGAATGCCCGCTGCGGCGCGCAACATTCGCCGCAGCACGCGCCGCCCTCCCCCGATGAAACCGCCCAGACACCGCCAAGCATGAAACCCCCTCCACCGCTCGCCGCCCTGCCCAACTTGCTGCGCATGCTTGCGCCCTACCGTCTGCGCGTCATGACCGCGGCAGTGGCCCTGGTGGTCGCCGCTGCGGCGATGCTCGCCGTCGGCCAGGGACTGCGGGTGGTCATCGACCAGGGCTTCGCCGCCGGCGATCCCGGTTGGCTGGATCGCGCGCTGGCCGGCATGTTCGCAATCATTGCGCTGCTCGCCACCGCGACCTACGTGCGCTTCTACAACGTCGCCTGGCTGGGCGAGCGGGTCGCGGCGGACCTGCGCAACCGCGTCTTCGGCCACCTGCTGAGCCTGCCCCCGTCATGGTTCGAGGCAGCGCGTACCGGCGAGGTGCTGTCGCGGCTGACCTCCGACACGGCGCAAATCGAGAACGTGTTCGGTTCCAGCCTGTCGATCGCGCTACGCAACAGCCTGCTGCTGATCGGCGGGCTGGTGATGATGTTCTCCACCAGCATCAAACTATCTTTGCTCACGGTGGCCGGCGTGCCGCTGGTCGTTGCGCCCATCGTGTTCTATGGCCGACGGGTCAGGCGGCTCGCGCGCGAAACCCAGGACCGCATCGCCGACCTCGGCAACCGCATCGACGAGACCATTCACGAAATCCGCGTCGTCCAGGCCTATGGGCACGAGGATGCCGACCGCCGCGACTTCGCCGAGCGTGTGGCACGCAGCTTCGCTACCGTGCGCGAACTCATCGGCGCGCGCGCGGCGCTGGTGGCGAGCGTACTGGTGCTGGTGTTCGGCGCCATTGCCTTCATCCTGTGGGTGGGGGGCCACGATGTCCTGCGCGGACGCCTCACCGCCGGACAGTTGTCGGCTTTCGTCTTCTACGCGGCCGTGGTGGCCGGTGGGGTGGGCGCGCTGTCCGAGGTCTGGGGTGATCTGCAACGCGCCGGCGGCGCGGCCGAGCGGCTACTGGAAATTCTCGCCGCGCGGCCGGCCATCGCCCCACCGGCCGCACCGCTCGCCCTCCCCTCGCCCGGCCGCGGCGCAGTGCATTTCGAGCAGGTGTCGTTCCGCTATCCGGGCCGCCCCGACCACCCTGCGCTGGCCGACTTCGACCTCGCCGTCGCTCCGGGCGAGACCGTGGCCCTGGTCGGCCCCTCGGGTGCGGGCAAGACCACCGTGTTCCAGTTGCTGTTGCGCTTCTACGACCCCGAACACGGCCGCGTGACGCTGGACGACGTGCCCCTGGCCGCGGCCGATCCACGCGAGGTACGCGACCGCATCGCACTGGTTTCCCAGGAACCGGTGATCTTCGCCGCCTCGGTGCTGGACAACGTACGCTATGCCCGACCCGATGCCAGCGAGGAGGCGGTGCGGGCTGCCTGCGCGGCGGCCTGGGCGGACGAGTTCGTCGCCCGCCTGCCGCAGGGCTACGACACCGACCTTGGGGAGCGCGGGGTGAAGCTGTCCGGCGGCCAGCGCCAGCGCATCGCAATTGCGCGCGCGATTCTCGCCGATCGCCCGGTCCTGCTGCTGGACGAGGCCACGTCGGCACTCGACGCCGAGAGCGAGCGCATGGTGCAGGCCGCACTCGCCCGCCTGATGCGCGACCGTACCACCCTGGTGATCGCACACCGCCTGGCCACCGTACAGCAGGCTGATCGCATCGTGGTACTGGACGGCGGCCGCATCGTCGAACAAGGCGACCACGCATCGCTGGTCGCCGGCGACGGCCTCTACGCCCATCTCGCCCGGCTGCAATTCACCGCGTGAGCACGGCGTTCCGGCGCCGCGCCTCCGCCCCGCGGCATCGCGGCCCGCATACGGCCAACGGCAGGGACGGACAACGTCGCGCGGCTTGCATGCCACCGCAGCACGCCGCAAGATGCCGACATCGGCGTGCGGCGCGGTTGCCGGCACACCCACCCGAGAGGAGATGACATGAACACGACACTCGTGATCACCCTGATCGGCGACGACAAGCCCGGGCTGGTCGAGCGGCTGTCCTCGCTGTGCGCGAAACACGAAGCCAACTGGCTGGACTCGTCGATGGCACAACTCGCGGGCAAGTTCGCCGGCGTGATGCGGGTCGGCATTCCCGCCGACGCGGTGGAGGACTTCCGGCGCGAGCTTGCCGCACTGAGCGACCTGCGTATCACCGTGGAAGCCGGCAGCCCCGCAGCCGCGGGTGGGGCGCCAACCCGGCGCCTGGCCTTCAGTCTGGTCGGCCACGACCGCATCGGCATCGTGCGCGAGGTCTCGCAGGTATTCGCCCGCCACGGCGTGAACGTCGAAAAGCTCGCCACCTACACCTCGCCCGCGGCAATGTCGTCCGAAATCCTGTTCCATGCCGAGGCAGAACTGCTCGCCGGCAACGGCGTCGATTCGGGCGCGCTCAAGGCCGACCTCGAGCGGCTGTCCAACGACCTGATCGCCGACATCACACTGGACGAGCAGATCGGCGACTGAGCGCTTGCGAGGCGTTTGTCGCGCGCACCGCCCTGTGCCTCGGCGGCGATTCCCTCGCACCCGGCCACCATCCGCAGACGTGGGAGGTTCATCCGCGACACCTTGAGCCCCCGGCCGCACCGTGCGCGGGCGGCGATGGTATGCTTGCCGCTTTGCACTGCCAGCGAGTCAAGAAACACCATGGCCCAATACGTAATGTCGATGCTGCGGGTGAGCAAGATCGTTCCCCCCAAGCGCCAGATCATCAAGGACATCTCCCTCTCGTTTTTCCCCGGTGCCAAGATCGGCCTGCTCGGCCTCAACGGCGCGGGCAAGTCCACCGTGCTGCGCATCATGGCCGGGGTGGACAAGGAGTACGACGGCGAGGTCCAGCATCTTGCGGGCGTGCGCATCGGCTATCTGCCGCAGGAGCCTGAGCTCGATCCGGCCAAGACGGTGAAGGAAGAGGTCGAATCCGGCCTGGGCGAGATCCTCGAAGCGCGCCAGAAACTCGAGGAAATCTATGCCGCCTATGCCGACCCCGAGGCGGATTTCGACAAGCTCGCCGAGGACCAGGCGCGCTACGAGAACATCCTCGCCACCGCCGGCGCGGACATCGACAACCAGATGGAAATCGCCGCCGACGCGCTACGCCTGCCGCCCTGGGATGCCGTCGTCGGCAAGCTCTCCGGCGGCGAGAAGCGCCGCGTGGCGCTGTGCAAGCTGCTGCTGTCCAAGCCCGACATGCTGCTGCTGGACGAACCCACCAACCACCTCGACGCCGAGTCGGTGGACTGGCTGGAACAGTTCCTCACCCGCTTCCCCGGCACCGTGGTGGCGGTCACCCACGACCGCTATTTCCTCGACAACGCCGCCGAGTGGATTCTCGAACTCGACCGTGGCCACGGCATTCCCTGGAAGGGCAACTACTCGTCCTGGCTGGAGCAAAAGGGCGACCGACTGGCCCACGAGGCCAAGCAGGAGGCCGCCCACCTCAAGGCGATGAAGACCGAGCTGGAATGGGCCCGCTCCAACCCCAAGGCCCGCCAGGCCAAGAGCAAGGCGCGCCTGGCCCGCTACGAGGAAATGGCCAGCGTCGAATACCAGCGCCGCAACGAAACCCAGGAAATCTTCATTCCCCCCGGTGAGCGCCTGGGCGACAAGGTCATCGAGTTCCACAACGTCACCAAGGCCTTTGGCGACAAGCTGCTGATGGACAACGTCAGTTTCAGCGTTCCGCCGGGCGCGATCGTGGGCGTCATCGGCCCCAACGGGGCAGGTAAGTCCACCCTGTTCAAGATGCTCGAGGGTCGCGACACCCCTGATGCCGGCAGCATCGAAATCGGCTCGACGGTGAAGATCGCCGCGGTGGACCAGAGCCGTGAGGGTCTGGCCAACGACAAGACGGTATTCGAGGCGATTTCCGGCGGCGCCGACGTGCTGACCGTCGGGCGTTTCGAAATGCCCAGCCGCGCCTACATCGGCCGCTTCAACTTCAAGGGCGGCGACCAGCAGAAGATCGTCGGCAACCTCTCGGGCGGCGAGCGCGGACGCCTGCATCTGGCCAAGACGCTGATCGAGGGCGGCAACGTGCTGCTGCTCGACGAACCGTCCAACGACCTCGATGTGGAAACCCTGCGCGCACTCGAAGACGCGCTGCTGGAGTTCGCCGGCTGCGCGCTGATCATCTCCCACGACCGCTGGTTCCTCGACCGCATCTGCACCCACATCCTGGCGGCCGAAGGCGATTCGCAATGGACCTTCTTCGCCGGCAACTACCAGGAGTACGAGGAAGACAAGCGGAAGCGGCTGGGCGAGGAAGGGGCCAAGCCCAAGCGCATCCGCTACAAACCGATCAGCCGCTGAGCGCGATGCGTCCCACCCGCAGGATGCCCGTTTCCACCCCAAGTCCCGCAGCATGCCCGCCGCACGCCAATCCGGCGCCCGGTGGGCCGGCGGCGCGCGTGCTGGCCGCATGATCCGCGCCCGCGCCATGCGCGTGCTGCTGGTCGAGGACGAAGCCAGCGATGCCGGGTTGCTTACGGTGTTGCTGCGCATCGGCCGCGGCGCGGCCGAGATCGCCGAGCCGGAGGTGGATTGGGTGCGCACGCTGAGCGAAGCCCGCCGGCGTGGCGAGGCCGAGGCGCCCGACGTGGTGCTGCTCGACCTGTCCCTGCCCGACTCCACCGGCGTCGGCGCGGTGCGCACGCTGCGTACTTGGTTTCCGCTGGTGCCGGTGATCGTGCTCACCGGGCGCGACGACCCGGATCTGGCGGTGCAGTCGATCGAAGCCGGCGCGCAGGACTATCTGGTAAAGGGCGACTTCGAACCGCGTGACCTGGCGCGTGCGATCCGCCACGCCTGTGTCCGCGCGCGACTCGAATCAAGGCTGCGGCTGCAGGAGATCGCGCTCAACGCCGCCCCCAGCGCCATTGCCATCGGCGACGCGGCCAATCGCATCGAATGGGCCAACCCTGCCTTCACCCGTCTCACCGGCCATGCGCTGGATGAAGCACTGGGCCGGCGCCTGGACGAACTGGCCGGCATGTCCATCCCGCCCACCGCGCTTGATCATGCCGATGCGGCCCTGGCTGCGCGCAGGCAGTTGCGCGGCGAGCGCAGCGGCCAGCGCAGCGACGGCAGCGCTTACCTCGCGCAGTTCGAGATCACCCCGGTCATCGATGCCGACGGCCGGGTACGCCACCTGGTGACGGTGCAGCGCGACATCACCGAGCACAAGCGCAGCGAAGCCGTGCTCCAGGCCATCAACACCTTGCAGAATGTCGGCGGCGGCATGGGCAGCGACCCCCGCAACCGCTGCGCACGGATGCTGGCACTGTGCATGGACCTCTCCGACTCGCCGCTGGGTTTCATCGGCGAAGTCCGCCACCGCGACACCGGCGCGCCCTATCTGCAAGTGCATGCGGTCGCCGGCATCGGCGCCATGAATGGCCCGGCCGGTGGCACTGCCGCTGCGGCGGACCTCGCTGGCACGACGCAGCCGATGGACGGACTGGAGATCACCCGCATCGACAGCCTGTTTGGCTCGGTGCTGGCGAGCGCCCAGCCGGTGATCCGCAACGACGCCGGCGGCGATCCGCGCGACGTCGGCCTGCCGCCCGGCCACCCCGCCATCCAGAGCTTTGCCGGCCTGCCGGTGGTCGGCGCCGGCGAGTTCGTCGCCGTCGTCGGCTTGGCCAACCGCCGTGGCGGCTATCCCGAGGCGGTCACCGATGCGCTCAAACCCCTGCTTGCCGCCTTCGGCAGCGCCATCGCCGACCAGCGCATCAAACAGTCGCTGAGCGAAAGCCAGCAACGCCTGGCCACCCTGGTCGCCTCCATGCAGGAAATGCTGATCGTGCTCGACGCTGGTGGTCGGGTGCTGGAATGCCACGTGCCGGCCAGCGAGGCTTTTGAGCACGCCTTCGCCGACCCCGCCCTCGGACATTTCCGCGACGTTCTGCCGGAGAGCTTCGCTGCCCGCCTCGAATCCGCCATCGACGGCGTCCGCCAGGATGGGCGGGTACGCCACTTCGAGCACACGGTCGACGGCGCACACGGCCGCCGCCACTTCCATGCCACGGTCAATCGGCTGATCGACGCCGGCGCGGTGCCCGAAGGGTTTCTCGCGGTGGTACGCGACGTCACCCTGGAAGTGCAGTCCGAGTCCAGCCTGCGCATCGCCGCCACCGCGTTCGAATCGCAGGAATGCATGCTGATTACCGATGCGACACGCGCGATCCGCAGCGTAAACCCTGCCTTCACCCGCACCACCGGCTACTCGGCCGACGACGTGGTGGGACACCCGCTGGCGCTGTTCGATCCGCGCCAGCACGACGCCGAGTTCATCGAAGCCGTCTGGGACTGCGCCGCCACCTATGGCTCCTGGCAAGGCGAGATCCAGGCGCGGCGCAAAAACGGGGACGCGCATCCGGCTTGGCTGGCGGTCACCGTGGTACGCGACCGCGATGACGCGGTCAGCCACTTCGTCTGCTCGCTTACCGACATCACCGAACGCAAGGCCGCCGAGGAACGCATCCGCTACCTCGCGTTCTACGACCTGCTCACCCAACTCCCCAATCGCCGCCTGCTGATGGACCGACTGGAGCACGCGCTCGCGACCCGTCGCCATACCGGTCGCGAAGGCGCCCTGTTCATCATCGATCTCGATCACTTCAAGAACCTCAACGACACCCTGGGCCACGACACCGGCGACCGGCTGCTCGAGCACACCGCGCTGCGCATCGTCAGCTGCGTGCGCGACAGCGACACCGTGGCGCGCGTGGGGGGCGACGAATTCGTGGTCATGCTCGAAGACCTCAGCACCGCCGCCGAAGAAGCCGCGGCCCAGGCCGAAGTGATCGCGCAGAAGATCCTCGTGAGCCTCAACCAGCCCTACACGCTGGGCGAGCACGCCCACCACATCACACCCAGCATCGGCGTGACGCTGTTTTCCGACCTGGTCGACACCGTCGACGAAGTGCTCAAGCGCGCCGACATGGCCATGTACCAGGCCAAGGCCGCCGGCCGCAACACCATACGCTTCTTCGATCCGGCCATGCAGGCCGCGATCGAGGCACGCTCGATGCTCGAAACCGATCTGCGGCATGCGCTCACGGTGCAGGAATTCGCACTGCACTTCCAGCCGCAGGTCACAATCGATGGCCGGGTGATCGGCGCCGAAGCCCTGCTGCGCTGGCCCCACCCCACACGCGGACTGATTCCGCCCGATCGCTTCATCCCGCTTGCCGAGGATTCCGCCATCATCCTCGCACTGGGCCACTGGGTGCTCGAGCAGGCCTGCGCGCAGTTGCGCAGCTGGAGTCGCGATCCGGCCACCGCCGCGATCACCCTGGCAGTCAACGTCAGTGCCCGGCAGTTCCGCCATCCGGGCTTCGTCGACCAGGTGCTCGACACCCTCACCCTCAGCGGAGTGGCACCGCAACGCTTGAAGCTCGAGCTGACCGAAAGCCTGCTGCTCGACGACATCGAAGCGGCCGCCGTTACCATGACCACCCTCAAGCGCCACGGCGTCGGCTTCGCCCTGGACGACTTCGGCACCGGCTACTCGTCGCTGGTCTATCTCAAGCGCCTGCCGCTGGATCAGTTGAAGATCGATCGATCCTTTGTGCGCGACATCCTCACCGATCCCAACGACGAGGTCATCGCCCGCACCATCGTCGCCCTGGGCCACAGCCTGGGCCTGGACGTGATCGCCGAGGGGGTCGAAACGCCCGAGCAACTCGCGGTGCTGGGCCGCCTGGGCTGTGCCGCCTTCCAGGGTTATCTGTTTGGCCGCCCTCAGCCCGCCGAAGCCTTCGACGCCGGTCCGCGCATGTTGGCGCTAAGCCCCAGCCACCAGTAAGCCCGGCGCTCGACGCCCCGCATGCACCATTGTCGTGCTCCGAACTCCCCATGCCGGTGCAGCACCACAAGCATCGCGACCACCCGCATACGCCGGGCACGTCGACAATGCGCTCCTCTGTCCGCAGCACCCAGCGCCCCCAATCCCGCCGGATCATGGGCGTGTCGACCGCCTGGCGGGGACTTGATGGCGTCGCGACGCGGCGCTGAAGCCCTCGCGCCAGGGGACTGGCACGCAAATCGCTAAAGCCCCCTCGTGCAGGAGCGGTTCGGTTCGCCGAGCCTGGCGCCCAACGGCGCCGCAGCACCACGTTGCACCACAATTTGCAATGGATGGCTAGGGTTCCGGTCCGCGTGCGGCACGACGCGGGTGACTGGTCCGAGAGTCATCGACCTCCAGCGAGGTTACACGGCGGGATAAAAGCCCGGGAGAACGCAGCATCACGTGATGCGCCGCTCCCGCCCGACCCGATAACCGACCGGAGGTGTTCCATGATCCCATCCCGCCTGCTCGCAACCGTCGCCGCCGCCGCGCTGACGCTCTCGCTCGCCCTGCCCGCCCCTCGCGCCGAGGCTGCGCAAAAATCCGACTTCAAGGTCTGCTGGACCATCTACGCCGGCTGGATGCCCTGGGACTATGCCGCCGCCAGCGGCATCATCGACAAATGGGCGGCGAAGTACGACATCAAGATCGACGTCGTGCAGATCAACGACTACATCGAATCCATCAATCAATACACCGCCGGCGCTTTCGACGGCTGCAGCATGACCAACATGGATGCGCTGACCATTCCCGCCGCCGGCGGCGTGGACTCCACCGCGCTCATCATCGGTGACTTTTCCAACGGCAACGACGGCATCGTGATCAAGGGCGAAGGCAAAGGCGTGGCCGATCTCAAGGGCATGTCGGTGAATCTGGTCGAGCTGTCGGTATCGCACTACCTGCTCGCCCGCGGGCTGGAATCGGTGGGTCTCGCCGAACGCGACCTGCGCGTGGTCAACACCTCGGATGCAGACCTGGTTGCCGCCTTCGCCACCCCGGGCGTGCAAGCGGTGGTCACCTGGAATCCGCTGCTCGCCGAAGTGGCCGCGATGCCAGGCGTCAGCAAAGTGTTCGACTCCAGCCAGATTCCCGGCGAGATCATCGATCTGATGGTGGTCAATAGCGACACCCTGGCCGCCAATCCGGCCTTCGGCAAGGCACTGGTCGGCGCCTGGTACGAAGTCATGGCGGTAATGAGCGCCGATACCCCGGAAGGCCGTGCCGCACGCGAACACATGGCCGCCGCTTCGGGCACCGATCTCGCCGGCTACGAAGCCCAGCTCGCCGCCACCCGCATGTTCTACAACGCGGCCGACGCCGTGGCATTCGCCACCAGCGACGATCTGCCCGCGACCATGAGCAAGGTCGCCGCATTCAGCTTCGAGCACGGGCTGCTCGGCGAAGGCGCGCGCAGCGTCGAAGCCATCGGCATGAGCTTCGCCAACGGCGTGAGCACCGGCGACACCGCCAACCTCAAGCTGCGCTTCGATCCCAGCTACATGCAGATGGCGGCCGACGGCACGCTTGACTGAACGCTGGTGACGAATTCGTAGCCAAGCGCCCAGACCACCGCTCGCCGGCGGTGGTCTCCAGCCCATCCCCAGGAGCCTGCATGCGCCTGATCAACCGCAAACCCGGCCGTAGCTGGCGGATCAGCCTCGCGATCCTGCCCTTTGCGCTGCTGCTGTTCGCCTACTTCGCCGGCTCGGCCGCGAGGCTCGCGGACAATCCGCAGGACAAGCTGCTGCCCAGCGCCCAGCAGATGGCCGATGCCGTCGAGCGCATGGCCTTCACCGAAGACCGTCGCAGCGGCCGCTACCTGTTCTGGGACGACACCGCCGCCAGCCTCAAACGGCTCGCCATGGGGCTTGTCATTGCCGCCGCGCTGGGGCTCACGCTGGGCATCCTGGCCGGCACGCTGCCGTTGTTCGGCGCCGCGTTGTCGCCGCTGCTGACGGTGATCTCGATGATTCCGCCGCTCGCGATACTGCCGATCCTGTTCATCGTGTTCGGACTGGAAGAGCTTTCCAAGGTCATGCTGATCGTGCTGGGCATCACCCCGGTGATCGCCCGCGACCTGGAACAGCGTGCGCGCGAAATTCCAACCGAGCTGCTGATCAAGGCCCAGACCCTGGGCGCCAACACCTGGACGCTGATCCTGCGCGTGGTCCTGCCGCAATTGCTGCCGCGCCTGCTGATCGCCCTGCAGCTGGCGCTCGGCTCGGCGTGGCTGTTCCTGATCGCGGCCGAAGCCATTGCCGCCACCGACGGCCTGGGCTACCGCATCTTCCTGGTTCGCCGCTATCTGGCGATGGACGTGATCCTGCCCTACGTCGCGTGGATCACCCTGCTGGCGTGGCTGATGGACTATGGCCTGCGCCGGCTCACCCGGCTGGCCTTCCCGTGGTACGAAGGGGGGCGCACATGAGCGCCCAGCCCGCGCAGTTCATCCAGGTCCGCAACGTCTGGCAGCAGTACGGCGAGCAGGTCGTGCTCGAAGGCCTCGCACTGACCATTGCCGAGGGCGAGTTCTGCACCCTGGTCGGCGCATCCGGCTGTGGCAAGTCCACCTTCCTGCGCATGCTGCTCGGCCAGGAGCGGCCCAGCCGCGGCCAGATCCTGCTCGACGGCCAAGCCCTGCCGCCGGAACCGGATGCCAGCCGCGGCATCGTCTTTCAGCGCTACTCGGTGCTTCCCCATCTCAGCGTGCTCGACAACGTCGCGCTCGGGCTGGAGTTGCCGCGTGCACCGCGGCTCGGGCGACTGTTTGGCGCGGCCAAGCGTGACGCCCGCACACAGGCCGCCGTCCTGCTCGAACGCGTCGGCCTCGGTCACGCACTCGCCAAATACCCCAGCCAGCTCTCCGGCGGCATGCAGCAGCGCCTGGCCATAGCCCAGGCGCTGATCATGAAGCCCCGCATGCTGTTGCTGGACGAGCCCTTCGGCGCGCTCGATCCCGGCATCCGCAAGGACATGCACGCACTGCTGCTCGAGCTCTGGCAGGAGACCCGGCTGACCGTGCTGATGGTGACCCACGACCTGTCCGAAGGGTTCACCCTGGGGACCCGCCTGCTGGTGTTCGACAAGGTGCGTCACGACCCCCACGCCCCTGGCGCCTATGGCGCCCGCATCACCTACGACATCCCGCTCAACCTTGACCGCCACGCCACCCGCGAGGCCGTCGCCGCGCTGCCCGCCCATGTGACCAGCGCACTCAAGACCGCATGACGAGGACACCATGACCACGACACTCGCACCCGACTCCCCGCCGCTGCCCTACCCTGCGCTGCACGAGGAAGTGCTGCCCGGTGGCGGCCACCGCTCCTTCATCCTGCGCCGCGGCCGGCTGCTGCGCCTCACCGATATCGAGGGCGGCGCCAACGTCAGCATGCTGCTGTTCAACGCTTTCGAGAAAACCGAACGCCTGAACCTGCCCGACTCGCTCAAGTGCCAGCACACCGCCAGACTCACCCGCGGCCATTGCCTGTACTCGGACATGGGCCGCGTGCTGGCGGCCATCACCGCCGACACCACGGGCTGGAGCGACAGCCTGGGCGGCGTGCTCAATGCCGACGAAGTGCGCGCGAAGTACGGCGATGGCCCCTATCAGACGCTGCGCAACGCCTGCCACCGCAACGGCACCGACAACCTGCTGGTGGAGCTGGGCAAATGGGGGATGGGTCTGGAGGACTTGCTGATGGTGCTGAACCTGTTCTCCCGCGTCAGCGTAGATGCGGCGGGCGGCATGCACTTCGTGCCCGGCAACAGCAAGCCCGGCGACCATATCGAACTGTATGCGCCGATGGACACGCTGGTGGTGATGACCGCTCTGCAGCACCCGATGGATCCGTCGCCGGACTACGCGCCCAAACCGGTACGCCTGAGCTGGATGCAGGCCGACCCGGCCATTGCCGAGCACTGCCGGACCTCGCGCCCGGAGAACGTGCGCGGCTTCATCAACACCGAAAACCTCTACCTGTGAGGGCCGCCACCATGAGCACACTCACCGCCAGCGCACTCACCCCCGAAACCGCCGTCGCCCGTCACCTGATCCCCGCCGGCGAGCCCTGGGTCGGCGAAGTCAAGGCCGGCCAGACCATCCGCCTGCTCGACCTGGAGGGCAACCAGGCCGTCGACACCCTGTTCTACAGCGCGGCCAACCCACGCGAGCGCTACGACCCGCAGCGCACCCTGCGCCGCCAGGCCAGCATCTACCTGAGTACCGGCACGGTGCTGTACTCCAACCTGGGCAAGCCGCTGCTGACCATCGTCGCCGACACCTGCGGTCGCCACGACACCCTGGGTGGCGCCTGCGCGCAGGAGAGCAACACCGTGCGCTACGCGCTCGACAAGCTGCACATGCACGCCTGCCGCGACAACTTTCTGTGCGGCTGCCTGCACGATGGCCGTCTGGACAAGGGCGACATCGGTGCCAACATCAACTTCTTCATGAACGTGCCAGTCACGCCGGAAGGCGGGCTGAGCTTCGAAGACGGCATCTCCGCCGCCGGCAAGTATGTGGAACTGCGCGCCGAGATGGACGTGATCGTGCTGATTTCCAACTGCCCGCAGTTGAACAACCCGTGCAACGGCGACAACCCCACCCCGGCAGAAGTCCTGATCTGGGACGCCGCCGCGCGCTGACACCCCTGGCTGCTGCGCAGCCCCACGGGGGACGACCCCCGCGGCACCGATCCGGGCGGGACGACCCGCCACAGCTCGACTCCATCGGGTGAAACCATGTTCGACAAAGTCCTGATCGCCAACCGCGGTGCGATTGCCTGCCGCATCCTGCGCACCCTCAAGGCCCTGGGCACCACCGGGGTGGCGGTGTATTCCGAAGCCGATGCCGCCAGCCGCCATCTGATCGAAGCCGACGAGGCCCACAGCCTGGGTGAAGGCGCGGCGGCGCAGACCTATCTTGCGGTGGACAAGCTCCTCGCCATTGCGCGTGATCATGGCGTTGGCGCCATCCACCCCGGCTACGGCTTCCTGTCCGAAAACGCCGCCTTCGCCGAACGCTGCGAGGCTGCCGGTATTGCCTTCATCGGCCCGACCCCCGAACAACTGCGGGTGTTCGGCCTCAAGCACACCGCGCGCGCGCTGGCCAAGGCCCACGGCGTGCCCATGCTCGAAGGCACCGGACTGCTCGCCTCGGTGGACGAGGCCCTCGCCGCCGCAAGCACCGTCGGCTATCCGGTGATGCTCAAGAGCACTGCGGGCGGGGGGGGCATCGGCATGCGGGTGTGCCGCAGTGCTGATGAACTGGCGCAGCAGTTCGACGCGGTACGCCGCCTGGGTGAGAACAACTTCTCAGACGCCGGCGTGTTCATCGAGAAATACATCGAACGCGCCCGCCATCTGGAAGTGCAGGTGTTTGGCGATGGTGCCGGTGAGGTGATCGCGCTTGGCGTACGCGACTGCTCGGTGCAGCGGCGCAACCAGAAGGTGCTGGAAGAAACCCCCGCCCCCAATCTGCCTGCCGGCATGGCCGAAGCCTTGTGCGAGGCCGCCGTACGGCTGGCACGTGCAGTGAGGTACCGCTCGGCCGGGACGGTGGAGTTCGTCTACGACAGTGCGGCGGGCGCCTTCTACTTCCTGGAGGTCAACACCCGCCTGCAGGTGGAACATGGCGTGACCGAACAGGTGTGGGGCGTAGACCTGGTGGCCTGGATGGTGCAGCTTGCCGCCGGCGAGCTGCCGCCGCTCACCGAGCTGGCCGCCAGCCTGCAAGCCCGCGGCCACGCCATCCAGGCCCGGCTGTATGCGGAAGACCCCGGCCGCGACTTCCAGCCCTGCCCCGGGCTGCTGACCGCGGTCGACTTTCCGCCCGCCGACGGTCATGCCCTGCGTATCGACACCTGGGTGGAGGCCGGATGCGAGATCCCGCCCTATTTCGACCCCATGATCGCCAAGCTGATCGCCCACGCCGAAGACCGGGACGCGGCCATCGCCGGCCTGGACGCCGCACTGGCCGCCAGCCGCCTGTATGGCGTCGAGACCAACCGCGATTACCTGCGCCAGATCCTGGCCTACGCGCCCTTCGCCAGCGGCCAGCCGTGGACCCGTTGCCTGGAGGGGCTGCACTACCGCAGCCACAGCATCGAGTTCATCACCGCCGGCACCCAGACCACGGTGCAGGACTGGCCGGGCCGGCTGGGCTACTGGGCCGTGGGGGTGCCGCCTTCCGGTCCGATGGACGACCGTGCGCTGCGTCTGGGCAACCGCCTGCTCGGCAACGCCGAGGGCGCGGCAGCGCTCGAGATCACCATGAGCGGGCCGGTGCTGCGTTTCAACTGCGATGCGGTGATCGCCGTCACCGGCGCGGAGATTCCGCTGACCCTCGACGAGCAGCCGCAGCCGATGAATACCGCCATTTTCATCCCGGCCGGCAGCCGGCTGGTGTTCGGTACCATTGCCGGCAGCGGCACCCGCAGCTACCTGTGCGTGCGCGGCGGCATCGACGTGCCGGACTACCTTGGCAGCAAGAGCACCTTCACCCTCGGCCAGTTCGGCGGTCATGGTGGCCGCGCGCTGCGTGGCGGCGATGTGCTGCATCTGTTCCCGCTGGACGAGCCTGCGGCCGGCGCCCGCCTGCCCGCCACGCTGACCCCGGCGCTGCCGGCCGTGCGCGAACTCCGGGTGATCTACGGCCCGCACGGGGCACCGGAGTATTTCCAGCCGGCGTACATCGAGCGTTTCCTTGCCACGGACTGGGAGGTGCATTTCAACTCCAGCCGCACCGGCGTGCGCCTGATCGGCCCCAAGCCGGAATGGGCGCGCGACAGCGGCGGCGAGGCCGGGCTGCACCCCTCCAACATCCACGACAATCCCTATGCGGTCGGCGCGGTCGACTTTACCGGCGACATGCCGGTGATCCTTGGGCCGGACGGCCCCAGCCTGGGGGGCTTCGTCTGCCCGGTGACAGTGATCGAGGCCGACCTGTGGCAGCTCGGCCAGTTGAAGGCAGGCGACAAGCTGCGCTTCGTGCCGGTGGATCTCGCCACCGCGCGCAGCCTCGCAAACGCCCGCCAGGTGGAGACGCACACCCTCGCCCAGGCCTACCCCTCACACAGCCCGGCGATGGTACCCCACTCACCCATCGTGCTCGAACTGGGCGAGGCCGACACCCGGCTGGTGGCGCGCCTGTCTGGTGACACCCACCTGCTGCTGGAGATCGGCCCGGCAGAGCTCGATCTGGTACTGCGCTTTCGCGCCCACGCGCTGATGCAGGCAATCGAAGCCCTCACGCTCGACGGCCTGGTGGACCTGACCCCCGGCATCCGCTCACTGCAACTGCACTACCGCCCCGAAACCCTGCCGCTGGCCAAGCTGCTCGAGCGGGTCGCTGCGCTGTGGACGGGCGTATGTACCCAGGACGATCTGGAAGTCCCGTCGCGCATCGTGCATCTGCCGCTGTCGTGGGACGACCCCGCCTGCCGCCTGGCGATCGAGAAATACATGACCACGGTGCGCAAGAATGCCCCCTGGTGCCCCAGCAACCTGGAGTTCATCCGTCGCATCAACGACCTGCCCGATCTCAACGCAGTGCAGCGCGCGGTGTTCGAGGCGAGCTACCTGGTGATGGGCCTGGGCGACGTCTACCTGGGTGCGCCGGTGGCCACGCCGCTCGACCCGCGCCACCGCCTGGTCACCACCAAATACAACCCGGCCCGCACCTGGACCGCGGAGAACTCGGTCGGCATCGGTGGCGCCTACCTGTGCATCTACGGCATGGAGGGGCCCGGCGGCTATCAGTTTGTCGGTCGCACCTTGCAGATGTGGAACCGCTATCACGCCGTTGCCGCCTTCGACGGCAAGCCCTGGCTGCTGCGCTTCTTCGACCAGATCCGCTTTCATCCGGTATCGGCCGAGGACTTGCTGCGCATCCGCCACGACTTTCCGCTCGGCCGCCATGCCATCGAGATCGAGCCGACCACGTTGCGCCTGTCGGACTACCAGGCCTTCCTCAGCCGCGAAGCCGAGGGCATCGCCGCCTTCCGCTCGCGCCAGCGCGCGGCCTTCGACGCCGAACGCGAGCGCTGGATCGCCAGCGGTCAGGCCCACTTCGAGGCCGAGGACGTCGCCCCCGACCTGGGCGAGGATGCACCGCTCGGCCACGGCGAGCACGGCATCGAAAGCCATATCGCCGGCAACCTGTGGCAGGTCCGGGTCGAGGCCGGCCAGCGTGTCCGCGAAGGCGACACCCTGGTGGTGCTCGAATCGATGAAGATGGAAATCCCCCTCACCGCCCCGCGCGACGGCATCGTCAAGAAGATCCGGGTGCAACCCGGTTCGCCGGTACGCGCAGGCCAACGTGTCCTGATCCTGGAGGAAGCATGAACACCGCCCTGCCCACCCACCCCTTCGACCTGCGCCTGGACGCACTGCGCGCCGCCTACCGCAGCGGCGCCCTCACCCCCCGCGCACTGCTCCGCAGCTTGCGCGAACGCGCCAGCGCACTCAACCCGGAATACCGGCTGTTCATCCACCTGCTCGACGAGACCGAGCTCGAACCCTACCTCGCCGCGCTGGACGACCACTCGCCGGACGATCTGCCGCTGTACGGCATCCCCTTCGCGATCAAGGACAACATCGACCTCGCCGGCATCCCCACCACTGCCGCCTGCCCGGCCTTCGCCTACCCCCCGGAACAGTCCGCGACGCTGATCGAACGCCTGATCGCACTCGGTGCGATCCCGCTCGGCAAGACCAACCTCGACCAGTTCGCCACCGGCCTCAACGGTACCCGCTCCCCCTATGGCGCGTGCCGCAACTCGGTGTTGCCGGCGTATCCCTCGGGCGGCTCCAGCGCCGGCTCCTCGCTGGCGGTCGCGCTGGGCGTCGCCAGCTTCTCGCTCGGTACCGACACCGCCGGTTCCGGTCGGGTACCCGCCGCGCTCAACAACCTGGTCGGCACCAAGCCCACGCGCGGCCTGCTGTCCGCCGCCGGGGTGGTGCCGGCATGCCGCACCCTCGACTGCGTCACCTATTTCACCGCCACCGCACGCGAGGCCTCCGAGTTGCTGGCACTCACCGCCCAGTACGACACGCGCGACGCCTACAGCCGCAGCAACCCGTCATGGAACCACGCCGGCGCATTCGGCGCCCCCCGCCCCTTCCGCTTCGGCGTGCCACGCCAGCAGGATCTCGAGTTCTTCGGCTGCGATGAAGGCCCGGCACTGTTCGCCGCAGCGGTCGGGCAACTTCAGGCCATAGGCGGCGAAGCGGTCGAACTCGATTTCACCCCCTTTCTGCAGGCTGCCCGCCTGTTGTACGAGGGCCCCTGGGTGGCCGAGCGCTACACCGTTGCCGGCGATCTGATCGAACGCGACCCGGACGCCGTGCTGCCGGTGATTCACGCGGTGCTCGCCCAGGCCCCCGGCGCCAGTGCGGTCGATGCCTTCAACGCCCAGTACCGGCTGCAAGCCTTCAAGGCGGTGTGCGACGCCCTGCTCGCCGGGCTGGATTGCGTACTCACCCCCACCATCGGCCGCCCCGTCACCCTGGCCGAACTCGCAGACGAACCGGTATTGCGCAACAGCGAACTCGGCTACTACACCAACTTCATGAACCTGCTCGACTACGCTGCGGTGGCCGATGCGCTGCAACGCCAGCATCGCCTGCCGCTCGCAGGCGGGCATGCCTGCGAGCTCGCCGCTCCCGCCACCACGGCGCAGCACGACCGCCTGCGCGTGGTCGTATGCGGCGCCCACCTGCAAGGCCTGCAGATCAACCACCAGCTCACCGCGCGTGGTGCCCAATTGCTCGAACGTACCCGCAGCAGCCCCGACTACCAGCTCCATGCCCTGGCCGGCGGCCCGCCGCTGCGCCCCGGCATGGTCCGCGTGGCCGAAGGCGGCTGCGCAATCGAAGTGGAAGTGTGGGAGCTGCCGGCCGCCGAACTCGGCACCTTTCTCGCCGCCATCCCCGCTCCGCTCGGGCTCGGCAAGATCGAGCTCGCCGACGGCCGGTGGGAAACCGGCTTCATCTGCGAACCGTGCGGCATCGAAGGCGCGACCGACATCAGCCACTTCGGTGGCTGGCGCCGCTACCTGGAGAACCGCTGAGCTCAGCACCCTGCGGCCCGTTGAGCGACAACAAGGTCTTCAAGTGCCGCGCCTCGTCGAGCGGGCTGCGGCCGAACAAGCGCTTGAACTCGCGGCTGAACTGCGAAGGGCTTTCGTAGCCCACCTGTTCGGACGCGGCCGCCGCGCTGATGCCGTTGCGAATCATCAGCAGGCGGGCCTGGTGCAGCCGGATCGACTTGATGTACTGAACCGGCGAGGTCGCGGTGACGGCCTTGAAATGGGCATGGAAGGCCGGCACGCTGAGATGGGCTTCGCCCGCGAGCATGCCCACGTCGAGGCGGTGCGCGAACTGGGTGTGGATGCGGCGCAACACCTTGGCGATACGCCCGAAGCTGCTGCCTTGCTGCATGGCCGCGCGCAGGCTGCCACCCTGTCCGCCGCTCAACACGCGATAGGTGATCTCGCGAACAATACCCGGCCCGAGCAAGGCGGCCTCTTCCGGCACGCACAGGGTTTCAAGCAAACGCCCTAGCGCATCCTCCAGCCGGGCGTCGAGCGGTGTGGCATACAGCGTGGCGGGCGGTACCGGCCGGTGCGCGCCGATCTCCTCGATGCGCATTGCCAGTTCGGCGCTCAGCGCCGGCTCGATGTTCAACACCACGCCGAGCATGGGCTCGTCCGCGCTGGCCTCGGTCTGGGTATTGAAAGGCAATGGAACCGACAGCACCAGGTAGTGGCCGGCGTCGTACACATATTCCCTGCCCCCGTGGAAACCCCGTTTGCACCCCTGCAGTACGACGACGATGCTCGGCTCGTAGAGCGCCGGAGTAATGGGCAAGGCATGGTTGGCGCGCATCAACGTCACCCCATCGAGCAAGGTCTGGGTATAGCCCTCATGAGGGGCGAGGCGTTTCACCAGATCGATCATTCTCAGGCGGGGCATCGCCACTCTCCGGTCGAGGCAGGTAGGACGTATATGGAGCAAGAACATTGTGCATGGATTTGGTCCCGATACTCGTATTTCCGTGGATCACGAATAGGATCAGGCAATCATCGGATAGAAACCGGTCTTAGCGCCGCAGGGCATGCTCCCTAGCATGGATGGCGTGGCGAGTACCTGTCTTCGTACCCGTCACACCATCCATGAAACCGGCCCGGGGTCAGCCCCTCGGGCCGCAGCAAACAGGAGCCTCACGATGACCTCTTTCACTTGTCTCCCTGCGAGCCATCCCAAGGTCGTGCTGCTGACCGGCGCGAGCAGCGGCATCGGCGAAGCCACGGCCCTCGCGCTGGCCCGGCGCGGCCACCACCTGGTCATCGGCGCACGCCGCACCGAGCGACTGAGGGCACTGGTCGAAAGCCTGCACGCCGAGCACACCGATAAAGCCGGTGCAGCCGATACCGGTGCGACCGATGGGGGGGTGATCGACGTGGAGTACCGTGCGCTCGACGTCACCCGGCGCGAGGAGGTGCAGGCCTTCGCCGACTTTGCACTCGCCCGCCACGGCCGGATCGACGTGATCATCAACAACGCCGGCGTGATGCCGCTGTCACCGCTGGCAGCCCTCAAGCTTGACGAATGGGATCGCATGATCGACGTCAACATCCGTGGCGTGCTGCATGGCGTGGCCGCTGTTCTGCCCGTCATGCAGCGCCAGGGTGGCGGACAAATCATCAACATCTCTTCGATCGGCGGCCTTTACGTGGTGCCCACCGCTGCCGTCTATTGCGCGACCAAGTACGCCGTACGCGCGATTTCTGACGGATTGCGCCAGGAACACCGCAGTTTGAGGGTGACCTGCGTCTATCCCGGGGTGGTCGAATCGGAGCTTGCCGACACCATCACTGACGCAGGCACCGCCCGGGCCATGGCTGAATACCGCCGCATCGCCCTCAAGCCGGAAGCGATTGCTGCGTCGATCGCACATGTGATCGAGCAACCCGAGGACGTCGATACCAGCGAGATCGTGGTACGCCCCACCGCCAGCCAGTGAACGTCAGGAGGAAAACACCATGAAACTGCTCAATCATGTCGTTGCGGCTCTGGTGCTGGCGACCACCATGCTGTCGCTGCCAATCCAGGCCGGAACCACCCAGGCGCGCAGCGAGCGCGGCGCGGAAGTCGTGCTCAAGCTCAACAACGGCCAGCCCCAGCCCAAGCTTGAAGCCATGCGCGAGGAATTCCCCTTTCTCGCCGAAGCCACCGAGGCCTACGCGCTGGGCGACGTATGGAGTCGCGCCGGACTGGACGACCGCACCCGCCAGTTGGCCGCCGTCGCCGCCATGGCAGCGTTCGGCGAAACCGGCATCATGCGGGTGCACGCTGGCTACGCGCTGAACATCGGAGTCACCGAGGACGAACTCAAGGAAGTGGTCTACCTGATCACCGTGCCAGCCGGCTTTCCGCGCGCGATCGCGGCCTCTCAGGCGCTCTCGCAACTGTTCGCGGAACGGCGCGGAAACAACCCGCGGTGAATCCTCAAGCCGGACCTCCCTCGCCCGGCTTGAGCGCCTGCTGACGCTGCTCGAACTCCTGGCGCAATTCGCGGCGCAGCTTGGCCTCGCGGTTGCGCCGCTCCTCTTCCGGCGTACCCGGCACGAAAGGCGGCACACCGGTGGCGCGGCCGTTCTCGTCCACCGCGACCATGGTGAAAAAGCAGCTGTTGGCATGGCGCACGCGCTTGGCGCGGATGTTCTCGGCCACCACCTTGATGCCGATTTCCATCGAGGTCTTGCCGGTGTAGTTCACCGAGGCGAGAAAGGTCACCAGTTCCCCGACGTTGATCGGCTCACGGAACATCACCTGATCCACCGACAAGGTGACCACGTACTCGCCCGCATAGCGGCTGGCACAGGCGTAGGCGACCTGGTCGAGCAAGCGCAGAATCGCACCGCCATGGACCTTGCCGGAAAAGTTCGCCATGTCGGGTGTCATCAGTACCGTCATGGTGAGTTGGTGGTTGGGTAGTTGCATGCTGTCTCCAGGGCACGCCGGGCGTGCGGAAAAATGACTCGACCGACAGGCGAAATGTACGGCAGCATGCACTTCGTTGCCACTCTACGCCGAGCGGGAGGTCGCATGGGTGAGTTGTTCGTCGCGCTGATCATGGGAAGCATCATCGTTGGCGCCATCTGGATGGTCCGGCAGTTCGGCAAGACCTTTGCCGATCATCGGCTGGAGCTCGCCGAAGACGCCCAGCGCCTCGCCCTGTGTCGGCGCAACGGCTGGCGGTTCTGGTGCACGCCAGTGCGGAACTGGTCGTTCTGGGGGGTGGGCTTCTCGTTGCGCTCGCCGGAGTCGCGGTGGACCATGAGCGGCGACAGCGCCCTCATCGGCACATGGCAACTCAATTTCCGCTCGGACTCACCAATCCGCCTGCGTTTCATCAGCCGCGGCAACGGACATTCCACACCGCAAGCGGCGCTGGTACACCATACGGTGCGGGAGCGCGAGAACAGCCGGCTGTCGCATGCGCTCAAGGCGACGATCTCACGCGCACTCCCCAACCTCGCCGATTCCGCGGCGGCGGACGCGATGTCGCGCCTGTTCGACGGACGCTACCGCATTGCGCTGCAACGGCCGCAGGGCTACGAATGGCTGGCCGGAGCGCCGGACTTGATCGAACGGCTGCACGCCGACACCACACTCAACGACGCCTTCGCCGATCTCGTGGAGACGCTGCCCGGCGTCTATCTCGCGGACACGCACAATCGCCGCACGCTCTCACTCATGCTCTCGCCCGGCGGCAGCGTGAATCTGGAAGGCGCGGCGGTGAGCGCGCTAAGTGCCGACGAAGCGGCACGAATCGTGGAGATCGCCGAACGCGCCGCGCATTGCACGGGTTTCGTCGCCAACGCCGCCGGTAAACCGACCCAGCCGTAAGGCCTCGAGTGCAGCAACACCTCAGCCCGCGGGTTTCTGCAGCATGGCCACGTCGGCGCCCAGAATCTGGCAGCGCCAGCCCAGCGCAGCTGCGATGAAGCGCACCGTATCGTCGCGGTAGAACACCACGTGGGTCGGATCGCGACGGTAGTGCCAGTTGGCGAAACGCGCATCGTCGGTCTGGAAGCGGGTCATCAACGCCAGCCACCCTCCCGGGGCGAGCATGCCGTCGAGTCGGCGGAACTCCTCGGCCGGCTGGTGGAAATGCTCCGCAACTTCGGTGCAGGCAATGAAATCGTAGCGCCGCGTCAGCACCTCGGGATCGGGATGGAAAAAAGGGTCGTACAAGGCCACGGTGTGGCCGGCCGCGCGCACCAGCGTAGCCAGCGCCGGCCCCGGGCCGCAACCGTAGTCCAGACCATGGCACGGACTGCTCAGGCGTTCGAGCAGAGGCTGCGCAACGCGGGATAGAAAGGCCTGGTAGCCGGGGTCGGCGGCGTCGTTGCGATGCAACTCGTATTCCGCCCGTTCGCGCGCGCGTGAGGGACGCTGATCGGGGGCCATGAAGGTGGCCGAGCATCGCTCGCAGCGCCAGTAACGGACATCGTCCACGCGCAGAAAAAAGCGCGTGCCGGGGGTCTCGCACACCGGACACGCATGGTGGCCATGGGGGTCATGGGAGCCATTGGGGTCATGGGGCTCACGAGGGCCGGCGTGCGCCTCGGAAACGCGGGAACGGGAGCTTGCCTGCCCGCTTGATGGATGACGATGACTCAAGTCCGACGGCCTCTGGAACCCGCAACAGGCGGGTGGGATGGGGTGGAGGCAAAGGTGCGCTGGTCGTGCAAACCGGCATGCCACTCAGCAGATTCGCGGCAGCGGATCGGCCGACAGCCAGTCTACCAGCCGGCAGCCGCCCAGCCCGGTGCGCAGTTGCACGAAGCACGCCTCATCCTCGACCACCGTGCCGATGCGCGCTGCCGCGCGGCCCAGCGGATGGGCGCGCATCGCCGCGAGGGCGGCGTCGGCGTCGCGTTCGGCGCAGATCGCCAGCAGTTTGCCTTCGTTGGCGATGTGCAAGGGGTCCAGGCCCAGGAGTTCGCAGACCGCACGCACTGCGGGCTGCACCGGAATGACGGTCTCGTCCAGCATCATGCCGACCCCAGCCTGGGCGGCGATCTCGTTCAGCGCCGCGGCCAGGCCGCCACGGGTGGGGTCGCGCATCGCGTGCAGGCCGGGGGCGGCCGCCATTACGTCGGCCGCCAGACCGTGCAGGGCTGCGGTGTCGGAGCGGATCTCGGTCTCGAAGGCCAGCCCCTCGCGGCAGGCCATGATCGCCATGCCATGGTCGCCGATACTTCCCGACAGCAGAATCGCGTCACCCGAGCGCACCTGCGTACCGCCCAGTTGGCGCCCCGCCGGTGCCGCACCCACGCCGGTGGTGACGATGAACACGCCGTCGCCCTTGCCTCGTTCGACCACCTTGGTGTCGCCGGTCACCACCGCCACGCCGGCTGCGCGCGCCGCCTCCGCCATGGACGCGACCACCCGCGCCAGATCGGCCAGCGCCAAGCCCTCCTCCAGCACAAAGGCGGCGGACAGGTACAAGGGGCGCGCGCCCATTACCGCCAGGTCGTTGATCGTGCCATGCACCGACAGGCAGCCGATGTCCCCCCCGGGAAAGAACAAGGGTGTCACCACATGGGCATCGGTGCTGATCACCAGCCGCTCCCCCGGTAGCGGTGACGGCAGCACGGCGCCGTCGTCCCCGCGTGCAAGAAAGGCGTTGTCGAAGGCCGGGGCGAACAGCCGTGCGACCAGTTGCGCCGTGGCGCGACCACCGGCGCCGTGACCAAGATCGATGCGGCCATGGCGCACGTCCAGCGGCGGAAAATCATCGGTCGGCCTGCGGTTCATGCGCCGGCCCTCGCCCCGTCGTCCGCCGGCCCGCTCACTCCGCTGCCGACAGCACGGCCCTCTCTGGCGGCCCCCGCGCCTTGCACCGGCCTGCGGCCGTAGCGGTATTGCGCCGCGCACGCCCCTTCGCTGGACACCATGCAGGCGCCTAGCGGCGTGTCCGGGGTGCAGGCACGCGCGAACAGACGGCAGGCCTCGGGCCGCTTCTCCCCGCGCAGAATGGCCGCACAGTCGCAGGCCTTGTGGTCGGCCACCGGCCGGTAGTCGAGGCCGAAGCGCCGCTCGGCATCCCATTGCGCATAGGCGTCGCGAATCCGCAGCGCGGACCGCGGGAGCACCCCAAGCCCACGCCACTCGAAGGCTTCGCGCAATTCGAAGACCTCCGTCATCACCGCCTGCGCCTTGCGATTCCCGTCCGGCGTGACGGCGCGGGTGAACTCATTCTCCACCTCGGCGCGCCCCTCGCCCACCTGACGCACGAGCATGCGTACCGCCTGCAGCACGTCCAGCGGCTCGAAACCGGCGATCACCACCGGTTTGCGATGATCACGCGCAAACCGTGCATAGGGCTGGCTGCCAATCACCACGGACACGTGCGCCGGCCCCACGAAGCCGTCCAGGCGCATGCCGGAATCCGGCGGGGCGTCGACAATCGCGGCCATCGCGGGCGGGGTCAGCACGTGGTTGCAGATCACGCTGAGGTTGCCCACGCCAGCGCGGCGTGCCTCGCGCAGCAGCAGCGCGGTGGGCGGGGTCGTGGTCTCGAAACCGATGGCGAAGAACACCACCTCGCGCTGCGGCTCGGCGCGGGCCAGCGCCAAGGCCTCGAGCGGGGAATACACCATGCGCACCGACGCGCCGGCTGCCTTGGCCTTGAGCAAGGACATGCCACCCGAACCTGGCACACGCAGACAGTCGCCGTAGGTGCACAGCGTCACGTCCGGCCGCTGCCGGAGCAGCTCGATTGCCATGTCGATACGCCCGACCGGCAGTACGCACACCGGACAGCCGGGGCCGTGAATCATCCGCAGATTGGGCGGCAGCAGGTCACCCAGACCGTAGCGCGCAATCGTATGCGTGTGCCCGCCGCAGAACTCCATGAAGGCGTAGCGGCGCGCCGGGTCGACTTCCCGCGCGAGTGCCGCGGCAAGCGCGCGTGCGAGATCGCCGTCGCGAAATTCGTCGACATATCTCATGCCCATCTCCGGCCTCCGTGCGTGGCCTGCGCTGCCCGCCCGCGTTCACTGCCGCAGGACACGTTTCGCTCGCTCATGTCCCACCTTCCTGCGCGTCGCCCGCCAGCGGCGGAGCGGACGCCAACCCGATCTGCGCGAGCATCGCCAGGGTGTGCTCCGCCTCCTCGCGATCGAGCCGGGCGAGCGCATGCCCCACATGCACGATGACGTAATCACCGACCGCAACCTCATCCACCAAGGCGAGCGACACCTCCATCGCCACACCATCGAGGTCGATCCGGCAGCGTTCATCCTCCAGCAGCGCGACGACGCGCGCAGGTATCGCCAGACACATGTTCAGTCCTTCCCCGCGGTTCCGGGACAGGCTTGGACTCGGGACCGAGCCACGACGCCCGTGGCGCACACCACGTCGAAAACGTTCGAATCCGTCATCGCCTACCCATTTGGCACGCACCGATCACGCACGCCGGACAAGCCACCCGGCGCGCCGCGCTGGCGCGCGACCCAGGCCTGTCCCAGCGCCAGGCTGGCATCGCCCGGAGACAGGCGACGCGCGGCCAGCACCTGCAGGCCGGCCTCGCTCAGCCGCGCGCGCAAGCCATCGGCAAGCAGGCGGTTGTGCAAACAGCCACCGCACAAAACCACCCGCTGCACGCCGCCCGCCTGCGCTGCACGCCACACCCACTCAGCCAGCGCCGCCACCAGTGTCGCATGAAAGCGTGCCGCGCCCGCCCCGGTGTCGGCTTCATCAACCAGGCCTGCCAGCACCGGCAGCAAGTCCAGCCGCCCGGCGGCATCGACCTGCCATCCGCCGGAATCGGCCGCCACCGGCGGATGTGCGGCAGCGGCCCGCTCCAGCGCGATCGCCGCCTCGGCGTCGCCTTGCATCACTTCGCACAAGCCAAGCAGTCCGGCGGCGGCATCGAAGTGTCGCCCCAGGCTGGATGTGGATGTACACAAGTCCGGTCGCGCCAGAATCGCCGCCAGCCCCGCAGCCGCCGGCCTGTGGGCAAAGCGCCGCGCGATCTCGTGCCCTCGTCCGAGACGCTGCAGCACCGCCGCGGCCATGCGCCAGGGTTCGCGTGCGGCACGATCGCCCCCCGCCAGCGGCAGGGGCAAGAGATGCCCCAGACGCTCGAAACCGCCCGCTGCGACGCGCAGCAACTCGCCCCCCCAGGGCGTGCCGTCGCTGCCCAACCCGACGCCGTCCAGGGCCAGCCCCAGCACGGCACCACCGTCGCCGCCGGTCCCATGCTCGGCGAGCACAACGGCGACGTGGGCGTGGTGGTGTTGTACCGCAACCGCCGGCACCCCCAGTTGCGCGGCAAGCCGATGAGCGACACGGGTGGAATGAAAATCGGGATGCAGATCGTGGGCCACGAGGTCGATGCCGGCGGTAGTCGCCAGCATCGACGCGACCTCGTGCTCGAGTGCCCGACAGGCTTCGGCGCGATCGAGATCACCGGCATTTCGGCCGAAACGCGCCGACGAACCTTCGAGCAGGCACGGGGTTGCCTGGAAGTACGCGCCCAGCGCCAGCACGGTGGCGCCATGGGTGGCGGTGTCGAACACCGCCGCATGGGCGGGGCCGGCCGTCATAGACTCCGACGCCCTCGCCCCGGCCACGACCGCCGGCGTGCCGTTCATTCCGTCAGGCCATCCGGCCGATGCCCGACACCGCGGCAGCGTGCGAGCACCCAGGCCAGCCAGTCATCCAGTCCTGCGCCGGTGCGTGCCGACACCGGCAGGCACGCCAGACGGGGATTGACCCGACGTGCCAGGTCCACCGCCCGGGCGACGTCGAAATCCACGTAGGGCAGCAAGTCCGTCTTGTTGAGCAGCATGAGGTCGGCGGCGGCGAACATGTCCGGATACTTCAACGGCTTGTCCTCGCCTTCGGTCACCGACAGGATCACCACCTTGTGCGCCTCGCCCAGGTCGAATGCGGCCGGGCACACCAGGTTGCCGACGTTCTCGATCAACAGCAGACTGTCGTCCGCCAGCGCCATGCGCGCCAGGGCACGTCGAATCATGTCGGCATCCAGATGGCAGCCCTTGCCGGTATTGATCTGTAGCGCGGCGGCGCCCGTGGCGCGAATGCGCTCGGCGTCGAGCTCGGTCTGCTGGTCCCCCTCGATCACCGCCACCGGCACCCGCCCGGCCAGCGCCTCGATGCTGCGCACCAGCAGGCTGGTCTTGCCGCTACCGGGACTGGAAACGAAATTGAGCGCAAGTACGCCATGGGCGGCGAACCAGTCGCGGTTGCCCCTGGCGATTGCATCGTTGCGCCCGAGCAGATCACGCTCAACGCGCACGATCTCGGACACGGAAGGCCCGGACGCCGGCCCCCCCGGCGCATCGGCGTCCGCCACGGCATGACCTTCGACCGCCTGAACCGACCCCGCCGCCCGAGCGGGCGCCCCTTCGTTCGCCTCCCCCCGCCGGGCTGACCAAGCCGCGCGCCCGGCCTGCGCCTTCGACCGCCGCCAGGGCGTACCGATAGCGGCTTCATGGCCCCCGCATCCGCATGTCGAGCACATCGCCAACACCTCCTCCGTCACCGTGAGTCAGGGCAGGATCAGTTCGATCTCCCTCACCCGCATGCCGGTTCCCGCAGTAGGCTCAAGCGCATGAGCACCGCACGCCGGACACGGGTCGTAGCGCTGCGCCAGCGCCGCTTCCGCCCCACAGGCCCCACAGCGTCCACGCCCCGGCACCAGTTCGACATCGATGCACGCGCCCCGCGCACAGCCGTCGCGCAGCACCGAGGCCAGGCAAAAGGTCAACGCGTCCACCTCCACCATCGCGAGTTGGCCGATCTCCAGCACGATGCGGCCCACCTCCGTCGCCCCGCGTGCCGCCGCCGCATCCTCGACGATGCGGCTCACTTCCTCGGCCAGCGCCAACTCATGCACCGCCGCTTTCCGCCGTGCCGCAATCAGTCAACACCACGCCAATCTGCCCGCATGGGTCCAGTGACAAAGCCAGCGCCCGCAACCTGAGCTCCGCCGTGCGCCGATCGGGAGCCTGCCAGCCGGCCGCCTCGCACATCAGCGCGCCGCGCGGATGGCCGTTCCAGGCCGCCGGGGGCACGATGACATGATCGGCGACACGCCCACCGTCCAGCCGCAGGACATGGATCAGTGTTCCGGTTGCGGTTTCCACGCACGCCAGCCCGGTCGCATCGCCGCATGCGGCAGCGTCGATCAAGGCGGGCATGTCCTCGGCCAGCGGATGGCGCAGGCGGCTGGCGGTATCGGCGAGGTCGACCACCCGCGCAAACAGCCGCGCGGCCACACGGTGTCCATGCAGCAACAGTTTTCCGATCAGGCCGCGCTCGGCATGGCGCGCCAGCGCGCCGGTTTCCCTAGTCGCGCCGTCCACCTCGGGGCAGGCGGCGAAGGCCGCCAGCGTCGCCGCCGACATCGTCGAGATACGTTCAGCCCACTCGGACGCAGGCGTTGGCGGCAGCAACGCCACCGCGTCGGCGGGGGCAACCGAAGACCCCATGCGGATCAAATCGGCCAGGGCAGCACCGATGTTACCGCCGCGCTCGGCGCATTCCACGAACTCCTGAAGGCGATGCGGCTCGCGCACCGAACGGAAGAAGCCGGACAACATCTCGATCGCAACCAAATCCAGCAACTCCCCGCCGAGCCGGAAGGCGGCTTCATCCTGAGCGGGGGCGTCCTCGGTCAGCACCCGACCCAGGCGACGGTGCAGAATGCCGAAACGGTCGCGCCGGGGCTCGTGACCGAACAAGGCTGGCCAGTCGATCATCAAGCGCCGGATGTGGGCCTGCGCCGTTTCGATGGCGATGGCGCGTTCCTCGCGCGCGCCGTCGGGACGGACGATGTTCGCGCCTGCTGCGACACAGGCCGCGCGCGCGGCCAGACAATGCGCATGTGGCCCGGATGCGAGCATCTCGGGCGACTGCGCGAGCATTGCCAGCGCCTCGTCCGGAGTGGCGCCGATCCATGCTGGCGCTGCCGCCACCGGCCGGCCGGCGACGAGGCGCGCCTCGACCACTTGCGCGCCATCCCACACCGCCTCTAGCCGGCAGGCCTGAGTGCCCGCCTCCACCGGTTGCCCGGTGAACTCGACCGCCATACGCGCCCCGCTTTCCATCCACGCCCCCGCACGGTCGCCACCTGAACCCGGTCAGAGCGGGTGAATCGATCCAGCGCGCGTCCCGACGACGCTGCGCGATCGCTTCACAAGCGCTCAGGGCGACGCAACCACTTGTCGAATCCCGATTGCTGATGATGATACCCCGGTCAGCTGCCGAGAAAGCGGTGGAAACGCGCATAGAATGCGGTCATGGACCCGCACGCCTGCCTCACGCCCCACGCCGGATTGATCTTGCGCCAATGGGATTTCTTCGCAACCACGGCGTGCCGCTCAGTGGTACTCCCCGACGGCTGTCGAGACCTGATATTGCTGCGGCCGGCGCAGGGGGAACCTTCCTGGTTCGTCTCGCCACTTGCGGATACCGCGTATCCGGTGGCGAGTGCGGCCGGGCAGGCCTACATCGGGCTGCGCTTCCACCCGGCAGCACGCATCGACGCACCTCGCCTGCTGGCCGCGCTGCGCGCGCGCGACGGCTCGGCCCTACCATGGGATGCGGTCGCCCCTCTGGTCGAAGCGGTGCACGACCACGTGCACCTGGACGCGCGCATCGTAGAAGCGCTCACTGCCCTGTCGGAATGCAGTTCGGTTGCGGCGGCCCGCCGCAGGCTGGGCGTCGGCGCACGCAGTATGGAGCGCCTGCTCGCCGCCGGCACCGGCCGACCTCCCGGCTACTGGCGCGGCCTTGCCCGTATCCGCCGCGCCGCCCGCGATCTGTCCGGCAACCAGACGCTGGCCGAAATCGCCGCCGATCATGGCTACGCCGACCAGGCGCACATGAATCGCGCGTTCCGCGCCTGGTTCGGCTGCTCACCTGGCCGTTTTCGCATCGCGCCTGATCTGCGAGCCCTGGCCGCTGAACCGGGTTACGACTGATCTCGATGTCCGAAACTCGGCATGACAAGGAGGGGCACGACAGCCGGACGCCGGGCCGGGCGACATGCCCCGCATTTCGCGCGCCCGTGCGTACCCACCCCCGCTAATCGGCGGCAGCGGACATGGGCGTGCACAACTCCACCAGAAAACCGTCGGGATCAGCAACGTAGGCCACGGTCTGCCCCCAGGGCATGCGCTCGGGGGCTTGCACCAGGGTCGCGCCCGATGCCGTTGCGCGCGCTACCGCAGCGGCCACATCCTCGGTGGTGAAAGCGATCTCGAAGCACGGTGCGTGGACGTCGGGCCGTGCCGGGCTCTTCTTCAACTCGCGCATCAGCCGCCGCGAAGAAAACGCCAGCGTGGTGCCGCCGGTCTGCAACTCGCCGAAGTCACCTGCCTCATGCACGAACCCGCGGCTGAAGCCGAAAGCCGCCTCGTAAAACGCGATGCTCGCCGCCACGTCGTCGACATAAAGAATGGTGTAGCCGAAGTTCATGGTGCGCCTCCAGGGACATGAAAGAGCGCACAGCCTAACGCCGGCCGACGCGGACGTCTTGAACAAACCCGACAGTCGGCACCGGACCGGCGCGGGTGATCACATGCCCAGCGACTTGAGCAGGTCGTCGTGATCGTCGCCCCCGGGCGCTTGTACCGGCGCGGTCTGGGCCGGCGTGCCGACGCCATCCATCAGGGCGTCCGGGTCCAGCACCTCATCCGGCTCGAAATCATGCAGCTTGATGAACTCGGTACGGTCGATCGCAAGCTCGAGGTAGAAGACGTTGTTGCGGCCGGTATAGAAACTCACCCTGCGCGCCTCCGGCTTGTCCAGGTTGGTGTCCACGCTCAGCATCACCTGCTTGTTCAACGCCAGCATCTTGGGCTGGTTCTGGGTGATCTGGGTCTGGAGTTCGCGCGCGATCTTGCCGGTGAAGTCGCCGACGATCTGGTTCATCAACTCGCCCATGACGTTGCCGACCTCATCGGAGGTACAGGCGCTCGCCAGTTCGGCCTTGGACATGCCCATGTTCAACATGTAACTCTCATACAACTCCATCGCCGCGGGCGCGGAGAAGTTGATCACCACCAGGCCGGAGAAGCCGCCGTCGAACAAGACGAAGCAGCCGATATCGGGCTTGAGGCAGGTCTTGGTAATGCGCTGGACCATCGCCGAATAGCGCACCTGGCTGCCGGTGGCGACGGTCAGTACCTTGGTGACCGAATTGCACAGGCTGCGCAGGATGTCCTCGGTGCCGAACACCACGTTGTCTTCTTGTGTACTCATGCTCCCGCCCCGGTGGTTGTCGTGGATGATTGCGTACGTATAGCACAGACCAGCCGCGTGGAGCGCCGCCGGACGGTGCTCAGCGTCGCGGCCCCATCCGCATCTCGATATGGGTTTGCAGCGGCAGTGGCGGCGCAATACCGAAGCCCTGCACGAAGTCGACCCCATAGGCGGCCAGCAACGCGCGCTGATGCGGCGTCTCGACGAACTCGGCCACGGTGCGCAGCCCCATCGCCCGCGCCACCTCACAGATGGCCGCAACAATGCGCTGATCCACCCGGTTGTGTTCCATCTCGCGCACAAAGCCGCCATCGATCTTCACGTAGTCGAGCGGGAAGGCCTTCAGGTAGTCAAATGTCGCCAGGCCGGTGCCGAAGTCGTCCAGCGAAGTGCGCGCCCCCAGGCCACGCAGCCGCTCCAGCACCTCTACCGCCTGTGCGCGCTGGGCAATGCCCGCGGTCTCGGTAATCTCGAAACAGAACAGGCTGGCCGGCAGACCGTACATCTTCAACGTATCGGCGACGAAGGCGGGCAGATCGGCATCACACATCGAGGCGCCAGAGAGGTTGATCGCAACCTTGCCAAGTCGATCCAGCGTGGCGCGGTGCGGGGCGAGCACCCTCACCGTCTGGGCAACCACCCAACGGTCGACCTCGGGCATCATGCCGTGGCGTTCGGCCAGCGGCAGGAACTCACCGGGCGCGATCACGCCGCCAGCCGCCTCCGACCAGCGCAGCAACACCTCGACGCCGTGTTCGCGATCCTTTCCCTGGGTCTCACGGATCGGCTGACAAGCAAGCCACAGCCCTTCATCGAACGCAGCCACCGCGTCGGAGCGCAAGGCCTCCTCCAAGGCCTCGACCCGCGCCACCTGTTCGCGCCGCGCGCGCAACATGAGTTCCGGCGCTTCGGCGTGCGCGATCGGACGTGCCGCCCGGCGATCCGACGCCACCTGGCAAGCCAGCGCGAGCGCCGTCACCACATCGTCGGCCGACATCACCTCGCGCTCGCCGTCGCGCACCCCCAGCACGCCTAGCGACACCCGCAGCCGCATCGCACGTCCGCCCCCGTGCTCGCCGCCCACCTGCGCGCCGCCCTCGTAGCGTCGCCCGTCCAGCGTCTGCCACAGCATTCGCGCCGTTTCATCGGCGTCGTCATCATCCACCAGCGCCGCGACGAAGAAGCCGTCATGGGTGCGGGCAGTGACGGTTCCCGACGGCAAGCGCGCGCGCAGCTCCGCAGCGATCTCGGCCTCGATCTCCCGCACCTGGGCAACGCCCAGCAAGTCCTCGATGCGATCGAGGTTGCACACATCCACGCCAATCAACGCACGCGGACGCAGGTCGGACGCGAGCGCATGGGCCAGCCCCCGTTCATTCAGCAAACCGGTCAGGGGATCGGTCCGTGCCGCGGCACCCAGCGTGATTTCCATCGCCCGACGGTGCTCCATCGTGGCCGACGCGAGAAACCCGAGCGCCGCCAGGCACACCGCCAGCATCGCCTGGTCGAGCACCGCGTAGGGCGCAGCCGTAGGCATGCCTGCGTGCGCCGGGGCCAGCCCGAGCAAGGTCAGCGCCCCCAATGCGGTCGCCAGATGCACGAACAGCGGCCGCCCAAGATAGGCTGCCCATGCCACCAGCAGAAAAACGAAATAGCGCGCCGACGAGCCTATGCCGTCCGGGCCGCTGCCTTGCGCCACTGCCGCAAGCAGCAGCACCGCGACGAAACCGGCGAACCAGCCCGGCTGCCAGACCTCCGCCGCCAGCGCCCGCCATCCGCCCGGCGACTCCAGGGTGCGCACCACAAGCTCGGTCAGGCGCGTGAACAGCAGCACCCCGAACAACTCGGATACGGCCATGACCAGCAACACCTGGGTAAATCCTGCCTCGGCATCGCGCGCAGCGGTCGCCGGCATGTACTGCAGGCTGCCGAGCGCGGTCATGATGCCCACCGCCGGCAGCAAGGTGAAGAGGTGGTAGCGCACCACCGCGGAGACCGGATTGGGCGCAGTGTGGCGCAGGCGGTCATGGCTCACCAGCCGCCACACCACCCACAAGGCCAGCATCAGCGCCCCGGCGCCCAGCAGTGAGGCACCCGGAGGAATGCCACGCAGCGCATGCCAGACCAGCACGCCCCCGCCGATCGCGGGAATCACCGCGCGGCCGTAGGCAAGCACCAGACCGAAAGCGATGCCGTCCGGCGGCCACACCAGGCTTAGTTCGAGACCACCGAATGCATAGGCGCGCGCGATCTCTGCCGAGCACATCCACACCAGCGCGGCGAACAGGCCGCGGCGCAGGTCGTAGGGCAAGGCTGCGGGCATCCCGGCACCGGCTGCGGCACTCAGGATGCGTAGCATCCGGCTGGTCGGGGCAGACATCGCGGCTTGATGGTATTCGGGAAGATCGGGCACAACATGCGAAGGTCTCAGGATCGGATGACCGGCACGTTACACCACGCTGGCATGTGCGACATAGGTCACAGATCACACATGGCAATGGGTTGTCCGGGTCGTCCGGACTTTTCCCACATGTCACGCCTTGGCACGCACCCCGATTCGTGGCATCCACTGGCGCAGAAGATGCCGGTCGTGCTATGAATGCCAGGCTGGCAGGCTCATCCGTATCAGCGGAACTCCGCCACAGGTCGCCCGTGGCGGTCCGTTTCCGCCGACAGCTGCTTGCGGTGCGTCCGGGCAGCGACGCCTGCCGCGACCAACCTCACTTTCCCGTCCTTACTTCAGCCCTTTTTGCCCGGGAGTCCGCCCGATGTCCGCCACCACCGCCACCGCAGCCGCCAACCCCGTGCTGCGGGGCATGTTGCTCGTCTCACTGGCGATGCTCATCGTCCCCTTGATGGACGCCTTCGCCAAACTATTGTCGGCCACCATCCCCACCGGACAGGTCGCCGGCGCGCGCTTCCTGTTTCAGACCCTGTTCATGTTGCCGCTGATGCTCTGGATGCTGGGCTGGCGCTCGCTCAGGCCGCAGCGCTTCGGCTGGCACGCGCTGCGGGGCGCGCTGCTGGCAATCGCAACGCTGCTGTTCTTCACCGCGCTCAAGTACATGCCCATCGCCAACGCGATCGCCATTTTCTTCGTCGAGCCGCTGATCCTGACCTTGATGTCCGGCCTGTTTCTCGGCGAGAAGGTAGGCTGGCGCCGCTGGGTCGCGGTGCTGGTCGGGTTTGCCGGGGCGATGCTCGTGATCCGGCCGAGTTTCGGCGAAATCGGCTGGGTGGCGCTGATGCCCGTGGGCACCGCGATCTGCTTCGCGTCCTACCTGGCTCTGACGCGCGCACTGGCCAAGGGCGAGGATCCGATCTCGATGCAGTGCTATACCGGCTTTTTCGGCACGCTGGTGATGGCGGCGGCCATTGCCGCCGGGTCAGTGGGCGGCGTGAACTTCCTCACCCTCGTCTGGCCCACGCCCGCCGAACTGGGACTGATGGCGGCACTCGGACTGATCTCTACGATCTCCCACCTGATGGTGGTGTACGCCTATCGCATGGCCGAAGCCGCCGTGCTCGCTCCCTTCCAGTATCTGGAGATCATCAGCGCGACAGCGCTGGGGTTGATGCTGTTCGGGGACTTTCCCGATGCACTGACATGGCTGGGCATCGCCATCATCGTCGGCTCCGGCCTGTTCGTGTTCTGGCGCGAACAGCGCCAGCCGCGGGACACCCCGAGCGAGCCCGTGTCGGCGCCCTAGGAGGCTGTCCAGCCGCGCGCCCGCAACGCGCCTTCCGCCGCCGTCGCCGCGGCATGCAGGCGGGCGCCCAAGGCAGCCAGTTCTTCCGTTCGCCCGCCGCGCACCGCTTGTTCCATGGCCTTGGCGACGTCGTGCAACTCGACGAAACCGAGGTTGGCGGCACTGCCCTTGAGGGTGTGGGCACAGCTGCGCACCGCGTCGAAATCCGCAGCGGCAAGCCCCGCATCCACCCCCTGCAAATGCCCTGGCAATAGGCTGAAGAACTGCGCGACGATCTCGTCCAGCCCATCACCCAGCGCTTCGCGCAACTCCTCCAGCAACACCCAGTCTATGCCTGCCTGCTCATTCATTCCAAGGTCTTCCATCATTTCCCGACCACCTTTCGCACGCGCCCGCCGCAGGGCCCTACGCTTCGCCGAGTACGCTGTCGCCCTCACCCTGCGACCGGACTAGCGCACGAGCGCCCGCAGCACCTCGAGCGCGCGGCGGCCGGCCCGGCCGTCCGACTCGATTCCCTGGGCCGCCATGACCTCGACGATGGCCTGACGGGTCATGCTGCCGATGATGCCGTCCACCTCCCCGATGTCGTAGCCCAGCGTGAGCAACGCGGTCTGTACCTCACGTCGTTCCGCCCGCGACAGGCCGGGGTCGTCGGTCGGCCAGGGCGTCGCAAATCCACCCGCGCCGCGCAGCCGATCCGACAGATGGGCAATCGCAAGCGCATAGCTTTCGGCGGCGTTGTAAGAGAACAAGGCGTCGAAATTGCGGGAAACCAGGAATGCTGGCCCGTTCGGGCCGGCCGGCAGCAAGAGTCCGGCTGGCGGACCATTCGCCGGAAGACTGCCTCCATCCGCACGCTTCACGCCGCGTGCGATCCAGCCCGCCATCGGCTGCTTGTTGCGCCGCCCCGCCCCCGAAACGTCGAAGCCCGCCGGCAACACCACTTCGTACCCCCACGGCTCGCCGTGGCGCCACCCCGACTGCCGCAGATAGTTCGCCGTCGACGCGAGCGCATCGGGCACGCTGTTGATCAGGTCGCGACGGCCGTCTCCATCGAAATCCACCGCAATCCGCATAAAGGTGGACGGCATGAACTGGGTGTGTCCGAACGCCCCGGCCCAGGAGCCAACCATCTGCTCCGGCGCGAAATGCCCTTCCTCGAGAATGCGCAAGGTAGTGAGGAATTCACCACGGAAAAAGCTCTGCCGACGACCGAAGCACGCCAGCGTGGCAAGTGAACTCACCACCTGACGCCGCCCGAAGATGCGGCCGAAGTTGCTCTCCACCCCCCAGATGGCAACCACCGTCTCCGGATCGACGGCAAAACGTTCCTCGACCCGCTGCAGGGTGTCGCGCCACTGCGCGAGCTGCGCCAGACCGTCGGTCACCCGTTCGTCGTCCACCAGCCCCGCCATGTAATCCCAGATGGGGGTCCTGAACTCCGGCTGGTGGTCGAGCAGCGCGAGCACACCGTCATCGCGCGCGACACCTTCCAGGAAGCGGTCGAAGCTCGCGCCCGGCACCCCTTTGCCGCGCGCCTCGCCGCGCAGTTCGGCCAGACAGCGCGCGAACTCGGCATCTTCCGCATGCGCAGGTGACAAGGCCCAGACGCCGATGGCGAGGGCACAACAGATTGAACGAATCGTGGTATTCATGGAGCGCGATTCTACGTTGAAACGCCATGCCGCAAACGCAACTTGCGGGCCCATCGAACGCCCTCCACGCGCGACGGATGCACAACACACCACGCCACTTCGAACGTCTCGCACCCATGACGTGATCGATTTCGCTGCCAGATTCTTTCATTTTTACTAGAATTCGAGTTTTAGAGATGCGTCGCCAACCCTTCCTCCACCTTGCGGAAGGGCGCTGCGCATCCTCGGCGGCCCACCCTTGTGCCGTCGTTCCAATTGCGGCGAGCCCACCCGCCTACCCGGCGGCAGGGGCGCAGGAGAACCACGCGTGAGTGACATTGGCGTCAAGGAGTACTGCAGCACCAAGGAGGCGGCGTTACGCCTCGGCCTGTCCCTGGGTACCGTTCAGCAGATGGTGGAGAACGGCGTGCTCGAGGGCTGGAAGACCACTGGCGGACACCGTCGCATCCTGGTCTCTTCGGTCGACCGCTTTCTTACCCGCTCCGCCACCGGCACCACCACACCGGCGCGGCGTGCGTCCGAGCGGCTGCGCATCGTCGTCGCCGAGGACGATGCGGTGCTGCAGTCGCTCTACGCGCGCACCATGAAAGCGTGGAGCATGCCCATCGAACCGCAGATCCTCTCAAACGGCTTCGATGCGCTGATCGAGGTCGGCCGCAACCCACCCGACCTCCTCATCACCGACCTGCGCATGCCCGGCATGGACGGCTTCGAGATGATTCGCCGAATTCGCGAAAGCGACGTCACCCGCGATATCGACATCGTGGCGATTTCCGGCCTGTCGCCGGAGGAGGTCGCGGAGAACGGCGGCCTGCCCGCGGACGTCACGCTGTACGGCAAACCCGTCCCCTTCACCGAACTGCGCGGTTACGTGCAGGCCATGTTGTCGCGAAAGCTGCGCGTGCGCGCAAGCTGACACCCACTCCCCACCGCAACGGGTCCGGAGCCCCCCAGGGCCCCTCCCGTCTGCCGCCCACCCATAGCTGAAGCCCTCAGGCGCATCACCCCTCCCCGCGATCGCCTATAACTAAAGAGATATGCGACGATATCACTATCGGTATATCCCATAGAGCGTGAGCCCAGTCACGGCGCGGGTGTGAATTTCGTGGGTTTTCCGTGTAAAAAACTCGCAAAGAACCCATGGTCATGGCTAAAATAGGAACACATTAACGTTTTTAACGTTATCCGTAATTTTGCACTTTGCGCCGCCCGATCTCGCCTTTGACCGACGCGGCATCCCACAAACACGAGAGGCAAGGACTTGAACATGAAAAAGATCACCGGAGCCGACGCGCGCAAACTGCGCTTGAGCCTGGGGCAGAACCAGGCGGAATTTTGGGCGAAGGTCGGCGTGATTCAGAGCGTCGGCTCCCGCTACGAGACCGGCCGCAGCATCCCCGCCCCGGTCCAGATGCTGCTGCGCATCGTTCATTTCGAGGGGCTGGAACTCAAGCGCCTCAAGAGCGACGTGCACAACGTGGGCATGCACCTGCGCCAGACCGACCCCAACCTTTTCGCAACGCTGCAGCGCGAAGCAAAGAAGTCCCGCGAGCCGCAGCGCGCCTGAACGCTGCGGCTCGTCCCCGAAGCCCCATCGCCCCCCGCCCGGCCATGACCTGTTGATCGCCGGGCGCTTTCGCTGACCTAGGCGAAGCGCGCCAGCCTCACCACCTCACCCGCCTTCGCAGCTTGGCCGACGCGGTTTCCCCACGCCGATGATCCCGGCCCCACCCTTCCTTTTTCGAAAAGCCCTGGCTATAATGCCGCCTTCTTTGGGCCGATAGCTCAGCTGGGAGAGCGCCGCGTTCGCAATGCGGAGGTCGGGAGTTCGATCCTCCTTCGGTCCACCACGAATACCAAAGCCAGGCGACCTGCCTGGCTTTTTTTCGCCCGAAGCAGGCCAGTCAACTCACCCCGACAGGCGCGCATAGGCCGAAACCTCGTCTTCCTCTCCTCGCAGAAGCAACAAGCCGTCGGTTGCGTCTAGCAGTTCCAGCGATATCGCGCCGGCCTCGCCCGGTATCTGGATGGTGAGCGCGCACCCGCGCAGATGCCATTGGGCGCCAACGATCTCGGGGCGTTGGTGCAACCACGAGGCAAAACCGCCGTCGGCGGCCAGTTCGACGACCTCGAATGGCCCGGTGCCGGTCTCCAGCCGCCACGCGCCCGGCACGGCGTCGGGCAGTCCCGCGCACAGCGGATCGCCGACCGCGCGCAGTTCGGTCAAGCGCCGCAGGTAGGCGGCGCCGACGCAGGCGGTGTCGGAACAGCGATCGCGCAAGGCCAGCCATTGGCGTTGCGTGCGCCGCAGGTCCTCCACCACCGCGGGGGCAGCTGCGGCGCGGCGGGCCGTCGCGTAGGCACGGACCATCGCCTCGTCCAGCCGTCCCAACAGTGGATCAGAGCAGATCTGGCGTTCGATGCGGCTGCTGGCCTTGTTGCAGTCGAAACCAGCCGCCCCGGCCATGGGGGCGACCGCGATCATCATGACGGCCAGCGCGCGCCGCAGCCCCGCACGAAACAACGACGGCCTTCCCGAACGGTAGCGGCGCAAGACAGCCATCCGGTCAAGGCGCGCTTGCCACACGCGACAGCCACCACACCCGGTTGTCCAGCGCCAGCAACAGCGTGGTCTCGTCGCGATGGAGGAAATCGAAACCGCCGTTGGCGCAGGTGATCCGCCAGGCGACCACCGGGAAACGGGTCAGCCCGAGCGCCGCCGCAGCCCCCTCGGCTGGCGGCGGCAGATTGCCCTCGAACAGCCCCTCTGCCGGTAGTTCCAGGCGTTCGACGCTGGCGTGCTCACAAACGAGCGCGCCCGGCCCGCGCAGGCTGGCGCCACCTGGTCCAGCGGCAATCACGATCGTCTCGCCGTGCAGGTCCGTCCCGAACGCACAACCGGCCCGCTCCGGGCTGCACCAGGGAGCGACAGTGGCGTCGCTCACCTGCCAGGTGCCGTCGGGCGACTGGGGCCCTTCCTCAGCCGCGCAGACCGCGGCCACCAAGGTCAGCCCCAACACGAGCGACAGCCCTCTCAACGGTTTGCGGCACGAACCGCCTTCACGAACGACACGCCAACTCAGCCGACAACAGATCGAAGCCAAAGCATGCATGACGGCGAGCGCCTCCCGCGCACACGGAGAATGGTGAAGCAGTATAGAGCCCGCCGTCGGGCCGCGCACACCGGCACGGAATGGCGCGTTCCGAGCCGCGCTCTGCCATGCTCATGCCGCCCTCCTGCTTCCCTTCCACCACCCATCCCGCACGCCCGCGCACGGTGTCAGCCCCGCCCGGCGATTCTTGACTCAGGTTAAAGACGTGCTGCCGGCATGGGAACAGAGTACGCCCTGGCTGAAGCAAGCCGTTCATGGCGAACCTGAAGGGAGAAACGACGATGAAACTGACACTCCGCAAGACCACGAGCGCGGTCATGACCGCGTTACTGGTAGGGGGACTGACATCCTTGGGCGGCGCAGCTATCGCCCAGGACGCCCCCACCCTGTCCAAGGAAGAATTCGAGCGGGCCAAGCTGCTGTACTTCCAGCAGTGCGCCGGCTGTCACGGTGTGCTGCGCAAGGGCGCCACCGGCAAGAACCTCGAGCCCGACAACATGTTGAAGCTTGGCCAGCAGCGCCTGGAGCGGATCATTGCACTGGGCACAGAAGGCGGCATGAACAACTTCGACAAGATCTACTCGCCGGAGGACATCAAGCTGCTCGCCACCTACATCCAGATGGAGCCGCCGGTGCCGCCGGAACTCTCGCTGGCGCAGATGAAGGACAGCGTAAAGCGCCACGTCGAGATCGCGGACTACCCCACCAAGCCGCTGCACGGGCGCAACTGGAAGAACTTCTTCCTCGCCATCGAGCGCGACAACGGCTCCGTGGCGGTGATCGACGGTGACAAGAAGGAACTGGTCGCGCGCATCCCCACCGGTTACGCGGTGCACGTGATGAAGGGCGTGGAGAACAACAAGGCGGTCAAGCATCCCAACCCGGAAGAAGTGGGCCGCTTCTGGTACACCATGGGCCGCGACGGCAAGATGACCAAGATCGACCTCTGGCAGGTGCCCGAGAAGATGCTGGTGGCCGAAACCCAGGTGGCCTACGACGCGCGCGACGTGGCGGTGTCGGGCGACGGCAAGTACGTGATCGGTGGCGGATACTGGCCGCCGCACTTCGTGATCCTCGACGCCAAGACCATGGAGCCGCTCAAGGTCGTGTCGGCCCGCGGTGTGAACGTCGACGGCGAATACGTCAATGAAGCCCGCGTCGCCGCGATCTACGACACCCCACACGCCCCCACCTGGCTGGTGAACATTAAGGAGCTCGGCCAGACCTGGCAGGTCGATTACAGCGACATCGAGAACCTGCGCATCGAGATGATCGACAACTCCAAGTTCCTGCACGACGGCTTCTTCGATCCGACCGGACGCTACTTCCAGATTGCCGCCAACGCCTCCAACCAGATGGTGGTGATCGACGCCGAAACCCGCAAGCTGGAATCCATCATCGACACCGACCTGCGTCCGCACCCGGGGCCGGGCGCCAACTGGATCGATCCGAAGTGCGGTCCGGTGGGCGGCACACCGCACCTGGGCGTGGGCAAGATGACGGCCTGGGGCAACGATCCCAAGGGCAACAAGGACCAGGCCTGGAAGATCTGCTACGAAGTCGAGACCGACGGGCCGGGGCTGTTCATCCGCACCCATCCGAAGAGCGACTACGTGTGGATCGACCAGACCCTGCACCCCGAGCCCGAGGTCCAGCAGTCGATCAAGGTCATCGACAAGAAGACGCGCGAGGTGGTCAAGACCATTCGCCTGACCGAAACCAAGGGCCAGGTCGCGACCCACTTCGAGTTCAATGCCGACGGCACCGAAGTGTGGGCCTCGGTATGGAACCGCGGCGACAGCCTGCAGCCGCACGGCGAAATGATCATCTTCGACGCCAAGACGCTGGAAGAGAAGGCTCGCGTCAAGGGGCTGTACGCACCGACCGGCAAGTTCAACGTGCATAACCGCAGCAACCACGTGACCTGATCGTCACGCGGGCGCTCCGTACCGGGCAACCGGTACGGAGCCGTTCCACGCCTGCCCGGAGAAGACCGTGAGCACTCATCGCACACCGCTACATGCCATCGCGATCGCATGTGTCGGCGCCATCGTGACCGCGCCCGCCGCGGCCGATGACGCCGAAATGCTGGCGCTGGCCGAGCGCAGCCGCTGCCTCAACTGTCATGAGGTCGCCGAGACCATTCGCGGCCCCGCCTGGGTGGATGTGGCGCAGCGCTACCGGGACGACCCAGAAGCGCTGGAAAGACTGGTCGACAAGGTCCGCAACGGCGGTTCCGGCGCCTGGGGCGACGACTACATGTCGCCCAACAAGCGGGTCAAGGAAGAAGACATACGCCGCCTGGTGGGCTGGATTCTCGAACTCGAGTGAGGACCGGGCGGGAGGTGCATACACCATTGCCGCGCCACCGTCACGGCGTCGCCGCGAGCGCCCGACCATCGCCCGGAACCACCAAAAACGAAATATCCCCGAACTTGACGCGGGTTAAAGCCAGGACACCGGGCCAGGTGGATAGTGCGAACCAAGCGCCGGACACAACCGCGGCCCGCATACCTCACCGAACACATAGACGAACGGAAAAATGGACAAGCACACACCTGACCAACCCGCGGGTCTGTTCGCCCGGCTCCGCAAACCCACCACACGCTACTCGCTGGGCGGCCTGTTGGTCGTTGGCTTCGCCATCGGCGTGATCTTCTGGGGCGGCTTCAACACCGCCATGGAATGGACCAACACCGAGAAGTTCTGCATCTCCTGTCACGAGATGCACGACAACGTCTATCAGGAATACAAGGAAACCATCCACTACAACAACCGTACGGGCGTGCGCGCGGTCTGCTCCGACTGCCACGTGCCGCAGGAATGGGTTCCCAAGATCGTCCGCAAGATCCAGGCCTCGCGCGAGGTGTGGGGCAAGATCACCGGCACCATCGACACCCCGGAGAAATTCGAGGAAAAGCGGCTCGTCCTTGCCCGTCGGGAGTGGAAGCGCATGCTCGCCAACGACTCCCTGGAATGCCGCAACTGCCACAGTTTCGAGAGCATGGACAAGGACAAGCAGGCCACCCGCGCCAGCCGCCAGCACGCACGCGCGGTGGAGGAAGGCCTGACCTGCATCGCCTGCCATCAGGGCATCGCCCACCACAAGCCGGAAAACATGACGGACGACGACTACTTCGATTGATCGGCCGCTCGCGCAACCGCCAGCCAGCAATCTGCAATCCGACAGCCAGGAGGATCAACCCATGAAGCCCATTTCCGTGAAGTGCAGCCCCATGAAACTCAGCATCATCGCCGCAGCCACCGGCACCCTGCTCGCCACCCTCGCCGGCGGCGCCCTGGCCGCCGAACCCGCCGACTGGAGCAAGGTCGAGGCCAAGGACATCACCCTGTTCTACCCCGGCACTTCGGCCCTGGAATGGGTCACGGGTCGGCGTCACGGCGGTGGGCGCGCCTTCACCAAGGGCGACAGCTGTGCCGACTGCCACGCCGACGAGACGGCCGACATGGGCGCCAAGATCGTCGGTGGCGAGAAGCTGGAGCCCAGCCCGATACCGGGCAAGGCCGCCGCCATTCCGGTCAAGGTCCAGGCCGCTCACGACGGCGAGCATCTATACCTGCGCTTCAGCTGGCAGCAGCCGCCGGCCTCCTCCGGCGCCAAGCTCGACGAACAGAATCCGGTCAAGATCGCCTTCATGCTGGACGCCGGCGCGGTCGACATGGCCGAGCGCAGCGGCTGTTGGGCCAGTTGTCACGGCGATTCGCGCACCATGCCCGAAGGCGAGGACGGCAAGAAGAAGTACGTCAAGGACGGGTCGGTCGACACCGGTGTGTTCTACGACCTCGCCCAGTGGCGCAGTGGCGAGAACAAGGCCCTTGATGGCTATGTCGCAGAAACCCGCGTGATGGAAGAAGGCGGCACCGCCCTGGTCGGCGCAGAAGGCAAGCTCGACGGCGATACCTGGAACGTGGTGTTCACCCGCAAGCTCGCCGGTGGCAAGGGCGACGTGACCCTGGAGCCAGGCAAGACCTACAACTTCGGTTTCGCGATTCACGACAGCCACAGCGCCGGACGCTATCACCACGTGTCGCTCGGCTACAGCCTGGGTCTGGATGCCAAGGCCGACATCACCGCCGCCAAGCACTGAGAGGAGATGATCATGCGCGTACTCGTACACACCGTGCTGCTCGTAAGCCTGTCCCTGATCTCCGCATTCTCTTCGGCCGGCTGGCCGTTCTGAGCGAAATACGCCCCGCCGGGGGCGGGGCGTTGGCAAAGCGAACGGTAGAAACAAGCACCACCGTTCGCCCTGTCGAAGGGCATCTTCGGCGGGGCCTTCGAGTGGGCTACGAGTGAGCTTCAACAGGCGCTCAGCCCGAACGGAAGTGGCTTCTTGTCCGCCCCAACGTTGTCAGCCCGAACGGGCGCGGCGCCTCGCGCCGCACCCGGACAAAACCATTCGAACGCTGTTTCCTGTGCGGCGCCGCCCTGTGAGAAAGCACCCGACCGACCAGCGGCGGGCTCACGAGCCCGGGCGCGATTCCCGGATGGCCGCGATGCGCTGCGGCTCGCAGTTCAGGTAGGCCGAGGAAGTCAGCCACTCCGGGTCCGGATAGTAGGCGAACATGAACTGGCCATCCTTCAGGCTATCCACCACCTGCTCGGCCACCTCCGGGCGCACCGCCGGGCATCCCTGGCTGCGCCCGATGCGCCCCTGGCGCACAATCCACTCCGGATCCACATAGTCCGCGGCATGGACAACAATGGCCCGTTCGCGAGCCTTGTCGTTGATGCCCGGCTCAAGCCCGTCCATGCGCAAGGAATAGCCATGGCGGCCGAAATAACTTTCCTGGGTGCGGAACAGACCGATGCTGGACTGATAGCTGCCAACCACGTTGGAGAAACTGGTGGCCATGTCCTCGCCGGAATTCTGGCCGTGCGCGACCAGCTCCTCCAGCACCAGCGTGTGTCGTTCCAGATCGAAGATCCAAAGCCGCGGCACTGAGGACGGCAGGGAAAAATCGATCACCGCCAGGCGCTGCGCCGGCGCCACGCCGTTGCGCGTGGCGCACTGCATGGCCGCCACCGCCTTGCCCAGCACCTGGCGATCCAGTGCCGGCGCGGCGTCCGACAGCAGATCCTCCAACGCGGGGCCATAAGGTGCGTCGGCGAGGGAATGAGACGAAAATACAACACAAATGCTCGTAGCGAGCAGCAGACGACGAAACGTATTCGTCATTCGGTATCATCCCCTTTGCTTCACGCCCGCGGACGACGCGCCCGCGCGCGGCTTCCCTGATTCCCTTCCGGGTTGAAACCCAGCGCCATCCGCGTAGTCCATCTTCGGAGCGGTACCTGCGCCACTCACGACGGGAAAGGCGAAGCACGAGGATGGTGAAACGCGAAAAACGGAGGCCGTCACGGCTTGCACATCGGTCCGGCCTGACCGCGCAACGGCATGGACGGATCGAATGACGCAAGCGCCGCGACGAGACCGCTGGCCCGGCAAACGTGTTCTTGTGCACTCGCTGCACGTCGGTGCCGGGTCGCGGGGACGCCTCATTCCGCGAGGCCGTAGCCGACGGAACACGAGCGAGGAGCGCGCCGCCAGACTGCGAAATTCGCGAAATGTGCGCATTTTAATCGCGCCTTTGAACAGAGGAAAGCATTGTTACCAATTAGACTCCTGATCTGCGCCCTGGCGGCCCTGAGCCTGCTGCCCCACGCAGCGCATGCCGACGACACCGACCTGCGCGCGCCGCTGGAGCGGCTTGCCGCCGTGGAGCAAGGCCAACCCCGCCCCTACAACCGGGTAAGCGCCAACGAATTGCGGCAGTTCTACGCCCATCATGGCTTTCTGCCGGTATGGCAGGCACCCGGCCGGCTCGACGCGTTGCTCGCCCAACTCGAGGCACTACGCCATGACGGCCTGTCCCCCGAGGACTACGGCTTCGACAGCTTGCAGCACCTGCCGCGGCCGACCGCGGGGGGCACGCTGGCCGCCTGCGACGATCTGCTCGCCACCGCCGCCTACCTGCAAGCCTTGATGCATCTGCGCGTCGGCAAGCTGGACCCCGCCGGCGTCGAGCCTTCGTGGCGCTTCGAAGGTGCCCAGGCGGACAACCGCGAGGCAACACGCGCCGCGCTGGTGGCCGCGGCCGCAGCCGACATCGACGACCTCGCCGGCGCGTTCGAGCGTGCCCGCCCGAACCTCGCCCAGTACCGAATCCTGCGCGCCGCACTCACCCACTTCGCGCAACACCCCGACACCGTCTGGCCGACCGTACCCGGTGGCCCCACCCTGCGACCGGGCGACACCCACGCGCGGGTCGCGGCCTTGCGTACGCGGCTGCTCGCCAGCGGCCATCTGCCGGCGGACGGCGGAGGTCTCGACGCTGCGACCCCCGCGGGTGATGCGGAGGCAGCCGCGCCGTCCTCTGCGGATGCGCTTGCCACATCGGCCGCCCCCGCCGCCATGACGCCCGCCGCAATGACACCCGCCGATCCGGCACGCTTCGACGACGCCCTGCTCGCCGCCGTGGTCGCCTTCCAGCACGCCCACAGGCTGGAAGGCGATGGCGTGGTCGGCCCGGCGACGCTCGCCGCGCTCAACGTGCCTTACGCCAGACGCCTCGCCCAGTTGCGGGTGAACCTCGAGCGCACCCGCTGGCTGGCGCGTGAGATTCTCCCCACCTTCGTGCTGGTCGACGTGGCCGGCGCACGCATCACCTATTTCCGTGACGGCGCGGAAATCTGGCAAGCCCGCACCCAGGTTGGCCGGCCAGCCCGCCCCACGCCGCTGCTGCGCTCGGAAATCACCCACTTCACACTCAATCCGACCTGGACCATTCCGCCGACGATTCTGCGCAAGGACAAGCTACCCGAGATCCAGCGCGACATCGACTACCTCGCCCGCAACCGCATCCGCGTACTCGACTACCACGGCAACGAACTGCCGCCGGAATCGGTGGACTGGACGCGCCCCGGCGCCGTCATGCTGCGCCAGGACGCCGGTCCCGGCAACGCCCTGGGCCAGGTCGCAATCCGCTTCCCCAACCCCTTCTCGGTTTACCTTCACGACACCCCCAGCCAGCGCCTGTTCGCCCGCGACCAGCGCGCCTTCAGTTCCGGCTGTGTGCGCGTTGAAGGCGCTTTCGGTCTGGTGGAGCACCTGATCGCCGATTTCGGCGACATCACCCCCGAGCGTGTTCGTGCGCTGCGCGACAGCGGCCGCACGCGCAATCTCAACCTGGCCCGGCCGGTACCGATTCTGGTAGCCTACTGGACCGCGGGCGCGGACGACGAAGGTCGCCCGGTATTCCGCCAGGACATCTACGACCACGACGAAAAACTCGTCCGTGCGCTCGATACCAAGCACCCCGTGCTCCCGGACATGCGCGCAGCCGGTTGTCGCTGAAGGCGCACGCGGCCGGCGCCGCCCTTTCCCCGTCACCGCGCCTTCAGGCGCGGCAGCGCTTTCAGCGCCGGCCACCGCCCGTTGCCCAGGCCCATCGCCGCGCCCCGCCACAGCATGTGACTACTTTCCCATCCGCAGCAAGGAGAAGCCATGGACCCGATCACGGCCATCTATCACCCCGGATTCGTTGACCTCTACCTGATTCCCTGGACCATCAGAGTGGTCACCGCCGGCATCATCTGGTTCGGCGGGAAATGGGTCGTCGCCCGGCTCACCGAACTGGTGCGCCGCCTCATGACCCGCGCCGCACTCGACATCATGCTGGTGCAGTTCCTTGGCAACATCATTCATGCGGTGCTGCTGGTGGTGGTCATCATCGCCGCGCTCGACCACCTCGGCGTACCCACCACTTCGATGCTGGCGGTGTTCGGTGCGGCGGGCCTCGCGGTTGGTCTGGCCTTGCGCGACTCACTGTCAAACTTCGCCGCCGGCATCATGCTCATCCTGTTCCGCCCCTTCCGCGTCGGCGACTTCATCGAGGCCGGCGGTGTGAGCGGCGTGCCCGAGGAAATCCGGATCTTCTCCACCGTGATCCGCACCCCCGACAACCGCCTGATCATCGTGCCCAACGGCCAGATCGCCAACGGCACCATCATCAACTTCAACGCCAAGCCGACGCGCCGCATCGACCTGGTGTTCGGCATCAGCTACGGCGACGACATCCGCAAGGCCAAGGCCATCATCGAGCGTGTGATCGCCGCCGACGAGCGCATCCTAGCCGACCCGGCCCCCGCCATCATGCTCGGCGAACTGGCCGAAAGCAGCGTGAACATCAACGTGCGTCCGTGGGTGAACACCGCGGACTTCTGGCCGGTGCGCGCCGCCCTGCTGGAAAACATCAAGATCGCCTTCGACGAGGAAGGCATCACCATTCCCTTCCCGCAACGCGACGTGCATCTGCGCGAGGCCCCCAGACTCGCCGCCTGACGGAGGGCGCCCGCGCCGCGGGCGCCACCACTTTCCCCAGCCAGACCCCCTCCGCACCGACGCCGAGCCGCGCGCCACAACGGATTGCGCCCCGTCGCTGTAACGTGACCGTCATCGTCGGCCAACACAATACGCTCCGGTCGGCGCGGCTTCCTTCACCGCGCATCGTCATTTCACCGACTCACTACCGGAGCAGACCCGACATGTCGCACACCATCAAGGACGACGACGGCGTTTCCAACGCCGCCGTCGGCACGCACATCTCCCAGATCATCGAGAACGAGATCGCCGCCAGCCACTCCCGCCGCAGCTTTCTCAAGACCGGAGCCGGACTCAGTGTCCTGAGCTTCCTGGGCTTCAGCGTCACCGCCTGTGGCGGTTCGTCCAGTTCGGCCACGCCGGCCGAGCCGGCGCTGCCCCCTGGGACCATCCGCGTGCGCGCCGTACCGACCAGTACCGCAGATTCGGTGGTCGTGTCCGAAGGCTACAGCACCGATGTCATGCTGCGCTGGGGCGACCCGTTGTTCGCCGGCACGCCCGAGTTCCGCGGCGACGCCTCCGAAGGCTGGGCCGAGCAGGAGCGCCAGGTTGGCGACAACCATGACGCGATCAATTTCTTCCCGTTCGTCGACGCCGCCGGCAAGCCGCGCAGCGACGCCGGTCTGCTGTGCATGAACCACGAGTACATCAACCCGGAGTACTTCTTCTCGCCGCGCGGCGAGGACTGGTATGCGCCGCTGGACGCCGACATGGTCAAGAAGATGCTTGCCGCCCACGGCGTCACCGTCGTCGAAGTGCGCAAGACGGGTTCCGGCGCCTGGGAATACGTCCGCAACAGCAGCTACAACCGCCGCATCACCGGCTACACCCCGATGACGATCACCGGTCCGGCCGCGGGTCACCCAATGCTGCGCACGGCCGCCGATCCGAACGGCACCGAAGTGCTGGGTACGCTCAACAACTGCGGCGCCGGCATGACGCCGTGGGGCACTTACATCACCTGTGAAGAGAACTTCAACGGCTATTTCGGCACGACCGCGGCGGACTTTACGCCGACCGACCACGAGAACCGCTATGGGCTGAGCAAGGACGGCTTCGGCTACCAGTGGCATACCGCCGATCCGCGCTTCGATCTGAACGTGAATCGCAACGAACCCAACCGCTTCGGCTGGGTCGTGGAAATCGACCCGTTCGTCCCGGGTAGCAAGCCGGTGAAGCGCACCGCGCTCGGCCGCTTCAAGCACGAGAACGCGGAATGCGTGATCTCGACCGGCCGAAAAGCTGTCATCTATATGGGCTGTGACGAGCGCAACGAGTACTTGTACAAGTTCGTCAGCGACGGCACCTACGACGCGGCCAATCCCTCAACTGGCCGCAATCTGCTCGAAGCCGGCACGCTCTACGTCGCCCGCTTCGACGCCGGCGCCGTCTCCGGCGACGGCAAGGGCACCGGCGTCTGGCTGCCGCTGGTGTTCGGCCAGAACGGACTGACGCCGGAAAACGGTTTTGCCAATCAGGCCGAGGTATTGATCCGCGCACGCGCAGCCGCCGATCGCCTGGGCGCCACGATGATGGACCGTCCCGAGTGGGTTGCGGCCAACCCCAACGTTGCCGGCGAAATTTACCTCGCCTGCACCAACAACAACCGTCGCGGCTCCAACGCGACCCCAACGTCCAACAAGCCCGATGGCACCACCGTGGCTGGCTCCGCCCGCCCGGCTGTGGATGAGGCCAACCCGCGCGCCGTCAACAACTGGGGGCACATCATCCGTTGGAATGAAACCGGTGGCGACGCCGCGGCAACGACCTTTGATTGGGACATCTTCCTGCTCGCAGGCAACCCGTCGCTGGAGAGCGCCAAGGCAGGCTCGAGCAACATCACGTTGGACAACATGTTCAACTCGCCGGACGGCATGCAGTTCGATCCGGAAGGCCGGCTGTGGATCCAGACCGACGGTTCCTTCGCCAACACCGGCGACTACGCAGGTCAGGGCAACAACCAGATGCTGGTCGCCGATGTCAAGACTCGAGTGGTGACGCGTTTCCTGACCGGTCCTTCGGGCTGCGAGATCACGGGCATCACCTGGACGCCGGACGGAACTACGGCTTTCATCAACATTCAGCACCCTGGTGAGGTCGGCAGCCACCCCAACCGTCCAACGAGCACTGCGCCCTACAGCAGCATGGACGCCTTCATCAACAACAATCCCACGGCGTTCTCGCGCTGGCCCGATGGCGCCTCGGCCGGGCGTCCGCGCTCGGCAACGGTGGTGATTCGCAAGGACGACGGCGGTGTGATCGGCACCTGAGCGCTGCCCGGCTTTGCCCCCAAGTACCGGCAACGCGTTGCCGGCGTGCGACGGCGCCCCCGGACGAAATCCACTTCGTCCGGGGGCGCCGTTATTCCCCTCTCCTGTCGCCATGGCGCCCATGGCCGGGCGATGAAGTAGTAATATTCGCGCATCCGATGTCGCCCCTTCTACCGAATTCATGATCAAGCGTCGCTTGTCCAGCCGCGCCTCGCGGACTCTGGTCGCACTTTTCTGGACGGCCTCGATCGCCTTCGCCGCGTGGATCGTCTCCGGGCTCGTGGCCCGGTTCACCGCCCCCGAACGGGTCGCCGCCGCCTACCAAGCGGTATCCGATCCTCGCCTGGCGGCGCAACGGCTGGCCACCAAGGCCCCGCTGGCGACCGGCGCCGCGCCTGTCCTGGCACAGGCCGACGGCGCACGCGTGGCCCAGGGTTTCGTCCTGGTCGGCGTCGCCACCGGTTTCGGTGCCGACCCGGGTTTTGCCCTGCTTCAACCGACTGCGGGCGAAGTACGTCCCTATCTGGTAGGCGAGGAGGTGGCCCCCGGCGTACGTCTGGTCGCCCTTCACGCCGACCATGTGGAAATCGAACGCGGTGGCGCGCGCGAAATCGTGCGCCTGGTTCGCAGCCCCTCGCCCGCGGGCGCGCCGGCCGTTCCGGCGCCGATGGCGCCGCAGTTCAATCCCACCGCGCCCAATCCGGCGAATCTGAGATAATCCCGCGCATGAAACTTTCTGCTCTGGCATGCGGCATGCTCCTGGCCTGCGCCGCGCTTACCCTGCCACTCGCCGCGACCGCCAACCCGACCTCGGAAGAACCGGTGTCGCTGAACTTCTCCAACGCCGAGATCAGCGCCGTCATCGATGCCATTGGCAAGATCTCGGGCAAGAACTTCCTGGTCGACCCGCGTGTGAGAGGCACGCTCAACATCGTCACCAACACCCCCGTGTCGCGCGATCTGTCCTACCAGATCCTGCTGTCGGCGCTGCGCCTGCAGGGCTTTACCGCAGTCGAGGGTCCCGGCGTGATCAAGATCGTGCCCGAGGCGGATGCCAAGCTCCACGGCGTACCCGTGGGCACCGGCACGCGCCCGGTCAATGGCGAAAGCCTGGTGACCCAGGTGTTCCCGATGAAACACGAATCTGCCGCGCAAATGCTGGCCGTGGTGCGCCCTCTGGTATCTCCAAACAACACCGTCACCGCCTTTCCCTCGAACAACGTACTGGTGGTGACCGACTACGCCGAAAACCTCGCCCGCATCGGCCGCATCATCGAATCCATAGACGTGCCCCAGGGCGACGTCACCGTCATCCAGCTCGAACATGCGATCGCGGTAGACCTGGCCGCTACCCTCAACCGGCTGATGAGCGATGGCGCCGGTGCCGCGGCTGCAGCGGCCGGGGGCGAACCCAGCCTGCGCGTGCAGATCATTCCCGAACCCCGCACCAACAGCTTGCTGGTACGCGCCGACAACCCGGCGCGCATCCGCGCCGTGCGCCAACTGGTCGCCTCGCTCGACCTGCCCGGCGCCGGCGGCAACATCCATGTGGTCTACCTGCGCAACGCCGAGGCGACCAAGGTGGCACAGACCCTCAACGCCGCCCTGTCCGGCGACGGCAGCGCCCTCGCCGCCGACAGCAGCAGTTCGCTGGGCTCGGCATCGGCCAGCAGCAGCGGCACCGCATCCGGCGACACCACCGACGGTCGCACCCTGAGCGGTCTGAGTGCGCAGACTGGCGCAGCCGCCGGCACCAGCGGTGGCGTGGTGCAGGCCGACCCGGTGAACAACGCGCTCATCATCGTCGCGCCCGAATCCACCTACCGCAACCTGCGTCACGTCATCGACAAGCTCGACCGCCGCCGCGCCCAGGTGTACATCGAGGCGCTGATCGCCGAGATCTCCTCCGACCGCGCGGCCGAGTTCGGCATCCAGTGGCAGAGCGCCAACATGCCCAACGGCTCGGGCTCGCGCGCCTTCGGCGGCACCAACTTCGGCGGCAGTGGGCAGAACATCATCGGCGCAATGGGCGACATCAGCTCGGTCGGCAAGGGCATGAACCTGCTCATCGGCAGCGGCACGGTATCGGTACCGATCAATGGCGAAATGGTGGAGATCTTCAGCTTGAGCATGCTCGCTCGCTTCCTTGAGAGCGACAGCCGCACCAATATCCTGTCCACGCCGACCATCGTCACGCTGGACAACGAAGAAGCCAAGATCGTCGTCGGCCGCAACCTGCCCTTCGTCACCGGCCAATACACCAATACCGGCGGCGGCACCACCCCGACCAACCCCTTCCAGACCATCGAGCGGCGTGACGTCGGTCTCACCCTCGAAGTGCGTCCGCAGATTTCCGAAGGCGGCACGATCAAGCTCGACATCTACCAGGAAGCCTCCTCGGTGGTGCCGACGGTGGATATTTCCAACGGCCCGATCACCAACACCCGCTCGATCAAGTCCACCGTGCTGGTGGACGACGGCGCCATCATCGCGCTCGGCGGCCTGGTCGAGGACAGCTTCACCTCGGGCGAGGAAAAAGTGCCGTTGCTGGGCGACATTCCCTTCGCCGGCCAGTTGTTCCGCTACGACACCCGCAACCGCGCCAAGACCAACCTGGTGGTGTTCCTGCGCCCTATCATCCTGCGCGACCAGGAAAGCTACGAAGAGCTTACCCGCTCGCGCTACGACTACGTGATCGGCCAGCAGCGCAACGCCTCTGAGTCGGTGCGCATGCTGCGCGGCGAGCCACCGCCGCCCAGCCTGCCGCCGCATACGCCGGCCGCCGCCGAAGAGCGCATCGGCGATCCGGCGCCGGTGCGCGACGCCACCATCGCGCGGGTGAGCAACGGCCTGCTGCAATGAGTGCGGCCAGCCCCCTGCCCTACGGCTTCGCCAAGAGCCACGGCGTGCTGCTCGGCGCGCTCGGCGACGAGCGTGCCGAACTCATCCTGCGTGAGGACGCCAGCCCGGCGGCGCTCGCCGAAGTACGCCGGGTGGTCGGCAAGCCGCTGACGCTGCGACGGGTGTCGTCGCAGGACTTCGAAGCGCGCCTGGCCGAAGCCTACAGCGGCAACGACAACACCACCGCCGACGTGCTCGCCGACGTCGGCCAGGATATCGACCTGTCGCAGCTCATGACCGATCTGCCGGCAGTCGCCGATCTGCTCGAAAGCCAGGACGACGCGCCCATCATCCGCATGATCAACGCCCTGCTCACGCAAGCGGTGCGCGAGGGCGCCTCCGACATCCATATCGAGCCCTACGAGCGCAACTCGGTGGTGCGCCTGCGCCGCGACGGCGTGCTGCGCGACATTGCCCAGCCGCACCGCGGCCTGCACGCCGCGATGGCCTCGCGCATCAAGATCATGGCCCACCTGGATATCGCCGAAAAGCGCCTGCCCCAGGACGGGCGCATCAGCCTGCGGCTGGCCGGGCGGCAGGTGGACGTGCGGGTGTCCACCCTGCCCACCACCCATGGCGAGCGCCTGGTGCTGCGCCTGCTCGACAAGGCCGGAGCACGCATCGGGCTCGAATCCCTGGGCATGGCCGAAGACACCCGCGCGCGCTTCGCCCAGTTGCTCGCCCAGCCGCACGGCATCCTGCTGGTCACCGGTCCCACCGGCTCGGGCAAGAGCACCACGCTGTACTCGGCGCTGCAAACCATGGACGCCGGTCGGCTCAACATCGTCACCGTTGAAGACCCGGTCGAGTACGACCTGCCCGGCGTCGGCCAGATCCAGGCCAACCCGCGCATCGGCCTGACCTTCGCCAAGGCGCTGCGCTCCATCCTGCGCCAGGATCCGGACGTGATCATGATCGGCGAAATCCGAGACCTGGAAACCGCCCAGATCGCAGTGCAGGCCAGCCTCACCGGCCACCTGGTGCTGGCCACGCTGCACACCAACGACGCCGCCTCGGCGGTCACCCGCCTGGTTGACATGGGCGTGGAGCCCTTCCTGCTCGCCTCCACCCTGCGCGGCGTGCTCGCCCAGCGTCTGGTTCGGCGCCTGTGCCCGGAATGCCGCAGCCCGCACCCAGCCAGCGATACCGAACGCGCCCTGTTCGGCGCCGCCTGCCCCGAGCAGCTGTGGACCGCCGCCGGCTGCAGCGCCTGCGGCCACACCGGCTATGCCGGGCGCGGCGGCATCTACGAACTCATGGTTGCCGACGAGACCCTGGGCCGGCTGGTGCACGACGCCGCCGACGAATCGCGCTTGCGCGAGTACGCCCGCCGCCAGGGCGTGCGCAGCCTGCGCGAGGACGGACTGCGCCACCTCGCCGCCGGCACCACCGCCGTCGAAGAACTATTGCGCGCCACGCGCGACTGACATCGCATGACCGCGTTCCGCTACAAGGCCGTCGACGCCCAAGGAAAGGAAAGCTCCGGCGTACTCGAGGCCGACACCAGCCGCGCCGCCCGCAGCCTGCTGCGCGAACGCGGCCTGTTTCCGCTGGAAGTCGGCAGCGTTTCGGCCGGCCGCGGCGTCGGCGGCAAGTCCGTCGGCCGCCGGCTGCGCGAAGCCGAGCTGGTGCTGGTGTCGCGCCAGTGGGCCACCCTGCTGGGCTCCGGCCTCACCGTTGAGCAAGCCCTGGCCGCACTCATCGAACAGGCCGAGAGCGAGGCCCTGCGGCAAATCCTGGCCGGCATCCGCTCCGAGGTGCTGGCCGGCCACAGCCTGCGCACCGCGCTGGACCGCTACCCCAGCGCCTTTCCCGCGCTGTACCGCGCCTCGATCGCCGCGGGCGAAAAGTCCGGCGAACTCGCCAACGTGATGTCGCAGCTCTCCGACTATCTGGAACAGCGCAACGCCCTGCGCCAGAAAACCCTGCAGGCACTGCTCTACCCCGCCATCGTCGCGGTCGTCGCCACACTGGTTGTGATCGGCCTGATGACCTATGTCGTGCCCCAGGTCGTCACCGTATTCCAGCAAGGCAAGCAGGAACTGCCCACCCTCACCCGGGTGATGATCTGGAGCTCCGACTTCCTGCGCGCCTGGGGCTGGCTGCTGCTGGTCGCCATCGGCGGTGCCGGCATCGCGCTACACCTCGCGCTCAAGGATCTCGCCACCCGCCGCGCCTGGGACCGCAACCTGCTGCGCCTGCCCGTCATCGGCCGGCACCTGCGCACGCTGGACGCCACCCGCTTCGCCAGCACGCTGTCGATTCTCGCCGGTAGCGGCGTGCCGCTGCTCGCCGCGCTCGACGCCGGGCGCGAAGTGATCGGCCGGGTGCCGCTGCAGGACGCCATCCGCGAAGCCACGGAGCGGGTGCGCGAGGGCCAGAGCCTGTCGCGCGCACTCGGCGCCACCCGCGCCTTCCCGCCGCTGCTCATCCACATGATCGCCAACGGCGAGGCCACCGGCCGGCTGGACGAGTTGCTCGCCCGCGCCGCACGGCTGCAAAGCCAGGAGCTGGAAAACCGCACCACCACGCTCACCAGCCTGCTCGAACCGCTGTTGCTGCTCGCCATGGGCGGCCTGGTGCTGCTCATCGTGCTCGCAGTGATGCAGCCCATCATCGAAATCAACACCTTGCTGAGGTAAGTCCACATGCGCTTCATCTCCCGCCTCCATCCGCCAATGCCCGCAGCGCCGTGCGCGCACGCCAAGCGGCGCCGCACCCGTGGCTTCACCCTGATCGAGATCATGGTCGTGATCGTGATCCTGGGCGTGCTCGCCAGCCTGGTGGTGCCGCGCATCATGAGCCGCCCGGACGAGGCGCGGGTCGTCGCCGCCAAACAGGACATCGCCTCCATCATGCAGGCGCTCAAGCTCTACAAGCTCGACAACCGCCACTACCCCTCCACCGCCCAGGGCCTGCGCGCGCTGATGGAGCGCCCCACGGTGGCGCCACTGCCGGACAACTGGAAGCCCTACCTCGAGCGCCTGCCCAACGACCCCTGGGGCGCCCCCTACCAGTACCTCAACCCCGGCCTGCGCGGCGAGGTCGATGTCATGAGCTTCGGCGCCGACGGCCGAGCCGGCGGCAGCGGCTTCGATGCCGACATCGGTTCCTGGGAACTCTGACCGCGTCGCGGTGGCCACCCTGCCGCCCGCCGCCTTGCCCACGCCCGCCCCCCGGCGCGCGCGGGGCTTCACGCTGATCGAGGTACTGGTCGTCCTCACCATTCTCGGTCTGGCGATTTCCGGCGTTTCCCTCAGCCTGGAGGCCTTGCGCGGGCGCGACACCGACCTCGCGCTGGAGCGCCTGCGCTGGGTGCTGGAAGCCAGCGCCGAGCGCGCCCGCATCCGCGGCCAGGCGATCGCCTTCGACCCACTGCCGGACGGCTACCGTTTTTCCATTCTCGACACCGACGGCCGCTGGATCGCCTTCGAAGAAGGGCCGATCTTCGTCGAAAAAGTTCTGCCCGACGGTCTGGCGTGGTCCGACCTGCGGGTCGAGGGCCAGCGCGCCAGCCGCATCGTGTTCGCCAGCCGCGCACCCCGCTTCGAACTGCAGGTCCGCACCCGCGACGGCGTGGCGCGACTGGCGGGGCGCACGACCGGTGTAGTGGACCTGCGCCGCCCGGGGGCCACATGAGCCGCCCCCCGCAAACGGCCGCAGCACGCCTGGCGCACCTCGGCATCGCGCGCCGTGGTCGCGCACGAACCACGCCAAAGCGCCGTCCGCGCGGCTTTACCCTGCTCGAATGCCTGGTGGCACTCGCCATCCTCGCCGTGGCACTGACCTCGGCCCTGCGTGCGGTGGGCAGCACCGCCCAGTCGGCCGCGACCTTGCGCGACCACACCCTGGCGAGCTGGGTCGCCCACAACCGCCTGGCTGAACTACGTGCCACCGAGGCCTGGCCGCCGCTCGGGCGCAACGAAGGCCAGGCCGAACAGGCCAACCGACGCTTCGTCTGGCGCGAACAAATCGAACGCACGCCCAACCCGCTGTTCCGCCGGGTCGAGATCCAGGTGTTCGATGCCCTCAGCGACACCCCGCTCGCTTCCGCCTCCGGCTTCGTCGTGAGACCGCTGCGATGAGCGCCCCGGTCACGCCCCGCCGGGCCGCGCTCCGCATGCGGCGCATGCTCGGCCTGACGCTCATCGAGGTCATGGTCGCGCTCGCGGTGTTCGCCGTGCTCGGCACTCTTACCTACCGCGGCACCACCCAGTTGATCGTCGCCCAGCAACACCTCGATGGCGAACTGGAACGCTGGCGGGAGATCGGCCGGGCGCTGCAGATCGTCGAGTCCGAGTTGCTGCAGGTGGCGGCCCCCCAGCCGGTCTCGGGCAGCGCCCGCCCGCCGGCACTGCTCTATCTGCCCGGCGCCAGCACCAGTGAGTTGCGGATACTCGCGCTGTCGGGCCAGGCCGGCCCCGAACGGGTGGGCTTTCGCCTGCGTGACGGTCGCCTGGAATGGCTGCGCCGCCCGGAAGGTGCGCCCGAAGCGCAGGACGAGCGCGACGTGCTGCTGGACCGCGTCAGCGCAGCACGCTGGCGCTTTCTGACCGACGCCGGCTGGAGCGAACGCTGGCCACCGGCGGTGCAGACCGAACGCCCACTGCCCGGCGCGATCGAGCTCCAGCTCGACCTCGCCGACACCGGCACGGTGACGAGGTTGTATGCACTGCGCTAGCGACGCTCTGATTGAATCCGTTCGCCCCGAGCCCTTCGGCTGCGCTCAGGACAGGCGTGTCGAAGGGCATGCCCCGGAACATCAAGGGCTTCGACAGGCTCAGCCCGAACGCTGTGGAAAAAGTAAGTGTTTCCCTGGCGACGTCGCTCGTACCCCGGCGCGGGGTGTACCGGCGTCGCCCGGTGGCCCTGTCGCGCCTTCCCTCCGCCCCCCCGGCGGCACGCGGCACCAGGCCCGTGGCGCCGCCGTGGTGCTGGCGCTGGTCACGGTGTTCCTGGCCGCGGGCATCGCCGCGGCGGTGATCGGCAACCTGGGCCGCTCCATCGACAGCGCCACCGGCCTGCAGGACCAGTCCCAGGCACGCCTGCTGGCACGCGGCGCCACCGACTGGGCGCGCAACGTACTCGCCGACGACAAGATGAATACCGCCGTCGACCACCTGCGCGAGCCCTGGGCCGTGCGCGTGCCACCCACACCGGTGGGCGAGGCCGAGGTGTCGGGCGAGATCCAGGACTGGTCGGGGCGCTTCAACCTCAACAACCTCGCCCCCGAAGGCAAGCCCGACCTCACCGCCACCGCCCAGTTCGAACGCCTGCTGCTGGGTCTGTCGGTTCCTCCCGGGCGCGCGGGCCAGCTCGCCGAAACGCTGCTCGACTGGATCTCTGCCGACCAACCCGAGGGCGAAGGCGGCGGTCGCAGCGCCCGCCGCAGCACACCGGCAGACGCCCCGCGCGGCCCGTTGATCGACCTGCGAGAACTCATCCGCGTGCCCGGCTTCGACGCCGAACTGGTGGCACTGCTGGGCGATTTCGCGGTGGCCGTGCCGGCGCCGAGCAAGATCAACGTCAACACCGCGCCCGCCGAGGTCGTTTTTGCGCTAACGTCCGGCCTCGACATCAACGCCGCCCGGGTACTGGTCGCCGAGCGCGACCGCGCCTGGTTCCGCGACCTCGCGGACTTCACCGCGCGGCTGCCGAGCGGCGCCACCGCAACCGCCCCGGCCGGCCTGGACGTGCGCAGCCGCTTCTTCCTCGTCACCGGACGCGCCCGCAACGGCGTGTCCGTGGTCGCCATGGAAGCGCTGCTCGACCGCAAGGACACCTGGCCCGAAATTCTCTGGCAGAAAATTCCATGAGCCGTAGAAGACTCGTTGTCTATCTGGACGAAACCTGGCCCGAGCAACCCTCCGCCCCTTGGGTGCTGCTCGACGACCGCGATCGCAGTATCGAGCAGGGCCGCTCCGAGCCGCGCCACTGGCCGGCCGCAGGCGACTGCGAGATCGTGCTGTCCAGCCCGCAATGCACCTGGCTGGAAACCCGCCTGCCGGCCGCCGGCCGTGCCGAGCAAAGCCGGCTGCTGCGCTATGCGCTGGAGGACCAGCTGCTGCGTGATGTGGACGAACAACACCTCACCCTGGTGGCGCGCACCGCCGCCGACGAGGGCGTGCTGGCGAGCGTTCTGGTTTGTGGGCGCCAGCGCCTGCGCGCCGTGATCGCCCAGTTCGAAGCGCTGGGGCGGCGCCCCGCGCGGGTGGTGTCGGAACTGCAGGCCTGTGCCGCCCCGACGGATGGCTGGGCGCTGAGCATCGGCCCGACCTCGGTGTGGACCCTGCACTCGCCCCCATCCACGGCGCTGGCGCTGGATGCCGATGCCGCGCCGGACATCCTCGCGCACCTGCTCGCCAGCGCCCGTGCCGCTGACCGCGCGCCGGCACGCCTGCGACTGCTGCGCGCCGACGATGCGCCAGCGGCCGACCAGCGGGCGCTCGAGGCCGCGCTGGAAGCCGCGCTCACCTCGGCCGCCGTGCGTCTGGAGCGCGGCCCGCGCTACCACTGGTGGGCACAGCGCAACACCAGTGCCGACCTGCTGCACGACGAATTCGAACCCCTGGGCGCCGGTGGCGGCTGGACCGGTCGTACCCGCGGGCCGCTGCTGCTCGCCTCCCTGGCCGCCTTCGTCTGGCTTGCGGCGACGCTTGGCGAAGTCGTCTGGCACGGCCAGCAACTCGGTGCCACCGAGGAGCGCATGCGCCGAATCTTCGAAACCGCAGTCCCCAACACCCCGGCGATTGCGCCGGCCGTGCAGTTGCGCCGCAGCCTCGACGAAGCCCGCGCCGCACACGGCCAGTTGCGCGAAACCGACTTCCTGACGCTGCTCGACAGCTTCGCCGAAATCGGCGGCGCCACTACCCGCCATGCCGTCACCCGTCTCGAATACCAGGATGGCAGCCTGAGCCTGCAGCTCGACCGCGCCCGCATCGGTGACCCGGAGCTGCTGCGCGCCCGCCTTGCCACCCTGGGCCACGACCTCGCTCAGGGCAGCGAGCCCGGCACCTACGTACTCACCCGCAGGACCCTGCCATGACCGGCCCCATCACCCGCCTCAACAACGCCCTCGCCAGCCGCTCGCCGCGCGAGCGGCGCATGATCCTCGTCGCCATCCTGGTGGTGACCGGCGCCACCCTGGTGTGGCTCGCCGAATGGACGATGACGCGCCAGGCCCGCCTCGCCTGGGAACTGCCCGAGGCCCGCGCCCAACTCGCCCGCATGCAGGACGATGCCGCCGAATTGCTGCGCCTGCAGCGCCTGACCGCCCCCGCCACCCCACCCATGGACACGCTGGCCCAGGCCGCCAGCGCCGCCGGCGCCTCGCGCGGACTGTCGCTGGAAGTCGAGACCCTGGGCAACAGCCTGCGGGTGGAAGGCAGCGGCCCATTCAACGCCGTCACCGACTGGTTCGCCAGCCTGCAGGCCGACCAGCGCCTGCGCGCCAGCAGCGTGACGATGGAAGCGGGCGAGCACAGCGTGCGCTTCCAGGCCACGCTGACCCTGCCGTGATCGCACGCGGCCTGCTGTTCCTCGTGCTGGTTGCGGTGCTGGCACTCGCCCGGCTGCCGGCAACGCTGATGGACTCCGCGCTGGCCGCCGGCTCCGGCGGCAAGTTGCGCCTGGCGGCCGCCGAAGGCAGCTTCTGGCGTGGCAGCGGCGTGTTGGCCGTGTCCGACGGTCAACGCACCTTGCGCGCCTCCCGCGCGGTGACATGGTCGTTCGGTCTGTCCGCCGCCCCCCTGGGGGCGGTGCTGCACATCAGCGAGCATCGCCATCCTCAGGCGCGGCTGCGCCTGACCCCCGGCGGCGTGGCAATCGAGCAGCTCGGTTTCGATCTCCCGCTGGACCTCGTCGCCGCCTCCGTTCCCCACCCCGCCGCACGCGCCGGCTGGCGCGGACGGCTGCTGCTGTCGTCCGCCGGTTTCGGCTGCGACTGGCGCGGCCAGTGCGAAGGCGGGCTGATCGTACACTGGCGCGATGCGGGGCTGGACATCGTGCCCGACCGCGAGTTGGGCAGCCACGAAATCCGCCTGCAGGCATTGGGCAAAGCCTTCGACGTGCAGGTTTCAAGCCTGGAAGGCGACATCCGCATCGCCGGCAACGGCCGTCTGGAGCCCGATGGCCGCTTCGGTTTCGAAGGCGTGGTGGAGGGCGACCCCGACGTCGTCGACCGCATTCCCAACGTCATGGACCGCAACGCGCGCCTGACCGACACCGCCGGCCGGGTGCTGATCTCACTACCGTGACGGCGCCGCGCCCGTCCCGCCCCGGCCGCCCGTCCGGCCGCACGCCACACCCGCCGGCGCAGCCAGAGACGGCCCCAGCCGGTCACCGCCTGGCCACGCTGCGCGGACCGGAGGGTGCATTGTTCATCGCGATCGCCGTGCCCTGTCTGATGCTGGCGATGTGGCCCGGGGCCCTGGCGAGCTTCGGCTGGCACGCCGCGGACTGGACCCACCGGCCATGGACGCTGCTCACCGCCCACCTGGTACACCTCGACACCCGCCACCTGCTCGCCAATCTTGCCGCGCTGGCCGCGCTGCTGTGGGTGGCGGCCAGCCTGCGCCTGTCCGCCGCCGGCCCGCGCGCGCGCGATACCATCGCGACGCTGGGCGGCGCCTGGGTGGCGGTCTGTGCCGGCTTGCTGTCCGGGGTATGGGAAATCGGCTGGTACGCCGGCTTGTCGGGGCTGTTGTATGGACTGTTCGCCGGTCTCGCGTTCACCCTCGCGCGCCGCCCGGGCGTCGGCTGGCTGGGGCTGGCCCTGCTCGCCGGCGGCTTGGTCAAGGTTGTCCTCGATCTGCGTGCCGGCGTGGGGGCGGTCGGCGGACTGGGTATCGCGCTCGTACCCCCAGCCCATGTGTGCGGCTTCCTCGGCGGGCTGCTAAGCGCGATAGGCTTGGCGCGTGCCACGCCGCTGCGGCAGCGCGATCGCTGAACGCCTGCTCGGATCGCCATGCCCGGGCGCCACGGGCAAGCAGCAAGACCACTCCGTTCCCCGCCGCCGCGCCCAAACCTCATCCCCAAGGCCCCCGGCCACCGCCGCCACGAGACGCTTTCACCGACACGGCGCCGCAATCGCCCGCAAGTCTGCGGTGACGCCGCTCATATCCATTTATTGGATATCTCCTATGCGCCATATCGTCTCGGTCGATTCCGGAGCGCGGTGCATCATACGCTGCGGCAGTGCAAAAGAACGTCGGACGCAAGATCCGAAAGCGCAACACTCATACAAGGAGGAGACCAAGCATGCCCATTCAATACCGTACCCCCCTGCTGGCGTCAGCACTGGCCGCCGCCTTCGGCGCCACCCTCGCAACCCCGGTGCTTGCCCAGAGCAACGTCACCATCTATGGCACCACCATGCTGTTTACCGAGCGGGTCGATCGCAACGACATGGGCGCCCTCACCCGCATGGGTTCGGGCACCTCGAACCTGGGCTTCCGCGGCAGCGAAGACCTCGGTGGCGGGCTGAAGGCCTTGTTCCAGTTCGAAACCGGCCTCATCCTGGATCAAGACGGCAATCCTCCGGTCACCAACAGCTCCTTTTTCCCCACCCGCAACTCGCACGTGGCGCTGGCTGGGGATTGGGGCACGTTCTCCCTGGGCAACTGGGACACCCCATACAAGGTACAAATCCTGGACATCGGCCCGGTGCGTGGCCTCAACCCATTCGACAATCCGTTGATGGGCAATGGCGGCTTCGCCGTGCCGGTTACCACCACCCAGTCCACCCGAGTGGGCGGCGCCGCCGACGCGGCCTTCAACCGCCGTCAGGGCAACATGGCGCAGTACTGGACGCCCAAGGTCGGAGGGTTCTCGGGGCGGGTCGGTTACTCGCTGGGGGAAGGCCGGACCTCGGTGAACAACACCACGATCAAGCCCACCCTGTTCTCCATGGGCGTGCGCTACGACATGGACGGCCTGAGCCTGCGCTACGGCTACGAGCGCCACGACGACTACTTCGGCCTCAGCCAGATGGGCGGCTCGGCACCGGGCGCCGCCAACGCCAGCGCCACCGATCAGGCCCATTTCCTGGCTGCTGTGTATTCCACCGGCGGCACCCGCGTGGCGGTAATGTGGGAACGCCTGCGCTACGAGAACGACGACACCACGCCGGGTGCGGTGAAGCGCCGCAGCCGCGACGCCTGGGAGATCTTTGCCCAGCACCGCATGGGGCAGCATCAGGTGTTCGCGGAGTACTCCAAGGCCGGCTCGGGATCGTGCTCGGCAGTGGGAGCTGCATGCAGCGCCAGCGGCCTTGGCGCCACCGCGTGGATGGCGGGCTACGGCTACGCCCTGTCGCGTCGCACCGAGCTATACGGCGCCTACTACGCCATCAACAACGAACGCAACGCGCGCTACGCCGTCTTTCCGCCGGCCGGCCCCACCCCGGCGGGAACCGACGTCAAGGGCCTGGGCGTGGGGATTGTGCACCTGTTCTGAGCACGGGCGGTCCCGCCTGCCGGGGCCGTTGGCCAGCACCGGAGCCGGGTTGGGAGTGGCATGGAAAGAAGTGGGAATCACGAAAAGGGCACGCCTTGCGCGTGCCCTTTTCGTTGGAACGCTCAGCGCACGGCCTTTGCGTTCGCAGCAGGATCGCGGCGGCGCAGCCAGTATGCCGCGCCCAACAGCGCCAGCAGGCCGCCCAGCGCACCGCCGTCCACCGCACCGCCACCACCGCGCGGCTGACGCACGCCGTCATCCTCGCCGGTGCCCGGATCGGGTGTGGGCTGAGGCGTCTCGATGACGCTGCCTTCGCTCAGGCTCACCATGACGTCGCGACTGTCGCGCTGTCCGGTGCTGTCCGTCACGGTCAGGCGCAGGGTGTAGTCACCTGGCAACGAGGCGATGAAGCCGGTGGTCGGCGACTGCGGCTGGGTAAACGCACCCGTACCGGCCCCCTGCACCAGTTGCCACTGCCAGGACGCCAGTTGGCGACCGCTGCTGGCGCTACTGGCCGACCCGTCCAGGGTGGCATTGGCGGTGCCGCCACTGGCCGTCACCACCGCCTGCGGCCGCAGTGCTGCCAGCACCGCGCCGCGCGCATCCAGCATGCCGGCGCCGCAGGCCTCGGTGGTGCAACTGCACTGGCCGGAGAAGATGTCGACCTGCGGACATACGGGCAAGCCTTCCTCCTGCGGGAAGGGACGTGCCGCCTCGCGCATGCGCTCGGAAAGCGCGTCCAGTTGCAGGCCGGAATGAACCGACAGCATCAGGGCCGCCACGCCAGCCGCCTGCGGCGCCGCAAAACTGGTGCCGTAAGTGGGGTTGTTGCCATCCGTATAGCCATTGCCGGCCGGTACCGTAAGGCCGAGGTTGGTGGTGGCGGGAATCTGGAACTCGCACGGCCCGGTCGCGCTCGGGCAGTTGCCGGCGGGGGCGGCAATGTCCACCTCGGGGCCGTTGCTGCTGTAGCCGACCTTGGTGCCGACGTGGCGCAGGCCGGCCACGGTGAACACGCCGGGGCAGTTGCCCGGTGTCTCGACGCCAAAGGTGTCGTTGCCGGCTGCGGCAATCACCATGACGCCGGCGGCGCCCAGCTCGGCCACGGTTTGCTGGTAACCGACCGTGCATGAGCCGGGACCGCCCAGGCTCATGTTGATGATGCGTGCGGGATTGGGGTTGGCGGGCACGCCCGGCACCGCCAGGCCACCCGACCAGCGCATCGCCGCGATGATGTCGGAGTCGAAGCCGCCGCACTTGCCCAGGGCACGCACCGGCAGGAGGCGTGCCGCCCAGCTGACCCCGGCGATGCCGCGGGAGTTGTTGCCGGTGGCCGCGATCACCCCGGCCACGCGCGTGCCATGCCAGCTGCTGGTGGAGGGCTGGTTGCCGCCGGGGCCGTCGCCGCACCCCGCGAAGAAGCTCTGCTGCAAATCCTGGGCAGAAAGAAAATCCCCCGGATCGCTGGCATCCGCATCGCGTCCGTCACCGTCGCCCGCCATCGACGCAATGGTGATGAAGTCATAGCCGGGCAACAGGCGATCGACCAGATCCTCGTGCTCGAAGCGCACGCCGGTGTCGATGACCGCCACCACCACGTCATTCGAACCAGTGGTCACTTCCCATGCGCCGATGGCGTTGATGGCGGCGGGCTGGCCGTTCTGCAACAACCATTGCTCCGAATAGCGGGGGTCGTTGGGCACCTGGCGGATGTGCCGACGCTGGTCGGGCTCGGCGAACAGCACATCGGGGTCGGCGGCCAGGCGCTCGGCGAGCGCCTCGGCGCTCATCCCCGGCGCGCTCACCACGCCCATGCCGGGCGCCGGACCGCTTTGCAGCTGGAGCGACAGGCCTACGCGGGCGCCCAGGGTGGTGACACGGTCGGCACTCAGCACCCGGCGATCCGGCGCGTCACTCGAAGCGCCCGCGTCGCGCAACTGTACGATGACACGACCATTGGCCGCATCGGTCGTGGAAGTGGATTGTGCGCCGACCGGCGCAGCTGCAAACCCCGCCGCCAGCAAGGCGGCAAGAAGCATGTTGTGCGAACGCATGGATTACGCTCCTGTTGTCGAGTGGCGGCGATCATATCATTTCGGAATGCGCCCATGCACGATGGGCAACGTCGGGCCGCCTACCTTTCAGTCTCCTTACCCCTGTTTCAAACCTACTTGCTGTCCCTCCGCTTTACACGCTCACCCCTTTCTGCTCACCCCTTTCTGCTCACCCTTTCCGCTCACCCTTTCTGCCACACCCGTTCAGAGCCCCCCATGCCCAAGGAAGCGCTGATCCCGGAAAACCAAGGGCTTCGACAGGCTCAGCCCGAGCGGTGGGGAACAAATCTGTGTTTCCCCTAGCGCATCGTCACGAACTCCTCGGCGCTGGTCGGATGAATGGCAATGGTCCGGTCGAAATCGCGTTTGGTCGCCCCCATCTCGAGCGCCACGGCAAAGCCCTGCAGCATTTCGTCCGCCCCCTCCCCGATCACATGGCAGCCCACCACCCGTTCGTCCTCACCCACGCACACCAGCTTCATCGAAGTCCGGGGCTTGTGCGCGGTGAGCGCGTGGTACATCGAGGTGAAACGGCTGACGTACACGCGTACAGGCTGGTCCAGCGCGCGCGCCTGTTCCTCGCTGAGGCCGATCGTGCCAATCGGCGGATGACTGAAGATCACCGTCGGCACGTACTCCGCATCCACCCGGCTGTCGCGTGCATCGGCGAACAAGCGCGCCGCCAGCTTGCGGCCGGCAGCAATTGCATACGGCGTCAGCGCAGGTTGCCCGGTGATGTCGCCAATCGCATGAACGCCGGCTACGTTGGTGTTCTGGAACTCATCCACCGCAACTTCGCCGTTGGCACGCATGATCACCCCCGCCGCGTCCAGCCCCAGCCCGCCGGTATTGGGTGCGCGTCCGGCCGCCCACACCAGGGTGTCGACTTCCAGCGTCACGTCCACCGCCCCCGATGCCGTACGCGTCAGCCGCGCCACGCGCGTGGCGGTGCGCACGTCCACGCCGGCGCTGCGCAGGGCGTTGCCCAGTTCATCGCGCAACATCGCATCGAATCCGCGCAGCACGCCATCGCCGCGCACCAGCATGGTCACGTCCGCACCCAGTGCGCGGAACACCCCGCTCAACTCCACCGCAATATAGCCGGCGCCCACCACCGCCACCCGGCGCGGCAGATGGTCGAGGGCAAAAAAGCCGTCCGAGGTAATGCCCAATTCCGCGCCAGGCAGGTCCGGTACCACCGGACGACCACCGGTGGCGATCACCACCTGGCGCGCCGACAGGGTGCGTGCGCCTACCTGCACGCGGCGCGGGCCGACGAAGCGGGCGAAACCGCGCACCACCTCGACCCCGGCACGTTCCAGCATGCCCGCATAAATGCCGTTGAGACGCTCGATGTAGCCGTCGCGCGCGCTGCGCAGCGCCGCCCAGTCGAAGCCATGCACCGCGACGTCGAAGCCGTAGCCGGGCGCATCCTCCAGCGCATGGGCAAGTTGCGCGGCGTACCACATCACCTTCTTGGGCACGCAGCCGACGTTCACGCAGGTGCCGCCCAGCCGCGCCGCCTCCACCAGCACCACCCGCGCACCATACTCGGCCGCCCGTCGGGCGGTGGCAACGCCGCCGCTGCCGCCGCCAATCACCAGATAGTCGTAGTCAGCGTCGGCCACGCCCGCGCCCGAAACGGCGTCGGTCGAAGTTGCGTACCTCACATCAGCGTCGTTCACCGCTCCCTCCTTGGTTACCGGTTCGTCCCGTCCTCACGGGCCTGCAGCACCGACACCCGCCACGGCGAATGGTTGCCACAGGGGCGGCACAATCGCCCTGCCACCTCCGAACAACACCCTCCAGCATAGGCCAGGAACGGCATCCCGCCCGTGAGCACTTGCACGCCGGCTTGTCCGAAATCGTGGCTCAGACGGAGCGCACTCAGATCCGAATGATCGTATCGCTGTAACGCGCCACCACGGGATCGTGCGTCATCAAGCGCATCGGTTCGACAAGCGCTTGAGCCACCAGGATGCGGTCAAACGGATCCTGGTGATGTGCGGGCAACCCCTCGACCGCCACGACATGTTCGACCTCGATCGGCAGCAGGCGGTAGTCCGACTCTCGGAAGTAGCGCACGGCATCCTGGCTGGAAACCGGCATGTCCCCCCGGCCGAGCGCATGTTTGATCGCGATTTCCCACACGCTGGCGACGCTGATCCAAACGCTTGTGCGCGGCGACATGATCAGGCTCCTGGCGCTATCGTCCAGCTTCGGGCTATCTGTGAGCGCCCATAGGGCCACGTGCGTATCCAGCAGCAGGTTCAAGACTGCCCCCCACCCATGAACAGGCGCGCCACCTCGTCGTTGTGGGCATCGATGCTGTCCGGCACCTCGAACCTGCCCTTCGCCACGCCGATGCGTTGGCCGGCTGGCACGGCATCCACGGGAACGAGTTTGGCGACGGGGCGGCCGTTACGGGCGATGACAATCTCGCGTTCCTTCCCCAATTCGATGGCTTCGACCAGACGGGAAAGCGAAGACTTGGCTTGCAGCATATTGACGGGTTGCATGTGAGCTCCGGATGTTCTGATGCAATTTAGTCTAGTCTAGCTAATGCCGAAGACAAGTTGAAATTGCTCGGAGCGATCCTCGAGCGACGAACACGAGCTGACTGCCCCGCCTGTACTGCTCAGATCGACGCCGGCGGCAGGCAGATCGGTCTTGTGGCGCCTCCCGTTCTCGCTCGCTCCCCACGTACCCGCAAACGATCGCGGCCATGACCCGCTTTACCCCGGCTATACGCCGGCTTGTCCACGCCCGGCGTGGGCAAGCCTGTGGACAAGTCGTGGGCGGACGGGGTAAGTGCTTGCGCGCAAAGGAAGTACGGCGGCTGCCCAAAGTTTGAGCAGCCGCGCGTGAAGCGGCGGTCTCAGTCGATCAAGCGCTTGTCGCTGTCGAAGAAGGGGTAGGGCCCTTCGAACTCGTCGATGAAGGCATGGTGGCTCACGAGTTCGCGCCCCGTCCAGCGATGCAACATGAAACCGGGCGGCTCCATGCGGAAGGCGCTCGGGGCGCCGGGCTCCAGTCCGAGCGCGACCTGATGCGCCGGGCTGGGCACGGTCATCGCCGGGCGCCCTCCGACGTGGGCGAGGATGACGCGATGCAGATGACCGCACAGCGTGGCGCGCACCTGGGGATGGCGGGCGACGATCTCGGCGTAGGCCTCGCGGCCGTCGAGACCGATGTCGTCCATGTGGCCGATGCCGGTTTCGAAGGGCGGATGATGCATCATCACCACCGTCGGAAGATCCGGGCACGCCGCCAGGGTCTGTTCCAGCCACCCCAGGCGCGCCGCGCACAGCGTGCCGCCGCTCTGCCCCGGCACCAGGGTGTCCAGCGCCACGAAACGCAGCGCACCGCGCACCACCGCATAGTGCAGAAAGCCGCTGTCAGGCAGGTAGCCGCCGTCGCGAAAGGCCGCCCGCAGCGCCTCGCGCTCGTCGTGGTTGCCGGGTATCACGAGCATCGGAATCGGCAGCGGCGCAAGCAGCTCGCGCAGGTGGCAATACTCTTCCGGCTCGCCGCGATCCACCAGATCGCCGGTGATCAGCACCAGGTCGGGGCGCGGCGTGAGACGGATCAGGCGGTCGACGCAGGCGCGCAACATGTGGGCGGTGTCCACCCGCCGGTAGGCGAGCCTGCCAGGCGTCTTGATGTGGGTGTCGGAAATCTGCGCAATCAGCACGATGAAGCCTCCTCGATCAGAACCAGCGCATCGGGATCGATGCTGAAGCGTACCGTTTCGCCGTGCCGGAAGGTCCGCGGATCGGCGGTTTCGATCAGGATAGGCGCGGACTCGCCGACGTCGATGAACACGCGGCTGCGGTCACCCAGGTAAAAGGCGGACGCCACCCTGCCCTGCAGCCAGGCGAACGCCCCCGCCGGCTCGCCCGCGGGCGCGTCCGCCGGGAGCAGGCGCGCGGCCTCGGGGCGGAACAGGATCTCCTGCGTATCCGGCGCCAGCGCGACCGGCACACGTCCCGCCGCGCACACAAAACACCCGTCGCGCATCCGCCCGCTCAGCCGGTTCATCGCACCGACGAAGTCGGCGACGAAGCGGTTGGCCGGCCGCCGGTAAATCTCCGCCGGGGTGCCGGCCTGGGCGATGCGGCCGTGATCCATGACCACGATGCGATCGCCCAGGGCCATGGCCTCCGCCTGGTCGTGGGTGACGTACACCGCGGTGACGCCGAGTTCGCGCAGCAAGGTGTCGATCTCCAGCCGCAAGGCATCGCGCAGCTTGGCGTCCAGCGCGGTCAACGGTTCATCCAGCAGCAGCGCGCGCGGACGCACTGCGAGCGCCCGCGCCAGTGCCACCCGCTGTCGCTGCCCGCCGGAGAGTTGGTCGACACGGCGTGTGGCCAAGTGGCCCAGCCGCATCATCGCCAGCATCTCCCCCACCCGCGCCTCGACTTCGCGCGCCGGCAGCTTCTGCAGGCGCAGCCCGTAGCCCACGTTCTCGGCCAGCGTCATGTTGGGAAACAGCGCGTAGGACTGGAACACCATGCCGACCTTGCGGCGCTCGATCGGGATGCGCGTCACGTCCTCGCCATCGAACAACACCTGGCCGCCGGCATCCGGCATTTCCAGCCCGGCGATCATGCGCAGCGTGGTGGTCTTGCCGCAACCCGACGGACCGAGCAAGACCACAGTCTCGCCCGCGGCGATCGTCAGGTCCAGCGGTTCGAGCGCGCGGGTGCCGTCGGAAAAGGTCTTGGCGCAGCCGCGCAACACAATGGAAACCGGCTTCGCGGGCGTCATCGCGACACCTCGGCGGCGTCGGCAACCTTGGGCGCGTGGGCGCGCCGCGGGCGCGCGAACATCTGCATCATCAACAACAAGGGCATGATCATCAGGAAGAACAGCAAGGTATAGGCACTACCGATCTCCAGCCGCAGGGATGCGTACGCATCCGCAAGGCCAACCGGCAGCGTCTTGGTGAAGGGGGTATGCAGCAGCCAGGTCAGGTTGAACTCGCCCATGGACAAGGTCACCACCATCAGCGCCCCGGCCAGGATGCCGTCGCGGCAGTTGGGCACGACGATGTCGAAGAAGCGTCGCACCGGGCCGGCACCGAGCGAGGCGGCGCCCTCCTCCAGCGTGCGCATGTCGATCGCGTACATGACGGCCAGCACCGAACGGACCATGAACGGCAGGGTGAACAACACGTGGCCGACGAGAATGAAGCTCCAGGAACTGCGGAAGTCCCTGAACGCGCCGAAGGTCACGATCATCGCCAGCGCCGTCGCCAGGCCGGGCACCGCGATCGGCATCACCAGCAACTCCTCGACGAAGCGCGCCAGCCGGCCACGCTGGCGGGCCAGCACATAGGCGGTCGGCACCCCCAGGATCAGGGTCACGACCAGGCAGGCCAGCGCCAGGCCGACCGAGGCGAACAGGGTATGGCGGTAGTGCTGCCACACCTCGCCGACCCAGCGCAGCGTCAGCCCGCTTTCCAGGCCCACGAAGTAATTAACGGTCACGCCGGCCAGCATCGACATCATGACCGGCACGATCAGAAAGGCGCACACCAGCAAGGTGAAGCCAAGCTGCACGTAGAACAGGGCGCCGCGGCCCGGCTTGTTCAAGACTTTCATGCGTTCCGCCCTCAACCCGCCGCCGCCACCGTGCCACCGGCCACGCTGCGCGCGAACGCCAGCACCAGCCAGGTAACCGCGCCAAGCACAAAGCTCAAGGCCGCAGCCATGGCAATGTTGGCCCCCAGGGTGAATTCCGTGTAGATCACCATCGGCAGCACATTGATGTCCGTCGCCAGGGTGAACGCCGTGCCAAACGCCCCGACCGCGGTGGCGAAGCAGATCGCACCGGCCGAGATGAATGCCGGCTTCAGCCCTGGCAGCAACACGTCGCGCACCACCCGCCAACGCCCGGCACCAAGCGAGCGGGCGGCCTCTTCGAGCAGCGGATCGAGCTTTTCCGCCGCCGCCATGATGGTGAGAATGGTGCGCGGGATGGAGAAATACACGTAGCCCATGAACAGGCCGGCGAGCGAATAGGCGAACACCAGGCGCTCGCCGGTCATCCATTCGCTGACCTGTCCAATCAGGCCCTGCCGCCCCGCCAGCATGATGACCATGAAGCCGATCACCACGCCGGGAAACGCCAGCGGCAGGGTCAGCATGGACACCAGCACGGCTCGGCCGGGAAAGCGGTTGCGCTGCAGGAAGACGCCCGACACCCCGCTGATCAGCAGCGTCGCCAGCGTGGTTGCCGTGGCCACACCCAAGGTCGCGAAGAGCGCGCGCAGGTAGCGCTCGTCCATCACGATCGCGGCATAGGCGGCCCAGCCCGAGGCACCGGACGCGCCGATCACGAACAGCCTTGCCATCGGCAACAGGAAAAACGCCGTGAAAAACAGACCGGCGGGCAGCAACAGCAGAAGATAGGTCTTTCGCATGATGGTTGAAACGCCTTTTCCATCGCCCGCGCGCGGCGCGCCGCCCAAACCGCGAGCTGACCGCGGTCCGGGCGGAGGCACCTTGACGCCGGACGGGCGACGTCCGCTTACTCGACTTCCTTGCGATAGCGCTCGACGATCTGCGCCTGGGCGGCGCCCAGACGGGCGAGGTCCACCGCCCTGGCCCGCGCGTAGTCGGCATCGGGCAGGAAGCGCGTCTTGGCCTCGTCCGACAACTTGTCGGCGAACACCGGGCGCAGATAGGCATTCCCCCACATCGCCTGACTCTGGTCGGAGAGCACGAAATCGAGCACCTTGCGGCCGTTGTCGGCGTTCGGCGCGCCGGCGACCAGACCCATCACATAGGGCACGGTGAGCGTGCCCTCGGCCGGAATCACGAACTGAACCGGCGCCTTGTCGGTGTGCTGGCCGCGATAGGCGTTGAAGTCATAGTCGATCAGAATTGGAATTTCGCCCGAGATCACACGCGCATAGGACGTCTGCTTGGGGACGATCGGCTGGTTGCGCTTGAGGTCGCGGAAGAACGCCATCGCCGGATCGAGGTTGTCGTAATCGCCGCCCAGGGCAAGATTCACCGCCATCACGCCGATCTGGCCCACCGCTGCCGAGGTCGGGTCAAGGTAGCCGACCAGGCCGCGGTACTCGGGCTTGAGCAGGTCGCGCCAGCTCTGCGGCACCGGCCGGTTACCGAGCGCCGCGGTGTTCACGAACAAGCCCAGGGTGCCGGAGTGGATGGTGAACCAATGACCGTCGGGGTGCTTCAGGTCGGCCGGGATCCTGTCCCAGTTGGCCGGCTTGTACGGCTGCAGCACACCCGCCTCGACCGCCTGGCCGGCCGCGATCCCGCCAAGATAGGTCACGTCCGCCACGGGGTTGTTCTTCTCGGTGATGAGCGCGGCAATCGCCTGGCCGGAGTTCTTGTTGTCCGGCGGCACCTGAATGCCCAGGGTGCTCTGGATGGTACGCAGCTGCGACCCCCAGTCCGCCCACTCCGGCGGACAGTTGTAGCAGATCGCCCGTTCCTGGGCGAGCGCCGTGCCGCTGGTGGCTGCAGCAAGCGCCAGCGAGGCGGCCAGCATGATTCGTTTGAAGCTTCGCTTCGACATGGGAGACTCCTGATTGGGTTAGAGCGGGTCGGGGGAAAACGTGCAGGCGGGCGATGCGGACGGCGGATCGCCGCAGATCACCAGGCGCACGCCGTGTTCGCGCAACTGGCGGTCGATCGCCTCGGGCACCGGGCGGTCGGTGAACACCACGTCGGCCTCGGTGATGTGGCCGCCCCGCACCATTGCGCGGCGGCCGAACTTGGAATGGTCGAGCACCAGGAATCGCTGGCGGCAGTTGGCGATCAACTCCCGGCGCAGCCGTACCTCGTCGGGATCGAAGTCCAGCAGTCCGCCGTCGGCGTCCACGCTGGCCACGCCAAAGATGCCGATATCCACGGAAAAGCGCGCGAAGAAGCCGTGCGACTCGCCGGCAATCACATCGCAATCGAGGTTGCGCAGGCGGCCACCCGCCACCGTGATGACGTTGTCCGGGTCGCGGGACAGCGCCAGCGCCACGTGCAGGTTGTTCGTCATGACCTGCAGCCCGCCGTGCTCGGCCAGTGCACGGGCGCACTGTTCCGGCGTGGTGCCGATGCCGAAGAACAGCGACGCACCGGGCGGCACGTGCCGCGCCACCTCGGCCGCGATGCGCTGCTTGGCCTCGAGATGCAGCACCCGGCGCGCCGAATACGCCAGGTTTTCCTCGTTCGGCGGCAGTGCCACCCCGCCGTGCCGGCGCCGCAGCAGGCCGCGGTCGCACAGCAGGTTCACATCCCGCCGCACCGTCTGCGGCGTGACGCCGAACACCGACGCGAGGGTCTCGATCGGTTGAAAGCCCGACGCCCGCACCCGCGCCAGAATCGCATCCGCCCGCCCCTCCCTGCCGGAAGTGAGCTGAGCCAGAAGATCGGGAGCGTTCAGCGGGTCGTTCATGTTCGTTCGAATTCCGTGTTGTTCGGATTCGAACTCTGAAGCCCGCGCTTTACGGTCCGGTTACGTTCGTGTGAAGGTTTTTTCGCCTTCGCTTTCTCACCCGCGGCCTTCTGCCACCATGCAGCGCGCCCGGCTCACTCGCGGGCGCGAGCGCTGCCGCCACCCGGCTGCATCCGGCAACACCCGGCCCCCAAGCAGCGGAATGCACGCGGGCTTGTCCACGCCGGGCGTGGGCAAAGCTGTGGACAAGTCGTGTGCGAAGCGGGTAACTGCTTGCGGCGAAAGGGAAGACGCGGGTTGCTCAAAGTTTAGGCAAGCGCTCAGCCCCGAAGCTTCTTCAACTCGGCTTCGGCCACGTCCACCCGTACCGTCCCGAGTGCAACCAGGGTTCCCGCGACCACGGCGATCTCATCACCCACCGCACCGGCCATCATGGCAATGTTCTGGGCATGGAGCGACATGTGGCCTTTCTGGATACCGGTGGTGGCCAATGCCTTGAGCGCCGAAAAGTTCTGGGCGAGGCCAACCGCGGCGACGCAGCGGGCCAGGCGATCCGCGCTGGATGCGCCCAATATCTTCAGGCAAGCCCGCGCCGTAGGATGCAATCGGGTGGCCCCTCCCACGAGACCGACCGCCATCGGCAGTTCGATGGTGCCGGCCAGATCACCATCGGCGGTGATCTCCCACTCGGTCAGGCTACCGTAGGCGCCGCGACGGGCGGCGAAGGCATGGGCCCCCGCCTCGACGGCACGGGTATCGTTGCCGGTCGCGAGCACCACCGCCGAAATGCCGTTCATGATGCCCTTGTTGTGGGTGGCGGCACGGTACGGATCGGCGGCCGCGAACTGATAGGCACTGATGATGCCGTCGCGCACCGATTCGCCGCCGATGGCTGCGCAGGTCCACGTCGCGCGGGCGCGGGCCAACCGGCGATCGGCGAGGTTGGAGAGTATCCGCAGGCACACCCGCCCGCCGGTCCACGCCTCGATCTGCGGCGCGAGCCGCTCGGCCATGCTGTTGACCGCGTTGGCGCCCATGGCGTCCCGGGTGTCGATCACCAGGTGCGTCACCACCATAGGCCCTCCGGCCGATTCGATCACCCGCACCTCGATGTCGCGAAAGCCGCCACCGATGCCGAACAGCACCGGGTCGCAGGCGTCGCATACGGCCTTGATCTCGTCGCGGCGCTCCAGAATGCGCATGCGCGCATGGGCGGGGTCGCGCACCCCCACGAGCTGCACCTGGGCGATCATCATCGCGCCCGACATCGACGTGACGAAGCCGCCGCTGTCATAGCACTGGCGGGCGGCGTTGCACACCGCCGCCACCACCGACGACTCCTCGGTGGCCATGGGTACCAGCACGTCCTCGCCGTCAATGCGCATGTTGGTGGCGATGCCGATCGGAACGTTCATGGTCGCAATCACGTTCTCGATCAAATGGTCGGCCAGTTGCGGGTCGAGGTTGCCCATGTCCGCAAGATGCGCCACCTCGTCCGGCGCCAGATCGGCAAAACGGGCCACGTATTCCAGGCGCTCGCGCGGTGACTGTTTGTGAAAGCCCGGCACGCGGGCGCTCTTTTCGGGGGTCGTCATGTTTCAGCACTCCTGTCGAGGTACGAGCTTGGCCTCCGCGGCATCAGGACATCAGACGCGGAAGCCAGGTAACAAGGCCGGGAAAGGCGGCGCAGATCAGCAAGGCAACGACCTGCATGAGAAGGAAGGGAAGAATGCCGCGATAGACATCCCCCATGCCGACATGCGGGGGCAGCGGTCCCTTGATGTAGAACAGCGTGTAGCCGAACGGCGGGCTGATGTATCCGGTCTGAATGGTGAGTGCATAGAGCACGCCGAACCAGATCTCGTCGAAGCCCAGCAGCCGCGCGATGGGCAGAAACACCGGCACGGTGAGGAGGATGATGCCGATCTCGTCGAGTACGGTGCCGAGAAAGATCAGGATCATCATCATCAGCGCGAGGATGAGGTACGGATGCACCTCCAGCGCGCGAATGAAGTTCAGCAGCGTGTCCGCCCCGCCCAGCCCGGTGAAGATGGCGACGTAGGCCTTGGCCCCGATGGTGATCCACAGAATCATCGAGGTCGCCTTGAGCGTTTCCATCGCGGCGCCGCCCAGATTGGCGAAAGTCAGCCGGCGGCGCAGCGCGGCCGACACCATGGCCCCGAACACCCCCACCGCCGCAGCCTCGGTCGGCGTCGCGATGCCGAAGAAGATCGAGCCGAGAATCATCACGATCAGCGACGTCGGCAGGAGCAACGACTTCAGTGCCGCGAGCTTGGCCGCCAGCGGCACCCGCTCGCCCGAGCCCGCCGGCACCGCACCCGGCTTGAGGTAGGACACCGCGACGATGTAGCCGATGTACAGCGTCGCCAGCAACAGCCCCGGCACGATCCCGGCGATCAGCATCTTGCCGATCGAAACCTGGGCCGTGACCGCATAGACGATGGTCAGCACCGACGGCGGAATCAGAATGCCCAGCGTACCGGACGCGCAGATCGTGCCAGTGACGAGCTTGGGGTCGTAGCCACGGCGCAGCATCTCCGGCATGGCCAGCACCGCCATGGCGGTCACCGCGGCCCCCACCACGCCGGTCATCGCCGCCATCACCACGCAGATGACCACTGTCCCCACCGCCAGGCCACCGCGCAGCCGACCGAACCACAACTCCATGGCGCGATACAACTCCTCGATGACACCCGAGCGCTGCAGAATTCCCGCCATCAGGATGTAGAGCGGAATGCCCAGCAGTGCCTCCGAGCGCATCGTATCGAACACCTGCAACACCATGAGCACCACGGCGTCCGGGTTCCACAAGGTCACCGTCAGCAGCAGCGACAGCCCGCCCAGGACGAAGGCAATCGGCAAGCCCGTGAGCATCAGCAGCGTGAGCCCACCGAACATGATCAGCAGAATCATGTTCGGCGTCAGCAACGTCGACGTCATGACCGGACCTCCGGATCGACGTCGGTGCTATCCGACCCAGCGGCGCCAGACCGCCGGACAGACGCATCACCAAGTGCCGCGCCATCGCGAAACGCCAGCCGCAGGAACTCGGCCAGACTCTGCCCGCCCAGGAGTAGCACGGCCAGCGGAACGGCGAACTTCACCGGCCAGATCGGCGGATTCCAGGCCGAGAACGAGGTCTCCCGGAACGCCCAGGACTGCATGGCCAGCGGCCACGAGTAGTACAACAGGATCGCGCAGAATCCCATCACCACCAGATGGTTGGCCAGGTCGGTAACGCGCTTCCAGCGCAACGGCAACCGTCTGTGAACGATGTCCAGCCCGACGTGCCCGCCAAGATGCAGCAGGTAAGGGCCGCCCAGCAGGAAGTACGGGCCGAACAACAGCGTGGCCAGCTCCATGCCCCACACCGTCGGCGCATTGAACACATAGCGGGCCGTCACCTCGTACAGCATCACCGGCACGATCACGAACGCGAGCATGGCAACCACGATGAACAACGTGCGGTTGGCCGCGGTGATCGTGTCGACATAGAGTCGGATCACTTTGGGCATGGACTTCCCGGAGTCGAAATTAGGTGGCAATCGGGGGTGGCAATCGGGGGTGGCAAGCGGGCGTGGCAAGCGGGCGTGGCAAGCGGGCGTGGCAAGCGGGCGTGGCAAGCGGGCGTGGCAGGCACGCTGGCAAGTGCTCGCCAGGTGCCGCGCGCCCGGACGACGGACGCGCGGCGACGGGCTCAGGTGAGCAGGCCCAGCTGTCGCATGAAGTCCATCTGGCTTTCGAGCACCTTCACCGCCATCGCCTCGTTCTTCGTGGCCGCCTGCCAGGCCTCGCGCGCCTTGCCGCGCGCGCTCGCAACGTCGTCGAGATCCAGCGTGCTCACTTCCACGCCCTGGGCCTTGAAGGCTTCGAGCGCCTTGCGGTCCGTCACCAGAATGTGTTGCCGCAGGGCGGCCGATACCTCGCGCGCCGCAACCGCGAGCGCGACCTTGAACGCATCCGGCAAGCGTTCGTAGGCGGCACGATTGGCCACATAACTGGTCGCCGTGGTCGGCTGATGCGGGCCGGGCATCACGATGTACTTGGCCACTTCCCCCAGCCCCGCCTCGAGGTTGGCGTTGAGGTCGCCGCGATCGGCGAAGTCGATCACCCCCTTGTCCAGCGCCGAGTAGACCTCGCCGGTCGCCATCGGCGTCACCGCCACGCCAAGCGCCGCCATGACGGTGGAGGCCAGCCCCACGAAGCGTCCCTTCTTGCCGTTCATGTCGGCAATCGTCCTAATCGGAAACTTCGAATGAATCGGCTCCGGGCCGTACACCGTCGGCGCAATGTAGAACAGCCCCGCCGGTGCATAGGCCTCGCGCGCCATCTCCAGCCCGCCCAGCTCGTAGAACCAGGCCTCGAACTGATCCGCCTCGGGAAAACCGAAGGGCACGGTGCTGGTAAAGGCCAGCGCCGGAATCTTGCCCGCTTCGTAACCGTCGAACGTCTTCATCAACTGGAATGCGCCGCCGCGCACCGCGTCGAACGCCTGGTTGGCGGGAACCAGCTGGCCAGCCGAAAACAGCTCGATCCGGAACGCCCCGCCGGTCAATTCGGCAACGCGCCGGACGAAGCGCTCCTCAAAGGTCTGTGGCGTCGTGCCGCCATCCCATAGCGCCTGCATGCGCCAGGTTACCGTTTCCTGCGCGTGCGCCGCGCCGCTGCCAGCCCCCACGCCCAGCGCACCCGCGCCAATCGCCTTCAGTACGCCCCTGCGGCTGATTCCGCTCATCTCGATCTCCTCCTGTGGTGTGGCCGCTCAGCGCCGGCCCTGGATGGGCGCGAGGCGCCCGAACCCTTCGTCGAACAAACCACCACGGTGCCAATCGCGCATCCGCAGCCCGTCCGTCCGACCTTGTCTCCTCTCTTCTTCTGGATGCGATGATCTACAATGAACTGGGACAGTTCAAGGGACAGTTTCCAGATAGTTTCCCGTTACTGTCCCAGTAAATTGAGATGGACACTCCGGCGAACCGCTCACCACGATGGAGCATACGGATGAAGCGCACCGACATGATCGTCGAACGCATCAAGCATCAGGTGGAAAGCGGCCTGTTGCGACCAGGGGAGAGACTGCTGTCGGTCCGCGCCGCGGCGGGCGAATATGGCGTATCCAAGAACACCGTGGCCGACGCCTACGACCGGCTGGTGGCGCTGGGCTTGCTCGCCTCGCGCCAGGGCTCCGGCTACTTCGTCGCACCCGGCCGCCTCGCGATGACCGGCGAACCCTCGCCGCACGTGGTCGAGGCCATCGACACCGCATCGCTGCTGCGCGAACAACTGGTGCAGCACTATCGCGTCCGCGTCGGTGACGGGCGCCCGCCGCTTGCGTGGATGAAGCACCTGGACTTCGGCCGGCTGCTCGGCCAGTTGAAGATGAGCGCCTCCTCCGAAGTCGGGCACGGCTACAGCGACCCTTGGGGATACCGGCCGTTGCGCGAACGTCTCGCACTCATGTTGACCGACCGCGCCATCGAGGCCTCGCCCGACCAGATCCTGCTGACCTACGGCGCCAATCACGCACTTGACCTGGTCGCACGCCAACTGCTCGAACCCGGCGACACGGTGCTGGTGGACAGCCCCGGCTACTACCCCTTGTTCGGCAAGCTCCGCCTGTCCCGCATCCGCATCGTGGGCGTGCGCCGTGGCGCCGAAGGCCCCGACCTGGAGGATCTCGCCGCAAAATGCGACGCGCTGCGCCCCAAGGTCTTCTTCACCCAATCGCTCGCCCACAACCCCACGGGTGGTTCCATCACGCTCCCGGTCGCCCACCGGCTACTGCAACTGGCCGAGCAGAAAGGCTTCTTCATCGTCGAAGACGACCCATTCGCCGACATTCTGCCCCCGCTCAGTCCACGCCTGGCCACGCTGGACCAGTTCAAGCGGGTGATCTACATCGGAACCGTCTCCAAGACCCTGTCGGCCAGTCTGCGCATCGGCTACGTCGTCGGCGAACCCAAGCTGATGGCGACCCTGTGCGACCTCAAGATGCTCACCGTGGTCAACTCCTCCGACCTGCTCGAGCGCGTCACCTTCAACCTGATCGCCAGCGGCCACTACCTGCGCCACCTCAGGCGGCTCAAGCAACACGTCGAAGACGCCACCCAGCGCGCCAAGGAAGCCTGCGACCGACTCGGCATCGCGCTCCCCTACCCTTGCGGCGGCGGCTACTACCTGTGGGGCGAGCTCTGGCCCGGCACCGACGAACTCGCCCTTGCCCGCCGCGCCGCCCAGGAAGGACTATTCCTCGCACCGGGGTCCATCTTCCGCCCCGACAAGTCCGAACACCGTGCCGCGATCCGCATCAACATCGCCTACGCCGACGACCCCTTGTTCATCAACTTCATGCAACGTGCCGCGGACGAACTTCGCCAGCCCACACCAAGCTGACCGCCGCAACGCCCCCCGCACACGCCCCACTGACCGCAGCGGGATCAGCCTGCACCCCGCGGCAAGGCTTCCAGCGAAACCGCCAGTTGTCCACGCCCGGCGTGGGCAAGTCTGTGGACAAGTCGTGGACCAAGACGATAAACGCCCGCAGCCAAAGGAAAACCCGGTGCCGCCCAAAGCTTGAGCAGCGCCGGGTGCGAGCCTTCATCCCTGATCGGTGCCTCCCGTCGAACTGGATGTGCGTCAGGCCATCCCCAAGGTATATTCTCACCAGGTCTTCGGAGCGCCCCCATCGCTATCAACAATCGTCCGTGGCTTGCATTTCCCGGGAGCATGAAATGGCGTCGTTGCTGAGGTGGCATGGACTGTTGTCCCTGCTCGTAGTGCTGCTCACCCACTCGGCGCAAGCCCAGACAATCGAACAGAACGACGGAAGCGGCAGCATCTCGCTGATTGGTCCTGAGTCTGTGTTGGGGCAGAGTTTCGTAACCACGCTGAACGGGACCATCACCGCACTTGGCGTGCGGAGCATGAACGACGCCACAGCTTCGCTCTATGTGTACAGCGGCGGTTCGGGTAGCGGCACATCTGGCAGCGTCGGCACGCCCATCTACACACAACACGGCGTCATCCTGTCTGCCGCCAGCACCGAATGGCCCGCTGGCGGATTCTCGAACATCCCACTTACCACTCCACTTGCCATAACGGCCGGACAAACACTCACCTTCATCCTGGCAGCGCCCCCACCGTTTGGCCTGGCATTCGAAAGCAGCGACCCCTATACCCAAGGCGTATTCATATTAGATTACGCACTGGCTCCATTTCCCGGGTTCGATCTTGCGTTCCAGGTATTCGAGGTCGCGCCTCAACAGATCGCACCGATCCCCACGCTGAACATATGGACGAAAGCGATCCTGGCGCTACTTCTGACTAGCTTGGCAGTGCGAGCATTGAGGACGCGAGGGAAGAATCCATAGCCCAGTCGGGCTTTGATCTCGGGCTTATTGGCGGGACAGGCATCCACCTGCCTCACGCGGAAGGGCACCCGGCTTCGAGCTGCGTCCCCACGGCGCAAACGCGCGGCCGCATGATCTGGACCGAGACGTAACCTTGCAATCCGTTCAAGTGGCCGTGTCAGCCGCAAACGTGCGGAAGATGTACGTCGCGATGGCCGATCCCCCTCAAGTCACTGGCGCGGGGTTGAACAGCACCAGGGCGTTGGCGAGTTTCCAGTGTTCGGCCCAGGTTTTGCGGCCGCTGGCGACGTCGAGCATGAGGTGGAAGAGCGCCCAGCCGACGTCTTCGATGCTGGCGGTGCCGGTGGCGATGCGGCCGGCGTCGAGATCCATGAGGTCGTGCCAGCGGCGCGCCAGGTCGCTGCGGGTGGCGACCTTGATCACCGGGCATTCGGCCAGGCCGTAGGGCGTGCCGCGGCCGGTGGTGAACACGTGCAGGTTCATGCCGGCGGCCAGTTGCAGGGTGCCGCAGATGAAGTCGCTGGCGGGGGTGGCGGCGTAGATCAGGCCGCGGCGGGTGAGCTTTTCGCCGGGCGCGAGCACGCCGGAGATGGGCGCGCTGCCGGACTTGACGATGGAGCCCATGGCCTTTTCGACGATGTTGGACAGCCCGCCCTTCTTGTTGCCCGGGGTGGTGTTGGCGCTGCGGTCCACCTGACCGCGGGCGAGGTAGGCGTCGTACCAGGCCATTTCGCGGATCATGGCCTCGGCCACCTCGGGGCGTTCCGCACGCGCGACGAGGTGGGCGATGCCGTCGCGCACTTCGGTGACTTCGGAGAACATGACGGTGGCGCCGGCACGCACCAGCAGGTCGCTGGCGAAGCCGACCGCGGGGTTGGCGGTAACGCCGGAAAAGGCGTCGCTGCCGCCGCATTGCACGCCCACGACCAGCTCGGATGCGGGACAGGTTTCGCGGCGGCGCGCATCCAGGCGGGCGAGGTGGATTTCGGCCTGGCGCAGGATGGCGTCGATCATCGACATGAAGCCGATGTGGGCTTCGTCCTGCAGGCAGACGACGTCCAGCGCGGGCGGCGGCGCTGCGTTCGCGGCGGGCGCGAGGGGAATGCTGCCCGGCGGCAGCAGGCGGTCGGGCTGCAGCTTCTCGCAGCCCAGGCTCACCACCATGACTTCGCCGCCGAAGTTGGGGTTGAGGCTGATGTTGCGCAGGGTACGGATGGGCACCACGGCGTCCGGCGCGTCGATGGCCACGCCGCAGCCGTAGCTGTGTTCGAGCCCGACCACGTCATCCACGTTGGGATAGCGCGGCAGCAACTCGGCCTTGATGCGCTGGACGGCATGGGTGAGCACGCCGGATACGCATTGCACGGTGGTGGTGATGGCGAGAATGTTGCGCGTGCCGACCGAGCCGTCCGGATTGCGGTAGCCCTGGAAGGTATACCCGTCCAGCGGCGGCAGCGACGTAGGGGCGGCGGTGGTGGCGGTGGTGGCGGTGGTGCTTGCCTCAGGCCGCAGACCGTCCAGCGCGACCGCCTCGGGCAGGCTCAGCAGGCGCTCGTTCACCCACGTGCCGGCGGGCAGCGGCCGCAGCGCGCGACCGATGACGACGTTGTAGCGACGGACCTCGCCGCCTTCGGGGATATCCACCAGCGCGACCTTGTGCCCCTGCGGTACGGCTTCGCGCAGCGTCACGCCGCACGGAAACATGCTGCCGGCCGGCAGCCCGCCGTCATTGGCGACGATGGCGACGTTGTCCGCTGCATGCATGCGGATGTAGAGCGGCGGACGGGTAGCCGAAACGGACGCCGAACTGGCATCTGGAGTCGGGGAAGCGGACTGCGACATGGAGGCTCCGTGGCGTAGGGCAGACTCGGTGGGGGCGTATGTGGGTTGGTGGCTCGGTGGCTCAGGAACGCGGCGGTTCAGGAACGCCGCGGTACAGGAACGCCGCGGCTCAGTCGGGCGGCAGGTCGACGATCTCCACCCAATTGGGGTTGCTGCCGACGGCGAGGCGCTCGACCAGGGTCAGTGCGCCACAGCCGGGGTCGATGGCGTAGCGGCTCAGGTGGTCGGACAGCTGACCAACGGCGATCAGGAAGCGCCCGTCGGGGTCGATGGCAAAACCGCGCGGCTGGGATTCGGTGTCGTGGTGGCCCAGCGGCACCAGGCGCCCCCCGCCCGCCTGCACACCGAATACCGCCAGGGTGCTGGAGCGCCGTTCGCTGCTGTAGAGAAAGCGGCCGTCGGGCGTGATCTGCAGGTCGGCCGCCCAGGGTTCGCCCGCAAACCCCGGGGGCAGCGTATCCACCGTGTCGAGCAGCGCAAGCGTGCCCTGCCCGGCGTCGAAGGCCAGCACGTCGATGCGGGCGTCGAGTTCATTGAGCAGATACACGTAGCGCCCACCGGGATGAAAGCGCAGGTGGCGCGGCCCGGCGCCGGGCCGCATCGCCAGCGCGGCGGGGCTGGCGGGGGTAAGCCTGCCGCGCTCGGCGTCGAAGGCGAACAGCAGCACCTCGCCACCGCCCAGGCTGGTGGCAAGCACGTGGCGGTTGGAGGGTGCCGCGAGAATCGCGTGCGCGTGGGGCCCGGTGGCCACCACCTGGTGGGCCTCGCGGGCAATACCGTCGCCGTCCACCTCGCCGACGGCGATCAGGTCGCCCGGATAGGAGGCACTCAACAACCACCGCCCGCCGCGGTCGGTGGCGAGGTAGGCCATGCTGTGCGGCAGCGCCGCCTCCCCCAGGCGATACAGCGCGCCGCTGCGCGCATCGACGGCAAAGCTCACCACCGCATACGGCTCGCTGCGGCGGGCGGCATAGAGAAAGCGCCGGCACGGGCTCACCGCCAAGGGCATCACCATGCCCCCAACCGCAACCCGGCCACGCGGCAGCAGCGTGCCGTCGGCCAGCATGGCCAGCACGGACAAATCACCGCTGTCGGCGTTGGCGACATACACCATGCGGGTCATCGGTTACTCCTTCTCTGTATTATTAACCCGGCAATCAAATACCGTTCGGGCTGAGCCTGTCGAAGCCCAGTCGACACGAACGCCCTTCGACAGGCTCAGGGCGAACGGGGTAGCGCATTTCGTTGCCGGGTTAATAAGCATGTTGTTCACAGCCCGAGCGACCGCGGCAGCCACAGCGACACCGCCGGCACGTAGGTGACGACCATCAACACCAGCAGCAGCGCGAGGAAGAACGGCCCCATGGCGCGGGTGACGGTGGTGATGGGCAGCTTGGCCACCGCGCTGCCCACGAACAACACCGTGCCCACCGGCGGCGTGATCAGGCCGATGGCGAGATTCACCAACATGATCATGCCGAAGTGCACCGGGTCCACCCCCAGCGAGGTCACCACCGGCAGCAGGATGGGGGTGAGGATCAGGATTAGCGGCGCCATGTCCATCAGCGTGCCGAGGACCAGCAGCATCAGGTTGATCATCATCAGGATCACGTAGCGGTTGTCGGATATCGCCGTGAACACTGCGGTGACCTGGGCCGGTATCTGCATCAGCGTCATCAGGTAGCCGAAGCAGGCGGCGAAACCGATCAGGATCATGACCACGGTCACGGTCTTGACGGTGCGGTGCATGAGCTTGGGCAGGTCGCGCCAGCGGTAGTCGCGATAAATGAACATGGTGACGCAGAAGGCATAGACGACGGCGATGGCGGCCGATTCGGTGGCGGTGAACACCCCGCTGAGGATGCCGCCGAGGATGATCACCATGGTCATCAGCCCCCACAGCGCTTCCACGCAGATTTTCAGCGCCTGGCGCAGCGGAATGACCTCGCCCTTGGGGTAGTCCCGCTTCTTCGCAATGACCAGGCACATCACCGCCAGCGTCAGCGCCAGCAGCAAGCCCGGCAGCACACCGGCCATGAACAGCGCGGCGATGGACACGGTACCGCCCGCGGCCAGCGAGTAGATCACCGAGTTGTGGCTGGGCGGCACCAGAATCGCCTGCACCGAACCGCTGACCGTGACCGCGGTGGCAAACGGCCGGGGGTAGCCCTTCTTCTCCATTTCGGGGATCAGCACCGTGCCCACCGAGGCGATATCGGCCACCGACGAACCGGAGATCGCGCCGAAAAATGTCGAGGCCAGGATGTTCACCAGCGACAAGCCGCCGCGTATGAAACCCACCAGCACGCTGGCGAAGGCGACCAAGCGGCGCGACATGCCCCCTTCCGCCATGATGGCGCCGGCGAGCACGAAGAAGGGAATCGCCAGCAACGAGAATTTGTTCACCCCGGCGGCGAGCTGAACCATCACCGCATCCAGCGGCAGGTCTATCCACAGCGCGGCGATCAGCGCCGCCAGGCCCAGGGCGTAGGCCACCGGCACGCCAATCAGGATCAACACCGCGAGGCTGCCAAGCAGGACGAAGGCATCCATGATCAAGCCCCCTCGCGGCTGGCCTGGGCGCTTGGCCCGCGCCCTGCCCCCGCATCCGGCTTTTGGTCCGGCTTTTCGTCCGGCTTTTCGTCCGGCTTTTCATCCGGCTCCTCGAAGCGGACGATGGCGCGGGCGTGCTGGCTGCCGAACAGCATGCGCTCGATCACGAACAGCAGCGTGACCGCGCTGCCCAGCGGCAACGCCAGATAGGTGTAGCCCACCGGCAGCCAAGGCAGTTCGGCCAGGGTCTGGCCCATGGTCTCGCGCGACAACTGCAGCCCGTACCAGGCAACGAAGACGCAGATCGCCACCATCAGCAGGTCCACCGCGGTGGCGAAGCGGCGACGCCAGGCGCGCGGCATGGGATCGACAAACAAGGTCACCGCAATATGCCCGCCGGCACGGTAGCTCGCCGCGGCGCCGATGAAGGTGAACACCACCATCAGCAGAATGGCGATCGGCTCCGGCCAGTGCGCGCCGGTACCCAGCACGTAGCGCGCGAACACCCCCCACGGAATGATCAGCGACATGCACAGTATCGCCAGCCCCGCCACCCAGATGCAGGCGAGGTAAAGCATGTCCATCAGGCGGACGAAGAGAGGATCCATTTACCTACGACTCCAAATGAGACGCCGAAAGCCCCTGCCAGAGGCGATGCAGCCCGCTCCGATGCGTGCCACCCGGCACGGGTCGCCGCAGCGGCCGCCGCATGCGCCTGGGGAGGAGACGCAGGCGTGCGCGGCGGCCGCGCGGCGATCGGGGCGCCCCATCGGCAGGACGGTTCAACTAGCAATGACGCGGACCACCCAGTGCCGGCCCGATCCGACACCGCTCAGCCGCCGTTGCCCACGGCCTGGATGCGCTTGATCAGCTCGGCATGCTGGGCGCCGTACTTCTCCCGCACCGGGGCCGTAGCCTCGTAGAAGGGCTTGGCGTCGATCTCGATGAACTCCACCCCGGCGGCCTTGAGCTTGGCGGTGCTGTCGGCGACGCTCTCGGCCCATAGCGCGCGCTGCTCCATCTGCGCCTCGCGGCCCAGGCGCTTGAACAAGGCCTGGTCTTCCGGCGACAGCCGGTTCCAGGCCACCTTGGACATGGCGATGATCTCGGGAATCATCAGATGGCGGGTCTGGGTGTAGTACTTGGTGCCGGTGGTGTAGTGGTTGGAGGTAAACAGGCTGGGCTCGTTGTTCTCGGCGCCGTCGATCACCCCGGTCTGCAGTGCGGAAAACACCTCGCCATAGCCCATGGAAATGCCGTTGCCGCCCATCGCGTTCATGGTGTCGATGAACAAGGGGTTGCCCATCACGCGGATCTTCTGGCCCTTGAGGTCATCCGGTGCGCGCACCGGCTTCTTGGTGTACAGGTTGCGGCTGCCGGCCACGGTAAAGGCCAGCGCCACCATGCGGGCCGACGAATCGGAGATCTTGTCCAGCATCTCCTGGCCGATCTCGCCGTCCAGCACCGCGTGCAGGTGCGCCTCGTCGCGGAACACGAAGGGCATGTTGAACACGTTCACCTCCGGCACCACCGTGCCCACCGGACCGAGCGAGGTGCGCAGAATGTGGATTGCGCCAATCTGGGTCTGCTCGATCATCTCCTTCTCGCCGCCCAGCACGCCGCCGGGAAACATCTGGAACTTGATGCGGCCGTTGGTCTCGGCCTCGATCTTCTTACCCATGTTCTCGACCGCGACCACGGTGGAATAGCCCGCGGGGTGGGCATCCGCGGCCTTCATCACGGTTTGCGCGTGCGCGCCGGCGGGCACGAGTGCCGCCAGCATGAACGCGGCTGCAAGCGCGGCACCGGTGGTGGTGGAAAGAAACGTTCTACGGGTCGTCATTTGCGTGTCTCCTTGCTTTCCTGGGTGGGTGCTGCGGGCTGAATCAGCGCTTGCGTCTGGCCGCGGACTAAAGCCTGGCGCGCCGCTCCGGTGGCGAGGCGTGCTTCGCGCGGGGCGAGGGGTGGGTCGATGCCAATGGCACGGTCAGTCATCGAACGGCCCCTTGGTCACGAAGGCGCCGCCCTGGAAGCGCGCCGCCGGATCGTTCGGGTCTATCGACGGTTGGCGCGCCTCGACCGCATCGCGGAACACATCGGAGCTGTCCTGCGGGCGGTAGCCAATGTGGCGCGCATGGGTGTTGTCCCACCACGTGGTGGCGTTGTCCGACATACCGTAGATCACGCTGTGGCCGACGATGGGGGCGGTGAGGCTGGCGACGACCAGGCGCTCCAGGTCGTCGAAACTCATCCAGGTGGCGAGCATGCGGCGGTCGACCGGCTCGGGAAAGGATGAGCCAATGCGCAGGCTCACCGTCTCGACGCCCCAGCGGTCGTAATACAGCTGCGCGAGGTTCTCGCCGAAGGCCTTGGACAAGCCGTACAAGCCGTCCGGGCGCAGCGGCGCGCGGGTATCCAGCACCTCGTCCTGGCGGTAGAAGCCGGTGACGTGGTTGGAACTGGCGAACACCACGCGCTTGACGCCGTGCCTGCGCGCCGCCTCATACAGGTGATAGGCGCCGACAATGTTGGCGGCCAGAATCGGTTCCCACGGCTGCTCGGTGGATACGCCCCCCAGATGCACCACCGCCTCCACGCCGTCCAGCAGGGCGAATACCGCCTGACGGTCTTCCAGCGCTGCCCGCACCACCTCCTCGCCCGCCTCGCCCACCTCGGACATGGCGAGTTCGGCGCAGTCGCTGACGCGCAACGTATCGCAATAGGCGCGCAGCCGCGGGCGCAACTCGCGCCCCAGGTTGCCGGCGGCGCCCGTGAGCAGCAGGCGTTTGAAGCGGATCGGGGAAGCAGGTCTGGCTAGCATGGTCGGTTCTTCCGAGAGAGGGGGTAGCGGTATCACTCAGGCGCGCAGCAGGTCGCTGACGCCACTCTGCCGGGCCGGCCGGATGGCGCGATAGGTGTGCCATAGCACCGAGGCCGCGGCGAGCGACAGGAACACGCCGGAGATCGGGTTGGTGACGAAGCCGGCGAAGCTGCCTTCGGACAGCATCAGGCCGCGGCGCAGATTGGTTTCCGCCATCGGTCCGAGGATGAAGCCGATGATGAACGGCGCGGCGGGGATGCCGGCCTTGACGAAGGCATAGCCCAGCAGGCCGAACAGCAGAATCGTCCAGATATCGAAAATGCGGCTGGACAGGCCGAAGGCGCCCACCGCGCACAGCACCAGGATGATGGGCAACAGGATGTGCTTCGGGATCGCCAGCAGGCGGATGAAGATGCGCAGCCCGTAGAACTCCAGCACCACCATCATCACTGCCGCCAGCACCAGGGCGGCGAAGATCGTATAGACCAGCGGCCCCTGGGTGATGAACAGCATCGGCCCCGGCTGAATGCCATGGATCATGAAGCCGCCGAGCAGGATGGCCGTCACCGCGTCGCCGGGAATACCCAGCGTGAGCAGGGGAATGAGCGCGCCGCCAATGCCGGCGTTGTTGGCCGATTCGCTGGCCACCACGCCTTCTATCGTGCCCTTGCCGAACTGCTCCGGCTGGCGCGACCGCTTCTTGGCGACGATGTAGGAAATGATGTTGGAGGTGCCCGCGCCAATGCCCGGCAGAATACCGATGCCAATGCCGATCGCGGAGGAACGCCCGGCATTGGGCAGCTGGCCGAAGAATTCGCGCCACGAGAAGCCGAAGCCGCGGATCGCCTTCATCGACATCGGCGGGGCCACGGCGGTGCGCTCCGAACGGGCGCGCTCGGCGATCTTGATCACCTCGGCAATGGCGAACACGCCCACCAGCACGGTCAGGATGGAGAAGCCGCTGTTGAGTTCCACCTGGCCGAAGGTAAAGCGCGGAATCGCGTCCACCGGCGCAATGCCGACGGTCGCGAAGGCAAAGCCCAGCACGCCGGCGAAGATGCCCTTGATCATCGACCCGGACGACAAGGTGGCGATCAGCGTGAGCGAGAACACCGCAATCGCGAAGTACTCGTGCGGCCCGAAGCTCAGGGCGATGCGCGCCAGCGACGGCGCGATGAACATCAGCGCGGCAATGCTCAGAATCGTGCCGATGAAGGAGAACACGATGCCCACCCCCAGCGCCTTGGCGCCCTCGCCTTTCTCCATCATCGGCGCACCGTCGAAACAGGTGGCGATGGACGACGGCGTGCCGGGAATCGTCAGCAGAATGGCGGAGATCAGCCCCCCCGAGGTCGCACCGATGTACAGCGCCACCAGCAGCGCCAGGCCGGCCGCGGGGCTCAGCCCATAGGTCATCGGCAGGCACAGGGCGATGGCCATCACCGCGGTCAGGCCGGGCACCGCACCAAAGACGATGCCCACCGCCACGCCCAGGGTGACGAGCAGGAGAATATCCAGCGACAGCACTGCGCCGAAGCCGTGCAAGAGCATGTCGAACATGACGCGCCCCTCCCCTCAGCCGAGCATGCCGGCCAGCCAGCCGGCGGGCAGCATCAGTTCGAAGCCGTAGCGGAAGGTGGCGAAGATCGACACCGCCGCCACTACGGCAATCAACGCGTAGCGCCCCGGTCTGGGCCGTGCGTCGGCGGGGGTCAGCACCAGGAACTGCAGGAACAGGTAGATCGCCGTCATGATCGGAAAACCGACGCTGTTCAGCAGCGCGGTATAGCCGGCGATGAGGCCCAGCGTCATGAGTACCGTGAGGTAGCCGGAGCCGCCCGCCCGCAGCTGCCCGGCGCCTGCGTCCGCCTTCGGCTCACCGGCATCCGGCCCGCGCCCGCCGGCGGTATCGTCGTCATGCCGGTGACGCGCGGCGGCCACGATCTGCAGCACGCCCAGCACGCACATCATGACCGCCAGCACGGTCGGCACAAAGGCCGAATCGACCACGTCCATGCCGCGCCGCGGCAGGCCCTGGGCCAGGTACAGATAGGTCGCACCGGCCGCGATCATCACCGCGCCGATGCTGCCTTCCTTCTTGTCGATTGCACTCATGGTGGTTTCCGCGATTCGGAAGTGTGGGACGCGCAGCGGCGGGCACACGCCCGCCGCCCGGCGGTTCGCTCAGCGGGCGTTGCGCAACAGGTCGCGATACTGCATGTAGTCCTCGCGGATGGCGCGCAAGTGGGCGGTCGCCGCCTCGGTATCGAAGTAGCTGACCGGCTGCTTGAAGCCCTGCTCCAGGTCTTTCGCATACTCCGGGAGTTCGGTGATCTGCTTCATCACGCTGGCCATTCTGGCGACGATGGCCGGATCCGTGCCTTTGGGAAAGGCGATGATGTAGGGCTTGTCCATGACGAAGTCGACGCCCGCTTCCCTGAAGGTGGGGAATTCGGCCAGCAAGGGGTTGCGTTCGGCATTGGGCTGGCCGAGCACGGTCATCTGCCCGGTGCTGGCATAGTCCTGGATCGCACCGTAGGAGAAGGCACCGATGTCGATGCGCCCGCCCAGCATCCAGGCAATGCGATCGGCCACCGGCCCGGTGTCGACGAAGCGCAGCTTGATGCCGGCCAGGTTCTCGAAGATCAGGCCTTGCAGATGCGAGAAACCGCCCAGTTCAGTGCCATAGATCACCGACCCGGGGTTGCCCTTGGCCTTGGCGATGAGTTCGTCGGCGGCGCTGACGCCTGCGCGCTTGCCCGCGACGAACACCGCGCCCTTGTCCACGCCCGGAATGCAGCACAGGGCGTAGTCCTCGAAACTGTAGTCGATGAGGCCCGAGACCTCGTTGACGATCAATTGCCCGGTGTGGGCGAAGAGCATGACGTTGCCGTCGGCCGCGGCATCGCGCACGTGGGTGGTGGCAATGGTGCCCCCGCCGCCGGCCATGTTGGTGATGACCATGGAACGGCCGGTGATGCGTTCGAAGTACTTGGCCATGGTGCGGGCGTTGAAATCGGTATCTCCGCCCGGGTTGGCCGGCACCACCACCTGCACGGTACGGGTGGGCCAGTTGGTGTCGGCAAAGGCAGTCGCCATCGGCGCGGTCAACGCCGCGGCCACCAGCAGGGATGCATAGCGTTGCTTCATTGCTTGTCTCCTTCAGTTGTCGTTGTCTTGTCGTGCGCTTGTCTTTTTCGTCGCGCTTTCGTCGCGCTTTCGTCGTGCTTTCGTCGTGCTTTCGTCGTGCTTTCGTCGTGCTTTCGTCGTGCTTTCTTTGTGCTCTCGTCGTGCTCTCGTCGATACCCTGCGCTGCAATCAGCGCGCAGCCCCTGCGGGCGGGTCGCTGGCCGCGAGGCTGGGACGCTTGGGGTCGTAGCGCCAGCCGGGCACCAGGGTGCGCATTGCCATTGCGTCGTCGCGCGCGGCATTGCCCAGGCGCTTGTACGTCTCGTGGGCGGCGAGGATGCGGGGCAGATCCGGTTCGATCCCGAGCCCGCCGCGCTGCGGCACGGCGACGCGGCCGCCGACGATCGCCAGCGGTTCGCGGGTCAGGCGCTCGCGCCCTTGCTGCCAGATCCAGTGGGTGTCGATGGCGGTGATGTCGCCGGGTGCGGCGGCTGCGACATGGGTGAACATCGCCAACGAAATGTCGAAGTGATTGTTCGAGTGCGAACCCCAGGTGAGCCCCCAGGCCTCGCACAACTGCGCCAGCCGCACCGAACCCTGCATGGTCCAGAAGTGCGGATCGGCCAGCGGGATATCCACCGCGCCCAGCCTGACCGAATGCCCCATCTGCCGCCAGTCCGTCGCCACCATGTTGGTGGCGGTCGGAATGCCCGTGGCACGGCGGAATTCGGCCATGACCTCGCGCCCGGAATAGCCGTTCTCCGGTCCGCAGGGGTCTTCGGCATAGGTCAGCACGTGGCCCTGGCCGCGGCACAGGCGTATGGCTTCGTCCAGCGACCACGCCCCGTTGGGGTCGAGGGTGACGCCGGCATCGGGAAAGCGCGCACGCAGCGCGCCCACTGCGGCGATCTCGTCCTCGCCGCGCATCACCCCGCCCTTGAGCTTGAAACAATCGAAGCCGTAGCGGTCGGCAGCACACTCCGCCTGGCGCACGATGGCATCGACCGACAGCGCGGCCGCGTTGCGCAGGCGGTACCAGTCGTGCCGCCCGCCCGCGCCCTCGCCTTCCGCGGCATCGTCATAGGGCAGGCCGCTGCGGGTGCGATCGCCCACATAGAACAGGTAAGCCAGCATCGCCACTTCGTCGCGCTGTTGCCCCCCGCCAAGCAGGGCGGCAACCGGTACGCCCAGGTGCTGGCCGAGCAGATCGAGCAAAGCGGCCTCGACCGCGGTCACGACGTTGTCCAGGCGCAGGTTGATCTCGTGCGGTTGCGCCAGCACCGCGGCTTCTGCGTCGGAGCTGACTTCGTGGCGAATCGCCTGCGGCACGCCCTGGCCCGCACCCGACAAAGCCGTGCGCATGCGTTGCAAGGTGCGCTGAACATGCCCGACCGACTCGCCGACCACCAGCGTGCGCGTGCGCTCGAGCGCGCGCCGAATGCCATCACCGCCGGGAACCTCGCCCACGCCGATGCGGCCCGCGTTGTCGTACAGGATGACGACGTTGCGGATGAAATGCGGCGCATGTGCTCCGCACAGATTGAGCAGCATGCTGTCGCGACCGGCCACCGGTACGACGTCCATGCGCGTCACCACCGGGGCATCGCCCTGGGGGCCAAGGTGTGAAAGACTCGCTTCGCTCATGACTGCTGGGTCCTCTTGCTGTGCGTGCTCCGGGGCTGAACGCATCCGGGCTTGGTCGTCACGCTGATGCTCCTGGTCGGCCCGGCATCAGCGCTTGAACCGGCCCGCCAGCGCTTCGGCGTTGAGGCGCAGCACGTTCTGGTCGGCGCCGACCGCGACGAAAGCGCAGCCGATGTCCAGATAGTGGCGGGCGAGCTGCTCGTCGCCGGTGAGAATGCCGGCGGGCTTGCCGACGGCCCGCAGCCGGGCGATGGCGTCATCGATCGCGGCCAGCACTTCGGAATGCTTGGGGTTGCCCAGGTGTCCCATGGCCGCCGACAGGTCGCCCGGGCCGATGAATACACCGTCTATGCCATCCACCGCGGCGATGGCCTCGAGATTGCCCAGCCCCTCCAGGGTTTCGACCTGGACCAGCACGCACAGCTCGTCAGCGCAGCGATGGGCGTAGTCCTTGATGCGTCCGTAGCCCGAGGCGCGCGGGGCGCCGGCATAGCCACGCAGGCCGTGCGGCGGATAGCGGGTGTAGGCCACCGCCTGGCGCGCTTCCTCGGCGTTCTGCACGTAGGGGATCAGGAAGCTCTGGACACCGACGTCGAGCAGGCGCTTGAGGGTGACCATGTCATTCCACGGCGGGCGGACGATGGCGCTGGCCGTACCACCACGCATGGCCTGCAACTGCGCGAGGATGTCGGGCAGTTCGTTGGGCGAATGCTCCATGTCGAGCAGCAGCCAGTCGAATCCGCAGTCCGCCAGGATCTCGATGCCGATGTTGCTGCACAGATGCGACCACAGGCCGATCTGCGCCTGGCCGGACTGGATCGCGTGCTTGAAGCGGTTGATGGGAAGGTCCATGGTCATCTCTCGTGGTTGCGTCTGGATCACGCGGGGCGTGGTGGAAGCGGCGTGGCGTGGCGTGTCGGGCGGGCGGGCGGCCTCGGATCAGCCCTCGGCCACCTGATGGTCGGCAGCGAACTCCAGCGCACGCACCAGCGCGGAGTGATCCCAGCCGCCGCCGCCATGGGCGACGCAGGCACTCATCAATTGCTGGGCACTGGCGGTGTGCGGCAGGCTAAGGCCAAGCGCGCGCGCGCCTTCCAGCGCGAGGTTGAGGTCCTTCTGGTGCAGCTCGATGCGGAAGCCGGGCTCGAACGTACGCCGGATCATGCGTTCGCCATGCACTTCGAGAATGCGCGAGGCGGCAAAACCACCCATCAGCGCCTGGCGAACCTTGGCGGGGTCGGCTCCGGCGCGCGAGGCGAAGAGCAACGCCTCGCCCACCGCTTCGATGTTGAGCGCGACGATGATCTGGTTGGCCACCTTGCAGGTCTGCCCGTCGCCATTGCCGCCGACCAGGGTGATGTTCTTGCCCATGCGCTCGAACAAGGGCTTCACCTTGTCGAACGTGGCCTCGCTGCCGCCCACCATGATGGTCAGGCTGGCCGCCCGGGCGCCGACCTCGCCGCCCGAAACCGGCGCATCCAGGTAGTCGCAACCCAGGGCATTGATGCGGGCGGCGAACTCCTTGGTGGCGATGGGCGAGATCGAGCTCATATCCACCACGGTCTTGCCGGCGCTCAGGCCTTCGGCCACGCCGTGCTCGCCGAACAGCGCGGCGGCCACATGCGGCGTGTCCGGCACCATCAGAAAGATGACGTCGGAGCGTTGCGCCACTTCGCGGGCGTCGGCGCAGGCCTGCGCGCCCTGCTCGACGAGCGCGGCCGGCACGCCGCTGCGCGAAAAGGCGAACAGTTCGTAGCCGCCAGCCAGCAGATGGCCAGCCATCGGGGTGCCCATGATGCCCAGGCCGATGAATCCGAGTTTCATGTTCGATCTCCGTGGTTCGTGACAGTGTCAGCGTGAAAGTTGGCGTAAGGGTTGGCGTAGTATTAACCCGGCAATCAAATACCGTTCGGGCTGAGCGAAGTAAGCCCCGCCGCGGGCGTGGCAAAGCAGACGCAGGAAACGGGTACTCCGTTCGCCCTGAGCCTGTCGAAGGGCACTTGATGGCAGTGCCTTCGAACGGGCTTCGACAGGCTCAGCCCGAACGGGAGTGGGGCCTTGTGCGCCTTCCGGGCAATGACAATCGAAAGCTGTTTCTTGAGAGTCTGTCGAAGCCCAGTCGACACGAACGCCCTTCGACAGGCTCAGGGCGAACGGGGTAGCGCATTTCGTTGCCGGGTTAATAATTAGCGAAATAGCTGGCGTGGGTGCGAGAACCGGGGCGCGCCCCCGTTGCCGGGCGCGCTGGCCGGCGGCCCGTTCAGCGCACCATGCAGGGCCGCTTGGGGTCGAAGCGCCAGCCGGGAATCAGGTATTGCATCGCCACCGCGTCGTCGCGCGCCCCCAGGCCCAGTTCGAGGTAGCAGCGGTGCGCCGCCTCCACCCGTTCCATGTCCAGCTCGACGCCCAGGCCACCGCGCTCGGGCACGGCCACCTTGCCGTCGACGATCGCGAACGGCTCGCGCGTCAGGCGCTCGCAGCCTTCCTGCCAGATCCAGTGGGTGTCGATCGCGGTGATGCGGCCCGGCGCAGCCGCGGCGACATGGGTGAACATCGCCAGCGAAACATCAAAATGGTTGTTGGAGTGCGAGCCCCAGGTCAGCCCCCAGTCGTCGCACATCTGCGCCACCCGCACCGATCCCTGGAGCGTCCAGAAATGCGGGTCGGCCAGCGGAATGTCGACCGACTGCAGTTGCACCGCATGCCCCATCTGCCGCCAGTCGGTCGCCACCATGTTGGTGGCGGTGGGCAGGCCGGTGGCGCGGCGGAACTCGGCCATCACCTCGCGCCCGGAATAGCCGTCCTGCGCGCCGCAAGGGTCTTCGGCATAGGCCAGCACACCGTGCAGGTCGCGCAGCAGCCGCACCGCATCGTCCAGCAGCCAGCCGCCATTGGGGTCCAGGGTGATGCGCGCAGTGGGAAAACGCTCGTGCAGCGCACGAACCGCCTCCACCTCCTCCTCACCCGGCAACACCCCGCCCTTGAGCTTGAAATCGTTGAACCCGTAGCGCGCATGCGCCGCCTCGGCCAGGCGCACAATGCGCTCGGGGGTCATGGCCGGCTCGTTGCGCGCGCGGAACCAGGCATCGCCGGCATCTGCTTCGGCGCGATATGCGAGATCGGTTTTGCCGGAGTCGCCCACGAAAAACAGATAGCCCAGCATCTCCACCTCGCGGCGCTGCTGGCCGTTGCCGAGCAAGGCCGCCAGCGGCACCTGCAAATACTGCCCCAGCAGGTCGAGCAGTGCCGCCTCCACCGCGGTTACCGCATGGATGGCGACGCGCAGGTCGAAGGTCTGCAGCCCGCGGCCAGCCGCGTCGCGGTCGGCGAAGCGCTGGCGCATGGTGTTGAGCACGCCGTTCCACCCCCCCAGCGCCTGTCCGACCACCAGCCCCACCGCCTCCTCCAGCGTGCGGCGAATGCCTTCGCCACCGGGCACCTCACCCACACCCACATGCCCGGCGCTGTCTTCCAGGATCACCAGATTGCGCGTGAAGAACGGACCATGCGCACCACTGAGGTTGAGCAGCATGCTGTCCCGCCCGGCAACGGGCACCACCCGCATGGCGGTAACAATGGGCGTCTGACTGGATGAAGCCTGGCTGGCGGGCTGAGTCGTGGTCATGGCAGTGATCGCGGTCCTGCGAAGGTCGGTTGATGTTGTACGACATCCTATAACCACACCCAGACCGACGCAAGAACAAATTTATGCCGGAAACAGTTTTCCTTATCGCATTGCAACATCATTTCAGCCAACCGCCGCCAGGTGTCAGAAAAACCGGAAAACACCCGATTTTTGCAGCGCACACAAGCATCACGGCAACCCTTGGCAACTCGCTGAACCCTGCCCTCGCAGCCCGGATCGAATCGCGGGTCATCTGACCACTCGACGACTGTCTGCGCGCGAACACTTGGTTAAAGACATCAGACAACATACAATCCAAAGCAATACCACTACCGGCCCGCCCCGCCCCTGCGGAGACGCAGCCCGAAGCCCATGAATCTCGATACGCCACCCGATTCCGCCACCCGCCCCGCGCGCCGAACCCGCGGCCTCACCCATGAACTGGTGGCCGAGCTGACCCGCCGCATCGAAACCGGCGCCTTGCGCCCCGGCGAGAAACTGCCCACCGAATCGGAAATCGTGCGCCAGCACGGCGTCAGCCGCACCGTGGTGCGCGAGGCCATCTCGCATCTGCAGGCTGCGGGCCTGGTCGAGACCCGGCACGGAATCGGCTCCTTCGTACTGACCCCGTCGCCGGCCACCCAGCGCACCCTGAACATCGACCCCGCCACCCTGCGCACCGTGCGCGACGTGATTGCCATCCTGGAATTGCGCATCAGCCTGGAAACCGAGGCGGCGTCGCTCGCCGCCATGCGCCGCGACGACGCGCAGCTGGCGGAAATGCGCGCCGCACTCGACGAATTCGAGACAGCAGTGGACAATCGCGAGGACTGCATCGCCGCCGACATCCGCTTCCACCTCGCGATCGCCAATGCCACTGCCAATCCACACTTTTCCGGCTTCATGAAACACCTGGGCGAAACCATCATTCCACGCGCCCGCGTCAATACCGCGACGCTGACCGGCGACGACCTCGCGCACTACCTGCGACGCGTCAATCGCGAGCACGAGGACATCTTCAACGCCATCCGCCGACAAGAGCCGGAAACCGCTCGCGCGGCGATGCGCACCCATTTGTCCAACAGCCGCGAACGCCTCGTCCGGGTCCAGGAAGAAGCCGAACGCAAGCAGTCCGGCACCTGAACGCGCGCGACGCCCCGATCGGCGCACGCACGGATTCACCTACCGGCCATACCAGGCCGGCAACTTCAGAACGCAAATGGATTTGATCTTCGGCATCATCCTGCCGGTATTCGGCACGCTGGGACTCGGCTACGCCGCCGCCCGCATCGGTGTGTTCGACGAAGCCGCCAACCGCGGCCTGTCGCTGTTCGTGTTCAACTTCGCGCTGCCGCTAATGCTGTTCCGCGCCATCGCGCAGTCCGAACTTCCGGACGCCATGCCCTGGGGCTACCTGCTGTCCTACTACCTGGGGGCATTCGGAGTGTTCGCGCTGGCCATGCTCGGCGGCCGGCTGATCTTCACCCGCCGCCTCAGCGAGCAAGGCGTACTCGGCCTGGGTGCCTCGTTCAGCAACACCGGCATGCTGGGCATTCCGCTGGTGATGACGGCTTTCGGCCCCTCGGCCGCGCTGCCGCTGTTCGTGATGATCGCCTGCCACAGCCTGCTGATGCTGCCGCCCACTACCGCGCTGATCGAAGCCGGCCAAAGCGAGCGCCGCTCGATCGGGGCGATGCTGCTCAACCTCGCCGGCAGCATCGCCGCCACCCCCATCATCTGGGGCCTGTCCGCCGGCCTGCTGTTCGCCCTTTCCGGCTTCGCCATCCCCGGCCCCATCGACGCAGTCGCCGGCGGCCTTGGCGCCGCCGCCACCCCCTGCGCCCTGTTCGCCCTCGGCGCATCCCTGACCCGCTACAACATCGTCGGCAATCTCCGCGAACCGCTGCTACTGGTCGGGCTCAAGACCCTCGTCCACCCCCTGCTGGTATGGCTGCTTGCCACCTGGGTGTTCGACGTACCACCGCTGTGGGTCGCCACCGCCGTCACCCTCGCCGCCCTGCCCGCCGGCATCACCCCCTATCTCTTCGCCCAGCGCTACAACGCCTGCCAGGAAACCATCGCCTCCACGGTCTTTCTATCGACCACGCTGTCGGTACTCAGCCTGTCGCTACTGCTGTTTCTGCTGCGAAGCTGATACAACAGTTCAACACCCGCAACACGGAACCGCAGCCGCAGTGGCTTCCTCGCTCAACGCGCGCTGTATCGGATTACCCACACAAGCCAAGCCACGCACGCATGCGCTACCCCGCTACCCTCACACCCCAAGCAGAAGGCGGCTTCGTGGTCACCTTCCGCGACATTCCGGAAGCCATCACCCAGGGCGACACCGAAGCCGAAGCCATGGACATGGCCGCCGATGCCTTGCGCACCGCAATGGATTTCTACTTCGAAGACCGCCGCCAACTGCCCCTCCCCTCGAACGCCCAGGCGGGCGAACGCTGGGTTCACCTGCCGGCCAGTGTGGCTGCAAAAGTGCTGCTGCTGAGCTGAACGAGCAGATCGCCCAGGGCGCAGGCAACGCGGAACTCGCTCGACCGATGGGTACCCGCAAGCAAGAAGTTCAACGCATCACCGACCTTTCGCACGCTACTTCCTGCATCTGTTGCTGCAGCACGTCCTGCCCAGGGGTTTCAGACGGGCGCGCAACTACGGCTTCCTGCACCGGAACAAGAAGGGGCTGATCGCGTTGCTGCATTGGGCGCTCAGGATTGCGCCCCGCCCGCCAGCGGACACCCACCCCGACCGCCGTTGCTTTGTCCGTTTTGCGGCAGCCCGATGCAGATTCTGCGTCGGCGAATTGCCCCTGCACTCGTGCGGCGACGAACACTGCTTCCGGCTGCGAAGACGGCCGTGTAGGTCTGGCCATCGGACAGCACGGCGCGGCGCGGCGATCGGTGCCACGGTGACGCTCGCTCCAAAATCTGACGAAAACGGTCATAAAATCGCCGGAGTCAAGCCTTCCCCGAGGCTTGAAACCATATACAAGGCAATAGGCTAGCTCTGTTTCATGCCGCTTGCAGGTGATGCGGAGCTGTGGACTGGCAGCCACATGAGAGCCTTGGAGAAGTAGGCCGCGTCGCGCTGTGACACTGAAAGCCATCCAGAGACAGCAGGCTTATTCGTCATAGTAGCCCATTCCTTTGCGCACCATCCAAAACAAACAAGGCACAACAGCAGATGCCAGGGAAGATAACTGCTTTCGACCCGTTTCAGTCGCTTGGTCCTCGTCGCTCAATGTCGGCTGCGCAGCGGGGGCGGTCTTCCTCGGAAGGTCGCCAGGTCCACGCTCCGGGGCACGAAGCCGTCATCCGGATGCCTGTCGCTGCGCCGTCAACAATGGACGCTCGGCCAAGCCGCACGTGCGTTATCTAGTGGGTGGCAAGGGGGTAGTACCTTCCGCCGCAATGGGCACGGGAGGCCATAGGGGATGCGGCGGAGCAATGGGGGGTGACGGCAGGCTTTGGCCCTGGGGAGCCGGTCTCCAAGCCTTCGTACCGAGGCTCCACAGGATGTCGATGCTGCGCAGGTAGGTGACAACCTTGTGGCGTTCGTCGCTGACCAGGCCGTCAATCTCGGTCTGGTGCGGGTCGGTCGGGGGAAACGATGGCGAGCGGTCGAAGCTCAGGAGTTCGATGGGCCACACGTCGCCGTTCGGCAACCTCTTCGCGATGGCGTTCAGCTCTACCAGATACTGTTTCAGGCGCGACTCTGAATTCCAATAGAACTTGGCCGCGACCACCACATGGAGTGTGCCTTTGCGCTCGCCGATGAACTGGACAGGGGAGAGCAGGCCGGCCATGTAGATGGCTTCGACGGCTTCTATCACGCGCGTATCGTGGTCTTCGTCCCAGATGACCGCGAAATCATGGACCTGCGGAACGGGAAGCGGATCGCGCACGACATCGAGCCATTCGGCCGTGCGGAACACGGAATAGTGGGTGCCGCGGCCCAGGCGCCCGACTGGCTCGGGTTCGTCATACAGGCAGGCGAAAAGATCTGAATAAACGGGTTGCGTCTTCATAGGTGCTCCGATTTCGTCGGTTGAAGTGAGGTCAGTCACTGGTGCTGGGATTTCGGCCCAGCAGCGGTTCGATCGCAAATTCTAGTCGCATGCAGCCAGGAACGCAAAGGGGCGCCTTCAGGCTATCGGGCTGCCGTGAACTGAGCCGCTGCGCGCGTCTCGGCCCTGCGGGCTTCGATCCCGGACGCCTTAGCTGCAGCCAGGGCCTTCGCTGCTCGCTGCGCTTGCCTCAACTCGCTGTCACCGCCCTCTCCACCCACTTTCCTCGGCCCAGCTCTGCCGCTTTCTGTTCAAAAACAGTGCTGATTCGTCGCACTGTCCAGCACGACGTTGATCGTTAGCTACGAAGGTCGGTTATAGAACAGTTCGAAAGTCAGCAACGGGCGCGGAGCGCCAACTCGCCAAATGCGCGAGCTGTCGATGATTGACCGACTCCCGGGGTAGAGTGGAGCGACGCGCTTGTAGAACACAGCTCTGAACGCCCCTTTTTCAGACGCCCCTACGCCGTTGAGTGAGTGAAGGCAAAGCCGCTAGGCGACGATGCCGGCCCGCTCATTGAGGCCACCGGTCATGGTCGCGCGACAGCCCTTGCATGCGATGTTCTGCAGTATGCCCGATGCTGATTACATAGGTGAATCTTGGAACTTCTGTGCTCCCTGTGTTACCGCAAACTTCTCGAAGGCGACCACCAGGGAGGGAACGAGCCGCTCACTTGCTCCCGCCGCTACGCACAGTGCCAGCATCAGTGCCAAGGGACTGCCTTGGAACGTAATGCCGCCCATGATGAGCCCCCCTTTGATAGCAAGTGCAACAAACAAGGCGCCGACTATGCCGACTCCGATACGGCATAGTCCTTCAAACTGGTGAATGTTGCGCCCGGCGTTTGCGTCCATGACGAGCCGATTGGCTCTGCTTGTGGCCGACAGGAGTGCTCCCAGGGGCCCACAAAGTGCGCCTAGTATCACTTCAACCCCTGTGTTCCCAAGATATTTAACAAACCACGGGCGGAATAGCCACATACCCAGGACCAACAGGATCGAGACTCCCGTGGTGATATAGGCCGCTGTGAAGTACCACTGCCAAGATACCTCCTTGTTGCGCGCCTCGAGCGTTTGCTCCGCTTCGCGCAGCAGGAGGTTTGAGGCCGACCTAGGCTGGTTGTGCATGCATTGAGCGATGGCTTCTGCAACCAATCGCCGTACACCGCACAGACGTACCTTGTCTTCGATGAACGAGGACTGCGCCTCAAGGATTGTTGCCCGGCTGAGAACATCGCCGCAGTGTTCAGGTGGCTCGTATCCGTCCACTGAATGCCATTGAACGTCCATCTCCGAATCGAGATACACCACAAAGTCATCGGTCGCGAGAATGACGTGTTCAACGGTCTTGTTGAGCTCGGGATCATGGGACCCTTGCTTCAAGTCGTAGTGTGTGGGGCGGACCTTCCCGCTTTCCTTTGAACCAGCGAGTACATCCCCCTCTTTCTTAGCCGCCGCCTCGCTCACGGCCGAATTGCGAGAATCAGTTGCTGCTGGGTTAGGCACTTCGGCAGAACTGCATCGGGGTTTTGCTGGTAGCCTTCGCCGGCAGCGGTGCTGATCGTCAGCGGATAAGCTTGCTCATGTGCACTTTCCACCGTCTTGAACAACAAGTCAGGCGCGATGGCTGCTGCCGAGCTCAAAAGATGCCCAAGGTAAACGGCACCATTTCCAAGGTCATAAGCAGACTGCGACACCGAGCAAGCATAGAGCCTTACCTGTTGCGGGATGGCTTCCATGATACGCTCTTCATATCGAGCACGAAGGTCGTCGCGCCGGACTATTGAATCACTCAAATCGTCCATCGCGAAGCTCTTCACCACCTGCTCCTGGATGCGAGCTCGGCAGCAGTCGTAGATGGTGATTTGACGAGGAGCAATGTTCCAAAGCTCCGACTCGTTGATGGTCTCACCGTCGGCGTTCAGTTCCAGCACCGTCTGGTGCGCATGGCCGCCATGGCCACTAAACAAGACGAACGCGTAGTCGATGGACTCGCTCTTCAGAAGCTTGATGCGCCCAAGAAGCTCTTGCCGACTTGGGTTCCTCAGTTCAACAATTTCTGGGGGGAGCCAGCCCAATCCTCTCAACTTAGCACTTTGTCATTGACTTAAGATGGGACTTTCACGCGCCCAATTTCGATGCGATAATACCACTCTAACTCCTTGTTTAATATAGGCTTTTCTATGACGGCCTA
>JBKBMG010000010.1:0-53235 GCA_046295975.1 Rhodocyclaceae bacterium
ATAGGCAAAATGGAGCTAGATTCGCCCGCCTATTCCCGCCTTTTCTTCACGCCGCGCGCCAGCGCTGACTGCGGACCACTCGTCCTCACGGTGGCTGAGTTTGAATTGAGAACTGCTGCGCCCACCCCAGGCGCACGCCCCACGCCTCAGGAGAGGCTATAATCTCGCGCCCACCTGTCTGGCGCATTCGTCGCGCTTCGGCCTCCTGCCTCTCACCCTTCTTCACCGGAACCTGTCATGCGCATCACCCGCCGCCTCGAATTCGATGCAGGCCATCGTATTCCCGACCACGCCAGTCAGTGCCGCCACCTGCATGGTCACCGCTACGCAATCGAAATCACCCTGTCGGGCGCCATCATCGAAGCCGACGGCCTCCCAGCCAACGGCATGGTCATGGACTTCGCCGACGTCAAGGCGATCGCCAAGCAACACCTGGTCGACATCTGGGATCACGCCTTTCTCGTCTATCGCAAGGACCGTCTCGTCGCCGATTTCCTGGCCGCAATCCCCGACCACAAGACAGTTGTTCTCGACGTTGTGCCCACGGCCGAAAATCTCGCCGAACTCGCTTTCCGCATACTGGATCCGCTTTACACCGAGTGTTACGGCAACACCCTGAAACTGGAGCGCGTGCGACTGTACGAAACCCCAAATTGCTGGGCCGATGCGGTACGCGACGAGTTGCGCCGTACCTGAAGCGAGTCTGCCTCATCCGGTCTCACGTCCCCCCGCTATCCTGCAAACCTCAGGCGGCGCGTCAGATGTGCAATCGGGCACGTAGCGGACTCACCCACTGCTTGCTACATCCAAGAACGAAAAAGGCGTTCACATCGCCTGTGAACGCCTTTTTCCAGCGCCGACGAACAGCTCAACACATCACATCGCGTAGCGCCGAAGCCGGATCGAAAACTCCTGGAGCTGTGCAATGCCGCTTTGCTCGGCGCGTGCCACCCAGTCCTGCAACTGCTTCAGCAGTTGCTCCCGGGTGGCATTGGAGCGCGCCCAGATGGCGGTGAGCTCCTCGCGCATCGCGATCACCGTGCTCAATGCGGGGCTCTTGCTCACCACCCCCTCAAGATGCGCTCGCTCATCGTCCCGCAGATGCCGGCTTTCGCCCGACAGCACCCAGCGACGCAGCGCCTTGACGTCGACCTTGCCGGCTTGCTCACGCCCCAGCCTCTCGATTTCGTCCGAGCAAGTCCGCTTGAGCGAGGCCATGTAGCGGGTCATCACGTCGTAGCGATGGGTAATCACCGCCTGCAGGGTGTCGAGATCGGGAATCAACTTGGGCTCATCGAAACGCGGCTTTGGAATGGTCTTGCGCGCCTTGGCCAACCCCAGCATCTCAAGCATGCGGATATACATCCAGCCGATATCGAACTCATACCACTTGGAAGACAACTTTGCCGAGGTTGCAAAGCTGTGGTGATTGTTGTGCAACTCCTCGCCACCGATGATGATGCCCCAGGGAACGAGATTGGTGGAAGCATCGGCGCAATCGTAGTTGCGGTAACCCCAGAAATGGCCCAGACCGTTCACCACGCCAGCTGCCCAGAACGGAATCCACACCATCTGCACGGCCCAGATCGTGAGCCCGATGGCACCGAACAACAGCACATCGATGACGAGCATGACGGATACGCCCAACACGGAGCGGCGATAGACGTTGCGTTCCAGCCAGTCATCGGGCGTACCGTGACCGTAGCGCTTGAGCGTATCCTCGTTCTTCGCTTCGGCACGATATAGCTCTGCGCCCTCCAGCAACACCTTCCAGATGCCACGGGTCTGCGGGCTGTGTGGATCTTCTTCCGTCTCGCACTTGGCGTGATGCTTGCGGTGGATGGCCGCCCACTCCTTGGTCACCATCCCTGTGGTGAGCCACAGCCAGAAGCGGAAGAAATGACTTGGAATCGCGTGCAGTTCCAGCGCTCGATGCGCCTGGTGCCGATGCAGGAAGATCGTAACGGCGGCAATGGTGATGTGCGTCAGCACCAGTGCGACGATAACGTATCCCCACCAGGGCAAATCGATGAATCCGTTGAACATGCGTGAAAGTATCCTCTCTTGATCGTTGCGCGACGATTCTACGTCAAGCGTCGGACCTTGGACACCGGATTACGTTCGCGCGCGACTGCGATTCCGTCGCACGCCGCGCATTCGCTCACGCTCAACCACCAAAGGGCAGTCGCGTGACCGGTACCGCCGCAGCGCGGTGGCGCTGCCAGTTCTCAAGATAAAGCTGCGCCAGCGGGCAGTTGTCGCGCAACACGATCACATTCTCCGCATTGAGGTTGCGCGCCGACCAGGTGAAGTTGTACGACCCCGTCAGCACGGCACAACCCGGGCCTTCGGCATCGGCGATGATCACCTTGTTGTGCGCCGCCGCGTACTCGGTCTCGAAGGCGAGCGGCACGCCCGCCTCGAGCAGCCGAGGCATGGCCTTGCCGCTGCCGCGGCCGTTCATCTTGGCATCAGCCAGCACCTCCACCTTGACGCCGCGGCGTTGCGCTTCGATCAGCGCAGCCGCGATTGGCTGACTGGTGAAGACGTACGCGTGCACCCGCAGACTGCTACGTGCCGAGCGGATGAGCTTGATAATCAAGGCTTCGGGGTCGTCCGCAGGCGAAAACGCGACCTCGATCGTCCCCCTGGCCGGCACATTCTGCTGAGCCGCAGCTGACGCTGCGGCCAGCAGCAGCGCCAGCACCGCGCACCCGATCGTCGCCTGCACCGCGCCCACCGGCGCATGTCGGCGCCCCCGCCCCGTCTTTGCTCGCACCAGCATCACGCTTCGGCCGGACGACGGACGAGCACCGCCGCGAAGAAGCCATCTGTTTCGTGCACGTCGGGACGCAGGCTGAGGCGTGCCCCGGTATCCAGCGGCACGCCCTGAGCGGCCAGCAATTCCGACGCGCTCACTTGCTCGAACTCGGGATGCGCTTCAAGGAAGGCATCGACAATGGCATCGTTCTCTTCGCGCAACGGGCTGCACGTAGCGTAGACCAGCCGGCCGCCGGGCCGCAGCAGACGCGCGGCCGAATCCAGGATAGCCGCTTGCTTGACGACCATTTCAGCGACCGATTCCGGTGATTGGCGCCACTTCAGATCGGGATTGCGCCGCAGCGTACCCAGACCACTACAAGGCGCATCGACCAATACCCGATCGGCCTTGCCCGCCAGGCGCTTGACCTTCGTATCGCGTTCGTGGGCGATCAACACCGGATGGACGTTGGACAAACCCGCCCGGGCCGCGCGCGGCTTGAGCTTGGCGAGTCGCTTCTCGGACACGTCGAAGGCGTAAAGTCGCCCGGTGGAGCGCATCATCGCGCCAAGCTGCAAGGTTTTTCCGCCCGCACCGGCGCAAAAATCCACAACGAGTTCGCCGCGCCGAGGTTGAACCAGCAAGCCGAGCAGTTGGCTGCCCTCGTCCTGGACCTCGATGGTACCGTCCAGAAACAGCGGGTGCTTCTGCAGCGCGGGCTTGCCCGCCATCCGGATGCCCTGGGGAGAATATCGGCAGGGCGCGGCCCCCAGGCCATCGGTGGCCAGACGCGCCAGCACGGCATCGCGATCGGCCTTGACGAGGTTCACCCGCAAATCCAGGGGGGCAGGTCGATTCAGGCTGTGTGCCAGGGAACGCAGGCCATCCTCGCCCCACTGCGGAAGCAGCCGTTCGACCAACCAGTCGGGCATGTCGCACTGATCCGCCAGCGACGATGCATCGGCCTCGCGCGCTTTGAGGACTTCCAGCCATTCTCGCTCGGTGGGCGACGCCAGCGATTCGAATTGCCGCATCGGCCAACCCTCTCCCCGTGCCAGCCAGGCGAGCACGAGCTGACGTGCAGTGGCCTGTTCGCCCGCCAACCCGCGCAACCAGCGCAAACGCCGCACGATGCTGTAGATCGTCTCGGCGATGAAGGCCCGGTCGCGGTGACCGATCTCACGGTATTCCCGGAAATGTCGCGACAAAACCGCATCGGCAGGATAGTCGAACGCCAGTACGCTACCGAGCACTTGCGTGGTCTGCGCCAGCAGGGCCCGGCTCACGCCGCCCTCTACGGTCTCCGGCGGCCCCGGCCGGGTGGGCTTGCGTGCGGGTGCGGATCGACGTGTCGTGGATTTCTTCTTGTTGTTCATGAGCGTAGGATAATTCCCGGAGAATGCGTATAGACCATTGGCGGCAGATGGCAGGGCACTGCCATCGCGCCGCTATCAGGTGTCGATTTCGACCGACATCAGCTTCTGGTCCAGGACCTCGCCCTTGTCGTCGGTCATGAGAATGCGGACGGGAACGCCACGATACTGGTCGGCTACCCAGAAATCGATGGTGAGCTTGCCGGTTCTGGCGCGGATGCGGATGCGCTCGGTCGCGAGCGTACCCACCGGCAGCCGCAGGGTTTCCGGCCCCAGGCGCTCGACGGTCGCCTCGGACACCCGGCGGTTGGTTACCAGCGACAACTCCGCTGGCAAGGCGTCGATCCCGATCGTCGCCACCAGATGCCAGACACTCAGGACGTCCTGATCGCCCGCCTCGAGTGCGTAGTCGGTGGTCACCCCCTTGCGCGTCACCGCCACCTTGCGAACGCCCCAGTCGAACTGCGAAGACTCCGGCTGCCGACCCGATTGCGAGACGCTGAAGCGCTCGGGCTGCAGGCCATGGGTCCTCACCCGCCCCTCACTGCGCTGGGTATATTGGAAACGGTAGAGCACACCGGCCAGCCCGGTAGTCTCAAGCTGCAACTCCATTTCATAGCGGCTGCCATCGTGCGTCCAGGCGTGGCGCGCCTCGCCCAGCTTCAAGCCATCCTCACCGCGCAGCACTTCGAACGTCAAGCGCCCGGAGACCGGCCAGCGCTCGATCACGCCGGTATCGGCGTGCGCAGCGCCGAGCCATGTCAGAGCCAGCAACAGGTACGCCAGCAGCGCTCGGGCAAGCACGCCGCAGCGGGTGTGCCCGACCCCGGCCGCCACCCGCGCATCGATTCGTGCCGGCGCCCCACGAGGGCTCGCAGCCGCAGCGCCCCCATTCCATGCCGCGAAGGCCGCACGCTCAGTCGTTTCCACCGTATCCATGTCTCTCAGTTTTCTGGGCCCGGGATGCACAACACCTCGGCCGCCGCAGTCGCATCACGCAAACCGACGCGATTGCCGACGAAGGACAGCCGGTCCTCGACGAACCAGCGCACCGCCGCGGGATAAATCCGGTGCTCCTGGAGCAGGACACGCGCCGCAAGGGTGTCTTCATCATCTCCGTCCAGCACCGGTACCGCCGCCTGTACGACGACCGGTCCGCAATCGAGTTCCGCGGTCACGAAGTGCACCGTCGCGCCATGAATCCGGACGCCCGCCTCCAGCGCCCGCCTGTGCGTATGCAAACCGGGAAACGACGGCAGCAGAGAGGGATGAATGTTCATCAACCGCCCCTCGTAGCGTCGGACGAAGTCTGCGGTGAGCACCCGCATGAAGCCCGCGAGCACCACCAGGTCCGGCGCATGGGCATCGACCGCGTCGCCCAGCGCCTGATCGAACGCCTCACGCGACCCGAAGCCACGGTGATCCACGACGGCGGTCTCGATGCCCCGGTCAGCGGCAAAGACCAGCCCAGCGGCATCGGCGCGGTTACTGATCACGGCGCGCACGACGCACCCCGGAATGGCCGCCTTGACGATCGCTTCCATATTGCTGCCGCGACCCGAGATCAGGATGACTATCGACTTCATGGAAAGTTGCAGAGGTTTGAAACGAAAAGAAAAACCGTTCCGCAAGCACAGACTTGGGCGGACACGGCGGATGCGGGAGTGCGATGATACCGGATCATCGCATCCGCAGGTGCGGCGCCTGGGCGGCCCGTTGCAGTCATCCGTATAATGCAGGGCCAATCGAACGCGTCTGTCGCCTCGTCTCCGCCATCCGGCTCGCCCATGACCACACCCATGCAGTCACCCCGCATCCGTCCGCTTTCCGACATCCTGATCAACCAGATCGCCGCCGGCGAGGTGGTCGAGCGCCCTGCATCGGTGCTCAAGGAAGTCCTGGAGAACGCTCTGGACGCGGGCTCGCGTGCAATCGAGATACAGCTCGAACAAGGCGGTGTGCGCCGTATCCGGGTAGCCGACGACGGTTGCGGAATCGACCGGGACGACCTGCCACTGGCCTTGTCGCGCCATGCGACGAGCAAGATCGCCACCCTGGATGACCTCGAGCAAGTGGGCACCATGGGTTTTCGCGGCGAAGCCTTGGCTGCGATCGCGGCCGTCGCGCGAACCACCATCAGCAGCCGGGCCGAAGGCAGCGCCCACGCCTGGCGCATCACCACCCCGGACCTGGCGATCGCGCCCGCCGCGCTCAACCACGGCACGGTGGTGGACGTCTGCGACCTTTATTACAACACCCCGGCACGGCGCAAGTTTCTCAAGACGGACGCCACCGAGTTCGGGCATTGCGACGAGATGCTCAGACGGGTCGCGCTCGCGCGCCCGGACATCGGATTTCAACTCACACACAACAGCCGGGTGATTCATCGTCTGCCGGCAAGTGACTTGAGCCGACGCGTCGCGGCCTTGATGGGCGACGATTTTCTCGACCATGCCCGCCTGGTCGAAGCCGACGCCGGACCGTTGCGCCTGAGCGGTTTCGCATCGCTGCCCGCCTACTCTCGGGCAAGCCGCGACGCCCAGTACTTCTTCGTAAACGGCCGCTTCGTCCGCGACAAGCTGCTCACCCACGCGGTACGTCAGGCCTATACCGATATCCTGCATGGCAGCCGGCATCCGGCCTATGTCCTGTTCCTGACGCTGGACCCTGCCGGGGTGGACGTCAACGTCCACCCCGCCAAGATCGAAGTGCGTTTCCGTGAAGCGCGGGCCATCCATCAATTCGTGTTCCACGCCCTGCAGCGCACACTGGCTGAAACCGGAGCCGCCCGCGCCGCACAGGCCACGACGTTCGCCCCCGCTACCGAGGCCCACGCGTCCGCGCAGCACACCGCCGGCCAAGCGGGCGCCCACTCGCAGGCCTATCCTCGCCCCTTCGCCCCGGTGCAGACGCGGCTCGCGATGGATTCGGCGAGCCGCGCGTACTATGACTTCGTCGCTCCCACGGACGGCCAGGCTGGCGGACCGCATCACGGCGATGCGGCGAGCTGGATGAACCCGCCAAGCGTCTCCCCGGGCCACGGCGTACCGTCACCCCATAGGGGCGAGGGTGACGGCGCGCCACCGCCAATGGGTTTCGCCCTGGCCCAGCTTCATGGCATCTACATCCTGGCGCAAAACGCGCGCGGGCTGGTGCTGGTGGACATGCACGCCGCCCATGAGCGCATCCTCTACGAGAAGCTCAAGACCGTGCTGGATGGCCGCCCGGCGGTGCAGCGCCTGCTGATCCCGGCGGTGATTTCGGTCGGTCCGCGCGACGTCGCCATTGCAGAGGATTGTGCCGACACCCTGCTCGCGATGGGATTCGAGATCGCACCGGTCGGCCCATCCGAGCTTGCCGTACGCAGCGTGCCCGCGCTGCTGGCCGCCGCGCCCATTGGTGAGTTGGTCCGCAAGCTGCTCGAGGAACTGCGCGAATACCCGGCGACCGATGTCGCGACCGCCCGGCGCAACGAATTGCTCGCCACCATGGCCTGCCATGGCGCGGTGCGCGCCAATCGTCAGCTCAGCGTGCCAGAAATGAATGCCCTGCTGCGCGACATGGAAGCAACCGAACGCGCCGACCAGTGCAACCACGGCCGGCCGACGTGGACCCAGTTCAGCCTGGCCGAACTCGACCGCTTCTTCATGCGCGGTCAATAACGCGTCGGGGCGCTCAGCCTTCGATGCGCTGCCCGTAGGTCCACGCCGCGTCACGCCGGCGCTTGGCTTCATACATTGCCTGATCGGCTGCGCCGAGCAGGGCTTCGACCGACATGCCGTGTTCAGGATAATGCGCGATGCCCACGCTCAGTGTGACGAAATCGATGCGCGCACCCTCGCAGAACAGTGGGACGCGCATTTGCGCCAGCAATCGCCGGGCCAGCACTTCCGCGCCATTTGCCGGAACGTCACTGAGCAGCACGGTGAACTCATCGCCCCCCAATCGATACAGGCGATCTCGCTCACGCAGTTCGCGGCGCAGGCGCGTCGCAATCTCGATGAGCAAAGCGTCCCCGACCGCATGGCCAAAACGGTCATTGACCGCCTTGAAACGATCCAGGTCGATGAACAACAGAGCAAAGCGCGAACCGCGCCGCCCTGCCGACTCGATCGCCGCGCCGAGATCCTCGGTAAACGCCTTGCGATTGCCGGTGCCGGTCAGCGCATCGCGATACGCCAAATCACGCAGCGCGTTCTGCTGCGCCACCTGCTGACTCATGTCCCGCAGAATCCCGCGATAACCGGCAAACCGCCCTTCCGCATCGCGCATCGGTGTAAGCCGGGCTTCGAAATGCCCCAGACTACCATCGGCGCGTCGGATCCGCCCCGAGAACGTGAGCTGACACGGTGCCCCGCCGCGCCCCAGCAGTTCGCGAATGCGTTCGGTCTCCGACGCCTCGAGAAAAGTATCCATGTTCCTGCCCACCAGGTCTTCCGGGCGATACCCCAGCAAGCTGCCGATCGGACGACTACAGGACAACAGCTGGCCGCGTGCATCGATCTCGAAGTAGCCGTCTTCGATGTTGTCCAGAATGGCGCGTTCGCGCGCCTCGCTGTCGGCCAGCCGCGCCAGCATGCGGTTGAGCGCGCGCGTCAGTGCACCGAGCTCATCCACGCCGTCGTCGGTGAACCTGGCCAGCCGGGCATCGGCAATTGCCTCGATCTCGGTATTCATGCGGGCGACCCGCCGCAGCACCCAGCGATCCAGCGTGATGAAGGCGATGGCGATCGTCACCGAGGCAACCAACACCGCCACCAGTAGGAACAGCCCCACTGCGCGCCGACCGCTTTCCAGCAGCGTACGTGCATGGCCGAGCCTGAACCCCATCGCCTTGTCGGGCGCCTCCTGGTACACCACCATCGCGGACTGCAAACCGCCTTCCAGCATTCGCGGCGATACCAAGGCCCTGGGCCAGCCGTCCAGGCCCGCACGGGCCGCCACCAGTGGTTCGAACCCGGCATCGGCGCGAACCGGTGCAAGCAGTTCGACGCTCGGCGCAATCATCGCGCGGATCGTATCGAGCAGACGTGAATCGACGACACGCCCGGCCACGATCACGCCATTCGGTGCAGCCGTGGCATCGTTGTTGGTCACCGCCACACCGACCATGAGCAAGGGCACACCTTCGAGCAAGGCGAGGGTCACCACAAAGTAATGCGCATCCGTACCGAATGCCAGCACGTCGCGCTCACGCATCCAGGCCAGTACGGCCTCGTCCAGGTGGAGGTTTTCGGGTAGCAGATCGATCAGGTCGTGCTCGGGGTCGACGTGCCGACCAAGGTCGTCAATCAACCAGCGTTCTCCTATGCGCCTGCCGTCAGCGGCGACGTAGACCATGAAGTCCAGACCGAGGTGCGCGATCGCATCGGAGTTCAGGTTGTCATCGGCGAACGCTGGTTCCTCCGACGCGATGAACCTCATGCTCTCGGACCACCAGGCGTAGTTGCGCGCCACATCGCGCATGCGCTTGGCTTCGAGGCGCAGCAGCGTATCCACCCGTACAACGTCGGCCCTCAGCGCCGCCCCGTCGGCAGCGTCGTAGCGGCCCAGCAGGATACGATCCGAGCCCAGCAGCACTGCGGCCATGGTCAGGAAAAACAAAGGGATGGCCAACCACAGCAGCCGCTTTCGGAGAGTCACTTCGGGAGTCCGGAATCCATGTGAAGACACCGCTTTTCGGTGCCCTGACAGGAATTAAGCCCCAAGTGCACGCACTGTCATAGTGCATTCGTCACGAAAGCACCGAAATCGCCATTTACGTCAAATTCATCGAAAATTGATGACCAGCGCAGCGACGGCGACCAAGCCTACCGTCGCCCATCCAAGCCGGTCTACATAGCGATGCAAGGCAGCCTCCATGCGTGCCCCACCCAGCGCCATCAGACCGGCGACGAGAAAAAAGCGGGCACCCCGGCCGATCAGCGAGGCCAGGACAAAGGGCAGCAAGGGCATCACCGCCACACCGGCGGCAATGGTGAAGATCTTGTAGGGAATCGGCGAGAACCCTGCCAGGAACACCGCCCAGAACCCCCAGCGAGCAAACCAGGCCTGGGCCTCGAGGTACTTGCCCCAGTACCGACCGTCGCGAATCAGGGGCTCGATGAGGTCGAAGGCGAACACGCCAATGAAGTAGCCGAACACACCGCCCAGCACCGACGCGATCGTGGTGATCAGCGCGAAGCGCCAGGCCTTGGCCGGATTGGCGAGACTCATCGGTGCGAGCATGACATCCGGCGGGATCGGAAAAAAGGACGATTCGGCAAAGCTCAGGCCGCCCAGATACCAGGGGGCACGGCGGTGGCGTGACCAGGTCATCACGCGTGCGTACAACGGAGAGAAGATTTTCAAGTTGGAAAGATCCGGAAAATGACGGGTGGGCCGTATCATAACTCGCAGCCAAGGCAGCACCGCGACACGCAGGACTCGGATACACATTACGCGCAGCGCACACCACGCCCTTCGGTCACCCTCCCATGCAACCGGGTGGCAGAACGTGCTGCCGCCGCGAACGCCATGGTTTACACTTCCGGGGGCCATTGCAGCACGGATGCGGGTTGTGCATGGGCCGCGACATGCATCTTGCCGGCGCGGAACGACCAGCCCGTCCGGCCCACAGGGCCACCCCCAACGTCCGAGACGCGGCGCCCCCCATTGCACCCTCTTAGGCCCGACGCCACTCAAGGATTGAGCAGATGAAGCGCAGCGGTTCCCTCTCGCTCGGACTGGTGCTGACCGTACCCTACGTGTTGCTGGTGATCGCGCTGGCCGTCGCCATCGGCGTGCTCTCCTACCACTCCGGCAGCCGCGGCATCGCGATGGTGTCGGAACAGTTGCTGCGCGAAGCAGTCGGCCGCATCGGCCAGGCCATAGACCGTCACATCGTCGGATCGGGCGCGGTGCTGGAAACCGCGTTTCCCACCGGCATGCCGGCGCCACCGACCATAGAGTCCGATTTCGAGAACCTGCGCACCCGCTTCTGGATCGCCACCTCGCTGCACCTCGACCCGAACAACTACGTCTACTACGGCAACGAGGCGGGACAGGGCCTGGGCCTGTTCCGCCCCTCGCTCGCCGAAGGGCAGTTACGGATGAAGCTGCGGGCCGACGAACGGCGCGCCTATTACCGTTTCGAAGGCATAGACGGTGCCCTGGATTTCCTCTTTCGCGAGCAACGCCTGTTCGACCCGCGCACCCGCCCCTGGTACGAATACGGCAAGCAATACCCCGGCCATACCTGGACCTCGGTCTATATCGACTTCGGCACGCGCGAACTGGTGGCCACCCGGGCACGCCGGGTGTTGTCGTTGGGCGGAGACTTCGAAGGGGTAGTGGCAACCGACGTGTCGCTCAAGGCGCTCAACGATTTCGTCGGCAACCTGCACGTATCGACCAACGGCGTGGCCTTCATCATTGAGCCCGACGGCAACCTCATCGCCTCCTCCGGCAGCCGCAACGTGCTGCAACTGGAGGACGGCAGCTATACCCGCGTCAGCGCCGGAGACAGTGGCCATTGGCTGGTCACCGCCACTTATGAGCAGATTCGAGACGCACTCGAACCCGGCACGCTGCCGCATTCCCCGATGATGGTCAGCTTTGTCGCCGATAACGGCGAATCCATCCATGCCGCTTTCGATCGGGTGAAGGACGACGCCGGGCTGGAGTGGATCACCGTGGTGGCGATGCCACGGCGCGACTTCATGGCCGGCGTGACGGCCAATGCCAACCAGACGGTCATGCTGGGCTCGCTCGCGGTGCTGCTTGCGGTCGGCATCGGGCTGGCGATTCTCGTTTGGGTGACGCGCGACCTGCAGCGTCTGTCGGACGCCGCGCGCAAGGTCGGAGAAGGCGATTTCGACGCCCCCGTGGGCATCCGCAGGCGCGACGAAATCGGCGACCTCGCGCGCAGCTTCGAGCGCATGCAGCATCGCCTGAGCACCGACGAGCTCACCGGCCTGCTCAATCGCGAAGCGTTCATGCAACACCTGCGCAAGCGCATCGACACCTACCGCAACGACCGGCGCAAGAAACGGCTGGCCGTGCTGTTCGTCGACCTCAACCGTTTCAAGACCGTGAACGACCGTTTCGGCCATGATGCCGGCGACCAGGCCCTGAAGGAAGTCGCGCAAAGACTGCGCCAGAGCATACGTACTGGCGACCTGATCGCCCGCTACGCCGGTGACGAGTTCGTGGTACTGGCCGAGGACATCGACGCCCGCGACGCAGTCACCCGTATTCGTGAGAACATCGCCACCCGGCTGGACGCTCCACTGGCCTCGCTGGAACAGGCCAACGAACCTGTAAGCGTGGGCGCGGCAGTCGGCGTGGCGATCTTTCCCGACGATGGCGACAATGCTGAAACCCTGGTCAAACTCGCCGACCGCGACATGTACACCGACAAGAACGAGAGCGAAAGCCCGACGTGACGCTCGGGTTTATCGCTTCCGCAGCCCCTGCGGCCTTGCCCCACCAACACGTTCGCGTCCGCTGCTCCGACCGCCTCGCACCCGCCCACTGCGCACATGCCCGACACCTCTTCTCCCGCAACGCCACACCTGCTTCCGCCCCCACCCGCATTGCTGTTGCTCGGCCCGACCGCCAGTGGCAAGACGGCCTGTGCACTGGCGCTTGCCGCTTCGCTGCCGGTGGAAATCATCAGTGTGGATTCGGCACTGGTGTATCGCGACATGGACATCGGTACCGCCAAACCCACGCCGGAAGAACGCGCAGCCTGCCCGCACCACCTGATCGACGTCGTCACGCCCGAGGAGACCTATTCGGCCGCACGATTCGTTGCCGATGCCTTGCGGCTGATGGACGACATCACCGCGCGCGGCCGCATTCCACTGCTTGCCGGAGGCACGATGCTGTATTTCAAGGCCTTGCGCGACGGTCTGTCCGATCTGCCGCAGGCCGATGCCAACCTGCGCGAGATGATCGACCACGACGCCGCGCGACTTGGCTGGCCCGCACTGCATGCCGAACTGGCGCGCCTCGATCCGGATGCCGCTGCCCGGCTCAATCCCAACGACGCGCAGCGCATTCAGCGCGCACTCGAAGTCGTCCGCCTGACCGGGCGCCCATTGCACGAGAGCTATGCGCGCGAAGGCACGCAGACCACCGGTCATAGACTGATCGCGATCGGCCTGGCTCCGTCGGACCGGAGCGTGCTGCACCGGCGAATCGAGCAGCGCTTCGACCAGATGCTGGCCACCGGCCTGGTGGATGAAGTCGCCGAACTGCGCCGCCGCTACCGTCTCGACGTCGGACTACCGTCGATGCGTTGCGTCGGCTACCGTCAGATCTGGTCCTATCTGGACGGCAGCGACGATCTGCCCGGTGCGCGATTCAAGGGCATCGCTGCCACGCGCCAGCTCGCCAAGCGCCAACTCACCTGGCAACGCCAGTTCCGCGAGCACTGGACAGAATTGGTGGAACTCGACTGCCTGCGCCCCGACCTGGAAACGGCGGTGCAGACCTACGCGCGGCAGGCGCTGGATTCGCCGCCCGATCGCTGAGCAGTTGACGACAACATGCATGCACCGCCGTGCGCGATACCGGCTGCCACATCACACCACGCTTCTCAACCTGGCCGCGTAGGCCTCCAGCGTGTCAAAAGGCGGATTCTTGCGCGGCCAGGACAGCGCAATGCCGTCCTCGCCGTGGCGGGGCACCACATGCAGGTGAAAATGAAACACCGTCTGATCGCCCTCCCTGCCGTTCGCCTGAAGCAGCGTCAGCCCGGGCGGATCGAAGGCGGCGCGCACCCCCAGGGCGACCCGCTGGGCCGTCTGCATCGCGGCTGCCGCTTCCTCCGGCGTGAGATCGAACAAGGTTGCCGCATGGCGCTTCACCGCCACCAGAACGTGCCCGGGGTTGACTTGGCCGATGTCCATGAAGGCGAGCGTGAGCGCATCTTCGTACACCCGCGCCGCGGGGATCTCGCCCGCGATCAGGCGGCAGAAAATGCACTGCCCGGGGGGCGACGTATCGACGAACATCGGCATGAATCGGTCTCCTGCTGTTCTTGTGGTTGAGCATTGCGCCAGCGCTCGTGCTCATCCGCGCGGCCGCCCCGCTCTGGCGAATGCGAACAGGCCCCAGGTCTTACACCGGATGCGCGGCGGCGTCGTGCTCGTCGATTGTCTCGCGCTCGCGCCGGGCGAGCAACGAATAGACGGTGGGCACCACAAACAAGGTAAAGAAGGTGCCCAGGGTCAGTCCGCCGACGATGACCCAGCCGATCTGTGCGCGGCTCTCGGCACCGGCGCCCGTCGACAGCGCGAGCGGCACCGCGCCCAGCACCATCGCCCCCGTCGTCATCAGAATCGGCCGCAGGCGCAGCACCGAAGCCTGCACCAGCGCCTCGTGCAGCGCCGCGCCGCGGTCGCGCAACTGGTTGGCGAACTCCACGATCAGAATGCCATGCTTGGTGATCAGGCCGACCAGCGTGATCAGGCCGATCTGGCTGTACACGTTCAGGGTGCCGCCGGTGAAATAGAGTGCGGCCAGCGCCCCGGTCATGGACAGCGGCACCGTCAGCATGATGATGAACGGATCGCGGAAACTCTCGAACTGCGCCGCCAGCACAAGATAGATGAAGGCCAGCGCCAGCACGAAGGTCAGCGCGAGGCTGGCCGAGCTGTTGCGGAACTCGCGCGACTGGCCGTCATAGTCGGTCGAATAGCCCTGCGGGAGGATGCGGGCGGCGGTCTCGTCCATCCACGCCAGCGCCTCGCCCAGCGAGTAGCCGGGCGCGAGGTTGGCCGACAGCGCGACCGCTCGGCGCAGGCCGAAATGGTTGAGTTCGCGCGGGCTCACCGTCTCGCTCACGGTGAGCAGCGAAGCCAGCGGCACCATCTCGCCACTGCGCGCACGCACAAAGATGTCGCGAATGTCGTGGGGGTCGCTGCGATTGGCGGCTTCGACCTGCACGATCACGTCGTACTGCTCGCCGTCCTGCTTGTAGCGGGTCACCTGCCGGCCGCCGAGCATGGTCTCCAGCGTCCGACCGACCACATCCACCGGCACGCCCAGATCGGACGCGCGGTCACGGTCCACCTCAACCGCAAGTTCCGGCAGCGTCAGCTTGAGGTCGCTGTCGGGCGAGACGAAACCCGGGTTGCCGCGCATCGCCTCGAGCATGAGATCGCTGTATAGCGCCAGGGACTCGTAGGTGTCGGACGAGGCGACCACGAAGCTCACCGGCCGTGAGCGCGCGCTCTGGCCGAAGGCCGCCGGCATCACCGCGAAGGCCTGCACACCCGGAATGTCGCGCAGACGCGGTTGCAACTCGGCGGCGATGTCGGTTGCGCCACGGTCGCGTTCGGACCAGTCGGTGAACCCGACGAAGGAGATGCCTTGCGATACGGTCGGATTTCCAGTCACCACGAAATAACGATCAACATCCGCGGTAGTGGCGTAGGTCTCCTCGATCTGCTGGGCGTAGCGGACCATATAGTCAATGGTGGCGCCCTCGGGGCCGGAGAAGATGCCGATTACACGCCCCCTGTCCTCCAACGGCGCGAGTTCCGACTTGAGCTGCCCCAGCAGCACCACCGAGCTACCGGCCACCAGGACGAATACCAGCATCACCAGCCAGCGCAGCTTCAGCGAGGCGACCAGCACCGCCCGGTAAGCCTTGGTGAGTGCATCGAGAAAGCCCTCGATCGCGTTGTAGACCCGGCCATGGCGCTTCTCATGTCTGAGGAGCTTGGAACACATCATCGGCGACAGCGTCAGCGCGACGAAACCGGACACCAGCACCGCCCCAGCCAGGGTCAGCGCAAACTCGGTGAACAGCCGGCCGGTGCGCCCGGTCATGAAGGCGACCGGTGCATACACCGCGGCCAGCGTGATGGTCATCGCAATCACCGCGAAAGCGATCTCGCGCGCACCGCGGAACGCGGCCGCCACTGGTGCCATGCCCTCCTCGATGTGGCGGTAGATGTTCTCCAGCACCACGATCGCATCGTCCACCACCAGGCCGATCGCAAGCACCATTGCCAGCAGCGTGAGCGTATTGATCGAGAAACCGAGCACATACATGATGGTGAAGGCGCCCACCAGCGAAACCGGAATGGTCACCAGTGGCACCAGCATCGCCCGCCAGTTGCGGAGGAAGAAGAAACACACCAGCGCGACCAGGATCACCGCCTCCCAGATGGTGGCGAACACCGCGGCGATCGAGCGCTCGATGAACACCGTGGTGTCGTTGGCGATGGTCATCGTCATGCCTTCCGGCAATTCCTCGCGCAGGCGTGGCAGCATCTCGACGAGCCCGGCCTTGAGGTCCAGCGGGTTGGCCGTCGCCTGCTTGATCAGACCGATCGAAATCGCCGGATTGCCCATGAAGCGCACCGACGTGCGCTCGCTGGCCGCTCCCACCTCGACGCGCCCCACGTCGCGAATCCGCACCGGGTAGCCGTCCGGTCCGCTGGGCTGGCGCACCACCACCGCCTCGAAAGCCTCGGGATCGGCCAGATCGGTGCGGGCCACCACCGCGAATTCGCGCCGCTGGCTCTCGATCCGCCCGGCCGGCAGCTCGACGTTCTGACGTCGGATGGCATCCTCCACGTCCTGCGCGGTGAGCCCGTGGGCGGCCAGCCGGTCGCGCTCCAGCCATACACGCATGGAGTAGCGGCGCTCGCCGAACAGACGCGCATCGGCCGCCCCCGGCAAGGTCTGCAGGCGCGGCTTGATGACCCGGTTGGCAATGTCGGTCATCTCCATCGGATCGTGCCGGTCAGACGCGAAGGCCAGCCAGATGATCGGGCTGGCGTCGGCCTCCACCTTGGCGATCACCGGTTCGTCGACGTCGTCGGGCAAGCGCTGGCGCACCCGCGAGACGCGGTCTCGCACATCGGCCGCGGCACTGTCGGCATCGCGCTCGATACGAAAGCGCACCGTGATCTGGCTGCGCTCCTGGCGGCTGATCGAGGAAATCACGTCCACCCCCTCGATGCCCGCGAGCGAATCCTCCAGCGGCTTGGTGACCTGCGACTCGATGATCTCGGCACTCGCACCGCTGTAGCGCGTATCCACGGTCACCACCGGTTCGTCGATGTTGGGATACTCGCGCACGCTCAGCTTGGTGTATGACACCAGTCCGACCAGCAGGACCATCAGCGACAGCACGGTGGCGAACACCGGCCGTTTGATGCAGGTATCGGAGACGATCATCGGTCCGCCCTCAATCGACCGCCTCGCCACGGCCGACGATGCGTACCGTCGCTCCGTGGCGAAGCTTGAGTTGGCCGGCCGTCACCACCATTGCGCCGGGCACCAGCCCCTCGGCAATCTCGACCAACGCGTCCCGGCGCACACCGGTCTTTACCTCCAGCCGCCGGGCCTTGCCATCGACGACTTGATACACGAACTGCGTATTGCCCGGCGCAGGGACCAGCGCTTCCTCGGGGACCACCAATACCCCGGGGCGCTGGTCGAGGATCAACCGGACGCGGACAAACATGCCGGGCCGCAGGCGTACGCCGGGGTTGGGCAGGCTGGCACGCAACACCAGCGCCCTGCCCTGGGCATCCACCAGCGGACCGATCGCGTCCACGGTGGCGGCAAACCGCTCGCCGGGCAGCGCGTCACTCGCGATTTCCAGCGCCTGGCCCTGGCGAATGCGACTGAGATAGGCTTCGGGCAGACGGAAGTCGGCCTTGAGCACCTCGATATCCTCCAGATTGACCAGCGCATCGCCGTCCTTGACGTAGTCTCCAGGGCTCACCGTGCGGATGCCCATGACGCCGTCGAAGGGCGCGCGGATCTGCATGCGCGACAGACGCGCCCGCGCGAGTTCCGTTCCGGCGCGCGCCACCTCGAGCTGGGAGCGTGCGTTGTCGAGGCTGCTCTGGCTGACGAAGCGGCGCTCGAACAAGTCCAGGGTCCGGCGGTAGTTGGATTCAGCGAGATTCAGGTTGGCCTGGGCCTGCTGCAGCTCGGCCCGCTGCACCGCGGCATCCAGCTCGACCAGGACCTCGCCGCGCTTGACCGGTTCTCCCTCGCGAAAACGGATGACTGCAATACGGCCCGCCACCTCCGGGCGCAGGACCACCGATTCGTTGGAAACCAGCGACCCGACGGCGGTCACGTCGTCTGCCAGGTCGATCACGCGTACCGCCTCGGCCTCGACCGCGACAGCCGGCTGAACCGTCGGCTGCGGAGTCGGCAGCGCAGCGGAGGGCTTGGCGAACAGTGCCAGCAGCGAGCCGTCCGGACCCGCCCGGTGGGCATGCCAGGCATAGGCGCCGAGCGCGGCGGCACCCGCTGCACACAGCATCATGAAAGCGGAGGAACGGGGCATGGGGTTATTCGTCTCGGTCGGGGCCCGAACGGGCTGGAATAGTTGTACCGGGCTTTATGCCGGGCTTGGTACCGGGCCGCTGTGCGTGTCGCGCAGACGGCTGTTACGCAGACAGTGCTACCCGGCTCGGGTTCAGCGCAGCACCGCCGTGCTTCGCCGACAACCATGCCGCACTCGCGTCAGCCACGGTGTCCGCCCTCGCCAGGCCCACTTTCCGCGGAAGCGGCGTCGCCGCCCTCTCCGTTCCCTGACACCGGTTTGAAGTAGCGATACGCCGCGATTCCGGCAAAACCCGCGCTGAAGACCACGGCCAGGAAGCGCACCGTGCGCGCCAGCGGATGGAGATCCGGGTCGCCCGACAACAGGGCCGGCAGCACTAGCCCGCCAATCAACGCCCCCACCAGTGCGAGTTTGAGCGCATAGGTCCAGTGCGAACGTAGCGCGATCTGATAGAGCTTTTCGTTGCGGCGGAAGCGCGGCGTGTGCTGCTCGGGAACGGACATCGGCACGTCGATTGCGGAAATTGCGGGTCGTTACCCCGGATCATAGCGCAGGCGCCCGGCAACACGCGATCGGCTTGGCGCCCGCGAACTGCTCTATGGCGCAAGCGTTGCGGGTGGCACCGGATCGGGAAAATCGTCCGAGAACTCGTCGAGTGCTGCGTCGCACCAGGCCAGCCACGTCTGTTCGTAAAGAATGCCGGCATTGAGGATCAGGCGATGCAGGCGGGCGCGCCGGTCGCGCGGCTTGTCCGCAGGGAAGTCGTGCCCCTCGATCACGCGATAAGCCTCAAGCTTGCTTGCGTGCAAGGCCTTGCGCCGCCGGATTTCATCCGCCATGCCAAGCGGCCCGATCGCCGCGTCGGCCCGCAGGCGCACGAGCAAGTCATCACGCAGGGCGGTTACCGGCGCCTGCTCCCCGACCCAGCGGACCAACTCCGCCCTGCCGGCCGGCAGCACGGAGTAAAGTCGTTTGCGCGTGCGCCCGCCGTCCGGTGCCGCTTCCGAACTGATCCATCCGGCCCGTTCCATGCGCGCCAACTCACGATAAATCTGCTGGTGGGTGGCCTGCCAGAAGTGACCAATGGATTTGTCGAAGCGGCGCGCCAGATCGTAGCCGGACGATGCCTGCTCGAGCAGCGAAGTCATGAGGGCGTGAGCAAGTGACATGATCGAAGTGTAACAGGGGTGAACATGCAACACGTTGCATGTTCACCTTCGATCTTATACATTCATGCAACTGGTTGCATACCCTCACACCCTCTCCGGGACGGGCGGCGACCCCATACCAACAACACGTGAGAGCGAGACAATGACTGCCTGTCCCTATCCCCACCTTCTCGCCCCGCTGGACCTGGGCTTCATCACCTTGCCCAACCGGGTGCTCATGGGCTCGATGCACGTCGGTCTGGAAGAGGCGGAAAACGGCTTCGAGCGCATGGCTGCGTTCTACGCAGAACGCGCCCGCGGCGGCGTCGCCCTGATCGTGACCGGTGGCATTGCCCCCAACGATGAAGGACGCCCCTTTCCCGGTGGCGCCCGCTTGACCAATGCCGAGGAGGCAGCCCGGCATCGTGTGATCACCGAGGCCGTGCACCGTGAAGGCGGCCGGATCGCCCTGCAGATCCTGCACTTCGGTCGCTACGCCTACCACCCCGAACTGGTCGCCCCGAGCGCGATCCAGGCGCCGATCGCACCGTTTCCGCCGCGCGCGCTGAGCACGGCGGACGTCGAACGCAGCATCGAGGACTTCGTTCGTTGTGCCGAGCTCGCCCGCGAGGCCGGCTACGACGGGGTGGAGATCATGGGTTCGGAAGGCTATCTCATCAACGAATTCATCGCCGCACGCACCAACCGGCGCGACGACGAATGGGGCGGCGCGTACGAGAACCGCATCCGCTTCCCGATCGAGATCGTGCGCCGGGTTCGCGAGCGCCTCGGCACCGACTTCATCGTGATCTACCGCCTGTCCATGCTCGATCTGGTGGAGGGCGGATCGAGCTTCGAAGAAGTGGTGCAGCTCGCCCAGGCAGTGGAACGCGCCGGGGCCACCCTGATCAACACCGGCATCGGCTGGCATGAGGCCCGCATCCCCACCATTGCCACCTGTGTGCCACGCGCCGCCTTCACCTGGGTGACGCGCAAGCTGCGCGGGCACGTCGGCATTCCGCTGATCACCACCAACCGCATCAATACCCCGGAGATTGCCGAGCAACTGCTCGCGGACGGTGACGCCGACATGGTGTCCATGGCCAGGCCGCTGCTTGCCGACGCGTTTTTCGTCCGCAAGGCCGCCGCCGGGCGCGGCGTCGAGATCAATACCTGCATCGCCTGCAACCAGGCCTGCCTGGACCACACTTTCAGCGGCAAGATCACCTCCTGCCTGGTGAACCCACGTGCCTGTCACGAGACCCTGATCGAGATCACCCCGACCACCGCGCGCCAACGCGTGGCCGTCGTCGGAGCCGGCCCGGCCGGACTCAGCTTTGCCACCACGGCCGCCGAGCGCGGCCACGACGTCACCCTGTTCGAAGCGTCGAATACCATCGGCGGGCAGTTCAACATTGCCATGCAAATCCCGGGCAAGGAGGAGTTCCGCGAAACACTGCGCTACTTCGGCCATCGCCTGGAGCGCAGCGGCGTCAAGGTCGAACTGGGCAAGCGGGTGAACGTCGATGATCTCGCCGGCCGTTTCGACGAGGTGGTACTCGCCACCGGCGTCAGGCCGCGCAGCCCCGACATTGAGGGGATAGACCACCCCAAGGTGCTCGGCTACCTCGACGTGCTGCGTGACAAGAAGCCGGTGGGTCGAAGCGTTGCCATCATCGGCGCGGGCGGCATCGGTTTCGACGTCGCCGAGTACCTCAGTCACGAGGGCATCAGCCCCAGCCTCGCACCGGAACAGTTCTTCGCCGAATGGGGCATCGACCCGACCTACGCCCATCCGGGCGGCATCGCCCCGCCCCGCCCCGTTACCTCGCCGCGCAAGCTCTACCTGCTGCAGCGCAAGAACAGCAAGGTCGGCGAGGGTCTGGGCAAGACCACCGGCTGGATCCATCGCACGGCACTCAAGCACCGCAAGGTGGAGATGCTCGCCGGCATTACCTACCAACGCATCGACGACGCTGGCCTGCACATCGAGGTCAACGGCCAGCCGCAGGTGCTGGCAGTCGATAACGTGGTGATCTGCGCCGGTCAGGAACCGCTACGTGAGCTGCAGGCCGGACTCGAAGCGGCAGGCCTGCGGGTGCATCTGATCGGCGGCGCCGACGTCGCCGCCGAGCTGGACGCCAAGCGTGCGATCAAGCAGGGCATGGAACTGGCGATCGCGTTCGATCGCCCTGAGACCGCCTCCGCCGCCGCCCCCACCGTTGCCGGAATCGCCACGCCGAAGTTCGAAACACTGAAGGTGACGATGGCAGGCAAGGTCGCAATCGTCACGCTGGACCGCGCCGACAAGGCCAACGCGATGAATCTGGCGATGTGGCATGACATCCGCGGTGCCATGCGCTGGGCCGACGACACCCCCGAGGTGCGCGCCGTCGTCCTCAACGGTGCCGGCAAGCACTTCACCTCGGGCATTGACCTGCAACTGCTGGCGGGTCTGTTGCCCAGCATCAAGACCGATTGCGAGGCACGCACCCGCGAGAACCTGCGCAGGCTCATTCTCGACCTGCAGGACGCATTGAGCAGCCTGGAGCAGTGCCGCAAGCCAGTGCTTGCCGCCATCCACGGCGCCTGCGTGGGTGGTGGCGTGGACCTGGTGTGTTGCGCCGACATGCGCTACTGCGCCGCCGATACACAGTTCTCGGTGAAGGAAATCGACATCGGCATGGTCGCCGACGTCGGCACACTGCAGCGCCTGCCGCGCCTGGTAGGCGATGGCATCGCACGCGAGCTCGCCTATACCGGCCGCAGCGTCGACGCCGCCGAGGCCGCGCGCATCGGTCTGGTGAACCGCGTGTTCGACACCCCGGAAGCCCTGCGCGCCGGCGTACTCGAACTCGCCCAGTGCATCGCCGCCAAGTCTCCGCTCGCAGTACGCGGCACCAAGTCCGCCCTCAACTACAGCCGCGACCACTCGGTGGCCGACGGACTGGAGCATGTCGCCACCTGGAACGCCGCCATGCTTTTGTCGAACGACCTGGAAACCGCCATCCGCGCCGGCATGACGCGTCAGGTGCCGTCGTTCAAGGACTGAGCGTGTGTAAGTTGCACGCCGCATGAGGGGCCGGGCGGCCCTTCATGCGGTCGCACTGCGCCAGTGTCCCAGGGTCAGGCGACGACGGTCTGAGCCTCGTCCGCGGCCCGGGTATCGATACGGCCGATACGGAACACCGTTTCGCCAGCCGCCGTGAGTCGTGCCGAAACCGCGTCGGCATGCTCGGAACCGACCACCACCACCATGCCGATGCCGCAGTTGAACACCCGGTACATCTCCTGCATCGCGACGTTGCCAGCCTCCTGCAACCACTGGAACAACGGCGGCAGCGCCCACGCGGCGGCATCGATGCGGGCGGTCAGGCCCTCGGACAGAATGCGCGGCACGTTCTCGGTCAGTCCGCCGCCGGTGATGTGGGCCATACCCTTGACCACTCCCGGCATCGCCTGCAGCACCTCAAGCAAGGGCTTGACGTAGATGCGGGTGGGCTCGAGCACCACATCGCGCAACGGACGACCGTGGAAATCGGCGTCGAGCTCCGGCTGTGCGAGCTCGAGAATCCGGCGGATCAGCGAGTAACCGTTGGAATGGGCACCGCTGGAAGCCAGGCCGAGCACGACGTCGCCGGAAGCAATGCGGCTGCCGTCGATGATCTCCGCCTTCTCCACCGCGCCGACGGCAAAACCGGCCAGATCGTACTCGCCGTCCGGATACATGCTGGGCATTTCGGCGGTCTCGCCGCCGATCAGCGCACAACCGGCCAGTTCGCAGCCGCGGGCGATGCCCTTGACCACGTCCGCGGCCGTGTCCACATCGAGCTTGCCGCAAGCGAAGTAATCGAGGAAGAAAAGGGGTTCGGCGCCCTGTACCAGGATGTCGTTGACGCTCATCGCCACCAGATCCTGCCCCACGGTGTCGTGCTTGTTCCACTGGAACGCGAGTTTCAGCTTGGTCCCGACGCCGTCTGTGCCCGACACCAGCACCGGCTCGCGGTACTTGCCGGACAGCTCGAACAGGGCGCCGAAGCCGCCGATGCCGCCCATCACTTCAGGGCGCATGGTGCGTTTGGCGAGCGGCTTGATGCGCTCGACCAGATCGTCGCCGGCTTCGATATCCACGCCGGCATCGCGATAAGTCAGGGAATTCAAGATCGTTCCTATTACTGGAGTAGTGCTGGAAATCGGGCGAGCCAGGCCGATGTCATGAAGGCAGACTTGAGGCCGCAACGCCAAGTGGCTACATTTACGGGTTAGTCCGCCCATACCGGGCCGACATGACCGCGATTCTACTTGAAATGGACCTGCCCCGCGCCGACCGTCGTATCCAAACCGCCGCATGGACTGCCGTCGGCCTCGCCCTGCTCGGGCTGTTCTACCTGCTGTCGCCGATTCTCACGCCCTTCGCGATCGCGGCGGTGTTCGCCTACATCTGCGACCCGGCAGTCAATGCCCTGGTGGCACGACGCTTGCCGCGCCCCGCGGCGGTGTTGCTGGTGATCGTGGCCATGGGCGGAGCACTGCTACTCTCCTTCCTGGTCGTGGTGCCGCTGGTGTATCGCGAGATCGTGGCGCTGATCGCACGCCTGCCGGAACTCATCGAACGCCTCAACACCGGCTTGCTACCCCTGCTCCAGTCGCGCTTCGACGTCGATATCCAGCTCGACGTCGCCTCGCTGCGCAACTGGATAGGCGAGCATCGCGAGCAGGCCACCGACCTCATCCCGTTATTGCTCACCCATGCCGGCAAGGGCGGGCTGGCGGTCATCGCCGTAGCCGCCAACCTGCTGCTGGTCCCCATCGTGATGTTCTACCTGCTGCAGGAGTGGCCACGCATCATCACCGCGTTGAAGAACGCCCTGCCACGCCCCATGCTGCCACGTACGCTCAAGATCGTCGGCGACATCGACTCGGTGCTGTCCGAATTCCTGCGGGGCCAGTTATCGGTAATGCTGCTGCTGGCGGCCTTCTACAGCATCGGCCTGTGGATTGCAGGACTCAAGTTCGCCCTGCCGGTCGGCGTGCTCACCGGCCTGCTGGCCTTCATTCCCTTCGTCGGCTTCGGCGGCGGACTGCTGCTCGCAGTGCTTGCCGCGCTGCTTCAGGGCGGCGGCTGGCCGCCACTGATCGGTGTGGCAGTCGTGTTCGGCATCGGTCAGTTGCTGGAAAGCTACGTGCTCACCCCCTATCTGGTCGGCGAACGCATCGGCCTGCATCCGTTGGCGGTCATCTTTGCGTTGATGGCCTTCGGCCAGTTGTTCGGCTTCGTCGGCATGCTGATCGCGCTGCCCGCGAGCGCCGCCATTCTGGTTGGCCTGCGCGAACTCAAGGACGAGTGGTTTTCCAGCCCGGTCTATCTTGGCCGGGGGACCCCCACCGACGACGCCGCATCCGACCGATGACGATGAAACAACTCACACTGGACATCGGCCCTGACGTACCGCCCGACTTCGACAATTTCGTCGTCGGCGCCAACCTCGAACTGGTGGAGGCCCTGCGTGCGGCGGTGCTCGGCGACGCCCACATCTATCTGTGGGGCGAGCGCATGAGTGGCCGCAGCCATTTGCTGCGTGCCGCCGTGCGCCATTGCGAGGCAGCGGCGCGCCCCGCAGCCCACGTCACGGCTGCGACGGTGGGCGAGGCCCTGCCCGACACTTCGGCAATGCTGCTGGCGATAGATGATGTCGACCAACTCGTCGAACCGGCCCAGATCGCGCTCTTCAACGCCTTCAACCGGGCGCGCCTGCAGCACCAGACGCTACTCCTGTCCGGCCCCTGCCCGCCGCTGGAACTGGGTCTGCGCGAAGACCTGAGAACCCGCATCGGCCAATGCCTGGTGTTCGAGGTCAAACCGCTGGACGACCAGGCCCGCGCACTCATCCTGACCACGCTCGCCGAGCGGCGCGGACTGCCACTTGGCCAGGACCTCATCGCCTTCGTACTACGCCATGGCCGCCGCGACCTGCCCAGCCTGGTCACCCTGGTGGACGCCCTCGACCGCGCCTCGCTGGAGCACAAGCGGCCGATCACGCTGCCACTGCTGCGCAACCTCATGCAGGCCGGACTACCGCTTTAGCACCGGGCACGCCGGGCGTCCGCACGCGCATTCCATGCATCTCGCCGCGGTGCGCGACGCGCGCATCAGTTATGATTACGCGTTTGTTTCCTACGATTCGCCTCATAACTGATGATTCGCAAGCTGCTCCGACGGGTATTCCGACGTACCGACGATACTGCCAACCGCGAGCCGGCGCTGATACCGCTGGAAAAACATGGCGTCCGACGCGAGCAGATCTCCTCGGCCGCCGCCCAGGTCTGCACTACGCTGCAAGCCAAGGGCCACAAGGCCTTCGTGGTCGGCGGCGCGGTCCGTGACCTGCTGATCGGCCAACCGCCCAAGGACTACGACGTCGCCACCAGCGCCACGCCCGAGGAAGTTCGCGCGCTGTTCCGACGCTCGCGCATCATCGGCCGGCGCTTCAAGATCGTGCATGTGATGTTCGGCCGCGAGACCATCGAGGTCTCGACCTTCCGCGCCAGCCAGGAAGCCGGTGGCGCCGAAACCGACGAGCACGGCCGGGTGCTGCACGACAACGTTTTCGGCAGCCAGGCCGAGGACGCCACCCGGCGCGACTTCACCGTCAACGCCCTTTACTACGATCCCGGCAGCCAGACCATCGTCGACTACCACCACGGCGTCGCCGACATCCAGCAAAAGACCCTGCGCATGATCGGCGATCCGCGCGCGCGCTACCGTGAAGACCCGGTGCGCATGCTGCGCGCGGTGCGGCTGGCAGCCAAACTGGGGCTGTCCATCGACCCCGCGGCGCGCACCCCGATCCGCGACATGGCCTCGCTGCTCGAGAACGTGCCCGCGGCGCGCCTGTTCGACGAAATGCTCAAGCTGCTGTTTTCCGGCCATGCGGTCAAGTGCCTCACGCAACTGCGCGAGGAAGGACTGCATCACGGCCTGCTGCCGCTGCTCGACGTCATCCTCGAGCAGCCCATGGGCGAGCGCTTCGTCTGGCTGTCGCTGGAGAACACCGACGAGCGCATCCGCCAGGACAAATCCGTCTCGCCAGGGTTCCTGTTCGCCACGCTGCTGTGGCACGAGGTGCTGGCCAACTGGGAGGCACGCAAGCGGGACGGCGAGCCCAACCAGCCCGCCCTGTTCTCCGCCATGGATGACGTACTCGACTCGCAGGCCCGCAAGCTCGCGATCACCCGCCGCATCGCCGGCGACATCAAGGAGATCTGGGCACTGCAACCGCGCTTCGACAAGCGCACTGGAAAGTCCCCCTACCGGCTCATCGAACAGCCCAGGTATCGCGCCGGCTGGGACTTCCTGCGATTGCGCGCGCAGTCGGGCGAAATCGAAATGAGCGTCGTCGACTGGTGGCAACGCTTCGCCCACGCCGGCAGCGAGGAGCGCGAGGCCCTGCTGCGCGAGGCACCTGCCGCTGAAGGCGGCGCCCCGAAGCGCAGGCGGCGCAAGCGCAAACCGGCGGAGGGTCAGGCTGCCGCCGCGCCCGCCACTGGCGCCTGAAGCCCGTTCTCGCGAGCCCGGACTCGAACCCCACCCAAGCCTGCCGATCCGATGAACCCAGTGGCCCCACACCACCCAGTGCGCGCCTACATCGCCTTCGGGGCCAACCTCGGTGACCCGCGCGCGGGTTTCGCCTTCGCCCGCGAGCGCATCGGCAGACTGCCGCATACCCGCGTGGCCGCCTGGTCATCCTTGTACCGCAGCGCGCCGATCGGCGTAGGGGACGAACACCCCGATTATCTCAACGCCGTCATCGCGCTCGACACCACCATGCCACCGCTGCCGCTGCTGCATGCCCTGCTGGCGATCGAAGCCGAGGGGGGGCGCAGCCGCAGCTATCACCTCGCGCCCCGCCCCCTGGATCTCGATCTGCTGCTTTACGGCAACAGCACGATCAGCGAACCCGAGCTGTACGTACCGCATCCGCGCATGCACCAGCGTGCCTTCGTACTCCTGCCGCTGGCCGAGATCGCACCGGACGTGCGCATTCCGGGACAACCCCCGCTCGCGGCGCTGATCCACGCCGTCGCCGATCAGGCAATCGAACGCCTCGGCGACTGAACACCTTCACCGGCTTTTTCCTACTCCCCCAAGCCCGACACCGCCATGCACGCCCTCGCCGCGACGCTTCAGTCCATTCCGGTCTGGGTTCAGACCGCGTTCCTGCTCACCCTGTCCAACGTCTTCATGACCTTCGCCTGGTACGGCCACCTGAAGACGATGCAGTCCAAGGCCTGGTTCGTGGCCGCCCTCCTGAGCTGGGGCATCGCGCTGTTCGAATACCTGCTGCAAGTCCCCGCCAACCGCATCGGTGCCACCGAGTTGACGCTGCCGCAACTCAAGATCATGCAGGAGGTGATCACCCTCACGGTGTTCGTACCCTTTACCCTGTACTACATGAATCAACCCCTCAAGCTTGACTACCTGTGGGCCGCCTTGTGTATGCTTGGCGCGGTCTATTTCATATTCCGCAGTTGAGCGCAGCATTTTTCGCCACTGCGGGCGGCTCCCGGCCACCGGGGCCGACGGAGGAACAGCATGCTGGACAAGGCGAACTACATCGTGGTGGAGGGTCCGATCGGCGCGGGCAAGTCTTCGCTCGCCCGCCGCCTGGCGCACCGTCTCGATGCCGAGTCGCTGATGGAGCAGCCCGAACTCAATCCGTTTCTTGCGCGCTTCTACCAACACCAGGACCGTTGGGCACTGGCCACGCAATTGGCCTTTCTGTTCCAGCGCTTCGACCAGCTCGGGCCGGTGGCTGGCAGCACCCGCAGGACCGTGTCTGACTTTCTTCTGGACAAGGATCCCCTGTTCGCCGCACTGAATCTGCCCAAGGACGAACTCACGCTCTACCAGCGCATTTTCGAGGCAATGCGCCCTGCTCAGATCCGCAATCCGGATCTGGTCATCTATCTTCAAGCCAAGCCGGAAACCCTGATCGCCCGCGTACAACAGCGCGGCCTCGATGCCGAGCGCCGGATCACCGAAGCCTACCTGGAGCAGGTGGCCAGCCGCTACGCCAGCTTCTTCTACCAGTACGACGCCGCACCGCTGTTCATCGTCGATGCGGAAGTCCTCAATCCGGTCGATCAGGACGACGATTTCGAGCTGCTGCTCGACCGACTGCGCAACATGCGCAGCTACCGCGAGTTCTTCGGCTACGCCGCCTGAACGCCCAACGCCGGGACAACCCGTTACATTTTCGCAAACTTGCTTGTGCATTGCCGCAATTTGCGGAACACTCCCGCCCTCAAATTGGAGTTCGCGATGAGTTACCTTCAGGACGACAAACCGGTCAGCCTCTTCGACCTCGGCAAGATGCGCGCCGAAGGCCGCAAGATCGCGATGCTGACCTGTTACGACGCGAGCTTTGCCGCCCTGCTCGAGCGTGCCGGTGTGGACGTGCTACTGGTGGGCGATTCGCTCGGCAACGTGCTGCAGGGCCAGCGGTCCACCCTGCCCGTCACGCTCGAGCACATGGTCTACCACACCGAATGTGTGGCCCGCGGCGCACGGAGACCCTTCATCGTCACCGACATGCCCTTCGGCAGCTACCAGGAATCGCCCGAACAGGCGATGCACAACGCCTCCCGCCTGATGGCGGCCGGGGCGCAGATGGTCAAGCTCGAAGGCGGCGAGTACATGGCCGAGACGGTGCGATTTCTGGTCGAGCGCGGCGTACCGGTATGCGCCCACATCGGACTCACCCCTCAGTCGGTATTCCAGCTCGGCGGCTACCGGGTTCAGGGGCGCAGTGACGTAGGGGCGGCGCAGTTGCGAGCGGATGCCCTGGCGTTGCAGCAGGCTGGTGCCGCGATCATGGTCATGGAAATGGTGCCGGCCACGGTGGCGAGCGAGATCACCGCCGCGCTCGACAGCATGGCCACCATCGGCATCGGTGCCGGTGCCGGCTGCGACGGCCAGGTACTGGTGCTGCACGACATGATCGGCGTGTATCCGGGGAAGAAGGCCCGTTTCGTCAAGAACTTCCTCGAGGGCGCCGATGGCATCGAGGACGCCGTATCCCGCTACGTACGTGCCGTCAAGGACGGCAGCTTCCCGACCGACGCGCAAAGCTATTGACGTCCGCCTCGCCGCGACGTTCTCCGGACCCCGACCATGCAGATCCATACCACCATCGAGAGCCTGCGCACTGCGCGCACCCAGGCCGGCCGCGTCGCCCTGGTGCCCACCATGGGCAACCTCCACGAAGGCCACATCACTCTCATGCGCCAGGCCGGCAGCCGTGCCGACGCGGTGATCGCGAGCATCTTCGTGAACCGCCTGCAGTTCGGCCCGAGCGAGGACTTCGACAAGTATCCCCGCACCCTTGAGGCCGACTGTGAGAAGCTGAAGGCCGCCGGCGTCGCCCATCTGTTCGCGCCGACCGAAGCGATCATGTACCCGGAACCGCAGCATTACCACGTGGATCCGGCGCCAGCGCAGGTCGCCATTCTCGAAGGCGAGTTCCGCCCGGGTCACTTCCGGGGGGTGGCCACGGTAGTGCTCAAGCTGCTCAACATCGTCCAGCCCGATGTCGCCTTGTTCGGCAAGAAGGACTACCAGCAGCTCATGGTGCTGTCCAACATGGTGCGCGAACTCGCCCTGCCGGTCGAAGTCCTTCCCGGTGAAACCGTGCGCGCGCCGGACGGTCTGGCGCTGTCCTCGCGCAACGGCTACCTGTCGCCGCAGGAGCGGATCGAGGCGCCGCGCCTGCATCGCGTCCTGTCCCGCATCTGCGACGCGGTACGCGCTGGCGACCACGATTTCCTCAAGCTGGAGACCGAGGCCGCAGCCGAGTTGAGCGCACACGGTTGGGCGCCCGACTACATCGCGGTGCGCCGCCGTGCCGACCTTCAGCCTCCGGTGCAGCCCGACGACCCTCTGGTGGTACTCGCTGCCGCGCGCCTCGGGCGCACCCGGTTGATCGACAATCTGGAGATATGAGCACAAAGGCGTGGCGCCATGAGCGCCGGTGACGAAATCGTCACGGGTTGCGCCGGGCGGACGGCCCCGCCGTGGATTGATGCGCAACACTCGCCTGTATGCACGCGATGGCCACTTCGTCCCTGCTTCATGTCGATACGCTGAACTCGGAGCGATCGGATCACTCTCAGCTTGTGCGACAATCGTTCGCGAAATCACGCAGTCTTCGGTCCTTACGAGCCACACCACAACAAAGGGAGATGCGCATGACCTCGATCGCGATTTCAGTCAAGCAGGTGCTCGATCAGAAAGGCAGCAGGACGTTTTCGGTCTCACCCGATACCAGTGTTTTTGATGCGCTCGCCCTCATGGCCGAGCATGACATCGGCGCCGTGCTGGTGATCGACAACGACGAGCTCAAGGGCATTTTCACCGAGCGCGACTATGCGAGAAAGCTGGTGCTCAAGGGCTTGACTTCGAAAACCGCGAAGGTCGGCGACATGATGACCACCAACGTGCAAACCGTCGCCCCCGGCGAGATGCTTGGCTCGGTGATGAACACCATGACCCGCCGCCGCTTCCGCCACCTGCCGGTGGTCGAGGACGACCGAATCGTCGGCATCATCACCATCGGCGACGTGGTGAAGGCGGTGATCGAAGAGCAGGAAGCGACGATTCAGCAGTTGTCGAACTACATCGCCGGCGACCTGACCACGTAGCGGCCTGCGCCGGGACGTCCGTGGGACGTCCCGTTTCCCGCGATCCGGCCGCTCAACCGGCCAGCGACTTGTTCACGATCTCAGCGACATCCGGCGAAATGCCGGCATGGCCCGCAACACGTTCGAGTTGCGGCCGGATCAATGCCTGCGCCGTCTCGTTGAGTCGGCGCCAGTTCTCCAGGGCACGTGCCATCCGTGACGCAACCTGCGGATTGTGGCGATCCAGTTCGATCACTCGTTCGGCCCAGAATGCATAGCCGGCACCATCGAGCGCATGGAATTCACCCGGGTTGGCACGGAAATACCCGCCCAGCAAGGCGTACACCTTGTTGGGGTTGGACAGCGCAAAAGCAGGGTCGCGCTGTAGCGCGCGCACCCGCTCCAGCGCCGGCGGCGCGGCCTCGGACCACCGCCAGGCAGCCGCCTGCAGCATGAACCACTTGTCCAGCACCAGCGCGTCTTCGCGGTAACGGTCGTAGAAGTCGGCCAGCGCAGCCGCTGCAAGCGAGCTGGCGCTCTGCACCAATGCGGCGAGCGCACCGACGCGCTCGGTCATGTTGCTCGCCTCGTCGTACTGTGCTCGCGCACGCGCTGCCCCCACACCGTCGCCAACGCCTTCGTCCGCCGCAGTGAGATAGCGCAGCGCGAGGTTGCGCAAGGCGCGCCGGCCCGCATCGGCCGGGTGGTAGCGATACGCGCCGGGCACCGCCACCGTGTCGTGCAAGCGCAGCCACACTGTACGGAGGGCACCGCCGAGCTGGCGCATCAGCGCGATCAGGGCCGCCCGCAGGCTGACCGGTTCGCCCGGCTGCATGCGGTCGAGCAGATAGGTCTCGCTGGGCAGCGCGGCCGCCTGGGCGCGGAATGCCGGATCCAGGCGATCGTCCTCGACGAGCTGTCGGAACGCGTCGAGGAAGCGTGCCGGCGCCTGCGGCGGCCGACCAGCGGCCACGTCTGCGGCCATCGCGAAGACCACCCGCTCGGCGTAGCGCTGGGCGGCATCCCACCGGTTGAACGCATCGGAGTCGTGCGCCATGCGGAACGCCAGCCGTGCATCGTCCTCGTCCAGCTCGAGTATCACGGGTGCGGAGAACCCGCGCAGCAAGGACGGAACCGCGCCTGCGGGCACGTCAACGAACCGGAAGCGCTGCTCCGCCTCGGTCAGCTCCAGCACCCGGGTGCTTCCACCCGGCTGGGCCTCGCCCTCCAGACGCAGGGGCAGATCCACGCCGTCCGGCGCGATCAGACCGACCGCCAGCGGAATCATCAGCGCTTGCTTGTCCGGTTGCCCCGGCGTGGGCGGCGTATGCTGTGTCAGCGTCAGTTCGAGCACGCCTGACACCGCATCGTGCATGACCTCGGCACGAACCCGTGGCGTGCCGGCCTGCTCGTACCAGCGCATGAACCCGTCGAGGTCCACACCGTTGGCCTCTGCCATGCAGTCGACGAAGTCGTCGCAGGTGACCGCCCGCCCATCGTGGTAGCTGAAGTACAGATCCATGCCGTTGCGAAAGCCTTCCGCCCCAAGCAGCGTATGCAGCATGCGGATGACCTCGGCGCCCTTCTCGTACACCGTGGCGGTGTAGAAGTTGTTGATCTCCTGGTAACTGTCGGGCCGGATGGGATGCGCCATCGGGCCGCCGTCCTCGGGAAACTGGGCACTGCGCAGGACCCGGACGTCGTCGATGCGCTTGACCGCCCGGGCCGACGCCGCCGCCTCCGGGCCGGCCGCACGCGCCAGCATGTCGGCGGAGAATTGCTGGTCGCGGAAAACGGTCAGCCCTTCCTTCAAGGTGAGCTGGAACCAGTCGCGGCAGGTCACGCGATTGCCCGTCCAGTTATGGAAGTACTCGTGCGCGACCACGCTCTCTATCCCTTCGTAGTCCACGTCGGTGGCCGTTTCCGGCTTGGCGAGCACGTACTTGGCGTTGAAGATGTTGAGCCCCTTGTTCTCCATCGCGCCCATGTTGAAATCGCTGACCGCAACGATCATGTAACGGTCAAGGTCGAGCTCCAGGCCGAAGCACGTCTCGTCCCAGCGCAAGGCGTCGACCAATGCGTTCATGGCATGCCCGGTGCGGTCCAGATTCGGTCGCTCGACCCAGACCTGCAGCAACACTTCGCGACCGGAGCGGGTGCGGATGCTGCGGTCCAGCGACACCAGATCGGCCGCCACCAGCGCGAACAGGTAGCACGGTTTGGGAAACGGATCCTCCCAACGCGCAAAGTGCCGACCATCCGGCAGTTCGCCTTCGGCGACCAGGTTGCCATTGGACAGCAGCACCGGGAAGCGGGCACGCTCGGCCTCAAGCGTCACGGTATACCGGGCCATCACGTCGGGACGGTCAGGGAAATAGGTGATGCGACGGAACCCCTCCGCCTCGCACTGGGTGAACAGGCCACCCTGCGACGCGTACAGCCCCGACAAGGTGGTGTTGGCGGAAGGCGCCACTTTGGTGACAATCTCGAGCACCACCCGCTCGCCGTCCAGCGCCAGTTCCAGCGCGGCATCCAGCCGGGTCAGAAGGCCTTCGGCCGGCACTGCGCCATCCACGTGAAGCGACACCAGCGTCATCGCCTCACCGTCGAGACGCAGCGGCCCGTCAGGCACACCGGGGTCGCGGACACAAGTCAGGACGCTGGTGACCAGGGTCTCGTCGAGCGCCAGTTGAAATCGCAGATCGACCTGCTCCACCGTCCAGGGCAAGGGACGGTAGTCTGCGCGGTGTATCGTCGGGGCGGATTCAGTTCTCATCGTTTTGGTCTGTATCGTCTGTTCGTCTTCGGATTATTGCGGAAACCGCCGTTGGGCGCGCCACCGTTGGGTGAGGCGCTACCGCGGCACGCATCTTGGCAGACACCGCATTCGCAGGCAGCCGACGGGCGCCCAGCCGTGCATTCGGGATTATCGGCATTCCCGGGTCGCGCCACCGGCCGCGGCGCGCGCTCGCAGAATTCGCCGGCCGGCATGCTCACACCGCGATCAACACATCCTGCGCGGCAAAACCCAGCACGTGGCGGGTCACGCTGCCGGTGATGACCTCTTCCAGCCGGTTGTGGCCATGCCTGCCGATGGCGATCAGATCGCAATCGCGCGCCTCGGCGACATCAAGGATACGTTGCCCGGCCTCGCCATGCGCGATCTCCACCGAGTAGCCCCCGGATGACAGGCCGCAGCGCTCACCCACGCCATGCAGCCGGTCGCGCGCCGCCTGCTCGGCCGCCGACCGCAGACCCTTCATGCCACCTACCACCACCGCATCGTCCAGCAAGCCCTCGTAGGGCAGCTCAGCGGCGTACATCAGGACAATCTCGGCAGCCGGTGCGACAATCCTTGCCAGATCCAAGGCACGCAACGAGTCATCGGAAAAATCCACCGGCACGAGCACTCGCTGGTAAGCCTGAGTCGCTGCATCACGCACCACCAACATGGGGCGGTGCGCCCTGCCGAGCAGGCGTTCCGAAGTGGTGCCGAGCAGCAGCTCGGTCACCAGGCCAGCGCCGCGTTCGCCCAGCACGATCAAATCGGCGTCGCGCCGCTCGGCAGAATCGCGGATCACGCGCACCACCGTCCCCTCCGCCACCTGGGTATCGACGCGTATGCCGTGGCGGCCAGCGAGTTCGTCCGCCAACTGCACCAGCGTATCGTCGGCACGCCGTGCGAGTTGCTCGCGCAAGCCGCGTCCGTGGTCCGCACTGACCAGCCCGTGCAGCACGTCCAGCGCCCCCCAGCGAATCACATGCACCACCCACAGGCCGGCATCGCACTGGGCAGCGATACTCGCCGCCCGTTTGACCGCGTCGCTTCCTGCCTCGGACAAATCCGTCGCCACCACCAGATTTCTCAACCGCACGCTTCCTCCTGATCGCAAATCTTCGTGGCCTACGAGGCTACGCTCCCAAGCGGCCTACGTATGCGCCTGGCAGCCTGCCCGACTTGAGCGCTCGTCACAAACCGAGTGGGCGCGCGAGGCCAGAGTCGTTCATCTTCGAGGCGCATCGCGGTTCCATGCAACAGCAAAAGGCGCGGAGATGAACCGCCTCTCCCACTGGCGCGGCGGATCGGCCTCAAGTCCGACAGACTGCTAGGCCCGATTATCCGCCCTACCCAGCCACCGGGCGAGCCCGGTGCGGCGCATGACGGTCTTCTCAAGTTCCACGATGAGCAGCACGGCCATGCCGAACAGCACGATGCGCATCCACGTATCGGCATTGAGTGCGGCGGTACCGAATAGCGTCTGCATTACGGGTGCGTAGGTGAACAAGGCCTGCGCCACCAACAGCAGCATGATCGCCCCGAGCACATAGGGATTGCCGATCAGTCCCTCGCGGTTGAGTATCGGACCCGAGAAGCTGCGGACGTTGAAAAGGTAGAACACTTCGCCGATCAGCAGCGCATTGACCGCCGCGGTGCGTGCCACCTCGAGTTCCGCGCCGCGCTGGATCTCCCACAGGAAGAAACCCATGCCGCCGCCCACCAGCAACAGTCCGACGAAAACGATGCGCCAGGTCAGAAAGCCGCTCAGCAAGGGCTCGCGCGATGCGCGCGGCGGGCGCTTCATGATGTCGCGCTCCGGTTTCTCGAACGCCAGCGCCAGCGCCAGCGTAACCGCGGTAATCATGTTCACCCACAGGATCTGCGCCGGTGTGATCGGCATCGTCAAGCCGAACAGGATGGCGAAAAAAACGATGCCGGCCTGACCGATGTTGGTGGGCAGGATGAACGCGATCGCCTTCTTGATGTTGTCGTAGACGGTACGCCCCTCCTCGACGGCAGCCGCCACCGAGGCGAAGTTGTCGTCGGCGAGCACCATCTCCGCCGCCTCCTTGGCGGCCTCCGTACCCTTGTTGCCCATCGCCACCCCAACGTCGGCACGCTTGAGCGCCGGCGCGTCGTTCACGCCATCACCGGTCATGGCCACGACCTCGCCTTGCGCCTGCAAGGCTTCGACCAGGCGCAGCTTGTGCTCGGGACTGGCACGCGCAAAGATCTCGGTATGGCGCACCGCGTCAGCCAGCTCGGTATCGCTCATGCGCTCGATGTCTGCGCCGGTGATCGCACGCACCCGCTCGCCCAGACCGAGCTGCAGGCCAATCGCGGTCGCGGTGGCGGCATGGTCGCCGGTAATCATCTTCACCTTGATGCCGGCACTGCGGCAATTGGCCACGGCGGTGATCGCCTCGTCGCGCGGCGGATCGGTCAAGCCGAAGACCGCGAGCAGGGTAAAACCGCCCCGCTCCACATCGCCGAAGGTCAGCGCCTTGAGTGCATCCTCGCCTTCTCTAACGGCCACGGCGAGCAATCGCATGCCCGCTGTGGCCGCAGACTCCATACCGGCGTGCCAATAGGCCACATCCAGCGGCTGCCTGCCACCGTCGGCCGCACGCTGGCCATCGCAGAATTCGAGCACCCGCTCCGGCGCGCCCTTGAGGTATACCAAGCCCCGCCCGTCATGATCGTGATGCAGCGTCGCCATGAAGCGGTGTTCGGACTCGAACGGAATCACGTCGGTGCGCGGCAGCGCCTCGCTCTCGAAATGCGGGTCGAGACCGGCCTTGTACGCGAGCGTGACCAAGGCCCCTTCGGTCGGGTCGCCGTTGAGCAGCCATTCTCCATCGCGCTGAAGCAGACTCGCGTCATTGCACAGCAAGGCCGCTCGGGCGACCTCGAGCAGCAGCGGGTGCTCGTCCGCCTCGATCTCGCCGCCGCCATCGCCAATCACCGACAATCGCGGCGCGGCCGTCTCGCCGAACAAGGCCTGCACCACCACATCGTGGTCGTCCGCGCCCGCAGCCGGGGAGCGCCCAACACCAGGCAGAAGTTCGAATCCGCCGCGCGGTGCATAGCCCACGCCGCCAACCGCATAGCGTCCCACCGCGCCGTGCAGGTACTGAACCGTCATTTCATTGCGGGTGAGCGTACCGGTCTTGTCGGAGCAGATCACCGTAACCGAACCCAGCGCCTCGACCGCCGGCAGGCGCCGGATGATGGCGTTGCGCCGCGCCATGCGCTGCACGCCGATGGCGAGGGTGATCGTCATGATCGCCGGCAGGCCTTCGGGAATCGCCGCCACCGCCAGCCCCACCGCCGCCAGAAACATCTCGCCGGTGGAGTAGTCGCGCACCAGCGCACCGAAACCAAAGGCAAAGGCGGCGACACCGAGGATCGCCCAGGTCAGCCACTGACCGAACACGGCAAGCTGACGCAGCAAAGGGGTGGTAAGCGACTCGACCGCATCGAGCATCGCACTGATGCGCCCGATCTCGGTATGCGCGCCAGTCGCCACCACCACGCCCGCGGCCTGCCCGTAGGCCACCAAGGTGCCAGAGTACGCCATGCAACTGCGGTCACCGAGCACCGCATCCGGCGCCACCGGGTCCACGCGCTTCTCCACCGCCATCGACTCGCCCGTCAGCACCGCCTCTTCCACACGCAGGCTGTGTACCTCGATCAAGCGCAGGTCGGCCGGCACCTTGTCACCCGAAGCCAGGAACACGATATCGCCCGGCACCAGGTCCTCAGCCGGGATCTCGTGACGATGACCGTCGCGCAGCACCTGGGCGTTGAGCGACAGCATTCTGCGAATCGCGTCCAGCGCCTGCTCCGCCTTGCCCTCCTGGATGAATCCGATGATGGCATTGATCACCACCACCCCGAAGATCACGCCACTGTCTATCCAGTGGCCAAGCAGCGCGGTGACCACACCCGCCACGATCAACACGTAGATCAGAACGTTGTGAAACTGGAGCAGGAAGCGCTGCAACGGCCCCTTGCGGCGCGGGGGCGGCAAGGCGTTGGGGCCATGCTCGGCGAGCCGGTCGCGTGCGGTACCGGCATCCAGGCCTCGTTCGCGGGTAGTGTGCTGCGCCTCGAGGACTGCGTGCGCATCGTGCGCGTGCGCAGCCATGCCGCGTTCCAGCGGCAACGGCGTCTTGGACATGCGTTTCCTCCCTGTCTGCGGCAGACGTCAGGCCGGCCCGGATGAACGGCCGGCCGCCCCTATCCTACCGCATCGGGATGGTGATTTCGCTGCAATGCAATATCGGCTTGTCTGGTCGGCGGATCATGCCCGAATCCAAGGTGGATCGTCAGCGCTTGGGATCGGGCAGCAACACCACCCGCGTGCCGACCAGCCGATCGTGCAGAAACTGGCGATCACGATCGATCAAGGCCCACGCCAGGCCAAAACCGAACAACAGCACCGACGGCCAGCACACAAGGTAGCGCAGACAGCCCAAGCTCGTGCTGGGCGGGCGACCATCGTCGGCATTCACCAGTTTCAGCCGCCATGTCTGCATTGCAAGCGTCTGGCCATGCCGGGTCCAGTACCAGACAAAGTACCCCCCCAGCACCAGGAACACGTGCAACCAGAGTATCCAGCCAGGCAACGCAACCTGCATCACGACGCCGAGCACCAGATAGGGCACCAGAAAGGTCAGCGCCAACACGCCCATCAGCAGCAGGCCCTCATAGGTCAGGCTCGCCAGCCGACGGCGAAAACCGGCCAGTTCAACGACCAGCCGCCCCTCGGACGCAGCGCTGCCGGACGACGATTTTTCCACCGCCGCAGACGCGGCGGATGAACGTTTGGCACTTTTTGTCATTGATATATTGTTCATTCTGCGGTGTCCGCGCCGTGCTCACTGGCACGTTCGCGGTACTGCCGCCATTGTTCCCCGAGCTGTTCACGCTGCTCGGGCGGCATGTTGCGCAACGCCCGGTACTGATCGCGGGCGCGGGCGCGCTCTTCGGACGACAAGCTGGCCCAGTCGCGCATGCGCGAGCGCACCCGCCCCTTCTCCTCGGCGGTCAGGCCGTCGAAACCATCGGCGATGCCGATCCAGGTCTGCCGCGCTGCCTCGCCCATGGTTTCCCAGTCCCCCGCAAGCGGGGCGAGCACCTGCTGCTGCGACGCAGACAAGTCCTCCCAGCGGGTGTTCCCCAGCGGCGTGACCGCGAACGCAGCCGCCGAGGCGAGCAGCAACAGGATCAGGACTCCCGCTCTTGCCGCAGCCATGCTCTGAAATCCGGATCGAGATAGGCATCGATGGGCAGATCATCGATCAGCAAGGCGGTGTCCACCGCGCGGTACTCGTCGATCTGCGCACGCAGGCCCATGTAGTTGCCGAGCACGAATACGGCCAGCACCATCCCTGCCAGCAGCGCCGGACGCAGCGCCGGCATCGCCAGCCAGCGCTCCAGCCGAGCCGACAGCCGTGCGCCAGCGCCCGCCCGCCGTGCCGCGAGCGCCCGACGACGGGCGTCGGCAAGCCGCGCCACGATCGCCGGATCAAGCGCACGCGCCGCCCCATCCAGTTCGGATACGACGCGGTGTTCCAAACCGCATGCTTTCACAACTCGACCCCCCTTGCCCTCAAAGCCGCGGCCAGGGTGTGCGTGGCCCGCGAGCAGTGGGTCTTCACACTGCCCTCGGAACACCCCATGGCCGCAGCGGTTTCCGCGATATCCAACTCTTCCCAGTAACGCATCAGGAATGCCTCCCGTTGACGTTCCGGCAGGCGTGCGATCTCGTGCTCGATGATCGCCATCAAGCGGGCGCGTTCGTACTGTGCGGCCGGTTCGTCGGCCGTAACCGAGCGCGGCTCGACCGCCAGGGTGTCCAGCGGATCGCCTTCATCGTCGTCATGACCATCGCCACGCAAGGCCGACAACAGCATCACCCACTGCGTACGCACCTTCTGCCGCCGCCGCACATCGTGAATGGCGTTCTGCAGAATCCGCTGGAACAACATCGGATACTCGTCGGCCGGACGCAACGCATAGCTGGCGACGAGCTTCATCATCGCTTCCTGAACAACGTCGAGCGCAGCTTCCTCGTCGCGCAATGCGTAGAACGCCTGCTTGTAGGCACGTCGTTCCACGCCTTCGAGAAAACTCGACAGTTCCGCCTGGGAGGCCAGTTGAGAATCCTTGTGAATCGAGCCCTTCGACCGGGCATTGACACGGCCTGACGTCCTTGACCAAACGTCGGTCGGGCGGTAACGTTCTATGTTCGATATTCGAACGATAGAGCGAGTTTGCGATGGTGCTGACGGGAGCGGAAATTGTAATCAGGTGCCTCCAGGAAGAAAAGGTCGAATACGTGTTCGGCTATCCGGGTGGTGCGGTGCTGTACATCTACGACGCGCTCTTCAACCAGAAGGAAGTCCGCCACGTGCTGGTAAGGCACGAACAAGCCGCGGTGCATGCGGCCGACGGCTACGCGCGCAGCACCGACAAGGTCGGCGTTGCGCTGGTCACTTCCGGCCCGGGCGCGACCAACGCCGTCACCGGCATTGCCACCGCCTACTGCGACTCCGTACCCATGGTCATCATCTCCGGCCAGGTGCCCACCGCAGCGATCGGCCAGGATGCTTTCCAGGAGGTGGACACGGTTGGCATCACCCGGCCCTGCGTCAAGCACAACTTCCTGGTCAAGGATGTGCGCGACCTTGCCGCCACGATCAAGAAGGCCTTTCATCTCGCCCGCACCGGACGCCCCGGCCCGGTCCTGGTGGATGTGCCCAAGGACGTCTCCAATCACAAATGCGAGTTCGAGTATCCTCGCGAAGTCGCGATGCGCTCGTACAACCCGGTGGTCAAGGGCCATCAAGGCCAGATCCGCAAGGCGGTGCAGTTGCTGCTCGAAGCCAAGCGGCCAATGATCTACACCGGCGGTGGTGTGATCCTGGCCGATGCGGCCGAGCAACTCACCAAGCTCACCCGCCTGCTCGGATTCCCGATCACCAACACCTTGATGGGCCTGGGCGCCTATCCGGCCTCCGACGGCCAATACCTCGGCATGCCCGGCATGCACGGCACCTACGAAGCCAACATGTCGATGCATTTCTGCGACGTGCTGCTTGCCATCGGCGCCCGCTTCGATGACCGGGTCATCGGCAACCCGGCGCATTTTGCCGAGGAGCCACGCAAGATCATCCACGTGGACATCGATCCGTCATCGATTTCCAAACGTGTCAAGGTGGATGTGCCCATCGTCGGTGACGTGCGCGAAGTGCTGGATGAAATGATTCGTCAGCTCGAATCCTCCTCCGCCCGCCCGGACGCCGAGTCGCTGTCCACATGGTGGCGCCAGGTGGACGAATGGCGGCGGCGAGACTGCATGAAGTTCAAGAACTCGGACGAGATCATCAAGCCGCAGTACGTGATCCAGAAGCTGTGGGAAGTCACCAATGGCGATGCCTTCGTGACCTCGGATGTCGGCCAGCACCAGATGTGGGCAGCCCAGTATTACCGCTTCGAGAAGCCGCGCCGCTGGTTGAACTCGGGCGGTCTCGGCACCATGGGCGTGGGCCTGCCCTATGCCATGGGCGCCCAGCTTGCCCACCCCGGCTCGCAGGTGGCCTGCGTGACCGGCGAGGCCTCGATCCAGATGTGCATCCAGGAACTGTCCACCTGCAAACAGTTCCGCCTGCCGATCAAGATCGTCAATCTCAACAATCGCTATCTTGGCATGGTGCGCCAGTGGCAGGAACTGTTCCACGGCGAGCGCTACTCCGAGTCCTACATGGATTCCCTGCCCGACTTCGCCAAGCTCGCCGAAGCCTATGGCCATGTGGGCATCCGCGTAGACAAGCCGTCGGACGTGGAAGGCGCCCTGCGCGAGGCGTTCAGCCGCAAGAACGATCTGGTATTCCTGGATTTCCAGGTGGATCAGACCGAGAACGTTTATCCCATGGTCCAGGGCGGCAAGGGTCTGACCGAAATGATCCTGTCCGCCGAGGACCTTTAAGCTCCCCGTTGCGCTCGGCGCGTGGCGTAACACTCCGCCGCGTCGCGCGGCGGCCGCTTACCAGCGGTCGTCGCGGCGCCCGCCGGCCCCCGGCGGCGCGTTTCCGTGTGCCGCGAGGCTCCCTGTGACCTCCCCGAGAGTTCATTCATGAGACACGTAATCTCCCTGTTGATCGAGAACGAGGCCGGCGCACTGTCGCGGGTTTCGGGCCTGTTCTCGGCGCGCGGCTACAACATCGAATCGCTCACGGTCGCGCCGACCGAGGATGCCTCGATGTCGCGCATGACCATCGTCACCACCGGATCGGATGACATCATCGAGCAGATCACCAAGCAGTTGAACAAACTGATCGAGGTGATCAAGGTCGTTGATATTTCCGAATCGGCCCACATCGAACGCGAGCTGATGCTCGTCAAGGTGCGCGCCACCGGCAAGGACCGTGAAGAAATGAAGCGCATGACGGAAATTTTCCGCGCGCGCATCATTGACGTGACCGACACCTCCTACGTGGTCGAACTGACCGGCAACCAAGGCAAGCTCGACGCCTTCATCGGCGCGATCGCACCCGAGTTGATCCTCGAGACGGTGCGCTCCGGCGTATGCGGCGTTGGCCGCGGAGACCGCGTGCTCAAACTCTGACATTCACCCCGGCACTCCAGCGTGCCGCGGCGGACGCGTCGCCTGGCGGCGTTCGCCCGGACAGGTCGGCGCCCGGGGAAAAGGCGACCGCCCACAACCGCGGGCCGGATGAACGGCCGCCTACCCAACACCCATTTTTCACTGCTTCTGGCGCCATGCGCCATACCGAAAACCACACGAGGACAACCATGAAAGTCTATTACGACAAGGACGCCGATCTCTCCCTCATCAAGGGCAAGAAAGTCACCATCGTCGGCTACGGCTCCCAGGGCCATGCACATGCCCAGAACCTGGCCGACTCCGGCGTCAAGGTCACCGTCGCCCTGCGCAAGGGCGGCGCCTCCTGGGACAAGGCCAAGGCCGCTGGCCTGAAGGTCGAGGAAATCGCCAAGGCGGTCAAGGGCGCCGACGTCGTGATGATTCTGCTGCCGGACGAGAACATTCCTCAGGTGTACAAGGACGAGGTCGAGCCGAACATCAAGAAGGGCGCGGCGCTCGCCTTCGCCCACGGCTTCAACGTGCACTACAACCAGGTGGTGCCGCGCGAAGATCTGGACGTGATCATGATCGCGCCCAAGGGCCCGGGCCATACCGTGCGCTCCGAATACCTGCGCGGCGGCGGCGTGCCCAGCCTGATCGCGATCTACCAGGACAAGTCGGGCAAGGCCCGCGATATTGCCCTGTCCTACGCAGCGGCCAATGGCGGCACCAAGGGCGGCGTGATCGAGACCAACTTCAAGGAAGAGACCGAAACCGACTTGTTCGGCGAACAGGCTGTGCTGTGCGGCGGTGCGGTCGAACTGGTGAAGATGGGCTTCGAAACCCTTGTCGAAGCCGGCTATGCGCCCGAAATGGCCTATTTCGAGTGCCTCCACGAACTCAAGCTGATTGTCGACCTGATGTACGAAGGCGGCATCGCCACGATGAACTATTCCATCTCCAACAACGCGGAGTATGGCGAGTACGTGACCGGCCCGGAAGTCATCAACGAGCAGTCGCGCGCGGCGATGCGCAACGCCCTCAAGCGCATCCAGAGCGGTGAATATGCCAAGATGTTCATTCAGGAAGGCCGGACCAACTACCCGAGCATGACGGCCCGCCGCCGTCTGACCGCAGAACATCCGATCGAACAGGTCGGCGCCCAGTTGCGCGAGATGATGCCCTGGATCAAGGCGAAGGCGCTGGTCGACAAGTCCAAGAACTGATCGTTCTTCACGATCGTCGTCGGGCCACCCTTCGGGGTGGCCCTTTTTCGTCGACCGCTGCCCCCTCGCCCACTGACTTGTTCCCCACCGTTCGGCCTTCCGAAGCCCTTCATCTTCCGAGGAATGCCCTTCGAAAAGCCTGTCCTGAGCACAGCCGAAGGGCTCAGGGCGAACGGATTTAGTCAGTGTCTCCTTAGCTGCTCGCGGAAACTTGCCGTTCATCGAAGCACAGGCGGCATGGGGTAAAATCGCGGTATCTCCACCCCAGCTTGCGCTCGGCCAGGACTCCTCGCATGCCTCTGATCTCTCTTGAGAAACGTCGTCGCGGCATCTACATTCTGCCCAACCTGTTCACTACGGCGGCCCTGTTCGCCGGCTTCTACGCCATAGTGCAAGCGATCAACGGACGCTTCGAGTATGCGGCCGTGGCCATTTTCGTCGCCATGGTGCTGGACGGACTGGATGGGCGGGTGGCCCGCCTCACCCACACCCAGAGCGAATTCGGCGCGGAGTACGATTCGCTCTCCGACATGGTGTCGTTCGGTGCCGCCCCGGCACTGGTCATGTACGAGTGGGCGCTCAAGGATTTCGACAAGCTCGGCTGGGTCGCCGCCTTCATCTATTGTGCCGGCACGGCGCTGCGACTGGCGCGCTTCAACACCAATATCAACACGGTGGACAAGCGCTTCTTCCAGGGCCTGCCGAGTCCGGCCGCCGCGGCCCTCATCGCCGGCATGGTGTGGGTCGTCATCGACAATGGTCTTACCGGCCAGGATGTCGCCTGGTTCGCGCTGGTGCTCACGGTCTTCGCCGGCCTTTCGATGGTCAGCAACGTGCTGTACTGGAGCGGCAAAGACATCAACCTGCGCAAGAGTGTGCCCTTCATCGTGGTCATTGCAGTGGTGCTGGTGTTCGCACTCATCTCCAGCTACCCGCCGGGCGTCTTGTTCGCACTGTTCCTGGCCTATGCCGCATCCGGCTACGTGATCTGGGGCTGGCGCCTGCTGCGGCGGCGGCGCATGCAAGCGCAGACGGCGAACGAGACGCAACGGCCATCCGATGGCAGCGCCGACACTGCTGGCGAGGACAACCCCGACCAACCCCGCTGAGGGTCGCACCCCAGGGACACTTGCCAGGCGCGATCGGCACGGTTTATATTGGCATCATGCTTCACGCAAACCTGCCAATTCCCGTGCCGTCTCCCATCATGGCGTGCCTGCCCCCGCTGGGCCCGCTGCTGCGCCCCGCGCGCTGACACTACACCCCCTCCTCTCTGCCGTATCCGCCACCGATGCCAGCGTCGGTCGCCCGTTGCCGTCCGACGTTGCGGCGCCGCACCCCGACCGGCCACCCAACAGGAGTCCAACCATGAACGACCATTTGATCATTTTCGACACCACACTTCGCGATGGCGAGCAAAGCCCCGGCGCCTCCATGACCCGTGACGAAAAACTGCGGATCGCACGCCAACTGGAGAAGATGCGGGTCGACGTCATCGAGGCGGGCTTCCCGGCTGCATCCAACGGCGACTTCGAAGCGGTACGCAGCATCGCCGAGGCGATCAAGGAGTCCACTGTCTGTGCGCTCGCCCGCGCCAACGAGAACGACATACGGCGCGCAGGGGAAGCCATACGCCCGGCGGCGCTCGGGCGCATCCACACCTTCATCGCCACCAGCCCCATCCACATGGAGAAGAAGCTGCGCATGACCCCCGACGAGGTCGTCGCGCAGGCAGTCAAGGCAATCGGGTGGGCGCGCGAGTACACCGACGACATCGAGTTCTCGGCCGAGGATGCGGGCCGCTCCGACATCGACTTCCTGTGCCGGATCTTCGAAGCGGTGATCAAGGCTGGCGCGCGGACCATCAACGTGCCCGACACTGTCGGCTACAACCTGCCGCAGCAGTTCGCGGCCACCATCCGCACCCTCGTCGAGCGCGTACCCGACGCCGACAAGGTGGTGTGGTCGGTGCACTGCCACAACGACCTCGGGCTCGCTGTTGCCAATTCCCTGGCCGCCGTTCTTGCCGGCGCGCGTCAGGTGGAATGCACGGTCAATGGCCTGGGCGAACGTGCCGGAAACGCCTCGCTGGAAGAGGTCGTCATGGCAGTGCGCACCCGGCGCGACGTCTTCCCCTGCGACACCCGCGTGGACACCACGCAAATCGTCCCCGCCTCCAAGCTGGTATCCGGTGTCACTGGCTTTCCCGTCCAGCCCAACAAGGCCATTGTCGGCGCCAACGCCTTCTCGCATGAATCCGGCATTCACCAGGACGGCGTGCTCAAACATCGCGAAACCTACGAGATCATGCGCGCCGAGGACGTCGGCTGGGGGGCCAACAAACTTGTACTCGGCAAGCATTCCGGGCGCAACGCCTTCCGCACCCGTCTGCAGGAAATCGGCATCGTCATCGACTCGGAAGACCATCTCAACCATGCGTTCGCGCGCTTCAAGGAACTCGCCGACAAGAAGCACGAAATCTTCGACGAGGACTTGCATGCGCTGATGAGCGACGAGGTCGTCACACCCGAACAGGAGCACTTCCGCCTGCTCGCGTCGCGCTTCCACTCCGAGACCGGGGAAACCCCCGAAGCGGCAATCACGCTGTCGGCCGGCGGCAAGGAGGTGCATGCCCAGGCCGAGGGGTCCGGGCCGGTGGATGCAGCCTTCAAGGCAATCGAATCAGTGGTGGGCAGTGGCAGCGAACTGCTGCTGTATTCGGTGAACGCAATCACCACCGGCACCGACGCGCAGGGCGAAGTGACCGTCCGACTGGCGCGCGACGGCCGGGTGGTAAACGGCCAGGGCGCAGACACCGACATCATCGTGGCGTCCGCCAAGGCCTACCTGAATGCCCTCAACAAGCTGCAGGGCAACGCCGAACGCCTGAACCCGCAGGTGTGACCCACAAGCGCTAGACGGGTACCCAGTAGTCGCGGGCGACGAATCGGCTTCATGCGATCCGCCGCTCGCGGACTGCGAGCTTTGCGCGATCGTCGCGGACCGAGCGGAAGAGCGCGGGCACACTGGGTCGAGTCCGAGACGCATGGACGTCCATCCCCAACTGCGCCGTAGATCAGCCCAAGCCCGAAAGACCGTTACGAACTCCGCGCCTCGTCCGTGCTGCGTGACGGCGCCGTGATGCGCGAGTACCAGACGGTGGTGACGAACAACGCACTCGCCATTGCCGTCTCCAGCATCGCGAACACGCCCATCAACCCGGGGTCGCCTATGCGCAACACCCCCTCGGTGAAATACAGCAGCACCAGCATCGACAGCCACTGATGGGTATAGCGCCGTCCCCGCAGCACCCCGAACACCGCCCCCATCAGCGGCAAGGCCTTGAGCGTGAGCCACGACCCACCCGGACGGATTGGCGCAAGCCAGCCTTCCCAAATCACGCACAGCGCGATCAGCGCGATCAGCAGCGAACTGGTGGCAAGATTGAGCGTTCGTGGCGTCATCGGACATCTCCCAGCTTGAGCGCGACAGCAGCCACCCGCCGACCGAGGGCGCGAGCGAGCCTGACCTCTTCCTCGAGCAGCCGAACGTCACCGCCACTACCCGAGACGTGTCCCGCACCGTAGGGCGAACCTCCACCACGAGTCGTGTTGAGATCGGATTCGGCATAGGGCAGGCCCAGGACGAGCATGCCGTGATGCAGCAACGGCAACATCATCGAAAGCAAGGTGCTTTCCTGCCCTCCATGGGGACTGCCGCTGGCAGTAAACACCCCTGCCGGCTTGCCCGCCAGATCACCGTTGAGCCAGGGGCCGGCCAGTCCGTCGAGAAAATACTTCATCGCTGCAGCCATGTTGCCGAATCGCGTCGGGCTACCGAGCACCAGGCCGGCGCATTCGGCCAGATCGCGCACTTCGACGTACGGCGGACCCTCCGTGGGAATCTCGTCCTCGATCGCTTCGCATACCGTCGACACCCGTGGTACGGTGCGCACGCGGGCGATCGCACCCGGCACCTCGTGTATGCCGCGAGCGACCTCGTCGGCGAGCGCCCGGACCGACCCCTTGTGGCTGTAATAGAGAACGAGGATTTCCTGCATGGCGAATGGCTTGTCCACAATCGTGCGATTATATCAGCAGGCGCTACACCCCCGCCCTCCAAAGATCATGCTTTTCGCATTGCGCGACTTCCTCGCCCTGCTCTACGATCGCTTCGTTGCAACCCGTTGCCCCCAGGTTGCCGGCAGCCTGACCTACACCACGCTACTGGCCATCGTTCCACTGGTCACGGTCACCATCGCACTGTTCAGCAATTTTCCGGCCTTTTCCGACCTGGGCGAAGCCCTGAGCGTCTTTCTGCAGACCAACATCCTGCCCGACCGTGCCGGACAAATCGTCGCCACCTATGCACTGCAGTTCTCGGAGAAGGCCGCGCAGCTCACGCTGATCGGTACCGTCATGCTGGTCGTCACGGTGCTGCTGCTGCTGCACACCATCGACAGCGTGTTCAACGACATCTGGGGCGTACGCACACCTCGCCCGTGGCTGACCCGACTCACGGTCTACTGGGTGGCGCTCAGCCTGGGGCCGATCGCCCTGGCCGGCAGCGTGTTCGCCACCGGCAGGCTGGTGGCTACCTCCATTGAATGGATAGCCAAGGGCGTGGATGTGAGCGCCATCTCGTCGTGGATCGTACCGCTGGGATTGCTCGGCGCCCTGTTCAGCTTCCTCTACTACGCCGTGCCCAACCACCCGGTACGACTGGTGCACGCGCTGATCGGCGGCTTTACCGCGGCGCTCGGCTTCATCCTGATGCAGCGCCTGTTCGGCCTGTTCATCGCGCGCTTCCCCACCTACACCCTGGTCTATGGCACCTTCGCCGCCCTGCCCATCTTCCTGGTGTGGCTGTACATGTCCTGGGTCGTGGTGTTGCTCGGCGCCATTCTGGCGGCAACCTTTCCCAGCTTCTTCGAGCGCAAGCTGACACTGGGTGCGAACCCGGGGGACAAGGCCTGGGCTGCGCTCGACATGCTCGCCGCGCTGACGCGCGCCCGCCGGGCCGGCGGCAGCGCCGACTTCGAGACCCTGCGCGCCCACGCCGGCGTGAGCCAGGACGTGGCCGAATCCATTCTCGGCGAAATGCGGGACATAGGCTGGGTTGCGCGCACAGACGAACATGGCTGGGTTCTGGCAAAGAACGCCGACCTGTTGACCCTGGCCCACGTCATCGACCAGTTCGCTCTTTCGCCAGGGCGCTGGCTTGCCGCCAACGGCGGCGAATACGCCCACCCGGCAGCCCGACGGCTGGACGAAGGCATTCGTGCGGCGAATCTCACCATTACCGAACTGGCCAATGCGGCCGACACACCGCAATCCTCCGACGAGACCGCAGCGCCAGCGGCCATCGTGCCGCTACCCGAGCGCCAGCGCTGATCGTCAGATTGGGAAGGGATCCACCTCGTACTGGAACAACTCGACGCTGGCCGTCTGCATGTCCAGGCTGAGCACCCGACCCTGCGCGATGTAGAGCTGCCCACCTTCTCGTACCAACACGAAACGCCGTGAGGTATAGGTACCGGCCGGCGCAAGAATCGCCGAATTTCCGCGTGTACCCGGCTGCGGCGGCAGCATCAGCGCAGGCGTGGTCACACGCAACTCGCTGCCACGAAATGCGATGGATACCGGCACGCAGCTCGCACCGACCAGTTGCAAGCCCAGTTCGATCTGATCCTCATCGTGATTGCGCACCCAGCGAACGACACAGATCGACCAACTTTCCTTTGCATCGCGGCGCAGCGCCAGCACCATCCCGGCCGACAACACCGCCTTGTTCGCCGCCACGCTGAGAATGCCGTACCCACCGGGGCTTTCGTTGCAGACCATCCACTCGACGATGGCATCGGGTACGGGCTGCCCACGGTTCACCGCCCAGATGTTCTTCAGGCCGAGACAGACCTGAACCGAGTACAAATGCGGCCGCCGAGTGTGCTCGCGGCTGGGCGGCGTGACCCAGCGTTCGCGCAGGCGGTTGAGCAACGCAAGCACTTCCACCGGTGTCAGCCCCAGCGGCAGCCCGGAGACGTCAGGGTCGAGCAGATCGACATCGCGCTCCAGACCGACCACCTCGGCTTCCGAGATCCGTCGCTCCAGCCATTCGATCTGTTCGGTGATGCGCTTGGAAATGCCGAACGCGGAGAAATAGCGCACCGGCCTGTGGGCGGGGGCCAGACGGCGCACACAAGCGGTCGGCGCGGCATCGTCAGCCAATTCGAACCAGAACGCCGTCGCTTCCGGATGGATGGGTCGAGCCGACAGCTCTGAGGCGCCCGCCGTCAGTTCGAGATAGTCGAACACCCACGCCTGCTCCCGCGCGGTCAGGCTCTCGGGCTGAAGTGCGGAGATCGCAGCGAGCCGCTTGAAATTCAGCACGCCCGGCGCAGCCACATGCAACAGCCGGTCGTCGTCGGCCTCAGCGAGATCCCGTTCCAGCCGTTCCAGCACTGCGTTGGCCAGGCCCCACAGCCCCTGCACCGCGTCGCTGCCGCGCATGCAGGCAATCAGATACGCTTCCGCCAACAGGCGCAGGGCCCGGGCACGCAACTGCACCGCCTGGACGACAGCCTCCGCACCCGTTCCGGCGCGCAAGGCCATCGCATTGCAGCGTCGCGCCAATTCGAGCAAGCACTCCGACAGCGTCTCCGCCGCGACTTGCAAGGAACGCGGTACGGGCAGACTGGCCGTAAGCAGTTGCGGCTTGAAGCGCCCCGCGATGTCGAGCATACGCGCATCGAACAACTCGAGCATGCCCACCTCGTCACCGGAGTCCGATGCGTCCCGCCATGCACCGAAATGCTGGCGCAGTTCCGCGAGATCGAGGAAGCAGTCATCCTCCGGCTCTGCCTGCAGCCAGGATAGGATGGTCGGGCGCGGCCCGGAGGAAGACTCTGTTGCGGAAGTCGCCATGATCGATTCAAACGGGTTCCCAGCGCCCATTCTATTCAAACTCCGGGCGCTTGGGCGAAGCAGGCGCGTCACACGCCCAATCTGCCGCGACACTTGTACCGGCACCGAAAGTTCGCTAAAATTCCACGTTTTCGCATAAACCAACCAGGACACCCAACATGGTCGTCATTCGCCTTGCCCGTGGTGGCGCCAAGAAGCGCCCGTTCTACAACATCGTGGCCGCCGACAAGCGTGATCGCCGCGATGGTCGCTTCATCGAGCGCGTCGGCTACTACAACCCGGTCGCCTCCGGTTCCGAGAAAAGCCTCGTGATCAACGCCGAGCGTCTGGCACACTGGACGCAAAACGGCGCCCAGGTTTCCCCGACTGTTGCGCGTCTGGTCAAGCAGGCTGGCAACGCCGCCTGATTCCGACCCGCGGGACCGGCATGATTTTACTGGGGCGCATTGTCGCCCCTTTTGGCATCAAGGGCTGGGTGAAAATCCAACCCTTCGGCGACGATCCGCTTGCGTGGGGCAGCATGCCGCAGTGGTGGCTGGGCAGCGACGCCGACGCGCCCATTGAGACATGGCGTCCGCTGGGTGTTGGCGACTGTCGCGAACACGGCGACCTGCTCGTCGCCACCCTGGAAGGCATTGCCGACCGCAATGCGGCGGAAGCGCTGAAGGGTTTGTTTGTCGGCGCCCCGCGCGACGCCCTGCCAGATACGGAAGAAGACGAGTACTACTGGTCCGACCTGATCGGGCTGAAAGTCGAGAATACCGGCGGCGAAAGCCTGGGCACGGTGGATAGTCTGCTCAGCACCGGAGCGCACGATGTGCTCAAGGTGGTCGACGGCGACACCGAGCGGCTGATTCCGTTTGTAAAGGCCTACGTGCTCGAGGTAAACGCAACCGACAAGTCGATCCGGGTCGACTGGCAGAAGGATTGGTGACACCGTCGTGACTGAGGTAGCGCCCGGCCCACGCCGCTACGACGTGATCACGCTGTTTCCGGAGATGTTCTCGGCGCTGACCGCGAGCGGCATCACCCGGAGGGCGCTGGAGCGTGGTCTGTACTCGCTCGCCTTCGTCAGCCCGCGTGACTTTACCAACGATCCTCACCGCACCGTTGATGATCGGCCGTACGGTGGAGGTCCGGGCATGGTGATGATGCCAGGGCCCCTGGAACAGGCCATTGACGCAGCGCTTCGGGCGCAGACCGAAGCCTGCGGCAGCACCGGCACAGTGGTCTATCTTTCGCCGCAGGGCCGCAAACTGGATCACGCGCTGGTGCTGGAATTGGCGCAGGTTCCTGCGCTGACGCTGGTATGCGGGCGCTATGAGGGTGTCGACCAGCGGGTACTCGAACGCAAGATCGACCTGGAGGTATCGCTTGGCGATTTCGTGCTGTCCGGCGGAGAACTGCCGGCAATGGTGCTGCTGGACGCGATTGTCCGCCAACTTCCGGGCGCCCTGAACGACGCCGATTCGGCACGAGAGGACTCGTTCGCCGACGGACTGCTGGACTGCCCGCACTATACGCGTCCTGAGACTTACCAGGGCGAGCGTGTACCCGACGTGCTGTTGTCGGGCAACCATGCGATGATTCGACGCTGGCGCCTCAAGCAGGCGCTCGGCGCAACCTGGCTGAGGCGCCCCGACCTGCTCGAGGGGCGGCGCCTGAGCAAGGAAGAATGCTCCCTGCTTGACGAGTTCAAGCGGGAACATGAAGACGCCGCGGGCGAAGCGCTTGCCCAGCGGCGGAATTAAGAAACCGTGAGCATCAGGCACAGCCTGCTCTGCCACGAGGCCAAGTGCCATTGACTAGGAGTCGTACCATGAATCTGATTCAGCAGCTGGAACAAGAAGAAGTCGCCCGCCTGACCGAAGGCAAGACCATCCCCGCGTTCGCCCCTGGCGACACCGTGGTGGTGCAGGTCAAGGTCAAGGAAGGCAACCGCGAGCGTCTCCAGGCCTACGAAGGCGTGGTGATCGCCAAGCGCAATCGCGGCCTCAACTCCTCGTTCATCGTCCGCAAGATCTCCTCGGGCGAAGGCGTGGAGCGCACGTTCCAGACCTACTCCCCGCTGATCGCCGGCATCGAAGTCAAGCGCCGTGGTGACGTTCGCCGCGCCAAGCTGTACTTCCTGCGCGAGCGTTCCGGCAAGTCCGCGCGCATCAAGGAAAAGCTCAACTTCAAGGCAGTCGCCGAGAAGAAGCAACAGCAGAGCGCACAGTAAGTCGAAGGCGGATCCGGGGCCCCAGGCCCAGCTTTCCGCCCTCAGCCAGCTTCACGAAACGGGCCGCAGGCCCGTTTTTTTCGTCCGCTGCATTCGTCCGCTGCATTCGTCCGCTGCATTCGTCCGCTGCATTCGTCCGCTGCATTCGTCCGCTGCATTCGTCCGCTGCATTCGTCCGCTGCATTCGTCCGCTGCATTCG
>JBKBMG010000010.1:53335-114926 GCA_046295975.1 Rhodocyclaceae bacterium
GTCCGCTGCATTCGTCCGCTGCATTCGTCCGCTGCATTCGTCCGCTGCATTCGTCCGCTGCATTCGTCCGCTGCATTCGTCCGCTGCATTCGTCCGCTGCATTCGTCCGCTGCATTCGTCCTCCCAGGCACGCCATTGCATCAATGCTGCAAGCCTGGGCCCTCAGCGCCGTTCAACCCCCAGCAACATGACCGCCGCCGTCGCCAGAAACAGGGCGCTGGGCGTCAGCGCTGCCAGCGCCGGGTGCCAGGCATTGATCACGCCCAAGTTGGAGAACAGACCGTTGAGCAGGTAAAAGCCGATGCCTATCATCACGCCGACGAACACCTTCACACTCACCCCGCCCATGCGGTCGTGCGTGAATGCGAAGGGCAGCGCCAGCGCAATCATCACCAGCGACGCGAACGGATAGACGATCTTCTTCCACAGCGCGATCTCGAATCGGTCGGCATTCTGCCGATTGTCGCGCAAGTGATTGATGTAGGCGTAGAGCGTGGCCACCGACATGCGCTCCGGGGCCACCATGAGCACGCTCAACACCTCGGGAGTCAGGTCGGAGCGCCAGCGCATCTCCGGCAGGGTCTCGAGCAGGGTGCGTTCGTCGGTAAAGCGCGTGCGGACGACCTCGATCAGGCGCCACTCACGCGCCTCGCCGTCATATACACCACGCGCCGCTTCACTGAGCGACGAGAGCATGCGTTCCTCGTCGAAGTCGTAGATGCGCACCGCCTCCATGCTGCGATCCGGCAACACCCGACGCACGTTGATGAACCGGTTGCCGTCGCGCACCCACAGGCCGGAACGCAACTGCTGCGACACCGCCGAACCGGTCGCGGTCAGCTTCCACTGCTGCGCCGCGCGTTCGGCCGGCGGCGCCACGTATTCTCCGAAGACGAAGGTCAATACCACGAAGATCAGCCCGGTGCCGCCCAGGGTACGCAGCATCTTCAATGTGGACATGCCCGAGGCGCGCATCACGGTGATCTCGGAATGGCGCGCCAGGGTAGTGAGCGCGTACAAGGTGCCGATCAGGACGGTGATCGGAATCAACTCGTAGATCCGCCCAGGCAGGATCAACAACACATACACCAGCGCATGCTGCAACTCGTAGCCCGCGCGGCCGATGCTGTCCAGTTCGTTGATGAAATCGAAGAACGCGAACAGCCCGATGAAGGCGAGCGTCACCATCGCGGTCGACACCACGATCTCGCGCGCCAGGTAACGGGTCAGCACCGCGCTCATCGCTTGCGCCTCCAGAACGGCACCAGCACCACACGCCGGTAGAACATCACCACCACCAGCGCCCCGATCAACACATGCGGCAGCGAGACCGCGAGCGCAAACGGCATGCGCTCCTGCCCCACCCAGGCCTGGAAGACGCTCACCAGATTGCTGTAGATGAGATAGGCGAGCACGGCGACAATCAGGTTGTTGCCTCGCCCCGCCCGCGGATTCACGTAGGCCAGCGGGATCGCGAGCAGCGCGAGCAGCAGGCAGGTGATCGGCGTGCCGATACGGCTGCTCAGTTCGCCGAGATGTCGTGGCGTGGGATCGCGGATCAGCTCCATGGTTGGTACCGTCTTCAATCGCGCGTAAGCGCTGGCTCGGCGTGGTTCCTCGACCTTGACCGTGTAACGCTCGAACTCGAGAACGCGGAAGGCCATGGTGCCCGGTTGCCCCTCGAAACGCCGCCCGTCCTCGAGCACCACGTAGCGGGCGCCGCGTTCGTCGGTATGCACCGCCCCCTGCGCCGCCGCGACGATGTCCAGCACGCCGTCCTGCTCCGACACGACAAATACGTTGCGCAGCTTCTCGTCCTCGCCCGCACCGGTCTCGACGAAGAACACCCTTCCCGCGGACGCCGACTCGCGAAACACCCCCGGCGCCACACGAGTCGTGTCGTCGCGCGCCTCCAGCGAGGCCTGATAGTCCGCACTCTTCTGGTTGGCCCAAGGCGACAGATACAGCGACCCCGCCCCGGCGATCAACACGAAAGGCAGCGCAAACCGCAGCACCGGACCGACGAAGGCGGTCAGCGCCAGACCCGATGCCGCCCACACGACCATTTCCGAATCCTTGTAGGCGCGCGCGAGCGACATCAGCACAGCGATGAACACCGACAGCGACAACACCACCGGCAACTGCGCCAACGCCCCGAGACCAATCATCGACAACACCGCGTCGGCCGGCAGACGCCCACCCGCGGCCTGGCCGAGCAGACGGATCAACACCGTGGTGATGAGAATCGCGAACAGCGCGACGAACACACCCGAGGCGGACTGCGCAAACTCACGCCTGAGGGCGCGACTGAGGATCATTGTTCAGACGATGACGGAAGGAATGCGGCAGCGGGGCATGGCCAAGACCTGCGCCCGGCATGCACGAGCGTTGTACGGGAGTTTTGACGGCCTTGCGACGAACGCGCCATAATCGGATGGATCGACGCATGGCATTCGAAAAGGAACGTTCATGGAATTTACCATAAAGACCGGCAGCCCCGAAAAACAGAAAACCCAGGTCCTGGTCGTCGCAGCGCATTCAGACGGGCCGCTGAGCGGTGCCACCGCCGCGCTTGACCTGGCCTACGAAGGCCGCCTGGCGAAGCTCGTCGAACGCGGCGACCTGGACGACAAAGCCGGCGCGAGCGTCGTTCTACACGATCTGCCCGGTGTGGCGGCAACCCGGGTGCTGATGGTGAGCCTGGGCAAACGCGAGGCGTTCAGCGAAAAGGCCTGGCGCGACACGATCACCTCGGCCGGAAAGTGGCTGGCCAACGGCGTGGCACGCGACGCGGTGCTCGCACTACCCGAGGTCGAGCTGGCCGGACGCGACGCCGCTTGGGCCCTGCTCCACGCAAGCCGCATCGTGCGTGACGCCGCCTACCGCTTCGACACGACCAAAAGCAAGAAGGGCGACGGCGACAAGGGCGCACGCAAGATCACCCTGTTGCAGCGCGGCAAGGTCGGCGACGCCGACAAGCTCGCAGTCGCGCGCGGTGCGGCCATCGCCGAAGGCATGTCGCTCACCCGCGAGCTCGGCAACCTCCCGGCCAACGTCTGCACCCCCACCTATCTCGCGGAAACCGCGCAGCAGCTCGGCAAGCAATACAAATTCAAAGTGGACGTGCTCGAACGCAAGGATGCCGAAAAGCTGGGTATGGGCTCCTTCCTGTCGGTCACGCGCGGCTCGCATCAGCCGCCCAAATTCATCGTCATGCATTACAAGGGCGGCAAGGCCAAGGACAAGCCGGTGGTGCTGGTCGGCAAGGGCATCACCTTCGACACCGGCGGCATCTCGCTCAAACCCGCCGCCGAGATGGACGAGATGAAGTACGACATGTGCGGCGCCGCCAGCGTCCTCGGCACCTTCAAGGCGATCGCCGAGATGGGGCTGAAGCTCAACGTCGTGGGCATCATCCCCGCCACCGAGAACATGCCCGGCGGCTCGGCCACCAAGCCGGGTGACGTCGTGACCTCGATGAGCGGCCAGACCATCGAGATTCTCAACACCGATGCCGAGGGGCGACTCGTGCTGTGCGACGCGCTTACCTACGCCGAGCGCTTCGACCCGGCCTGCGTGCTCGACATCGCCACGCTCACCGGTGCGGTCATCATCGCCCTGGGCAAGATCCCCACCGGCCTGATGGCCAATGACGACGACCTCGCCCGCGAACTCGTCGACTGCGGCAATCGCGCCGGCGACCGCGCGTGGCAGCTGCCGTTATGGGATGACTACCAGGAGTTGCTCAAGAGCAACTTCGCGGACATCGCCAACATCGGTGGCCGCACCGCCGGATCAATCACCGCGGGCTGCTTCCTGGCACGCTTCACCAAGGCCTACAAATGGGCGCACCTGGACATCGCCGGTACCGCCTGGGTATCGGGCGACGCCAAGGGCGCCACTGGCCGTCCGGTGCCGCTGCTGTGCGAGTTCCTGATCGGGCGCAACGCACAGGCCTGATCCAGCCATGACCCGGGTCCGCTTCTACCACAACGCCGCCGACCCGCTCGCACTCGCTTGCGAGCTGGTTGGCCGCGCCTATGGAAGCGGGCGTCGCATCGCTATCCGCACCGCCGACCCAGCCAGCGCGCGCCGGCTCGACGCAATGCTGTGGACCTTCGACGCGCGCGCCTTCATCCCCCACGTGCTGGCCGATTCGCCGCTCGGCGCGGAAACGCCGGTGCGCATCGCCAGTGTCGGCCACGAGCCCGACTGGCACGACGACGAGATGCTGTTCAATCTCGCCGCCGACGAACCGGCTCATCCCGAGCGCTTCAGGATGGTGGTAGAAATCGTCGGCCAGAGTGAGTCGGACAAGTTACCGGCGCGCCTGCGCTGGCAACGCTACAAGGCCGCGGGTTTCGACCTGCAGGCTTTCGACGCGGTACGCAGGGAGGCCCTATGAGTGACAAGCACGCACCGTTCCGCGACACCGACGCCGAACTGCGCGAAGCAGACCTGCTTCTGGACAAGGCCGACGCCCTGCTGCGCCGCCACAGAGGCTCGGACACCCCCACGCGCGAAACCGACATGAGCTTCAACGACATCCCCATCCTGACCGACGTGATCGAGGACTTCGGCATGCTGCCGCCCCTCGACACCACCACTGCCAAACCGTCCGCGTCCGCGCCCACTCCGCACGTACCCGATTCGGCCGAATCGATCGAACTGGTCGAGTACCTCATCAGTCTCGACACTGAAATCGCACGTGAGATCGAAGCCTGGTTCGCTCGCGAGTTACCCCAGATCGTCGAACGCGAACTCGAGCGCCTGTCGGTGAGGCTGCGCGAAGAGATGACCGCCCACGTCAAGGCCACCCTGCTGCCATCACTGTCGGAGCGCATCTCCGAGAAGCTGGCGCAAATCCCCCGCATCAAGCGCTGACCCCGCCCCACCCGCTGGCCGACGACCGCGGAGCGCCCGGGCGCATCCGCTATAATCGCCGCTTTGCCTTCAGACTTTCAGGTACATCATGGAACTGGCCAAGAGTTTTGAGCCGGCGGCGATCGAGGCCCGCTGGTATCCGGAATGGGAATCGCACGGCTATTTCGCCGCTGGCAAGGACAAATCCGAGCCGAACGCGTTCTGCATTCTGATGCCGCCGCCCAACGTCACCGGCACGCTTCACATGGGCCACGGCTTCAACCAGACCATCATGGATGGTCTGACCCGCTACCACCGCATGCGGGGTTTCAACACCTTGTGGCAGCCCGGTACCGATCACGCCGGTATCGCCACGCAAATCGTCGTCGAACGCCAGCTGGACGCCCAGGGCGTCAGCCGCCACCAGCTTGGCCGCGATCAGTTCCTCAAGAAGGTCTGGGAATGGAGGCACTTCTCCGGCGGCACGATCACCGGTCAGATGCGCCGCCTGGGTGCCTCGCCGGATTGGTCGCGCGAACGCTTCACCATGGACGAGGGGCTGTCGCGCACCGTCACCGAGACCTTTGTGCGCTTGTATCGCGAAGGCCTGATCTATCGCGGCAAGCGTCTGGTGAACTGGGATCCCAAGCTCGGCACCGCGGTGTCCGACCTCGAGGTGGTCTCGGAAGAGGAAGACGGCTTTCTGTGGCATATCCTCTATCCGTTCAGCGACGGCCCGATCGGCGGTCTTGCCGGCCTCACCGTGGCCACCACCCGACCCGAGACCATGCTCGGCGACGTCGCGGTGATGGTGCACCCCGAGGACGAACGCTACGCCCACCTCATCGGGAAGACCGTGCGGCTGCCGTTGTGCGACCGCGACATCCCAATCATCGCCGACGACTATGTGGACCGCGAGTTCGGCACCGGCTGCGTCAAGGTCACCCCAGCGCACGACTTCAACGACTACGCGGTCGGCCAGCGCCACGGTCTGCCCATGATCAGTGTGCTGCGCCTGGACGCGCACGTCAGCGACGAGGCCCCCGAAAAGTACCGCGGCCTGGACCGCTTCGTCGCGCGCGAGGCCATCGTCCAGGATCTCGAGGCACTCGGCTTGCTCGCCGGCATCAAGCCGCACAAACTCATGGTGCCGCGCGGCGACCGTACCGGCGCGGTGATCGAGCCGATGCTGACCGACCAGTGGTTCGTGGCGATGAGCAAGCCCGGCGCCGACGGCCGCTCGATCACCCAGAAGGCGCTGGACGTGGTCGCCTCCGGCGAGATCAGGTTCTACCCCGAGAACTGGGTAAATACATACAACCAGTGGCTCAACAACATCCAGGACTGGTGCATTTCCCGCCAGTTGTGGTGGGGGCATCAGATCCCCGCATGGTACGGCGACGAGGGCCGCTGCTGGGTCGCCCACGACGAGGCCGAAGCACGCACACTCGCCGCGCGCGACGGCTACGACGGCCCGCTGCAGCGCGACGAGGACGTGCTCGACACCTGGTACTCCTCCGCCCTGTGGCCCTTCTCCACACTGGACTGGACGCCGGAGTGGCCACAGCAGTCCAATGATGCGCTCGACCTCTATCTGCCCTCGTCGGTACTCGTCACCGGCTTCGACATCATTTTCTTCTGGGTGGCGCGCATGGTGATGATGACGACCCACATCACCGGCAAGATCCCGTTCAGGCATGTCTACGTGCATGGCCTGATCCGGGATGCCGAAGGCCAGAAGATGTCGAAATCGAAGGGCAACGTGCTCGACCCGATCGACCTCATCGACGGCATCGACATCGAGTCCCTGGTGAAGAAGCGCACCTTCGGGCTGATGAACCCCAAGGACGCCCAGAAAATCGAGAAGAAGACGCGCAAGGAGTTCCCGGAAGGCATTCCCGCCTTCGGCACCGACGCGCTGCGCTTCACCTTCGCCAGCCTCGCCAGCCCCGGGCGCGACATCAAGTTCGACCTTGCCCGTTGCGAGGGCTACCGCAACTTCTGCAACAAGTTGTGGAACGCCACCCGCTTCGTGCTGATGAACACCGAAGGCCACGACTGCGGTCTCGGCGAACACGGCGCCGACCAGTGCGCACCCGGCGGCTATCTGGACTTTTCCTTCGTGGACCGCTGGATCGTGTCGCGCCTGCAGCGCACCGAAGCGGACGTCGCCCGCCATTTCGAGGACTACCGCTTCGACCTCGTCGCCAAGACGGTGTACGAGTTCGTCTGGGACGAGTACTGCGACTGGTACCTGGAACTGGCCAAGGTGCAGATCCAGAACGGCACCCCCGAGCAACAACGCGCCACCCGCCGCACCCTGTTGCGGGTGCTGGAAACCGTGCTGCGCCTCGCCCACCCGCTCATCCCCTTCATCACCGAGGAGCTGTGGCAGACAATCGCACCACTGGCCGGGCGCAAGGATTCGGACAGCCTGATGCTTGCGCGCTACCCGGCAGCCGACCCGTCGCGCGTCGACGAGACGGCGGAGGCCCGCATGGATACGCTCAAGGCCCTGGTGCACACCTGCCGCAACCTGCGCGGCGAGATGGGGATTTCTCCGGCCCAGCGCCTGCCGCTGCTGCTTGCCGGCGAGGCCGACACGCTCGCCCCCTTCGTGCCCTATCTCGCCGGCCTCGCCAAGCTGTCCGACGTCGAACTGGTCGCCGACATTCCGGCCGATGCCCTCGCCCCGGTCGCAGTGGCGGGTGGGCACAAGCTCATGCTCAAGGTGGAAATCGACGTGGCCGCCGAACGCGAGCGACTGAGCAAGGAAATCGCCCGGCTGGAGGGCGAGGTGACCAAGGCCGACGCCAAACTCGGCAACGCGAGTTTTGTCGAACGGGCACCGGCGGCGGTCGTCGAGCAAGAGCGAGCCCGCCTCGCCACCTTCAACGAAAGCCTGGACAAGCTGCGCCCGCAACTCGCCCGGCTGATGGCTCACAAGTGAGGCGTTCCGCGCAAGACGGCCAGCCCTCAGGAGACGCTCCGGGGGCCTGCATGCCCTGTTGCGGGCGCTGATACGATGGGCCTGGAGCACCCCCCGCTGTGGCGACGCCTGGCCTCGCTCCTGGGTTCGTCCTTCGACTCCCACGGCTGCCGACTGATGATGGGCGCGGCCGCGCTGCTGACCTTGCTGCTTGGCACGAGTCTGGTCTTCCTCGCGGGGGAACGCCCGGTTCTCGCGGTAATCGCGCTGATCGTGGTGGCGGTCGGCGCACTGGCCTCGATGGTCGCCCTGCCACGCGCCTGGCGGTCGATACGCGCGCTGGATCTGGCGATGTCCGGCGCCCATGATGGACTGTTCGAATGGGATCCGCGCAGCAAGCGGCTGGACGTCAGCGACCGGCTGCGTTCCATGCTCGGATACGGCCGCGGCTTTCTCCACAGCAGCGACACCTGGCTGGACCTGGTCCACCCCGACGACAGGCAGAAATACAACCGCGCGGTTGCCCGCCATCTGAAGGGCGAAACCGACCACTTCTATTGCGAATACCGGGTACGCGCCCATACCGGCGACTACCGCTGGCTCGCTGCCCGCGGCCTGGCCGAGCGCAATCGCCACGGCCGCGCCACGCTTATGGCCGGCTCGGTGGCGGACATTACCGATCGGGTCGAGCACGAGCACCGCGCCCGCGAACTGGCGCTGAAGGACCAGCTTACCGGCCTGCCCAATCGCCGCAGCCTGCTCGAACGCTTGCCGGCAGCAATCGCGGAAGCGCGACGATCGCACGGACTGGTAGCGATCATGTTCATCGACCTCGACCGCTTCAAGCTGGTGAACGACGCCTACGGCCATCACCTGGGCGATCTACTGCTGGTCGCGATCGCCCACCGTCTGCCCTCGGCCCTGCGAGCCTACGACGCCTTGGTGCGCCAGGGAGGCGACGAGATGACGGTGCTGCTGGCAGGGCTGTCGGACGTGACCGAAGCGCGGTCGGTCGCCGAACGCCTGCTCGAACTGATTGCCGAACCGGCGATGATCGACGGCAACGAAATCCGAGTGACCGCCAGCATCGGCATCGCGCTCTTCCCACGCGACGGCGAGGAAGCCGACACCCTGCTACGCAGCGCCGATCTGGCCATGTACGAGGCCAAGGCGCAGGGCGGCAACAACCTGCGCTTCTTCGAGCCGCGCATGCGCGAACAGGCGAGCGGCCGGATCAAACTGGAGAGCCGCTTGCGCGTCGCAATCGAGAACGGCGACCTGACCCTGCATTACCAGCCGCAACGTCGCTTCGCCGACGGCACACTTTACGGCGCGGAAGCCCTGGTGCGCTGGCAGGATGGTGACCGGCTGGTGCGCCCCGACCACTTCATCCCACTGGCCGAGGAAATCGGTCTCATCGAGCCACTGGGGCGCTGGGTGATGCACGAGGCGACACACCAGATGGCCGCCTGGCACGGCTCCCTGCCGCCCGACTTCCTGCTGTCGATCAACCTCTCGCCGCGTCAGTTCCTGCGCGACACGGTATCCCGCGACCTGTTCGCCGCCTGTGCCGACACCGGACTTTCACCGGAGCAGATTTGCCTGGAAGTGACCGAGTCGGTGTTGCTCCACCCTGAGACCAGCGCCGTGCGCACCCTCAACGACCTGCATGCGTCCGGCTTCAAGATCGCGCTGGACGACTTCGGCACCGGTTATTCGTCGCTCGCCTACCTGCAGTTGCTCGACATCGATTGCCTGAAGATCGACAAATCATTCATCGCCAACCTCGACCTCGCGCTCACCGCACGTGGCGCACGCAATGGCGCGGCCATCGTCAGCGCGATGATCGCCCTGGCTCACCGCCTGGGCTACGACGTCGTGGCCGAAGGCGTGGAATCCGCCGATCAGAGCGAATGGCTGCGCACACTGGGCTGCGACTACTGCCAGGGCTACTACTACGCCCCGCCACTGGCGGCGGCTGAGTTCGCGCGCCAGATACTGAGCGCTCAATCCCGTCCGACAATATGAAACGGAAACGCCCCCGAAGGGGCGTTGCGTGCGGTACCGGATGCGACTCAAGCTCCGGCGATCCAGCTTTTCTTCACTTGCGCTTGAGATAGAACTCGAACGCCTTGTCGGCGGTTTCGCCATGTTGCAACAACTCGTTGCCGGTTTGCCTCGCGAACGCCTGGAAGTCCTTCACCGAGCCCGGATCGGTCGCGAGCACCCTGACCGTCTGGCCGGTCGCAACTTCGGCGAGCGCCTTCTTGGCACGCAGGATAGGCAGGGGGCAATTGAGCCCACGTGCATCCACTTCCTTGTCGAAATTCATCTGTCGCGTCCTCGAGCCTTCATCAGATCAGGCCAATATTGTACCGGAACGCTCATGCCACACCATCAACCGGCGTTCACCGGCGCTCGGCGCGCCGCTCGGCCTCTTCGAGCTTGAGCTCGCGCAGGCGTGCATCGACCGCCGACAGTTCGTAGAAGTCACCGTCTGCGGCGCGCCGGGCGAGCTCGAGTTGATCGATGGCGGCGGGCAGACTGCCGCGCAACACGTAGACCTCGGCCTGCGCGCGATGGTGGGCGGTACGACGCCCGAGCGCCTCCTCGGCGCGCGCGGCGAGTGCCCAGTAACGCGCGTCGCGCTGCGCGCGCAGCGCGCCCGCCCGCGCGTCGCTCGCTGCCTGGGCGTGCTGACCGGCACGCAGACGGGCTTCGATAAGGAGGTAGTCCAGCGGCCTGCGGTCGGGGAAACGCTGTTTCGCCGCCTCCAGCAACGCCACTGCTTCGGCTGGCCGGTTGCGCGCCAGTTGTATTTCGCCTGCCAACGTCTCGACGAACAACGACAGCTCGCCTTCGGCGGCTCCGGCGCGCAGGCGCGCCACCGCTTCGGCCGCGTCGTCCAGTCGGCCGGCGCGCAACAGTGCCCGGGCATGGCCATAGCGCAGGCTCGGGTCGTCGGCCGCGGTCCGTAGCGAGGCCTCGAAATCCCGCACCGCATCGCTCGCCAGCCCTTCACCGGCCCGCAGCTTGGCCCGTACAAAGGCGAAGTCCGGTGAATCGAGCACCTGGCGGTAGCGCATCTGCGCGACCCGGTTGCCCATGTCGGCGATCCGCTCCTGAGTCAGCGGGTGGGTGCGCAAATAGGCCGGCGCATTGTTCTCATACACCCGACTGTGGCGCTGCATGCGTTCGAAGAAGCTGGGCATCCCGCGCACATCGAAACCCGCACCCTCCATCACCTGCAAGCCGATTCGGTCGGCCTCGCGCTCGAATGCCCGGGTATAGCCGAGCTGCTGCTGGATCGCCCCCGCCTGCCCGGCGGCCAGCGCCGCTTCGCTCACCTGCGAATTGCTGCGTGCGGCCAGCACCGCCAGAAGTATCGAGGCCAACACCATCATGCTCGCCTGCCCTTGCTTGCCGAACAGTTGGGCAATGTGGCGTTGCGTGACGTGTGCGATCTCGTGACCGAGCACCGACGCAAGTTCGGACTCGCTCTCGGCGGCCATGATCAGGCCGCTGTGCAGGCCGATGAAGCCCCCGGGCAGCGCAAAGGCGTTGAGCGTGGAATCACGCATCACGAAAAATTCGAACTCGCGCTCGGGCTCCGGGCCCGCGGCCACCAGCCGCATGCCCAGGCGCTGCACATAGTCCTCGATCTCGGCGTCATCCAGGTAGGAGGCGTCACGCCAGCGGATGTCACTCATGATTTGTTCGCCGATCCGGCGCTCGGCCATTGGCGACAGGGAGGATGCCGCCACGTCGCCCAGGTCGGGCAGGTCGGCGGCGATGGAAGAGGTGGCGAGCGTAGCGCTCAGCAGCAGGGCGAGAATGCGTTTCATGGTCGGATGCTATGATAGCGCTTTCGCCAAATACGTTCCGTCAAGCCGTGTATCGGCGGTGTATCGACATGTAGGCGACGCACGCGTCGATGCCCGGTTGCATTGCACGCGGCCGTGCCCGTATCGCGAGACAGCTGACACGCTGCCCCCGGGGCGCAGGCAGCTGTTTCAGACACCGACGACGCCCGCCCCACCGACCACCGACCACCGACACTTATCCGACTCGCGCATGAGCCAGCCCCTCACCCACTTCGATCAGCACGGCCAGGCCCACATGGTGGACGTAGGCGCCAAGCAAGAAACCCATCGCGTCGCGGTCGCCCGCGGTTCGATCAACATGTTGCCGGACACCTTCACCATGGTCCGCGACGGCAACGCCAGCAAGGGCGACGTGCTTGGCATCGCCCGCATCGCCGCCATCCAGGCGTCCAAGCGCACGGGTGAGTTGATTCCACTGTGCCATCCACTGCCGCTGACGCGGGTTGCGGTCGACTTCGCACTCGACGACACTGCACACGCAGTTCACTGCACGGTCACCGCCGAAACGGTCGGACGCACCGGCGTCGAGATGGAGGCCCTCACCGCGGTGAACATCGCCCTGCTCACCATCTACGACATGTGCAAGGCCGTGGACCGTGGCATGACTCTGGGCGACATCCGGCTGATAGAAAAGCGGGGCGGCAAGTCGGGACACTGGCGGGCCTGACCGCCCCTGGTTCAAGCATGATCCTGGACGAGCTCACCACCTGGTTCAGCGCCAACCAGGCCATATCCACGCTGGTGCTGGCCACCGCCTTCGTACTGCTGAAGAAGCTCTCGGAGCGGCTGCTTCGCGGCAGCGACGAAGTGCTCTCGGACGAGCGCCGCCGGCTCATTACATACAGCCGCAACGCGCTTGCGCTGGTACTTGCGATCGGTCTGGCACTGATCTGGGCGCCGGCGCTGCGCACCTTCGCACTATCGGTCACCGCCTTCATGGTGGCGCTGGTGATTGCGACCAAGGAGTTGATCCTGTGCATTACCGGCGGTCTGCTGCGCACCTCGGCCGGGGCATTCAGCGTGGGCGACTGGATTCGCGTGGGCGAACAGCGCGGCGAAGTGGTGGACCTGTCACTGCTGTCGCTGACGCTGCAAGAGCTGGAAACCACCCCTGGCAATCATCAATTCACCGGCCGCACGATCACCCTGCCGAACAGCGTGTTTCTGAGCACACCCGTGGTCAATGAGAACTTCTACAAGAAGTTCGTCTATCACATCATTCAGATCACGCTCGAAAAAGACGACGACCCCATCGCCGCCGCCGATACGATGCTCGCCGCGACCGCCGAGCAGGTCGCACCGAGCCGTGAGGTTTCGCGCCGCTACAACGCCCTTGTGAAGCGCCGTGCGGGCGTGGAAATGCCGGACATCGAACCGCGGCTGCGTTACGCGACCTCGCCGGAAGGTCGTCCGCGCGTCGCGATCACCGCCTTCGTGCCGACCGCCGAGGCTGAGGAGATCGAGCAAAAGGTGCTCGCGCGGGTCCTCGCCCAGGTTGCCGCGGCGCGCCGCGGGACGTCCGGGTGAGTTGGCGGGCCGGGACGGCTGGACCGGCATCCAAGCTTATCGAATACCCCTATCTCGCATTCCCCTATATCGCCTGGGCTGCTCGCGCCCTAAAGTCTCGCCGCCCCCGTCCGTAAGAGCTTTCACCCGTGCCATTTGCCACAAACACGGCAGTGCACTCCGTTGCAGAATGCCTCAATGCGGCCACGCGCCGCGATACGGACCGACAACCACCATCGCGCCACCCCACGACGGCCGGCGCACAAGACTGGAGCGGATAGGTGAAGAACCTCTCGATCTCGGCAAGGCTCATTCTCATCATTGCGGTCACACTCGTATCCATGGGGTTTCTCGCGTCGCAGCTGATTCTGGTGCAATGGCGCGAAGTGACCCAGGTGCGGGAAGAGCGCCAGGGCATGCGGCTGGTGACCGAAAGCAAACCGCTGCTGTCGCAACTGGCGCAGCATCGCGGCTACTCGGCGGTGATCCGCTCCGGCGCCGAGGACAAGATCCCCACGCGCGAGCAGGTCCGCGGTCAGGCCGATGCGCTGGTGGCAAGCATCCGCAACGCCCTGGCCGGTGCAGACGGCACGCTGACCGTTTCGCAAGCCGAGTTCGACAAGCTCGCCACAGCCTGGGTGGAGGTGCGCGCCGATGAATACCGCCTGCCCGCGGCCTCCTTCCGCGCCCACAACGACTGGCTGGACGGGGCGCTGGTCTGGCTGCAACTGCTTGCCGACGAGACCTCGCTGAGCTTCGACCCTCTGCCCCTGACCAACCTCGTGCAGACCATTCTGGTGCAGCACACCCCGGCACTCATCGACAACCTCGGGCGCGTCCGCGGGCGCTCGGCCAGCGTTGCGGTGAAAGGATCAGTGTCCAACCTGGAAAACCAGGAGTTGCGCGTGTTCCTGCTCGACGTCGAACGCCGGCTGGCGATCACCGGAACGGCGATCGAACGCCTCGGGGCGGTGGATCCGGAACTGGCCGCCCGGCTGCGCACTCTGCTCGACAAGGTGCGCACCGAGTACGAAGTGGTGCGCGGCCACGTGATCAACATGCTCGATGCCCGCTCCTTCCTGGTAGACGGAGACACATTCTTCGAACTCAGTGGCCTGGCGATCGCCACCGTCGGTGAACTCGAGCGCGAGGCCGGTACCGCATTCGACCACGCCCTCGACCAGCGCGAACAGGCCGCACGCAACCAGATCATGGTCGGCTCGGCACTGGTCGTGCTGGTGCTGGTGGTAATCAGCGCCATCATGCTGCGCTTCCGCGCGTCGCTGCTGGGCACGATCGGCGACGTCAGCGAAGGCAGTGCCGCCCTCGCCAGCGGCAATTTGGGCCACGTCGTGCGCGCCCGCAGCAACGACGAAACCCGCCGGATCGTGGACGCCCTCAATACCATGGCACAGGCCTGGCGCGCATCGATCGGCGAAATCCGTGAAGGCATGGCACAACTTCGGGAGTCGGCGAGCGAACTCAAGACCTCGAGCAACGAGATCGATCAGGCCGCGGTGAAACAGAGCGACGAAGCCAGCCGCATCGCCAGCGCCACCGAGCAATTGGCGGTGTCGATCCAAAGCGTCGCCGACCGTGCCACCGAGCTTGAAGCCGAAGCGCGCGAAACCCGCAACGGGGCTGAAAGCACCATGGCGGCGATGCGCGACGCGCTGGACTCGATAGAATCCCTGGAACGCGCGGTGAAAGAGATCGCCAGCGCAAGCAAGGACTTCATCGCCTCGGCCCAGGGAATCCGCAACATCACCGGCAAGGTGCGCAACGTTGCCGAACAGACCACCCTGCTCGCCCTCAATGCCGCGATCGAGGCCGCCCGCGCAGGCGAGGCGGGCCGCGGTTTCGCGGTGGTCGCGGACGAGGTACGCAAACTCTCGGAGCAGTCCGCCTCCGCCGTATCGGAGATCGAGAACATCACCAATCAGCTCAGCCAGCGTTCGGGCGAGGTGGGTTCGCTGGTGGATACCGGGGTCACCACGCTGGAAGGGGCATCCGCCAAGGTGACTTCGCTCGCCGACTTCCTGTCCGTCACCCGCGAGCGCACGCTCAGAATCACCAGCGGCATGGAGGACGTTGCCAAGGCGGTGTCCGAACAACGCGTCGCCACCGAGGAAATCGCCTCGGGCCTGGAAGTCGCCTCGCAAGCCGCCGACGGCAACCAGCAAGTGGCCAAGGCTCTGGTCGAACGTGCCAGCGAACTCAACCAGGTCATCGCCGACGTAGAACGTTCCGTCAGTCACTTCCGGGAGTAGTCGGAAGCCCATAGGCGGGCACTTACAAACCGACGCAAATCCCACCCCGCGGCAGCTGGAACGGTGCAACAATCCCGTGTCCGTGCACATACCGTCTGCCGCGCGCCGTGGTCCTGCCCCCCGCGCACCGCGATCGCACGCGGGCGCACACCACCCGGATCACGCACCTCTTCTGCCCCGGAGCCAGCACCACATGAGATTCGACAACGGCCTGCCCGGCCCCAACGCTTTCGACCGCAACGCTTCCCGCCCGCCGGGCATCGTCGCCAAGACGCTCGCCGTGGTGGCGACCATCGGCGTCGCGGCCATCGCCCTGATGTTCTCGCTCCTGGCCTTGTCGCTGGTACTTGCCGTCGGTGTGATCGGCTGGGGCTACTTCTGGTGGAAGACGCGCCATTTGCGCAAGCACCTGCGCGAACAAGCGCGCCAGGCCCAGGCCGGCTTCGAACGCGAGGCTGACGGAGCGCACGCTCATGCGCGCCACGGTGGCACCAGCCAGACGTCGACACGGCGCAATGGGCGCCCCGGGCACCCTGAGCGCGCTGGTGACGTCATCGAGGGTGACTTCATCCGCGAAGTGCGCGACCCGGACGAATCCACCGATCGCCGGCCTTAGGTGGCCGCAGATCGATCCGTATTTTTTCCCGAAAGGACGTTTCCTGTATGGCTGACAAGTCTATCGGCATCATTCCCGCCCTGCTTCTGGCTGCCGGCATTGCCACAGCTGGCTTCACCATCGGCGAGGGCGCGCAACGCTTCCGGGTGGCCGACCGCAGCGTGACGGTGAAAGGCCTGGCAGAAAAGGATGTCGAAAGCGATTACGCGGTGTGGCGCCTGAGTTTCCGCAGCGCCGGCGACGACTTCGCCGAGGTGCAGCGCAAGCTCGCCTCGGACCGCGAGACGGTGGTCGCGCGTCTGAAGTCACTGGGTTTTTCCGACGAGGAACTGGAGGTCCGGCCGATTCTGGTAGAGGACCGCTACGCCCGCGAATACGTCAGCAGCGACCTGCCCTTCCGCTTCAGCGGACAAGGGCAGATCGTGGTGAAATCAGCGCGGGTGGACGCGGTGGAGCGCGCCACCAATGGCGTCGATCCGCTGATCGAAGCCGGTGTGCAACTGAGCACCGGATACGACGGCACACTTGGCGGCCCGAACTTTCAACTGCGCGGTTTCAACGACATCAAGCCGGTGCTGCTCGCCGAAGCAACCGCCAACGCCAGGGAGCAGGCCGAGCGTTTCGCCGCAGATGCCGGCGCGCGCCTTGGGCGCCTGCGCAATGCCAACCAGGGCGTGATCCAGGTGCTGGATTCGGAAGGCAACGAGCACGGCGCTTCCAGCACCCGCAGCAAACGGCTGCGGGTGGTGAGTACCTTCGTCTACGATCTTCAATAAACGCCGCCGCATGGCGGCTTTGATCATGATCAACGCAGGGCATGGTGGCCGGCCATAGAATCCGGCCACCATGCCCACCATCCCGCACCGCTTTACTTCTGGCAGGATCTCGTGGCGACTCGCCTGGCTGGCGATCGTTGCCCACTTGGTGCTGGGATTCGCCAGTTGGCATCATCAGGCAACGATGCTCGCGGCCGGCGAGCGCTGGCACGACGTCTGCGTCGCGTCAGCCGCCACCCCGCAGGCGGTGGCGGAATATCGCGCCTTTCTGTCCCAGTTCGGGAGCGACGACAAAGTCGTCGCACAGTTGGACGACCGCTGCTCGATCTGCGCACTGGCCGCCTTGCCGCTTTTGCCCGCTTCCAGCCTTGCGGTCGCGGCACCCCGCGCGCCGCAGCAGCGGGTGTTCGCGGGCGTACCCATCGACGCGCCCGTCTCCGACTCGCGTCGGCGCCTGCCTCCTCCCCGCGCACCGCCTCTCACCTGAGCCACCTCCTCCGCGCGACCGCTCGCGACCGCAAGGTCGTGCCGCCCGCTGACGGATGATCCGCCCTGCTCCGGCAGGCGCGCTCGTACAAGCAGTCGCATCGGGGTGACACACCCGGTGCATCCGCCCGGCTGCGCCCTGCCCCATTCAATGCATCAGTTCGCCTTTCAGGTCCGACATGACTACGCACGACCATGCCTTTTCGCAGACCGGGCTCGCACGCTCACCCCTTCATGCTCCGGCGCACGGGCCGTCACGCTCTCGCCCACCCACCCCGTGTGCGCTCGCCGTGCTCATCGCACTCGCGCTCGCAGCGCCTGGTCACGCCCTCGCCGGCGGTGACGTTTCGAGTGCCGACAGCCGATCCGACGCCCCACAGCTTGCCCCGACGGTGGTCATCGCCGCACCGATGAGCGAGCCGCTGACCGTCACTACCGATCCACGTCAGGCACGCCAGCCGATTCCGGCACACGACGGCGCCGACATTCTCAAGACCATCCCCGGCTTCAGCGTCATCCGCAAGGGCGGCACCGACGGCGATCCGGTGTTCCGTGGCATGGCGGGCTCCCGTCTCAACATCCTGCTCGACGGCGAGCACATCCTGGGCGGCTGCGGCGGGCGCATGGACCCACCCACCGCCTATGTCTTCCCGGAATCCTACGACCGCATGACGGTGCTGAAGGGTCCGCAGACGGTGCTGCACGGCTCGGGCAACTCGGCCGCCACGGTGTTGTTCGAACGCGACCGACGCATGGTCGACGCGCCATTCACGGAGCTGCGCGGCAGTCTCACCGGCGGCAGCTTCGGGCGCAACGACCAAGTCTTCGACGCCTTGCACGCCACCCCCAGCTACTACGCGCGTGCCATCGCGACACGCTCCCAGGCAGACGACTACGAGGACGGCGACGGACGTCAGGTGCACTCGCAATACCTGCGCTGGAGCACCAACGCCAGCCTGGGCTGGACGCCGGATCCGGACACCTGGCTGGAACTCGGACTGGCGGCCAGCGACGGCGAGGCGGCCTATGCCGATCGCGGAATGGACGGGGCCAAGTTCAAGCGCGAAAACGTCAGCTTGAAATTCGAGAAGCGAAACGTCGGCCCCATGGTCGAGCGTATCGAAGGCCAGCTCTACCGCAACTACATCGATCACGTCATGGACAATTTCAGCCTGCGCACCCCGCCCGCCATGCGCATGCTGAGCAACCCCGACCGCGAGACCAGCGGCGGCCGGTTCGCCACCCGCCTCAAACCGGCCGACGCCACGCGCCTGGAGGTCGGCATGGACTTCCAGCGCAATGAACACACGTTCCGCGGCGGCACCGCCTATCGCAGCGCGGCGCGCGTCACCGACGCGCGCTTCGGCAACGAGGGGGTGTTCGGCGAGGTGGAACAATTCGTCGGCGACCGCGACCGCCTGATCGCGGGACTGCGCGTGGACCGCTGGCGCGCGCGCGACGCCCGCGCCACTACGCTACAGGTCGGTGGTGCACCGCTGGCAACCGCGCAGACCCGCCGCAGCGACGTGCTGACCAGTGGCTTCGGTCGCTGGGAACATGATCTGGGGGAGACCACCACGACCTATGCCGGACTCGGCCGGGTTGTCCGCTTTCCCGACTACTGGGAGCTGATCTCGCAGAACAAGCAAAGCCTGACCAGCAACAGCGCATTCCTCACCCGTCCGGAACGCACCACGCAACTGGATGTGGGCCTCACCCACGACGGCGGACGCTGGTCCACGGAGATCGCGGCCTTCGCTTCGCGCATCGACGACTACATTCTGATCGACAGCCGCACCAAGTCCGGCGCCACGATCGTACGCAATGTCGATGCCCGTACCTGGGGACTGGAGTTGGGCGGGCGCTACGACATCGACGCTCACTGGCAGGCCGATGCAAGCCTGGCCTACACCCGTGGACGCAATCGCAGCGACGCCACCGCACTCGCTCAGATGCCCCCGCTGGAAGCACGCCTCGCGCTGAACTGGCGCTCCGATCCGTGGAGCGCTGGCGGCTTGCTGCGGCTGGTGGCCAAACAGGACCGGATCGACCCCGGCAAGGGCAACATCGTCGGCCAGGACCTTGGCGCCAGTCCGGGATTCGGCGTGTTCTCGATCAATGCCGGCTATAAGGCAAGCGAGCACATGAGCCTGACCGCCGGCATCGACAATCTCTTCGACAAACGCTACGCCGAGCACATTTCCCGCGCGGGTGCGAGCGTGGCAGGTTTCGAGCAGACCACCCGGGTGAACGAACCCGGTCGCAACGTCTGGGTGAAACTGTCAGCGGCCTTCGACTGAGATCGAACGCCGAGCGGCGTTGAGTCCGGAGCCCTCGATCCGTCAGAACGCCATATGCCAGGGCAACTCGCCCTGAATGAACAGCCGCGCCTCTTCGGAGGCCGGCTTGGCAAAAAAACGCCGGGTGGGTGCCTGTTCGCGCACCCGCCCGCCACTCATGAAGACGATGTCGTCACCGAGGCGGGTGGCCTGGCCGAGATTGTGCGTGACCATCAGGATGCGTGTGCCGTCGGTACGGATCTGGCGCACGATGCGCTCCACCGCGGCAGTGGCCGACGGGTCCAGGCTAGCAGTGGGTTCGTCCAGCAACAACAGGCGCGGGCGGGCCAGCCAGGCGCGCGCGAGGGCCAGGCGTTGCTGCTCCCCACCGGAGAGCTGGCGGGCGCTTTCCTGCTCCCGACCGCCCAGGCCGACGCGCTCCAGCATTTCCGCAGCACGCCGGCGGCGCTCGGCACGCCCGACACCGCGCGCCTTGAGTGCCAGCGCGGCATTGTCCAGCACCGTCGCGCGCAACATCATCGGATGCTGGAACACCATCAGCACATCGCCCGCGGGCAGGCTTGCTCCACCCCAGTCCAGACTGCCCCCGGTAGGCGCGATCAATCCGCACAGGCAGCGCAGCAACAGGCTCTTGCCCGCGCCATTTGGGCCCAGCACCAGGGTGATGCCCTCCTCCCCGAGTTCCAGGTTCACCCCGTCAAGCAGAGGCCGGCCCCCATTGGGTTGATAGCGTAGATCTTGAATGCGTAGCGGAAACATGAGCGTGCTATCCGTAGCGCCGCATCGCCCAGGCGCGGATGATGAAGGCCACCGCGTTGAGCACCAGGATGATGACGATCAACACCAGCCCAAGCGCGATTGCGAGCGGCAGGTCGCCCTTGCTGGTCTCCAGGGCAATCGCGGTGGTCATGACCCGCGTGGCACGGTCGATGTTGCCACCGACGATCATCACCGCGCCAACCTCGCTCATCGCCCGCCCCAGACCGGCGAGCACCGCCACCAGCAGCGAGTGGCGGCAATCGTGCAACAAGGTGGTGACACTCTGCCACCAACTGAAGCGCATCACCCGCAATTCCTCGGCATAGCGCTGCCAGGCGTCCTCCACCACCTGACGGGCAATCGCGGCCATCAGCGGGATCACCAGCAGGGTCTGGGCGATGATCATCGCCGCCGGGGTGTAAAGCAGGCCGAACGAGCCGAACGGGCCGGAGCGCGACAGCAGCAGGTACACCACCACCCCGACGACCACCGACGGCAGGCCCATCAACCCGTTCATCAGCACGATGAGCGTCTGCTGGCCGGTAAAACGGCCGACCGCGAGCAAGGCCCCCAGCGGCAGCCCAATCAGCGTGCCGAGTAGTACCGCGGCACCGCTGACCTGGAGCGACAGGATGACGATCTCGGCGACTTTCGCATCGAAGGTCGCGATCAGGGCAAACGCGTCGGCAAACGTGGTGTTGAAGGACATTCGCGCAAGGATAGCGACAGACGCGGCTGGCGTCAGCCTCCACCACGCTGCATGGCACGATCCAGCGTGGCCAGCAGGCGCGCCCGCGCCGCCTCGTCGCCGCCGGAGAATCGATAGGTGGCACGGCACAGCGGCAGGGACAGCAAACCGATGCACCGGACGCCGGCGGCCTCGATCTGGATTTCCAGGCTCAGCCCACCGTCGGTCAGGTGAAACACCCCACCTTCAGCGGACACCTGGTCCGCTACCACACCGGCCGGCCAGGCTTTGTGCAGGTCGCGCTGGAACGCCGCCGGCGTCGTGGCGACTTCGCGGACGAACTGCTCGGGGACGGGCCCGACAATGAAGGCCATGGCTACGCTGCGCTATCCGCCAGGGTGCCGCATCGAACGCTCATCCACGGCGCACTCAGCCACCGGCGATGGGCGGCCAGATCGCCAGTTCGTCGCCTTCGTTCAGCACCGTGGAGGTGCGAGCCGCCGGCGGCACGAAGACCCCGTTCACCAGGACCAGATGGGCGCTTTCCCTGGGAATGCGATAACGGGCGATCAGGTCGGCGACGGTGGTCGCCTCATCGACGTCGAGTTCGAGTCGGTTGCCCTTGCGCTCGGCGGGCAGATAATCGGACAGCGAGGCAAACAGCTTGAACGCAATCTTCATCCAGCGGACTTCCCGGGTGAGGGCCGGCGCCAGGCGACCGGCGGGCGACACCGGCACCAGTCCGGCATCGCATCGGTGGATTGTGGGCCATGCAGTGCGGCCGCGGCCTTGCACCCGCTACGCCCCCGAACCGGGGCGCAGCGGGTGTAACGATGTTACCAGACGTTACACAGCACGTCCGCCGTCATCCCGGCCCGCGTCGCCTCATCCACGCGCCAGCGCCATCGGCTGCTGGCTGCGGGCGACATAGGCATCGACGAACTGCAGCGGATAGCGCAGCAGGCGGTCGCGCCACTCGCCCAGACTGACCTTGCCCTGTATCAGTCCGCGCAACGCGCCCACGTGCTCGGTCAAGCCGATGGCAGTGGCGCCGATCAGCACGTCGCCCTTGAACTGCAGGCTGAGGTAGCGGTAGCCGGTCTCGTCGACATGTTCGACGCCGGTCCCGCCCGCCTCCGGCTTCTCGCCCCACCACTGGCCGAACGACGACGAGATCAGCCCCAGCGTGTCCAGCACATTGATCGCCAGCACGCCCGGCAGCCGGGTATCGCGCCCCGCCATGTTCAGCGCGGCCACGCGAGCCTGATCCGCGGCATTGGGCTGGATCGCCGACACCAGATGGGCGCCGGTGAACAGGTCGGGCGCTTCGGCCACATCGCCCGCGGCGTAAATGCCCGCCACGCTGGTCTGCATGCGGTCGTCTACCAGCACGCCCTTGGCCACGTGCACCGGCGTCTGCTCCAGGAAGCTGACGTTGGGCGCAACGCCCGCCGCAACAATGACGAGGTCGCAGCCGAGCACGTCACCGTTGGACAGCTTCACCGCCAGCGGCGCCTCCCCCGACGCGCTGCGGTCGATGCGCTCCACCCCGGCGGAGGTCACCACCCGAATGCCTTTGTCCTCAACCCAACGCTTGATCATGCCGCCCGCCTGGGGCGTCATCATGCGCGGCACCATGCGGTCGCCCATTTCGACCACCGTCAGTTCGACGCCGCGCCTGGCCAGCGCCTCCATGATGATGCAACCGATGAAGCCGGCGCCGAGTTGCAACACCCGCGCCCCCGGTTTGGCCAGGGCAGCGATCGCCCGTGCGTCGGCCAACGTCCAGCAGGTCTGCACCTCGGGCAGGTCGATGCCCGGAATCGGTGGGCGCACCGGATGCGACCCGGTGGCCACAAGTACCCGGTCGTAGTCCTCGAAGCGACCGTCTGCGAACAGGATGCGACGTTGGTCGACGTCGAGCGCCACCGCCCGCCCGCGCAACTCGCGCACCCGCAGACGCTCGAAATAGCCGGGCGTCTTGCGTAGATAAGTGCCCGATTCGTCGATGTTCTCCTCGAGCAGATAGGGGATGGCCATGCGCGAATACGGCGGCGCGTCCTCGGAGCCAGCCATCACGATTTCGTCCAGCGGCGCGGCGCGGCGCAGGGTTTCGGCTGCGACGACACCGGCGGGGCCGTTGCCCAATATCACGTGTTTCATGGAATGTCCTCGATCGGGTGCCCCGCCCCCGCACAGCGCGGGAACGGGGCAATCCGCAAGCGGCTGGCGCGACAGCGCCTACAGGCCGAGACGGGCGCGGGTTTCGGCGGTCGGCTCGCCCTCGGGCGTCCAGCCGCGCACCTGGTAGTACTCCGGCAGCATCTTCGCCAATCCGTTGACCAGGCCCTTGGCAGGTCCGGTTTTGGCCGGTTCGGTGGTCAAGCGCGGCGGCAGGTTGTCGTCCTTGGCGGTGAAGCCGGCGGCATTGTTGAACATGCGTTCCATGTTCCAGATGCGCTCGCCCACCTCGTTGAGCTTGTCCATGCTCCACTCCCCCTCGCAGGCGGCCGCGAGCTGGGGCTGGACGTCGGCCAGCGTCCACGCGAACGAGGTGAAGACGCAGATCCCCGCCGAGTCGAACACCGCGGTGGCGTCCTGGAAGGCCTTCACCAATTCGGGCTTGCCGTCGGTAGTGAGCGGATCGGTCTTGACCGGAATGCCCAACACCTCGGAGGCAACGGTGTAGGAGCGCAGGTGGCAGGCGCCGCGATTGGACGTGGCATAGGTCAGGCCCATACCCTGAATGCCGCGCGAATCGTAGGCGGGGAATTCCTGCCCCTTCACGCTCATCGACAACTCGGGGTGGCCGTAGCGGGTGCACAGCCGCTTGGAGCCCTGGCCCAGTTCCTTGCCGAAACCCTCGCCCAGCGCGGTCATCTCGACCATTCGGGCGAGCGCCTCGGCCGAGCCGAACGGGGAGTCGATGCCGATCTGCTCGGCGCTGAGCACGCCCATCTCGTACAACTCCATGGCCGCCCCGACGGTAGCCCCGAAGGAGATCGGATCCATGCCCTGCTCGTTGCAGATCAGGTTGGCATATTGCAGGGCCTCGAGGTCACCGACGCCGTTGGCCGCGCCCAGCGCCCAGGCCGCTTCGTACTCCAGACCACCGGACGCACCCCAGTATTTCGGGCTGTTCTTGACGGTAAAGTGCCCCTTGTCGATCTCGGAAATACGCCCACAGGCAATCGTGCAGCCGAAACAGGCGGCATTGGTCACCAGATGCGGCTTGCCGTCGGAAGCACGCTTCTCGTGCATCGCCTCGGCGGAAATCTTGGACGCGTCCTCGAACTGCACGTCGCGATGGTTGCGGGTGGGCAGTGCGCCGATCTCGTTGATCACGTTCATCAGCACCTGGGTGCCGTACTTCGGCAAACCCTGTCCGGTGACCGCATTGTCGGCGAGCACTTTCTTGGCCTCGCTGGTGGCCTGCATGAAGGCCGGAAAGTCCTTGATGCCGGCCACACCCTGGGTGCCGCGGATCGCCACCGCCTTGAGGTTCTTCGATCCCATCACCGCACCCACGCCGGAACGCCCGGCGGCACGGTGCAAGTCGTTCACGACACAGGCGAACAACACCTGGTTTTCGCCGGCTCGCCCGATCGATGAGACGCGGATCTGCGGATCCTGGTGCTGTGCCTTGATCGTTTCCTCGGTCTCCCAGCAGCTCTTGCCCCACAGATGGGCGGCATCGCGCAGTTCGGCGCGGTCGTTCTCCACGTAGAGATAGACCGGCTTGGGCGACTGGCCTTCGAAGATGATCATGTCCCAGCCAGCGAACTTCATCTCCGCACCAAAGAAACCGCCCGAGTTGGAACAGGCAATCGCACCGGTGAGCGGCCCCTTGGTGACGACGGTGTAGCGCCCACCGGTGGAGGCCATCGTGCCGGTCAGCGGCCCGGTGGCCATGATCATCTTGTTGTCCGGCGACAAGGGGTCGACGCGGGGGTCGATCTCCGACACCAGATACTTGGTCGCCAGACCACGCGAACCCAGATACTCCTGAGCCCATTGCATGTTCAGCGGCTCTTCCTTGCAGGTACCCTGGCTGAGGTTCACCCGCAGAATCTTCTTCGTCCAGCCCATGATGTGCCTCCTCAGGCGGCGGTTGCGGGAGTGTTGGCCTTGGCGGCCCAGGCCTGCATGCGGTCGTAGCCGGTCCAGTCGGCATCGATATAGGTGATCGCACCGGTCGGACAGGCCTTGGCACAGGCGGGATCGCCCTCGCACAGGTCGCACTTCTGGACCTTGCCGGAGTCCTGGTTGTAGTTGATGGTGCCGAACGGACAGGCGATGGTGCAGACCTTGCAGCCGACGCAGGTCTCTTCGAACACCATCTTGGCCCCGGTGCTCAGGTCGATTCGAATCGCATCGACCGGACAGGCGTTCAGACACCAGGCCTCGGTGCACTGGGTACAGGTGTAAGGCACCTTGCGCCCTTCGTGTTCGAAGTTGAAGACCTTGATTCGGGATTTGGCTGGATTCATGACCCCGGTGTGTTCGTACGAGCATGCCATTTCGCACTGCAGGCAGCCGGTACATTTCGCGGGATCAATGTGAAGGGATTTCCACATCGACTGACTCCTCGTTATCGGTGTTATGGATAGGCAACACACTTCATATCAAGCAAGGCACGTGCCCATGGGTGGGGCGCGCCTCTCCCGATTCGTTTGGCGGGCACCGCGCCGGGCCCCGCCCAATCCTCAGTTCATCCTGCCAAGCTTGCGGTAGAGGCGATTTCGGCTCACACCCAGCTTGCGCGCGGCCGCGGAGATGTTGCCGCCGACTTGTCGCATGACCGCCTGGATCGCCTCCAGCTCCAGACGATCGAGCCTACAGGATGCCTCATCAAAGGCCAGGCCGTTAGCCCGCATCGGCAAGCCCTGGGCCGTTTGTGCCGGATCGGAACAGCCTGCCCCCGCAGCCTGCCCACCCTCTGCTTCGGACGGTGCGGCGCTGAAGAGTTCCTCCGGCAGATGCACGGGCCGGATCTCCGCCTCGTCCGGATCGAGCAGCGCCACCGCGACGCGGATCACGTTGTGGAGCTGGCGGACGTTGCCCGGCCAGGCGTAGCGCTCGAAGAAGCGCATCACCTCCTCACCAATGACGATGTCGTCGCGCCGCGCCTCGGTCGACTCCAGCGCCAGGATGCGTCTCACAATGCAACGGATGTCGCTGCGCTCGCGCAGCGGTGGCAGGCTCACGGTGAGACTGTTCACGCGATAGTACAAATCTTCACGGAACGCGCCGCGCGCCACCGCGTCGCGCAACACCCGGTGGGTGGCGCATACCAGCGAGATGTCCACCGGGATGGACTTGTGCGCCCCCACCGGCGTCACACACCGCTCCTGCAACACCCTCAGCAAGCGCGCCTGCATGCCCAGCGGCATGTCGCCGATCTCGTCGAGGAAAAGCGTACCGCCATGGGCCTGCTGGATCTTGCCGATCGCCCCTTCGCGCCGCGCACCGGTGAAGGCGCCACCGACGTAGCCGAAGAGTTCGGACTCGATCAGGGTCTCGGGGACTGCCGCGCAGTTGAGCGCGACGAACGGCCCGTCGGCCCGCGGTCCGCTGTTGTGGAAAGCCTGGGCGAACAACTCCTTGCCCACGCCGGATTCGCCCTGGATGAGCACCGGAATGTCCTTGCCCTGCACCCGGCGCGCACGATCGATGGCGCGCGCGAGGCAGACGTCGCCCGTCGCCAGGCTGTCCAACGTGACCTTGCAGCGCGGCTTGTCGGCCGCCCGCGCGGTCGACCGCGACTCGACTGCGGCGGCGGCCGCGCTACCGGCGGCAGCGCCCTGCATCATGAGCGGATGGATGGAACGCACCTGGGCATACAGGGCACCGCCGCTGCGCAACTCGATGCGCGTCAGTGCACCGCGCGCCGACGCAGCCCGGTCCAGCAGCACCCCCAGGCCCTGGCGGAACAACTGGGCCAGGGTCGCACCCTGGCCCTCGGTCGAGGCCACTGCCAGCCATTCGCGTGCCACCGAGTTGGCACCGACGATGCAGCCGTCCGCATTCACCGCGATCATCGCCTCCTGCAGACTGCCGACGTACTCAGGGCGTGCGTGGAAGGCGATCAATACCTGGTCGGCGAACTCCGACTCGAACAAGCGCTTTTCCAGCAACTGCACCGACAGACGCACCAGCCCCAGGGTGTGACGTTGATGGGCACGGTGGTCGCATGAGATGTCGAGTACACCGGCGAGCCGGCCATCGGCGCCGAACACCGGCGAGGCGGTACAGGACAGGAATCCGTTGTGTTCCAGGAAATGCTCGGAGCCGAGCACTTCGACCGACGCCCGCTCGGCGATCGCGGTGCCGATCGCATTGGTGCCGCGCAAACGCTCGCCCCAGCACGCACCGGGCTGCAGCGCGACGCGACCGGCCCGGTCAACGAAGTCCGGATCGCCCAGGCTGTGCAGGATCACGCCCTCGGCATCGGACAGGATCACCATGCTGCCCGATGCGCGGATCTGCTCGAACACATGTTCCATGACGCCACTGGCCTGCTCCAGGAAGCGTTCGCTGCGTTCGCGCGCCTCGGACAACCTCGCGCGCCCCACCTGAACGTCGCCACGACAGCGGTCACTCTCCAGACCCGCATCGCGACAACGCTGCCAGGAGCGCAGAATCGTCGCGGGCACGCCTTCTTCCGGGCACTCCCCCTGCTCGAAGAACAGGGTACGCGCGGCCAGGACACGCGGATCGGTTTTATCCGACCACTTCGAAAGTGCGGCCATCTCCTCCTCCATCTCCGCCGCGGATACGTGTCCGACGGCTTTTGTGAATCCGCCGGGCGTTCCGGAACAACCGGGAAACGCCTGATTTTGCGGATATCGCTACGGTTTCTGATGCCCGTTTCCGTGGTCCGAAAAGTAGCACTTGGTACGGTTCGAAGCAAATCGGGCAGCACCGGGCAGGACTTGTCAAGCAACTTCTCTGCCAGGCGGAAAACGCCATGGCCGCGCCCGATCGAGGACGGCTCCCGGCAGCGCCAGACGAAGGTGGCACAGGGATTGCAGTGACCCCCTCCGAGCGGCACACCGACCCGGCTCAGATACCCGAAACAAGCCTGCATGAGGATTAAAAGGTGAATAAAATCAATGCTATGGAGACACGCAACCGGACGCTCGCGTATGCCGCGGCAGTGGGTTTGACGGCCTTGCTACCACTCGCCGCCGGCGCTCACGGTGATGTCACACCCCAAGCGGTGGACACCACCATGCTCGAATCGCTGGGCGACGACTGGCGCGAGACCAACCCATACCGGGGCAATGCCGAGGCCATCCGCATCGGCGACTCGGCGTTCAACCAGAACTGCGCCCGCTGCCACGGGCTGGGCGCGGTGTCAGGCGGCATCGCGCCCGACCTGCGCCACCTGGAACACGACAACGACATGGACGAGTACTACATCGGCAAGGTCCGCGCCGGCGTCACCCGCAATGGCGCCGTCTACATGCCGCCGTTCGAGGGTACGCTGACGCAGGAAGCGATGTGGGCCATCCGCGCCTGGCTGGAGACGGTATATGAACCCCAATGACGGTCGCCTCCCCGTCCCGCCCCGCCAGCCCTCGTACCAGGACGGCCCGCTCCAGCGTCGCGCCTTTCTGCGTGCCGTCGGCGCACTGGCCGCGGCCTGGCTGGTACCGGCCTCGGCCGCGGCGCAACTCGAGTTGCAGCAGGCAGGCGCGTTGCGCATCGCGGTCTACGCCGACTTTCCGCCCTACTCCACCGCCGGCAAAGGCGTGGACGTGGACCTCGGCCGGGCACTCGCGGCCGAACTCGGGCTGCAGGCGCACATCGTCGAGTTCGTGGCCGACGAGGACATGAACGACGATCTGCGCAACATGGTCTGGCGCGGTCACTACCTCGGCCAGCGCCCTGCCGACGTGATGCTGCACGTGCCGGTCGACAAACACTTTGCCGCACGCAACGACAAGGTCGCGATCTTCGGCCCATACCACCTGGAGACCATGGCGATGGCACGTCATCCGGAACGCGTGCCGGCCCCCTCGGGCTCTGCGGCGAGCGCGTTCGAGGTATTCACCCGCGAACGCATTGGCGCCGAGCTGGACACCCATGCCAGCGACTTCCTGCTGCACGTGCTCAACGGACGGCTGCGTGACAACGTCAGCCACTACCGCTCGGTGGGCGAGGCCATGGCCGCCTTGGGGCGTGGGGAGATCGCCGCCGTACTGGGCACCCGCACCCAGCTTGAAGCGGCCCGACAGCACGCCCCAAACGCCGCGGTCGACCCGCTCGCGATGCCGGAGATGCGCGTCTCCGGATGGCCGCTGGGCATGGCGGTGAAGGCCGAACACCGGGAACTGGCCCAGGCCTTGTCCGGCGCGCTGGCCCGTCTGCAACGCTCGGGCGAACTGGCCCGCATTTTCGCCGCACATGGCGTGACGCATCGCACTCCCTGACCGTCGTTCCGGGGCGAGGTGTTCCGCCCCGGAACAATTCTGCGCCGCGATGGCGCGATCAATTGCCCGGACCTGCGGTATGGTCGCCGAGCACCTTGTCGCCAACCAGCGACAGGACAATATCCGCCACGCTTGGGCAATGTCCCCAGGAACGCGTCATCATTGTCGCCCATCGGCGACAGTTGTCCCGCGCCATCTTGCTTCAATCCCGGACAGCGCACCGAAAAACCATCTTAACAGACTGTTTCATAAGGTTTTTTAATACTCTGGCACAGCTCCTGCGATAGGCCTGGTGTGGATTCGTTCCGCATGACCAGAAACGCCGGACATCGGCCACGAGGGCAGCACGATGCCCACGCAAGCATCCGTTCGGCGTGTTCTTCACAACCCTTAGCACAGGAGTCAGCCATGAACATCCAGTCTTCCACGACTTCCAAGCGTCCGCTCATTGCCACCACGACCGGCGCCCTGCTCATTGCCATGCTGCTTGGCGGTCCGGTACTGGCTCAGGACGCCGCAACCCCGCAGGTGACGGACGCCCCCGCATCCGAAAGCGTCGCAGGCCCGAGTGAAGCCGGCGGCACGCTCGAAGGCGTCGGTGAGTTCGCCGAAGACTCCCTGATCACTACCAAGGTCAAGCTTGAATTGCTGGCAGACGAACAACTGAGCGCGCTCGACATCAAGGTCGAGACCGACGAGGGCGTCGTCCACCTCGTGGGCGAGGTGGCCTCGGAAGCCGAGCGCGAGCGCGTGATCGCTCTCGTCGCCAGCATCGACGGGGTACGCAACATCAACGTCGATGCACTCCAGGTGAACTGACCCGCGCATCTACGGCGAAAACCGTCCCACACACGGCTCCGGCCATCGCCGGAGCCGGTCCGCAAGGTCGGCGCACGGCGCCGATTGGCGCGTCGCGCCAGAACACGGCCGCCAACACCCCTCAAGGAGACCATCATGCAGACACGACACCACTATCTGCTGCCCACGCTCGTATTCGCCGCACCTGTCGCCCTGCTTTTTGCCTGTTCCGAACCGGGTCCGGCAGAGCGTGCCGGCCAAAAGCTGGACGAGACGGTCGAGCACGTGCGCGACGCGATCGACCCCGCCGGTCCAGCCGAAAAAGCCGGCCGCAAGGTGGATGAAGCGGTCGACCGACTCACTGAACGGGACGAATGAGCGCAGCACCAGCTGGCAGCCCGCCCGGCGTGGCAGCAGCCCTTGCCAGGCACCGCACATCACCGCTCGAGGCCCGGTCACACAACAAGCAACGGAGTCGATCGAGCCCGTCCCTCATCACACTCACACCACCGTCAAAGGAGGTCCCATGCTGAGTTGGACACTCATCTTCCTGATCGTCGCCATCATCGCCGGTGGCCTTGGCTTTACCGGCATTGCCGGCACCGCCTCGGGCATCGCCCGCATCCTCTTCATGATCTTCCTCATACTGCTCGTAATCTCGCTGCTGACCGGCAGAGCAGTTCCCTAGACATCCCTACACCAAGCCATCGCCTACGCAATTCGGCCAGAACCTATGCTGCGCCGTCGGGGGCGATCGGGACGCCCCTGGCGCATTGATTCCCCGGTCACCCCATGCCGGATTCGGCCGGGAGACTCACCAGTCCATGCCTGACCGCCAGTCGCAGCAGCTTGAAGTCGTTGTCGGCACCAAGCTTCTGCCGCACGGCTGAAAGATGGTTCAACACCGTCTTGTGGCTCAGATGCATTTGCTCGGCGATACAGACGGCGGCATCCCCGCGCGCCGCCATGCGCAAGACCTCGAACTCGCGCGGGGTCAGGCGCTCGAGCGTCTGCTCGGCATCGAGCGCCGCACATGCCACCGCCCGCGCGATATCCGGCGCCAGCACCCGCTCGCCGCGTGCGACACGGCGCACCCCGCCCAACAACTCATCCGGTTCGCAGTTCTTGGTGAGATAGCCCAGTGCTCCCGAGCGAACCGCCTGACGGACGTAGCCCGGGTCGTCATGCATCGACAGTACCAGGACCTTCAGTTCGCGCCGACGAAGCAGCATCCGCCGTATGGCCTCGATACCGCTTGCGCCTTTCAGATTGAGGTCCACCACTGCCACGTCGATGGCCTCACGCCGCAGCCAATCGCAGGCCTCGTCGGCAGTCGCTGCTTCGCACACCACTCTCAGGTCATGCTCGGCGTCGAGCAGGCGACGGTACCCGGTACGCACCACCGGATGATCGTCAAGCAGCAGGATTCGAATCACCTCGTCTCTCCCACCACAGCTGCGGTTGCCACCGACACATCGAACAAGACCTTGAAGCCTCGCCCCGGTGCGGACTCGAACGACAGCTTCCCCCCGACCATGCTCGCCCGCTCGCGCATACCGAGCAGGCCGCCGGATGAGCGTTCGTAGACGTCGCTGCGGCAGCCTCGCCCATCGTCCGCGACGGTGAGGCGCATCAGTCCATGCTTGTGCTTCAGTCGCAGTTCCACCCGTTGTGCTCCGCTATGTTTGTGCACATTCGTCAACGACTCCTGGATCAGTCGATACACCACCAACCCCACCGACGAGCCAAGCTGCGGCTGTTCGTCGGCCAGTTCGGCCACCAGTTCAACCCCACCGTGGCGCCCGCTCCAGGCCTCCAGCAAATCCCGGACCGCCTCAAGCATGCCCAATCCTTCCAGGCCATGCGGTCTGAGCTCACGCAACAATCCCGAGACGTGCCGGGACATGCGCGCCGCCTGCTCGCGGACGTCGCGCGCGCAGGCCACCAGGGTCGCCGCGTCAGCCACACCCGCATGGCGCTCGACATAGGCGGCGCCAACGCCGATCGCCGTCAAGGTCTGCCCGAACTCATCGTGCAGTTCCCGTGCCAGCGCACGACGCTCCTCCTCCTGCAACTCGATGAGCCGCCGTCCAAGCCGGCGTTCGGCCTCGCGAGCGTCGGCCAGCCGCCGCGCAATGGCCTCCATGGTGCTCCCGATACGTTCGAACTCCCGCAGTTCGAAAGGGGGCAGCGCTGGCGGCTCGCCGGCAGCCAGCCTCAACAGTCCGGCCTCAAGCTCGCGAACCGGCGCCAACGCCGCCCCCACCGTGCGCCAGGTCGCCGCTACGGCGACTACAAGAAAACCGCAGAACAGCAGGATCATCCGCAACGACTCGGTCAGGATCTCAGTCACTTCGCTAGACGGATCAGGCGCCAGCACGAGCACCTCATCACCGAGTGGAATCCGGCGCTCATCCACCTCCCCCGCAAGATCGAGTCGCGCCATGACCCAACTGGTCAGACGTCCTGTTCCGTGGCGCGGCATCTGCTCCGATTCGGAGCGCTCGAACGCCACCGCGAGATGCCTCATGCCCCCCTCGGCAATCATGCGCTCGACCCGCTCGCCACGATCCTCGGCATCCGATCCCACTACCCGCATCAGTTCGGCGAGCCTGGCCGACGCCGCGACTTCTTCCTCGACATCCTCCAGCAACGCCAAGAACACGAGCCCAACGGCAAACAGCAACAGCATCAAGAAGAAGGTCGCGAGCCTGCGAATCAGGTGAATCCTCAAGTCCATCTTCACGTCCCCCGGGTGAACCGCAGACCGAGCAACGAGCATGCCGGCCGGATGCAGGAAGAATTCCCGGGTTCACGGTGGAAACCTCCCGAGACGGCCTCAGCCCACCACGCCACACTCGAATCAAGGACGGGCACCCCGAAAAAGGTCGGCGCGCCATCGGCGTGCGGGTCGCAAGGCGGATGCGCAACATCGCGAATGCGCAGGTGCATGTCCGATCACTACACAACCTGGCGGCCAGCCGGCGCAGCTGCAAGCCGAGGTGCCTGGACGACTGCCCGGCCCACCCGCCCACGAGGAGACGACAAGAGATGAGACCCTACCGCAGCCCCCCCTTCCCATACCGGGCGAGCCCCACCGCGCTGCGCCCCACCGTGCTCGCCGGCGCCCTCGCCGTCGCCCTTGCCGCACCGGCCAAGGCGATCGAACCGGTCACCTGGGACGACATACTGCGCGACCAGGACTCGACGACGGACGTGCTGAGCTACGGGCTCGGCCCCAAGGCGCAACGCTATTCGCCGCTCGCTGCGGTCAACACCGAGACCGTGGCGGCACTTGTACCGGCGTGGTCGTTCTCGTTTGGTGGAGAGAAACAGCGCGGGCAGGAGGCCCAGGCCCTGGTAAGGGATGGCGTCATCTACGTGACCGCTTCCTATTCCCGCATGTTCGCGCTGGACGCCCGCACCGGCAAGCAGATCTGGGCATACGAACACCGCCTCCCGGACGACATCCGCCCGTGTTGCGACGTGATCAACCGCGGCGCCGCGATCTATGGCGACAAGGTGTTCTTCGGCACGCTCGACGCCTCCATCGTCGCACTCGACCGAGCCACCGGCCGCGTTGCCTGGCGCAAGAAATTCGGCGATCACAAGGTCGGATACACCATGACCGGAGCCCCCACCATCGTCAAGGATCAGGTGTCGGGCCGCGTGCTGCTGATCCATGGCGACTCGGGCGACGAATTTGGCGTCATCGGGCATGTATACGCCCGCGACCCGGACACCGGCGAAGAGATCTGGAAGCGTCCGATGGTCGAAGGTCACATGGGCTACTTCGAAGGGCGCGAGAGCACCCCGACGGGTGACCCGCGCGCCCCATCCTGGCCGGACGACCCCAGCCGTGAAACGGGCAAGGTCGAGGCCTGGAGCCACGGCGGCGGTGCGCCTTGGCAAAGCGCCAGCTTCGATCCCGACACCAACACCATCGTCATCGGCGCGGGCAACCCTGCGCCCTGGAACACCTGGGCGCGTACCGCGCCGGGAGACGATCCGCGCAACTGGGACAGCCTGTTCACCTCCGGCCAGGCCTATGTCGACGCGGCCACCGGCGAACTGAAGGGCTTCTACCAGCACACCCCCAACGACGCCTGGGATTTCTCGGGCAACAACGAGATCGTGCTCTTCGAATACACCGATCCGGCCACCGGCAAGCAGGTCAAGGCCGGCGCCCATGCCGATCGCAACGGATTCTTCTTCGTGACCGACCGCGAAGCGCTGGCCACGCCGGCCAGCCATCCGAACAAACCGACGGCCCTGATCAATGCCTGGCCTTTCGTCGACGGCGTCACCTGGGCCAAGGGCTTCGATCTTGAAATCGGCCGCCCGATCGAAAACGACAATCGTCCGCCCCCGGTCGCCGACGGCGAGGAGAAAGGCGAGACCATTCTCGTTTCCCCACCCTTCCTAGGCGGCAAGAACTGGAACCCCATGTCCTACAGCCCCGATACCGGACTGTTCTACATCCCGGGCAACCACTGGGCCATGGACTACTGGACGGAGAAGGTTCACTACAAGGCCGGTTCCGCGTACCTCGGCCAGGGCTTCCGTATCAAGCGCCTCTTCAACGACCACGTCGGTATCCTGCGCGCCATCGATCCGCGCACCGGCAAGATCGCCTGGGAGCACAAGGAAACCTTCCCACTCTGGGCGGGAACACTGACCACCGCGGGCGGACTGGTATTTACCGGCACCTCGGACGGCTACGTCAAGGCCTTCGACAAGCGTACCGGACAGGAACTCTGGAAGTTCCAGACAGGCTCGGGGATCGTCTCCATCCCCATCACCTGGGAGCTCGACGGCGAGCAGTATATTGGCATTTCTTCGGGCTACGGCGGTGCAGTTCCGTTGTGGGGCGGTGACATGGCCGAGCTGACCCGGCAGGTTACCCAGGGTGGCTCGTTCTGGGTCTTCAGACTGCCTCAGCAGCTCGCCCGACGCTGAATCCGGCCAGGCGGGAAGCGACTGCCAAGGCGCATCCCGCCCCACCCCAAGCCACGGAGCAAAGAGCATGTCCCATACCCCTCAAGTCCGAAAATCTCATGGGGCCGTGATCACCGTACGCACGTGCGCGGCCACGATTGCGTTGGCCACCAGTCTGGCGACAACCCCTGTCGTGGCATCCGAAGCCGCCGACGAAATCAACGGCTGTGGAATCTGGCCATACACGCGGTGCCCCGGTGCGGACCTGCGGCACGCCGATCTGGTCGGTCGTAACCTCGCAGGTGCCGATCTTCGCGGGGCGCTGTTGATCCGGGCCGACCTGCGCGGCGCCAATCTCGCGGGCGCCATTCTTGACGGTGCCGACCTCACCGGCGCTCGCCTCAACAAGGTCAACGCGCCGGTGGCCAGCTTTCGCAATGCCCGATTCGTCGGAGCGGACCTGGAAGCAGCCCGGCTCATGCGATCGGATCTCAGCGAAGCGGACTTCACCGGAGCCCGCCTTGAGATTGCCCGCGCCAATCACGCCTGGTTCATTTCCGCTCGGCTTCGTAGCGCCGACCTGCAGGAGGCCAAGCTCCAGGGCGCCAACTTCCAGAATGCCGACATGGAAGGCGCGATCGTGCGCTTCGCCAACTTCAACGACGCCTATTTCGAGGGCTGCATCGCATGTCCCACAGACTGGTAGAACGCTTGACGCGGGTGCGACCGTACGCCACTGGCCACCACGCGCGCCGCCGCCACATGCGGTATCTGGCCGCAAGCCTGTGGCTGCTCTCCACCCCGGTGCTGGCGCTGGACGTCACCGCCCCCACGGGACTGGGCCCACTTCCTGACGCCATTGCCGCTTCACACAGTCCGCACAATCCGTACCGCGGTGCCACGGACGCACGCGAACAAGTCCTCGCGGTCGGCGCAACCGCCTACGCCCAAGCCTGCGCGCGCTGCCATGGCGCGGAAGCGATGCCTCCCGCACCCGCGGCCGATCTGCGAATCATCGGCCGTTACTGCAACCGGCTTGGCGACCCTGCCCTGCGCGCACGCTGCCTGGACGACGCCGATGCCTACTTCCTCAAAACCGTCGAAGAAGGCAAGGTCCGGCTGGACATCCGTCACATGCCGGCATGGAAACACCTGTTGTCCGAGCGGCAGATCTGGGCGATCCAGCTGTACACCGAGTCGCGCCGATGACGCCGCAGCGGGCCTCCCACCCCCACCGCGCCGGCCACGTGCCCCTAAACGCACGCAGGCCCGGAGGCATGCACCCCCGGGCCGGCGCTCACAGTCGCGCTGGACGACGCTCAGCGCTGATGTAAACGGAACACCCACACCGAGCCGCCCTGCTCCAGGTAGTTCACCCGCTTGGCGACGTCGCCGCCCCACAGCGGTACGGCGCCCCCCCAGCCGGATACGACGGCAACAAACTGCTCCCCGCCGTCTTCCCAGGTGATCGGCGGCGCGATCACGCCCGAACCGGTCTGGAACTGCCACACCTCCTCGCCGGTGGTAGCGTTGATGGCCTTCAGATAGCCCTCCGGTGTGCCATAGAACACCAGGTTGCCGGCGGTAGTCAGCACCCCGCCCCACAAGGGCGCGTTGTTCTTCACTTCCCAAACGATCTTGCCGGCCACCGGATCCACCGCGCGCAGCGCGCCGATGTAGTCGTCATGCAGCGGCTTGATGGTGAAGCCCGCACCCAGGTATGCAGCACCGCGCTTGTACGACACCGGTTCGTTCCAGATGTCCATGCCCCACTCGTTGGCGGGCACGTAGAAATAGCCGGTCTCCGGGCTGAAGGCCATCGGCATCTGGTTCTTGCCGCCGAGGAAGGACGGGGCGTTGAACACCACGTTACCCTTCTGGCCGTCGCCACCCCCGTCGGCAAAGGGATTGCCGGGGCGCTTGTCGTCGTTCCAGATCGGACGGCCGGTGTTCAGGTCTATGCTTTGGGCCCAGTCGATCTGATGCACGAACGGAAAGGCGTTGAGCAGCTTGCCGTTGGTCCGGTCGTTCACGAAGAAGAAACCGTTGCGGTCGGCCTTGCCACCCGCCTTGACCAATTTGCCACTCTTGGGATCCTTGTACTCGAAGGAAACAAACTCGTTCACACCGTCGTAATCCCAGCCGTCGTGCGGTGTGCTCTGGTAGTGCCACACGATCTGCCCGGTGTCCGGGCTGATCGCCACGGTGGCCGAGGAGTACAGGTTGTCGCCCGGGCGCAGCCAGGAATTCCACGGCGCCGGGTTGCCGGTGCCTATGAAGATCAGGTCCACATCCGGATCGTAGTAGGCCGCCTGCCAGGGTGCGGCCCCGCCGGTCTTCCACAGGTCGCCGGGCCAGGTGGCGTTGGTGGTTCCGGAAATGCCGTTCTCGATGGCATTGCCGTCCTTGTCGTACTTGTAGCCCATGTGGCCCTCGACCACCGGACGGGTCCAGATCAGCTTGCCGGTGGCCGGATCGCGCGCGTCCACCCGCCCGACGATGCCGAACTCCCCGCCGGAGTTGCCGGTAATGACCATGCCCTTGACGATCTGCGGCGCGGCCGTGAGGGAGTAGCCGTCCTTGTAGTCGGCGATCTTTTCGCGCCACACCACGCGGCCGGTGTCCTTGTTGAGCCCCACCAACTGGGCGTCGAGCGTGCCGAAGATGACCACATCGCCATGGATGGCAGCACCGCGGTTGATCACATCGCAGCACGGCATGATGCCCTCGGGCAGGCGGTGCTCGTACTTCCACAGCTTCTGCCCAGTCTTGGCATCGAGGGCGAAGATGCGGCTGTAGGACGCGGTCACGTACATCTTGCCGTCGTGCACCAGTGGCTGCGACTGCTGGCCGCGCTGCTTCTCGCCACCGAAGGAAAAAGACCACATCGGCACCAGATCCTTGACGGTGTCGACATTGACCTGCTTCAGCGGACTGAAGCGTTGCCCCTTGGTGCCCAGTCCGTGGGTCACCACCTGGTGGGTAGTGGTGGCATCGTTGAGGATGTCCTCGTTCGTCACCGACCGGCTCTTGCCGTCGGCGTGGGCCGCCCCCGCCAACGCCAGCGCCATTGCGCCGGCGAGCAGCTGCAGGCCGATGTGTGTGGTCTTGCACTCCATTTCCGCTTCCTCCTGGTGTCTCTCGCTTTCGAGTTGTCGCCGTCTCGGCGGTATGCCCCCAATCCGGCGAGGCCGTTCCGCAAAGCCTGTGCCATACCCGGAACGCCCCCTTCTTCGCGAAAACCTGCACGCGGGCTGTTGCGCTCGGGGTCAGTCTGTTGCGGTTCGCAACAGCGGCCGGGCGCCCGTGCGTGGCCCCGGCGCCGAGGAGGCGCCCACCACTGGCCGTCGGCATGCCGCGCCGCGCACCATTGCAATCCCCCCCGCCATCCCCCTTCCCGATGGCACGGCGATTGCCTCTGGCACACGTGCCGCCACCACAAACCCGTCACCGATGACGCCATCCGAAACACCTCGCCGCTGCCACGCCCTTCGCCACGGGGTCTTCCGTCAGCCGTCGCGTGCGGACGTACGGGCCTTGCTCGTTTCACTTGCCCTCGCACTGCTGCCACCGGGATCATCCGCCGCCACGGCCGACGACGACCCGCTGGGCTCGTCGCGCTGGGGTGACATGCGCAAGCTGCTGTTTGCCGGCGACGCGAAGGTGGTGTTCGACGAGCGGGTGGTGGTGAGCGCACCGGGTATTGCCGAGGACGCCCTCAACGTGCCGGTATCGGTGGATGCCGGCAATCTCGCAGGCGTGGAAGAAGTAGTGGTATTCGTCGACTTCAACCCCATCGTCGAAGCCCTGCGTTTCGAGCCCGGCAGCGCACGGCCCAGCCTGGGATTTCGCCTCAAACTGCAACAGTCCTCGCCGATCCGCGCCGCCGCGCGTACCGCCGACGGGGTGTGGCGAGTGGGCGGTCGCTGGGTCACCGCCACCGGCGGCGGCTGCACCCTGCCGTCCACCGGTTCCGGCTCCGCCGAGTGGCAGGAACGGCTCAACGAAGTCAGCGGCCGCATCTGGCCCAAGGTGGATGGCGGCGAGCGCGTTCGGCTGCGCATCATCCATCCCATGGATACCGGCCTGGCGGCTGGCATCCCGGTCTTCCACATCGACACCCTCGAGTTCGCAGGCGCCGACGGTGCACACCTGATGCGCATCCACCCATTCGAGCCGGTGTCCGAGAATCCCAGCTTCACCGTCGACCTGCCACCCGGTCGAAGCAGCGGCGGAAAGGTACGCATTGAAGGCCGGGACAACAACGGCAACCGCATCGACGCCTGGGTGACGCCATGACGAACACACCCGACGCCACTGAGGCATCCGCCAGGCTGCCCATCCGGCGGCCTGCGGTCGCGCCCGATCGACGATACGCGGCAGCCCTCGGCGCACAGCTGCGGCCAGGGCACGTGCTGCTCATGTTGATGGCGCTGATGGCACTGATGGCCCTGACCGGGCAACGCCCAGTGCTGGCCGGCGGCGCGCCCCAGGGCTTCGACTACCGTCTCACGCCGCGCGAACTGGCACCCGGCGTGCATGTGCTGACCGGCACGACAGAGGACGTCTCTGCGCGCAACGGCGGCAACATCGTCAACACCGGGTTTCTGGTCGGCAAGACCGGCATCGTGGTGATCGACACCGGCCCCTCCCGCCGCTACGGCGAACAAATGCTTGCCGCGATCCGCCGGGTCAGCCCGCTGCCGGTGGTGCTGACGCTCAACACCCACCACCACCCCGACCACTTCCTGGGCAACCAGGCCTTTCCCGCGGACACCCTGGCCGCCCTGCCCGATACCGTGGCGGGCATCCGCGACGAGGGCGAGACCTTCAACGACAACCTGTACCGCCTCGCCGGTGACTGGATGCGCGGCACCGAAGTGGTCGCACCGCGCCAGCACGTGACTCCGGGACGCCGCATGGTGGGCGGTCGCGACATCGAGCTGCGGGCGCTGTCCGGGCATACCGGCGCCGACCTGGTGGTCATCGACCACGCGAGCGGCGTCGTCTTCGCCGGCGACCTGCTGTTCCACGACCGCACGCCGACCACCCCGCATGCCGACATCGCGCGCTGGCTGGCCTCGCTGGCCGAACTCGAAACCCTACCGGCCCGCCTGTGGGTACCGGGCCACGGCGAGCCGGTGCCCGACCTCTCCGCCCATCGCCAGACCGCCGACTACCTGAACTGGCTCGCCCAGCGCGTGACGGACGGCGCCGCAGCGGGGCTGGACATGACGGAACTGCTCGCGCAGCCGGTTCCCGAGCGTTTCCGGGGGCTCGCCGAAATCGACACCGAGTACCGGCGTTCGGTCATGCACCTGTTTCCCGCAGCCGAGCAGGCTGCGCTGGAGCGGCGCGCACCATGAGGGAGGCAGGCGCACTGGCCGTGGCCGCCGGGCTGGCCTTGGGCTGTGTGATCGGCATCGGTCTCGCGGATGCGCAGACCGCCTGCATCGGGGTGACGGGGGCCGAGGTGACGGACCCCGGAGCAACGAACAAGGTGCGCACCGAGCGGATCGCCGGCACCAACTTCGCTGCCGCACGCGAAGCGCTGCAGGATGCCATGCTCGGCCAGGGGCTCAACGCCCCCACGGTCAGCCACTTCGGGCGGATGCTGACGCGCACCGCCGGCGACCTTGGCCACCCTCAGGATTTGTACGACGAAGCGGAGATCTTCACCTTCTGCAGCGCAGCGGTCGCCGCCCGGGTGGTGGCGTCGGCACGCGAACACATCGCCTGGTGTCCGCTGTCGATCGCGCTCTACAGTCTGCCCGACCGCCCAGGCGAAGTCGTGATCGCCTACCGTCCACCGCCCACCTCCACTCCTGGCGGTCGCCTGGCCGCGGAGTTCATGGACCGTATCACCAAGGACACCCGCAATGCCCTGGGTGGGCGCTGATCGTCAGCTCATCCGGCCAAGCTTGCGATACAAGGTGTTGCGGCTGACCCCCAGCCGCCTAGCGGCGGCCGAAACATTGCCCTTTACCTCGCGCATGACGGCCGCGATCGCGGCGAGTTCGACCTCGTCCAGACTGCGGGCGGCCGTCTCCGGCTCGGACAGCGGTGGCACGACCGAACGCTCGACAAAGGCCGGCGCATCACGGCGCGCCCCGCGCTCGCCGTCGGATTCGGCGCCAAACAACTCTTCGGGCAGATGCAGCGACTCGATCTGGTGCTCGTCGTCGTCCAGCAAGGCCGCCGCAACGCGGATGACGCTGTGCAACTGGCGAATGTTGCCGGGCCAGGGATAGTGCTCGAAAAAACGCATGACTTCTGGCGAGATCGTAATCGCCTCGCGGCCCGAATCGACCGCCTCGGCGTCGAGCATGCGCTGGACCAGAATCGCAATGTCGCCGCGCTCGCGCAAGGGCGGCAGGGTGACGGTGAGGCCATTGACGCGGTAGTACAAGTCCTCGCGGAATTCGCCATTCGCCACCGCATCGCGCAGGACACGATGGGTCGCACACACCAGCGAAATGTCCACGGGAATCGACTTCAGCCCGCCTACCGGCGTCACGCTGCGCTCCTGCAGCACCCGCAGCAAGCGCGTCTGCATGGACAAAGGCATGTCGCCGATCTCGTCCAGGAACAGCGTACCGCCATGTGCCTGCTGGACCTTGCCGATCGCCCCTTCGCGACGGGCGCCGGTGAACGCGCCGCCGACATAACCGAACAGTTCGGACTCGATCAGGTTTTCCGGGATCGCCGCGCAGTTGAGCGGCACGAACGGTCCGCCCGCCCGCGCACTGCTATGGTGGAAGGCGCGTGCGAACAATTCCTTGCCTACGCCCGACTCGCCCTGGATGAGTAAGGGGATGTCCTTGCCGCCGATGCGCCTGGCACGGTCGATCGCACGCTGCAGACGCTCGTCGCCGGTGGCGAGGGACGCCAGCGACAGCCCCTCCCGGGCGGCCGGCTGGCGGACCACCGAGCGCGCGCCCGGATGGCGCGGCCGTGCGTCCGACTCGGCCGCCCCCGCCGAGGGGTTGGCCAGCACCAACGGACGCAGGCTGCGCACCTGAACATACAGCTCGCCGCCACGGCGCAGGTCGAGCCGCACCAAGGCATTGGGCGCCGTCTGGGCACGGTCGAGAATCGCGCCGAAGCCGAGTTTGAACAGCTCGGCGAAGCCCGCTTCCGCAGCTTTGCCGGTATGCGCCTGCAGCCACTGCCGCGCCGCCGGATTGGCACCCAGCAGACTGCCATCGGGACTCAGTGCAATCAGCCCCTCCTGCAGGCTGCCCAGGTATTCGGGCCGCGGGTGAAAGGCGATCAGGATGTCCTTGCCGAACTCCGACTCGAACAGGCGCTTTTCCAGCAACTGCACCGACAGTCTTGCCAGCCCCAGGGTATGTCTCTGCGGATTGCGATAATCGCCGGAAATGTCGAACACGCCCGCCAGACGACCGTGAACGTCGAAGATCGGCGACGCGCAGCAGGCGAGAAAGACATTGCGGTCAAGATAATGCTCTGAGCCGAAGACCTCGACCGGGCGTTGTTCGAGCAGGGTGGTGCCGATTCCGTTGGTGCCACGCTTGGCCTCGCTCCAGCAAGCGCCGGGCTGCAGCGCCACGCGTTCGGCGCGATCCACGAAACTGGCATCGCCCAGGCTGTGGATGATCATTCCGTCGAGGTCGGCCAGGATCACCATACTGCCCGAGGCGCGGATCTGCTCGAACACGTGCTCCATTACGCCGCTGGCGAGTTCCAATAGGCGTGCGCTGCGCGCGCGCGACGCCTCGAGTTGCACACGGCTGGCAATTTCCACCGCGTTGGTCGAATCGTGCTCCAGCCCACCCTCGCGGCAACGCGTCCACGACCGGAGAATGACCGGAGACAGATCCTCTTCCGGCACCACACCCTGGTTGAAGAATTTTTCCCGCGCAAGCGACAGGCGGTCGTCGCGCGGCTCCCGTACCTGGGGTACAGCCATCATCTCCTCGTCCTCCTCGGGATGTCGGTTCCACTCGGCTTCGCCTGCGCGGCCATCCGACCCCGCCCGTCGCCCCCTCCTGAAACTCGTAACCAAGGCCGAACCGTCAGGCCGGGCACACTTGCCGCCGACGGGAACACGGTCGCATCCTCGGAATAGCGCTTTATGCGCCTTCTTGTAATGGTAGTGTTCAAAAAAGTAGCATCTGCCCAAGATTGACGCAAATCGACAAGCGCAACAACAACGCTCGCAGCGCCCGCCGTGGCACCGATCTGCCGGACCACATCGACCGCGCAGGCGCAGGCATAACCAGCCAATGCCAACCAAGGCCAGCCAATGCGAGCGATTGCACGCCCTGGCCCGCCGTAGCCGCTGCTGCCCAGCCGCGGCAACCGTACCGCCATCGTTATCGCGTCGCTTTGGGACAAGTGCGCCACGACGGATTCTGGCACAACGGTTGCATTGCGTGGACCCGGTTCGTGTGCCGGTCGCCGCGATGGCGTTCATGCCGGGCTACCTGACGCACTTCGGCAATGGCCGGCAGCACATGCGTGTCCTCCTCCCACACACATTGTGCCGAGACGCCGTAATCGAAGTGCCGTCACGCGGCGTCAGCCGCAGTGTTTCCCGTGACATCGCTTCCAGTTGCGGCGACCGGCACACCGAGCCGCCCCGCCGGCAAGCGCAGCCCCCTGCGCTGGCCGGTTCAACTGCACTGCAACGCCGTACGATGGCATCGCCGCACGAGAACACCCCTCAACAACATCTATTCTCAGGAGATGGACGCCATGGATAGCCTGCCGCTGACACCGATTCCCACCGACTCGGTCCTGCGTCGTCATTTCGAGCAACTCGCCCGCAGCCTCGGCCTGCCCGGCAGCCTGCCGCAGGACTCCATCCAGGTGCGCCATTATCTGCAGACGCTGGACGCGCGCAGCACACGTTCTGCCGCAGCAGGCGCACAAGCCGTCGAAGCCCGGCACCAGCGCCCGGCGCCGACCCGTTCAGGCAACGGTGCCGAACACGAATCTGCCTCGCGCCTGCTGCGCACCCATACCGAACCGCGCCCCGAACCACGGCCGAGCGTCACCGCCGCGCCCGCGCCCGAGCCGCGCAGTTGGCTCGCACGGCTCATCGACCGGATCGCCGGCCGTTGAGCGGCCTGGGCGAGCCGGCTGAACTCAACATCCAGACTCCCAACCCCGGAAACCACATTTGATGCACACCCCCGCCACCACGTCCAAGCGCACCGCGCCCCGCCCCACACAGCGCGGCCGTCAGCTCTGTCCGCAAGCCCAATCCGAAATCGAGACCCTGCTGCACGGACGCCCCCGTGCACGGGACGAGTTGATCGAGCACTTGCACGCGATCCAGGATGCCTTTGGCAGCCTCTCCCTGGCGCACCTGCAGGCGCTCGCCCACTGGATGAAGCTGCCGATGGCGGCGGTGTATGAAACGGCCACGTTCTATGCCCACTTCGACATCGTGCGCGAGAATGAATCCGCCCCGCCGGCGGTGACGATCCGGGTATGCGACTCACTGTCGTGCCAACTGGCCGGCGCCCAGGCCTTGCACGAGGCCTTGGCGCAGACGCTGGACCCCGCCCAGGTGCGCGTAGTGCGCGCCCCCTGCATGGGCCGTTGCGACCAGGCGCCGGTGGCCGAGGTTGGCCACCGTCACGTAGGCAGCGTCACGCCGGCAACAGTGCACACGCTGCTCGAAACCGCTGCCCAGGACCACGCCGCGCTCGAACCCGAGTTGCCCGCCTGGCAGGGCCTGGCAGACTATCGCGCAGCGGGCGGCTATGCCCTGCTCGACGACGTGCGGCGCGGCGCCGTGAGCTTCGAGGCGCTCAGCCAACTACTGCAACAGGCCGGCCTGCGTGGTCTGGGCGGTGCCGGCTTTCCGACCTGGCGCAAATGGCAGTTCGTCCGCGCCGAACCCGCCCCGCGCTTCCTGGTGATCAACGCCGACGAAGGCGAGCCAGGCACCTTCAAGGACCGCGTCTATCTCGAACAAGCGCCCCATCGCTTTCTGGAGGGTGCGCTGGTCAGCGCCTGGGCGGTCGAGGCCGCAGCCATCTACATCTATCTGCGCGACGAGTACCCCGGTCTGCACAAGGTGCTGCGCGCCGCCATCGCCGAGGCGGAGGCCGCCGGCCTGACCGCGCCCGGCTTCATCGTGCTGCGTCGTGGCGCCGGGGCCTACATCTGCGGTGAAGAGTCGGCGCTGATCGAGTCGCTCGAAGGCAAGCCGGGCAAACCCCGCCATCGCCCGCCCTTCGTCGCCCAGAAAGGCCTGTTCGACCGCCCGACGCTGGTGAACAACGTCGAGACGGTGTATTGGATTCCCCTGCTGCACGCCCACGGCGCCGAGTGGTTCGCCGGCCAGGGACGCAACGGCCGCCACGGCCTGCGCAGCTTCTCGGTATCGGGGCGGGTGAAGCGCCCCGGCGTGCATCTGGCACCCGCCGGCATCACCTTGGGCGAACTGCTCGACGAGTACTGTGGCGGCATGCAGGACGGCCACCAACTGCTTGCCTACCTGCCCGGCGGCGCCTCCGGCGGCATTCTGCCGGCCCGTCTCGCCGACCTCCCGCTCGACTTCGACACCCTGCAGGCGCAGGGCTGCTTCATAGGTTCCGCAGCAATCATCGTGGTTTCCGACCAGGACGACCTGCGGGCAGTGGCAGCCAACCTGATGGCCTTCTTCGCCGACGAATCCTGTGGTCAATGCACCCCTTGCCGGGTCGGCACTGAAAAGATGCTGGCGCTGCTCGCACGCGACGACTGGAACGTCGAGCAACTCCAGCACCTGTCGCAGCTCATGCAGGACGCCTCGATCTGCGGCCTCGGCCAGGCCGCACCCAACCCGGTCACCAGCCTGCTGCGCCACTTTCCCGCGGAACTCGCCCGTCAGGGCATCCGCCTCGTTCCGGCGCAGCCGGCCCCCGCCTGCGGGGACACCCAATGACGACGTCCGCCATGAAACAAGCCACCTCAGCCTCCTCCCCGGCGTCCGCGCCCGCTTCCGCCACCCCGGCCGACACCGCCTTCGAGCTTTCCCTGGACGGTGAAACGGTCACTGCCTATCCCGGCGAAACGCTCTGGCAGGTCGCTCAACGCGCGGGAGACCGCATCCCCCACCTGTGCTTCAAGGACGCCCCCGGCTACCGCGGCGACGGCAACTGCCGCGCCTGCATGGTGGAAATCGAGGGCGAACGCACGCTCGCCGCCAGTTGCATCCGCCCCGCCGTCGCCGGCATGGTGGTGCGCAGCCGCAGTTCCGACCGAGCCCGCAGCGCCCGCGAAGGGGTCTTGGAGCTGCTCCTGGCCGACCAGCCCACACGCGAATCCAGCCCCGACCGCTCCAGCCACTTCTGGCAGATGGTCGACCTGGTGGGCGTCGATGCGCAGGCGGCCCGGGCCCAATTGCCCGCTCGCGAGGCAGCCGGCGAGTTGGCCGCCCACCTCCCTCGCCCGGACACCTCGCACACCGCGATGCACGTGAACCTCGAAGCCTGCATCGCCTGCAACCTGTGTGTGCGCGCCTGTCGCGAGGTTCAGGTGAATGACGTGATCGGGCTCGCCCACCGCGGCGCAGCCGCCAAGATCGTGTTCGACTTCGACGACCCGATGGGCGACAGCACCTGCGTGGCCTGCGGCGAATGCGTGCAGGCCTGCCCCACCGGCGCGCTGATGCCCGCCCGCATCGTTGATGCCGACGGCCGCGGCGACTCGGCCTGCGCCGAGCGCAAGGTCGATTCGGTGTGCCCATACTGCGGCGTCGGCTGCCAGCTCACCTACCACGTCAAGAACGAACAAATCGTCTTCGTCGAAGGCCGCGACGGCCCGTCCAACGAAGGCCGCCTGTGCGTGAAGGGGCGCTTCGGCTTCGACTACCCCAACCACCGCTCGCGCCTCACCGTGCCGCTGATCCGCCGCGCCGGCGCCTCCAAGGGCTTCGATCCCGAGTTCGACCCGGCCAGGCCGCTCAGCCACTTCCGCGAGGCCAGTTGGGACGAAGCGCTGGACTTCGCCGCCGACGGTTTGCGACAGCTGCGCGACGGGCATGGCCCGGACGCCCTCGCCGGCTTCGGCAGCGCCAAGTGCTCCAACGAAGAAGCGTGGCTGTTCCAGAAGCTGGTGCGTACCGGTTTTCGGTCCAACCACGTCGACCACTGCACCCGCCTGTGCCACGCCAGCTCGGTGGCAGCGCTGATGGAGTGCATCGGATCCGGCGCGGTCACCGCCTCCTTCATGCAGGCGCAACAGGCCGACGTGGTGCTGCTCACCGGCTGCAACCCGACCGTCAACCACCCGGTGGCGGCCACCTACTTCAAGCAGGCGGCGCAGCGCGGCACCAAGCTCATCGTGCTCGATCCGCGCGGCATCACCCTGGGCACCCACGCCCACCACATGGTGCGCTTCAAGCCAGGCAGCGACGTGTCGCTGTTCAACGCGATACTCAACGTCATCGTCACCGAAGGTCTCTACGACGCCGACTACGTCGCCCGCCACACCGAGGGCTTCGAAGCGCTCGCGGCCCACGTCGCGGCGACCACGCCCGAAGCAATGGCACCCGCCTGCGGGGTGGCACCCGACGAAATCCGCGACATCGCCCGGCTGTTCGCCACCGCCGAACGCGCGATGATCTTCTGGGGCATGGGCATCTCCCAGCACACCCATGGCACCGACAACGCCCGCTGCCTGATCTCGCTGGCGCTGGCCACCGGCAACATCGGCCGTCCCGGCACAGGCTTGCATCCGCTGCGCGGCCAGAACAACGTCCAGGGCGCCTCGGACGCCGGGCTGATCCCGATGGTGTTGCCCGACTACCAGCCCGTTGGCAATGCCCAGGTACGCGCCGCCTTCGACGAGCTATGGAACACGCCACCCGAGCACCGGCTGTCCGAGCAGCCTGGCCTTACCGTGGTCGAGATCATGGACGCCATCCATGCCGGCACGATTCGCGGCATGTACATCCAGGGCGAGAACCCGGCCATGTCCGACCCCGACCTGGCGCATGCCCGCGCTGCCCTGGCGCAACTCGAGCACCTGGTGGTGCAGGACTTGTTCGTGACCGAGACAGCCCAGTTCGCCGACGTGATCCTGCCCGCCTCGGCCTGGCCCGAGAAGGACGGCACCGTCACCAACACCAACCGTCAGGTGCAGATGGGGCGGGCAGCCTTACCGCTGCCCGGGCAGGCGCGGCCCGACTGGTGGATCATCCAGGAGATCGCCCGGCGCATGGGACTGGACTGGCATTACGCCCACCCGCGCGAGATCTTCGCCGAAATGAAGCAAGGCATGCACTCGCTGGATCACATCAGTTGGGAGCGACTGGAAGTCGAGCAATCGGTAACCTATCCCTGCCCGGCCGACGACGCCCCCGGCCTGGACGTGGTCTTCGGCGACCGCTTTCCCACCGCCAGTGGCCGCGCCCGCTTCCGTCCCACCACGCCGCTGCCGCCGGACGAACCGGTGGACGCCAGCTATCCGACCGTGCTCATCACCGGTCGCCAGCTCGAACACTGGCACACAGGGTCGATGACACGGCGCACCCAGGTGCTCGACGCACTGGAGCCGGCCGCTGTCGCCACCCTGGCCCCGGCCGAACTGGCTCACCTGGGGGTGGCCCCCGGCGCGGCGCTGACCATCAGCACCCGCCGCGGCAACATCACCCTCACCGCCCGCAGCGACCCACTCATGCCCGAAGGCATGGTCTTCGTCCCCTTCTGCTACGTCGAGGCCGCCGCCAACATGCTCACCAACCCCGCGCTCGACCCCTACGGCAAGATTCCGGAGTTCAAGTACGCCGCGTGCCGGATCGTGCCGGCGGAATCAGCCGTCGAGTACGAGTAAGCTCGCCACTGCCGCTGAGAGCGCTGACCCGCAGCGGCAACACAAACGCGCTCCACAGTGATCGCGACAGCAGCACCTTCGGTGCATCCCCCGCTGCTGTCGCGCTCGCGTCCATTCGGAGTGGCACGCGCCCGTGAAGCGGGTCACTTGACACACGAAAATCGATAGGCTGTGGCTTCCCCCACGCCACGGGAAGCGTATACTGCAGAGTATCGGAAACAGACAGGCACGACGGACTGGAACCAATTCCCCGCCGGCTTGTCCTTCCCGACATTCGGTCCAGCACCCGGCATTCCGGGCTTGCATCCGTCGCGCACTCGTCGTCCGGCATCCTTCGGGCGCGGAGGTTTCCAACGCGTGACGGACAGCGGCCGACCGGCAAGGAGAGCGCCAGATGGAAATGAACCCGACCCAGATGCTCAACCGGTTACCGCAAGCCAACGAGCTTGCGCTCGAGGCGCAACGCCCCGAGACACCGGTCGCGGCCCCTACCGCCGCCCGACAGGCGGAAACGGCCCCGGGCGTGGACGTTCAGATCAGTACCGCCGCACGCGAAGCGGCCGCGCGCGACCCGGTCGCCACGACCGAAGACGTCACCGATCCGCAGGCCACCTCGGCCGCCGTCTCGTCCGCACGCACCGGCAGCGATGCCACGGCGGCCAACGTGACGACCAGTAGCCAGGCCGAAGACGGACAAGCTCGGCCCGCTCCGACGCAATCCGCCTCGGCGCAGCAGGCCTTGCAATTGTTCGCCGAAACGGCAGGCATCGGTCTCGAGCAGGCCAACGCCTCACCGCTGCGCGCCGTCGCCTGACCGGTTCGACCGCCCCGAACGACGGGAGGCGCTGCGGGCGCCACTGAGCATCCCCACCACCCGCGCGCGTCTCCCAGTTCTGCCTGAACACGGGCGCGTCCGGCCGCAGCCAGCAAGATGATCGGCAGCCTGCCACCCGTTGGCATCGCTTCCCCCTACCTCGACCGATCCCGTTCCGGACCCGACCGTCCCGCCCCGGAACAGGATTCGCAGGACGGCGCGCGCGCTGACGCCACCACACCTGCCGACAGCCGCGACCCGACCGGCCTGAGCGAGGCCGAACTTGCCCAGTTGCGCGAGCTCCAGGCACGCGACCGCGAGGTCCGGGCCCACGAGATGGCCCACGTCATCGTCGGTGGCAGCCTGGTGCTGGGTGGCGCCAGCTTCACCTATGAGACCGGCCCCGACGGCCAGCGCTACGCTGTTGGCGGCGAAGTGCGCATCGACACATCGCCGGGACGCACGCCCGAAGAGACCCTGGACAAGGCCGAGCGCATCCGCGCTGCGGCCCTCGCGCCGGCCGACCCCTCACCACAGGATCGCCAGATCGCCGCCATGGCCATGCAAATGGCCATGCAAGCGCAGATCGAGATCGCCATCCAGCGCCGCGAGGACGCTTCGGACATGCCGGCCCGCAGTGGTCCGGCCAACCTGTCCCCGTCGCTCGCCGAACGCGTTCAAGCGTCTTACGCAAACGCCACGCCCAACCCCGCCGCGGACGCGACGATCAACACCTTCGCCTGATCCCCCTGCCCGCGTAGCGACGTCGGCGGCTAGCGCGGCTTCCTCACGCCGCTGTCGGCGTAGAATGGCGAGAACCATGGAACGCGTTCTCGTCAGCGCCTGCCTGCTCGGCCACCCTGTCCGCTACGACGGCCGTGCCGCGCTATGCACACACCCCATCCTGGCCCGTTGGCACGAGCTCGGCCGCATCGTACCGCTGTGCCCCGAATCAGCCGGTGGCCTGCCCACCCCACGTCCTCCGGCGGAAATCCAGCCCGGCGCCGGCGGCCCACAGTTACTGGCCGGCGGAGCGCGCGTCATCGGCAGCGATGGCGGGGATTTCACCACCGCCTTCGTCGCTGGCGCACATCACGCCCTCGCCCTGTGCCGGGCACATCGCATCCGCGTGGCAGTGCTCAAGCAGGGCAGCCCATCCTGCGGCAGCAACGTGATTTACGACGGCCGCTTCGCCGGCAGCCGCATCCCGGGTCAGGGTGTGACGGCCGCACTGCTGACCGAAGCCGGCATCCAGGTGTTCGACGAACATGGCCTTGCCCACGCCGAACATCTGCTACTGACGCTGGCGTGAATCCTCCAGCCTCCCCGTTCGCCGCGTGACGGCGTGATGACGCTGGAAAGCACCCCACGCACGCGCGATAATGACGCGACCCTTGCCGCTGATCCGACCCCGGCCGCATCAGCGCCATCAACCGTTGAGGAGACAAGCATGAGCCGAATGGAATTGCAAGGACGGTGCCTGTGCGGCGCCGTCACCCTTTCAGTGGTTGCCAAGGGCGAGAAGATCGGCGCCTGTCATTGCAGCATGTGCCGCAAATGGTCAGGCGGACCGATGCTTGCGGTCGAATGCGAGGACGACGTCAGCATCGAGGGGGGCGAACACCTTACCGTCTATGCGTCGTCCGACTGGGCCGAACGCGGCTTTTGCGGCACCTGTGGCACGCACTTGTTCTACCGCCTGCGTGACGGCACCCACTACGCCGTCCCCGTCGGACTGCTGGAGGACAGCCCCGCCTGGTCGTTCGACAGCCAGATCTTCATCGACGAGAAACCTGCATACTACAGTTTCGCCAACCCCACCCGCAACCTCACCGGCGCCGAAGTCTTCGCTCTATACGCCCCGCCGGGCGGTCAGGATCAGGGCTAACCGGGCGTCGCGCGCGCTGCGGACCCGGACAACTGCCTGCCCAGCAGCCACGCCCCACGTCAGCGAACTGCGCCCGACGATTGACACCTCCGCCTGCCCATGCTCCCGTTCATTGTCCTCTTCGGCGTGGTCGCACTTTGCCCCCCGTTTTGATCGCTCGGGCTGAGTGCGGTGAGCCCCAATCACGCAGCGTCACGACCAAAACGCAAGGCCGCAGCCAGCGGCTCGGTGAGCACACGCTCGGCGATCGCACCATGCTGGCCGATCACGATCGCCGCCGCGCGGTTGCCGATCTCGCAACAGGTCACGATGTCGAGGCCGCGCAGGCTGGCGGCGAGAAATCCACCGTTGAAGGCGTCACCGGCGGCGGTCGTGTCCACGACCGTCTCCACCAACCTGGCCGCAACCGGATGTATCACCCCGTCCCGACACGCGAGACAACCTGCCGCCCCCAGCTTGACCACGACAACCCGTGCAGCCGAATCGGTCAGGCGCTGCAAGGTGGCGTCGGGGTTGGCATCGCCCCAGAGTGCCGCTTCGTCGTCATGGGTGACGAGTGCGACATCGACGTACGGCAGCATGCGGGCGTCCCACGCCCGGGCCTGTCCGGCGTCCTGCCAGAGCGTGGGACGGTAGTTGGAATCGAAGACGATGCGGGCGCCCCGCGCGCGCGCTTCCTGAACGACGCCCAACATCCGCATCCGGTCTTCATCCGGGAGAATCGCCAGGCTGATTCCGCTCAGGTACAAGCAGTCGGCAGCGCGCAGTCGATCTGCAACTGCGGGAAAGCCCGGGTGGCGCAGCAGTTGGCGCGCAGCGGATCCGTCGCGCCAGTAGCGGAAACGACGCTCGCCGTTTGCGTCGAGCTGGATCTGGTAACGCCCCGGTCTTCGCAGCGGATCGAGCAGGACACTTCGGGTATCGATCCCGTCCGCCCGCCAGCGCGCCAGCATCCACTCGCTCGCGCTGTCCATGCCCAGCGCCGTCACGTACTCCACCGAGACGCCCTCGCCTGCGAGGCGCGCCAGATAGGTGGCGGTGTTCAAGGTATCACCCCCGTAGGCGGCCGGCATGTCGGTGGGAAGCATGTCGCTCCCGAGTTCGAGCATGCACTCGCCGACGATGGCGACACGAATGCGGGAGGGCGCCGTATCGCGGTCCACTCCGCCGGGTCCGGTGCCGGGCACCGGACCACCCGTGATGACGGACCGGCTCACTGCAGATAGGCCGCCGCGTTTGCTTCCGCCACCGCCTCGAGGAACTGTCCCAGCAAGGCCTCGCCCTGGGGCCCCAGGGCCTGGCGGATCTGCGCCTCCACCGCAGGCTGGGTGGCCGCGCGCATCTTGTCACGCTCTTCCGCCGCCAGTGCGTTGACCTTCATCTTCTGCTTCAGCCCCTCCAGCCCGCGGTCTTCCGACGCCTCGATGAGCCGCGACAGACCACGATTGGCGCTGAGCGCGATCTCCGTGGCATCGGCAAGAATCTTCTTCTCGGCGTCGCTCAGACGGTCGTAGAAGTCCTTGTTGACCATGAAGGTGTAGGGCGCGAACAGGTGGTTGGTCAGAGTCAAGTAGGCCTGCACCTCGTTGAACTTGGCGAAGGATACGGTGGGAACGGGGTTCATCTGACCGTCGATGACCCCGGTCTGGAGGGAGGTGTAGACCTCGCCCCACGCGAGCGGATAGGCCTGCGCCCCCAGCGTCTGGATGAGGGTCTGGTGGGTGGGCAGCGTCATGGTCCGGATGCGCAAGCCCTTGAAGTCATCCAGGGTTTCGAGCGCGCGCTTGGAGTTGGTGATGGAGAAGAAACCACCGGTATCGGGAAAGCCCAGTACCCTCACATCGCCCAGTTCGGCTTCGATGTCGCGCGCCAGCAACCGCCCGAACTCGCCGTCGAACACGCGATAGGTCGCGGCATTGCTTTCGAAGGCGAACGGCACGTCGAGCACGCCGATCCGCGGATAGTAGCCGGCCAGCGCGCCGACCGAGGTCAGCGTCGCCTGGATCTGTCCGTCGCGCACCATCTGCACGTGCTCCGACGCGCTGCCGAGCTGGTTGCTGGGAAACACCTGGACCTTGAGCTGACCGTTGGACGCCGTCTCGACGATGTTCTTGAACACCGCGGTGAATGCGTGCGCCGGATTCTCCAGCGGATCGGCCTTGTTGTCGTGCGCGAAGCGCAGCACCTTCTCGGCATGCGCCGCCGGAGCGGCGAGAGCAAGCGCCACGCAACATGTCGCAAGGGTCGAAGCAAGCATCTTCATTTGAATCACCTCTCTGTCGTGGGTGGAAGCGTCGCGTGTCCGCGCGCTACGGGGTGCTGCGTCTGGGTATCGCTATGGGTGCTGCATCAGTAGCCGAGCCATCTCGGGATGAACAAGGCGAAATCGGGGCTGAAGGCGATGAACAACAGCAAGCCGACCTGACCGATCAGGAAGGGCAGGAGATCGCGTGATATCCGCTCCAGCCGCTCCCCTGTTACCGACGACAGCACGAACAGGCATGCGCCGATCGGCGGGGTCATCAGGGAAATGTTGAGGGCCAGGATGAAAACGATGCCGGCATGCAGCGGATCCATGCCGATCTGCTGCGTGAGCGGGATCAGGATCGGCGCCAGGATGATCAGCATCACGTTGATATCCATGATCATGCCCACCACCAGCAGCAATCCGATGATGAGCAGCAGGATCATGTGCGGATCCTGGGATACGGTCATGAAGGCCGCCGCGACCTGCTGCGGAATCTGGTTGAAACTCAGCCACCAGCCGAGAATCGAGGCTGAGCCGATGATGAGATAGATCACCGCCGATATCTGCGCAGTGCGGACCAGCATCGCGAACAACGCGCGCCAGCTCAGGTTGCGGTAGATCACCGCACCAACGAACAAGGCGTAGGCGACCGCGATGGACGCCGCTTCGGTCGGCGTGACGATGCCGAACACGATGCCGCCGAGGATGATGACCGGCATCAGCAGCGCCAGGGCGGACTGGCGGAAGTGTGTGAGCAGTTGGCGCAATCGCACGCGATCGTCCGACTTGGGCAGATTCCGGCGCTTGGCGGAGGCCGCGATGATCGCCATGCACACGCCGCAGATCATCAGCCCGGGCAGGATTCCGGTGGCAAACAAACCGCCGATCGACACCCCCATCAGCGAGCCATACACCACCATCAGGCCCGACGGCGGAATCGTCGGCCCGATGATCGAGCCGGCGGCCGTCACGGCACAGGCGTACGAGCGGGTGTAGCCCTGTTTTTCCATGGCCGGCACCAGTGTCCGGCCGAAGGCCGCCGCATCGGCGGTGGCGGAGCCGGTAATGCCCGAGAAGAACACCGACGCCACCATGTTGGAATGCGCGAGACCGCCCCGGAATTGGCCCACCAGCGCCTGGGCCAGCACCACCAGCCGCTGGGTGATGCCGGTGTGGTTCATGATCTCGCCGGCAAGAATGAAGAACGGCATGGCCAGGAACGGGAAGATGTTGAGGCCGTTGAAGATCCGCGACGGCGCCAGGGAGGCGAAGTGGCTTCCACCCATCTCGAACAATCCACCCAGACCGGCGACACCAATTGCCACCGCGATGGGGGCGCCCACGAGCATCAGCACCACGAACAGGATCAGCACGATCATCGCGTTTCTCCCGCACCCAGCACCATGGCCGACGACGGCCGGACCAGGCGCGCAAGATCAACCACCAGTACCAGCGTCGCCTGCAGCGCCGCCAGGCCGAACGACACCGGAATGGCCAGATAGGCCCAGTACATGGGCAGGGAAAACACCGTCGAGAACTGCCGCACGCCCTTCTCCGCGAAAGCGATGCCGAACCATGCGACATAGGCGAAGAACCCCACCGTGACGACGCTGATACCCACCTGGGTCGCCGCCCGCGCGCGCTCGGGCAAGGCATTGAGCAGGAATGCCAGTCCGACATGTTCGCGGTGCGCCGTGCAACAGGGCACCGCCATGAGAATGGCCCAGATCATGATGTAGCGCGCCAACTCCTCCACCCACACGAGCTGCCACTGCAGCAGGTAGCGGTCCAGCACCGCGACCCACACGTCGAGGAGGAGGAGAATCATCAGCGCACCGACCACGAGCCGGTTGACCCGGTCGATGCGCTGCATCAGCGCGGACGCGCCCAGTGCGATCATGTGCATGGCACACCTCGGCTGTTGCGTGGAACGGAAGAACGAGCGGCACGATTGAATGGCATGGGTCGGGGCGCCCGGGCTGGCTCAGCGATCGCTCGCCGGTTTGTAGCAGGTGACGTCGACCTCCACCTTGCAATCGACCACCAGGCTTGCCACCGCACAGATACGGGCGGGCGGATGAGCGCCGAACACCTCCTTGAAGACCTTGTTGAAGGATGCAAAGTAGCGCGCATCCGTCAGAATGACCTTGACATGAACGACGTGCTCCAGTGCGTAACCCGCGCGCTCCATGATGCGCAGGCAGTTGTCGATGGCGAGCCGCGACTGCTCGACGATGCCGCCCTCGACAACCTCGCCGTCGCGCATCGGGGTCTGCCCCGACACATAGAGCCAGCCCCCCGCCTCCACTGCGGATGAGAACGGCAGGTGCTGCCCGCCCGTGCCGGTGCCGCCCTCGGCACCATGTCGGATGATGTTCATGCGTCTACTCCTTAGGGTTCGAAATCAATGCCGCATGCGCGACCGAAAGCGGGCGGCGGCGCAGCATCCGTCCGGCTCGGTCCCCGGTCGGACGGCCGTCGCGAAAACTCGTCACGCCGTTCACCACCACCCGCTCGATGCCCACCGCCTGTTGCAGCGGCCGCTCGTAGTCGGCCGTGTCGGCGATGGTTTCCGGGTCGAACAGCACCAGGTCGGCACAGCAACCAGGCTGCAGACGCCCCCTGCCCGCCAACCCGAACTCGGCGGCGGACAATCCGGTCATCTTGTGTATCGCCACCTCCAGCGGCAGCAGCCGCCGCTCGCGGCTGTAGCGGCCAAGCACGCGGGGAAAGGCCCCCCAGAGCCTGGGGTGGGGAAGCGGGTCGTTGGGCAGGCCGTCGGATCCGATCATCGTTCGCGGGTGGGCCAGCACCCGCTCCACGTCGGCTTCGTCCATGCAGTGGTAAACAGCGCCGGCTGGCTGCAGCCGGGCGGCCGCGGCCAGCAGCGACACCCCCCAGCCATCTGCAATCTGTTTCAGCGTGCGGCCCGCCTGGCCGGGCTCGGGCTCGGACCAGGTGATGAGGATGTCGTAGTCATCCGTCACCTGCTTGAGATCCAGCGTGGACGAACTGCCCGCGTAGGGATAGCAGTCCAGCGCCACGCGCTGATGGCGACGGACACGGTCGACAAAGGCCAGGGTCTCTCGGGTGCGCCCCCAGTTGGCAAGCCCGGCGCACTTGTGATGTGACAGCACTACCGGTACCCGCCCATGGCGGGCAATCGCGAAGGCCTCCTCCATCGCGGCGAGGATCTCGGCGAACTCGGAGCGCAGATGCGTCGTGTATATCCCGCCGAACGCCGCCAGTTCCTCGACCAGCGCCATGACCTCACCGGTGGGCGCCGCGTGGGCAGACGCATAGGCCAGCCCGCTGGACAGGCCGATCGCCCCGTCCTCCAGCGCCTGCCTCAGGTCATCGCGCATGCGTGCGATCTCGTCCGGCGTGGCCGCCCGATACAAGTCGTCCATGTGGTTGGCACGCAGTGCGGTGTGGCCGACCAGCGCCACCACATTCACCGCCGGCACCGCCTCGTCCACCGCCGCCGCATAGTCGGCGAAGCTGGGGTAGACGAAGTCGTGGCGGCGGCCGAGCAGATTCATCGGGTCCGGCGGGTTGTCCCGAAGGCGGACGGGCGCGGCGCTGATGCCGCAGTTGCCCACCACCACCGTGGTCACGCCCTGGCTGAGCTTGGGCAGCATGCCGGGGCTGCGGATCACGTTGGTGTCGTCGTGGGTATGGACGTCGATGAAACCCGGCGCAAGACAAAGCCCCTCCCCCTGCACCACTTCGGCCGCCCGCCAGCCGGCCAGATCGCCGATGGCGGCAATCCGTCCGTCGCACACCGCCACGTCGGCCTCGAATCCCGGCTCGCCACTGCCGTCGATCACCCGCACCCCGCGAAACAGCAGATCAGCGTTCATCGTCGCGCCCACTCAGTCGCCGAGCGGCTGGCGATCACTGCCGCCGCGATGCGTATCGAGATTGAGCTTGATCCGGCGCAGGTTCTCGCGCGTGACTGCCTCATGCACCTGGGCGAGTTTCATCGCCAGCAGGTCCATCATCAGCATCAGCGCGTAACGCGCGGTAGTGGGCCGGAAGATGTCGTCTCCCTCACGCGTCTCGATCGTGAGCGCGCAATCGGCCAGATCCGCGAGCGGCGAGCCAAACTGGGTGATCGCCGCAAGCCGGGCACCGTACTGGCGAGCGATGTGGGCGATTTCCAGGACTTCCGGCGTGCGTCCGGTGAGGGAGAACAGCAGCAACACGTCATCGGCGCGCAAGGTACTCGCGACCATCCGCCCCATCACCCCGTCGCTCGTGTGGCTGCAGCGAAAACCCAGCCGGAACAGTCGGTTGCAGGCCTCCAGCGCCATCATCCCGGAGCCGCCGCCGCAGCCGAACACGGCAATGTTCGACGCCTTGCCAAGCACCGCCACCATCTCGCCGAGCGCCTGCTCGCTGACGCGCTGCTCATGCAGATCGAGCATGTCGCGGATCGCCGCGAAAACGCCCTGGGTGTCTGAGTACACCGGCGCGGATACGAAGCGCTGTCCAATCGCCAGCGACTGCGCCAGGCGCATCTTGAGCTCGCGCACGTCCTTGCACCCGACCGCTCTGGCAAAGCGGGTGATCGTCGCCTCGCTCACGCCGATCCGTGCCGCCAGGTCGTTGATGCTGGCGTTCGCGCAGAACGCCAGATCATCCCGAATCACTGCCGCCACTTTCGTCTCGGACTTGCTCAGTTGCGGCGCCAGATCGGCGATGTGGGTCAGAATGTCCAGGTCGTAGGTCATGTCGGTTCAGTGTCGCGATGGCCTCGGATGCGTGGCACGTCGGCCCCGATCTGTCGCAATCCGTATCGGTCAGGCCGCATTTTGTTAATAAGTTTCTTTTTTACTTCCGTTTTGTTACTTTGTACCACCGATCTTTTCCAGCCACAAGTGGCCACGTGCAAACGCGGTCCGCAAGCGGGTAGCTCGGGCTCAGGCTCGGCCACGGTCGCCAAGCCACCACCCAACCCATTCATTGCATACGTACAGGGAGCAACCGATGCAAAAAGGACATGTGCTGGCCACCGCGGGCGACCGCGCCGCCAACCTACTGAACGAAGACGTCTCGCTCCCCGCCGCGGTAGTCGACGTTCGACGCCTGGAAGGCAACCTCGCGTGGATGCAGGTGTTCTGCAACGAGCATGGCGTGGCATTCGCGCCGCATGGCAAGACCACCATGACCCCCTACATCTTCAGGCGCCAGCTCGCGCATGGTGCCTGGGGCTTGACCATTGCCACCGCGGTGCAGGCGCGGGCCGCCCATGAAGCCGGCTGCCGCCGCCTGCTGATGGCCAACCAACTGGTCGGGCGGGCCAACATGGAGATCGTTGCCGAACTGCAGACCGACCCCGAGCTGCAGTTCTACTGTCTGGTCGATTCCCCCGACAACGTTGCCGCGCTGGACGACGTTTTCTCCGCCCGTCGGCAGACCGTAAGGGTGTTGCTGGAAATCGGTGCGGACGGCGGCCGTTGCGGTTGCCGCAGCCCCGAGCAGGTCCACGCCGTGCTCGACGCCATCGCCAAGGCCCAGGCCGTGTGCCTGGCCGGCGTCGAACTCTATGAAGGGGTGATCCACGGCGACGACGCCGTGCCGCGCATTCGCGCCTTCCTTCAGAAAGGCATGCGCCTGGTTGCCGATCTCCAGGCGGACGGGCGTTTCGGCGTCGCGCGCCCCCTGTTCACCGCGGCCGGCTCGGCCTGGTACGACATCGTTGCCGACACCGTGCGCGACCTGCCCACGTCCGTACTACCCGTCCTGCGTCCCGGCTGCTATGCGATCCATGATGAAGGAATTTACCGCGATGCCCAGCAGGCGGTGCTGGACCGCAGCCCCAGCGCCTGCGCCATCCCCGGCGAACTGAGCAATTGCCTGGAGATCTGGGCCTGCGTGCAGTCCACACCCGAACCCGGGCAGTTGATCGCCGGCCTGGGCAAGCGCGACGCGGCCTTCGACGCCGGCCTGCCCCAGCCGCTACGCCACTTCCGCCCCGACCGGGACACCCACCCTCAGCCGCTGGTCGGCACCGGATGGCGGGCAGAACGCATCATGGATCAACACCTGTTCGTCACCTTTCCAGCGGACTCCGACGTCAAAGTGGGCGATCTGCTCGCCTTCGGCCAGAGCCACCCCTGCCTCACCATGGACAAATGGCGCCAGATCCATCTCGTCAACGACCGGCTCGATATTCTGGAGACGGTGGAAACACAGTTCTGAACGGTTCGCGGCACAACCGCCACGTTCGTGCGTTGAAACATCACCGAACTTGATTCAAAGTACCTCAACAGCCATACTTGAAACTGTATATTTGAACAGTTACCGTATGCGCGCGCCCGAGCCTTCCGCCACCCCCCTGCCCGACCTGCCGCGAGGGCGCGGCACGGCCTCCAACCCCGACAGCCGCTTCGCGCAGTGGACGCGCGGGCGGGATGCGGACGAAGCGGCTGCGGCACGGACGGCAGTGGTCGGGGAGGCCACGCAGGACACGAGTAGCGCGCCAGGGGCGACGGACGAGGACGACCCCGGCTACACCATCGTCACGGCGCTGGAAGTTGATCGCGCGCGCAGCGTGATCACCTACAACAACTCGCCCGACGTCCCCTTCGACCGCTCGATCAATCCCTATCGCGGCTGCGAACACGGCTGCAGCTACTGTTTCGCACGCCCGTCGCACGCCTACCTGGGCCTGTCGCCCGGCCTGGATTTCGAGACCCGGCTCACCTGGAAACCCGACGACGCCGCAGTGCTGCGCACCGAGTTGGCCAAACCGGGCTATCGCTGCGCCCCGATCGCATTGGGTGTGAACACCGACGCCTACCAACCGGTGGAACGACGCCTGGGCATAACCCGCCAGATCCTCGAGGTGCTCGCCGCCACCCGCCATCCGGTGAGCATCATCACCAAGTCGGCGCTTATCGAGCGCGACATCGACCTGCTCGCCGACCTTGCCCGCGACGGCCTGGTGCACGTGATGTTCTCCGTCACCACCCTGGACGACACCCTCGCGCGCCGCATGGAACCGCGCGCCGCCCGTCCGGCCCGGCGGCTCGCCGCAATGGCGCGCCTGGCGGAAGCCGGCGTGCCGGTCGGCGTACTGTTCGCTCCCCTGATACCCGCACTCAACGACCACGAACTGGAAGCCGTGCTCGAAAGCGCACAGGCCCATGGCGCGCAAACCGCCGGCTACGTGGTGCTGCGTCTGCCCTACGAGCTCAAGGACTTGTTCACCGAGTGGCTGCTGCATCACTACCCCGACCGCGCCCGCCACGTCATGAGCCTGGTCGAGCAACTGCGCGGCGGCAAACTCAATGACCCGCGCTTCGGCCATCGCATGCGCGGCCAGGGCGTGTTCGCCGACCTCTACCGCCAACGCCTGCACCGCGCCTGCGAACGCCTGGGGCTCACCCCCCGCTCGCTCAGGCGCTACGACGTGTCGCTGTTCAGACCACCCTCCGCGGGCCGGCAGTTGGGATTGTTCGATGCCTAGCCCGCATTTCTCACACCATCCCTGCTGCGGGTGCCGATGCACTCGCCGTGGCACGCCGTACTCCCTCGCGCCGCCTCGACGTAGTGTCAGCTACGCCTTCGGCGTCGATCGGTCCG
>JBKBMG010000011.1:0-113557 GCA_046295975.1 Rhodocyclaceae bacterium
TCCTCCGTTGTGATGACGGCGAAGTGTCCGCTCGCGTGAGGGGGCGCGGAAGGTGGGGGCGTCGGACGCTTACCGTGCATCGGCGCGTCCCTTTCCACCGACGCCCCATCAGCCCCACGCGCATGACCAAACCCAAACGCCCCCGCCCCGCCGGCCCATCCTCCCGCTCCGCCGCCGACATCCGCCTGGCACTCGGCATGAGCCAGGAACGCTTCTGGGGGGCGCTCGGTGTCATCCAGACCGGGGGTTCGCGCTACGAGAGCGGCCGCAGCATTCCCCGGCCAGTGCGCATGCTGCTCGATCTGGCCACCGCCCCCGAGCAGGATGCGCTCGAACGCTTCAAGGCCTTGCGCGAGGCCTTCGACCCGGCTGCCCGCCCCGAGCGCGCGCCTCTCAGAGCACTCGCCCGCGATGAGCCACTGCAATCGACCACCGGCTGGCACGTGATCGAGTCGGTCCGGCCCATCACCTTCCGCATCGAACGCAACGCCCTCATCCTGCGCAGCGACGCCCCCATGCTGCTCAACGGCAAGCGCATGGGCACGCCGCCGGTGCTGGCTTAGGCGCGCCGGGGCGGTGCCCGAGCCATTGTGCGCCTTTCCCCCAGAGAGGGAATCCATGCGGGGGGCTCCGCCCATCGCCACTCATTGCCATTCCACCGATCCTGAGAACAGGTAGCCGGCTCCGTACACGGTCTTGATCAGACGTGCATGCTGAGGATCTTCCTCAAATCGCTTGCGAAGCCGGGACACCCTCAGGTCTATGCTGCGATCCAGGGCGCCGAGGTTGCGACTGTCCAGCAATTGCTCCCGTGACAATATCTGACTGGGACATTCCAGCAGTTTGCGCAACAGGCTGGCTTCGGCCAGGCTGAGGGTGTCTGTCTCACCCTTGGGCGACGTCAGTTCGTGGGTGCCAGTATCGAAGCGCCAGCCGGCGAAGATGGCAACCCGCCTGGTTTCGGTGATCGCCGAAGAAGGCTGATAGCGACGGAGCACGCTGCGTACGCGCGCCACCAGCTCGCGCGGTTCGAAAGGCTTCACCATGTAGTCGTCCGCACCGAGTTCCAGGCCGGCGACGCGGTCGTAGGTGTCACCGCGGCCGGTGAGTATGAGCAGACCAAACGCGTGGCGCGCACGGATCTGGCGCACCACTTCGAGGCCGTCCATGTCGGGCAGGCCCAGGTCCAGAACGCACACTCCAGGCCTGCGTTGCTGCAATTGACGCAACAGCGCGGCCCCGGACGAGTAGCACTCGACGCTGAAGTCATACTTCTCCAGCGCGCTGCGGATCAGTCTCGCTACGGCGTCGTCGTCCTCGACGACGAAAACCAACCCGCACTTACCCGTCATGGTCGCGACCTCCGGGCATGAACGGGGCGATACGGCTGACCGCGGCATACAGCGACTCGCGTGTGAAGGGTTTGGGCAGGATGGGCAGGGCCAGGTCGTTACTGATGCAGCCGGCCGCATCGGTATAGCCGCTCATCAGGATGACCGGCAACTCTGGGCGGAAACTGCGCGCAAAGCGTGCCAGCGCGTGGCCATCCATGCTGCCATGCATGACCACATCGGACACCACCAGCGAGATCGCGGGGACGTTCTCGAGCAAGTCGGCGGCTTCCTCGCCACTTTCGGCCTCCAGCACCGCGCAGTCGAGGCCAGCAAGCTGCTTGCGCACGACACGACGGACGTCGGGGTCGTCCTCGACGAGCAGTACCAAGCGCCCATGCAACCACCCTGCCGGATCACCCGACGCCGGACAGTACTCACCCGCCACCCCATCCCCCGGTTCCGCGCGGGGCAGAAGCAATGACACGGTAGTCCCACAGGCCTGACGACTGCGGATGCGCACGCCACCACCGGATTGCTTGATGAATCCGTATACCATTGCCATCCCCAGTCCCGTGCCGCCACTGGCCTTCTTGGTCGTGAAGAAAGGTTCGAAGACTCTTGCCAGGGTAACGCCGTCCATGCCCTCGCCGCTGTCGCTGACGCTGATCTGCACATAGCTGCCGGGGCTGATCTCAAGATCGTCCGCAGCGGTCTCGTCCAGGGCTTCCAGCCCCGCCGTGATGCACAAGCCGCCACCGCTGGGCATGGCATCCCGGGCGTTGAGCGCCAGATTCAGCAAGGCGCTCTCGAGTTGGTGGGGGTCGACCAAGGCCACCGGTACTGGCTCACCCGGCACGGTGTGGATGGTGATGTTCTCGGGCAGGGAACGACGCAACAGACTGGTCAGACCCTGCACCAGCTCATTGACCTCGACCGGACGCGGAGAAAGAGGCTGCTGACGGGCAAAGGCGAGCAGACGACGAATCAGGGCGGCACCGCGGCTGGCCGCCTGCAACGCAGGCTCGACGTACTCGCCGATGATCGGATCGCCACAGCGCGCTTCGCGCAACTCGGTGAGGTTCCCGCTGACCACGGTCAGCATGTTGTTGAAATCGTGTGCCAGGCCACCGGTGAGCTGGCCGATGGCCTCCATCTTCTGCGCCTGAGCGAGCGCGCTCTGGGTGCGTCGCTGCTCAGTGATATCGACGGCATGAACGAAGCAGCCCAACACCTGCCCGGAGGGACTGAAGTCGGGCACCAGGGTGCTGCGCGCATGCCGTTCGCTGCCGTCGGGCGCAGTGAGGGTGTATTCGTAGCTCACCTCTTCTCCACCCAACGCACGGCGTACCGGTTCGGAAACCTGGTCGAAGAGGCGTGCGCCGATCACGGTGGGGATGGACTGGTCGACCATGCTCTCGGGCGTCCAGCCAAACCACTGCGCGTAGCGCCGGTTGGCGTAGCGATACGCCCATGCCTTGTCGAAATAGGCGACGTGGGCGGGAATGGCGTCGGTGATCTGGCGCAGGCGGGCTTCGCTGTAACGCAGGGCCACGGTGATTTCGCGATTCCTTTCGATCGCTGCGGTGAGTTCCGCATTGGCCTCGGTGAGTTGGGCGGTGCGACGCTGGATGTGCGCCTCAAGCGCGGCTTTGTCGCGAGCGATCTCGTCCTGACGGTGTTGCTGGACCGTGATGTCGGCATAGAAGGTGACGAAGCCGGCATTGCCCGGCATGGGCTGCCCGCGTAGTTCCAGCACCCGCCCGTTGGGCCGCACCCAGCGCGTCAAATGCGGTTCGAAACGCCGCGCTGCCGCCATGCGCGCAGCCACCACCGCTTCGGCGTCATCATCCGCGGATTCACCGTCGAGGCTGTACTCGCCGCGCGCCACGTTGAAGCGCACGAACGCCTCATAGGACGTCCCGGCGCGCAGCAGCGGGTCCGGGAAAGCGAGCAGTTCGACGAAGCGCTTGTTCCACGCCACCAGCCGCAGGCCGGTATCGAAAACGGTCACGCCCTGGTCGAAAAGATCCAGTGCTCCGCCCACCAGGGTGCGGAACACTGCGTCGTCGCCACCGGTACTCGCGGATTCAGCGACAGGGGTCTGAGGGCCGGCCACGTCGGGCATGGATAAAGACAACTTCAACATCATGGTCAATGGGGAGACTCGAATTCTACCCTCACGCACCCGGCGCCACCCGCCGATGACGATGATGTCGGACGCCGACAAGATTGCGTACATTCCGGCGCAATTCCGGACAACTTCCTCTGGCATGTTCCCTGCCTGGAGTGCGGTCACCGCACCCACGCCAAGTGGCCGCGCAGACAAGACCATATACGGGCAATCATGCTGGAGGGGGAGAAGGTGGCACCATCTGTTTACGACCAGGGGCTGGAACGCAACGCCGCCAACCATGTGGCGCTGTCGCCCCTGAGCTTCATCGCGCGCAGCGCCTACGTTTATCCGGAACGCCTGGCGGTGGTGCATGGCCAGCGCAGTTTCACCTGGGCTCAGACCTACGACCGCTGCTGCCGTCTGGCCAGCGCTCTGGCGCAGCACGGCATCGGCCGCGGCGACACCGTGGCAGTGATGCTGCCCAACGTACCGGCCATGTTCGAGGCCCACTTCGGCATCCCGATGACCGGCGCGGTGCTCAACACCCTCAACACCCGTCTGGACGCCGAGGCCATCGCCTTCATGCTCGGCCACGGCGAAGCCAAGGTGCTGATCACCGACCCCGAGTTCGCTCCCACCGTCCGCGCCGCCCTTGATCTGCTGCAAGGTGAGAAGCCACTCGTGATCGACGCCCTCGACCCCGAGTATCCCGGCACCGAGCGCCTCGGCGAGATCGAGTACGAGGACTTCCTCGCCGTCGGCGACCCCGCCTACGCCTGGAAGCTGCCCGCCGACGAGTGGGACGCCATCGCGCTCAACTACACCTCCGGCACCACCGGCAACCCCAAGGGCGTGGTGTACCACCACCGCGGCGCCTATCTCAACGCCGCCTCCAACATCATCAGCTGGGGCATGCCGCAGCATGCGGTGTACCTGTGGACGCTGCCGATGTTCCACTGCAACGGCTGGTGCTTCCCGTGGACGCTGGCGGCCAACGCCGGCCTCAGCGTGTGCCTGCGCAAGGTGGACCCGGCGCTGATCTTCGAGCTGATCCGGCGCCACAAGGTCAGCCACATGTGCGGCGCGCCCATCGTCTACGGCATGCTGATCAACGCGCCGGACGGCCTGCGTGCCGGCATCGAGCACAGCGTCGCCGGCCTCATCGCCGGTGCCGCCCCCCCGGCGGCGATCATCGAGGGGGCCGAACGCATCGGCTTCGACATCACCCACGTCTACGGCCTGACGGAGACCTACGGCCCGGCCTCGGTGTGCGCCAAGCACCCGGAGTGGGACGCACTGCCCATCGACCGGCGTGCCGAGCGCAACGGCCGCCAGGGTGTGCGCTATCACATGCAGGAGGCGGTCGCGGTGATGGACCCGCAGACCATGCAGCCGGTCCCGCCGGATGGCGAGACCATGGGCGAACTGATGTTCCGCGGCAACCTGGTGATGAAAGGCTATCTGAAGAATCCCCAGGCAAGCCGCGAGGCCTTTGCCGGCGGCTGGTTCCATACCGGCGACTTGGGCGTGCTGCAGCCCGACGGCTACGTCAAGATCAAGGATCGATCCAAGGACATCATCATCTCCGGCGGAGAGAACATCTCGTCGCTGGAAGTCGAGGAAGTGCTCTACCGCCATCCCGCGGTACTGACCGCCGCGGTGGTCGCGAAACCCGATGAGAAATGGGGCGAGGTGCCGGCCGCCTACATCGAAATCCGTGACGACGCCGACGTCAGCGCCGACGACATCATCCAGCATTGCCGCGCGCACCTGGCGCGTTACAAGGTGCCCAAGCACATCGAGTTCTGCATGCTGCCCAAGACCTCCACCGGCAAGATCCAGAAGTTCATGCTGCGCCAGCAGGCACGCTCGGCATCGGCCATCGGCTGAACACGCTGACACAAGCCCACCGCGGATACGGTTGCGCCTCCTCTGGGGGCGGCCGAGGCCTGCGCCAAGGGATCGAGCGTGAGAAGAATCATGACAAGGGAGGAACACAAAGTGCTGTTGAAACGCCAACACGGTGAGGAGCACCCTTACTGGCCGGCCGGACCTTTCAAGATCCGCCTGCCCTTCATCCACTACCGCTGGGAAGTGGCCGAAACCATCCAGGCCCTGGTGATGTTCGTCGTCGCCATGGGCATGATCCCGCTGCTGCAGAAGTACCTGGGCCTGCCCTATGATGTCGCCCTGGCCTACGTGGTGGTGTGCGGCATCGGCTTCATGCTGCCCAACCTGCTGGGCGTACCTTTTGTGCCGGGGTGGATCACCCCGGCCATTCCGGTGGTGCTGCTCTTCATCGGCCAGTTCGAACCGGGCCCGGACGCCATCCGTGCGCTGGTCGCGCTGCAGTTGATGGTCACCTTCATCTTCCTGTTCATGGCGGTCACCCGCCTGGGTTCGAAGCTGGTGAACAACATCCCCAAGTCGATCAGCGCCGGCATCCTGCTGGGTGCGGGCATCGCCGCGCTGTCCGGTGAGATCAGCCAGGGCGGCCGCGCCTACAACACGCCGATCTCGCTCGGCATCGGTGGCCTGGTCACCGCCTACGTGCTGTTCTCGCTGTCCTTCCGCGACTGGACCGAAAAGCACCGCTGGGCCAAGATCGTCGCCGGCTACGGCATGGTGCCGGGCATGCTGATCGCCATGGGCATCGGCTGGGCGGTGGGCGAATACCCGCTGCCGGCCATCGAGTGGGGCATTGCCACCCCGGCCTTCGGCCAGATCTGGAACTACCTGCCCTTCACCGTCGGCTTCCCCGGCTTCGACCTGCTGATGCTGGCCATCCCCACCGCGGTGATCGCCTACATCATCGCCTTCGGCGACATCATCGTCGGCCAGAGCCTGATCGCCCGAGTGGACCACCTGCGTCCGGACGAGAAGATCGAAGTGGACGTCGACCGTGTGCACCTGGTCACCGGCATCCGCAACGCCATCCACTCACTGTTCGCCCCCTACCCGGGTCTGGCCGGCCCGCTGTTCACCGGGGCCATGGCCACCATCGCGGAACGCTACCGCTACGGGCGCAGCGCCATGGACACCATCTACTCCGGTGCCGGGGTGTTCTGGATCGTCGGTTTCATCGCCCTCTTCCTGCTGCCGCTGATCACCCTGTTCAAGCCGGTGCTGCCGATCGCCCTGTCCATCACCCTGCTGATCACCGGCTACCTGTGTATTGCGGTGGCCGTGGAGCAGATCGACAACGCCACCTCGATGGGCGTGGCCGGCGTGATGGGCGTGGTCCTCGCCACCCACGGCGCGGCCTGGGGTCTGGGCGCCGGCCTGGTGCTGTGGCTGCTGATCGAACGGCGCAGCAAGAACGCGCCCGCCGACGAGCCCATCCACATCGAAGACAACATGCCGCACGAGCCCGACGCGGAAGACCCCGCTCCCGTCAAGGCGGGTACATGACGACGCGGCAGCAACTCGGGGGTCAGACTATGCACTTCAAACGTAACCGTCTGGTAACGCTCGTGCTCGCGATCGGTCTGACGACCACCGCAAGCGCAGTGGCCGGAGACATTCGCGTGCGCGACGCGTGGATCGAACCCGCGGGCCAGCGCAATGCCATCGTTCAGCTCACCCTGGTGAACACATCCGACGCGGATGACCGGCTGCTCGGGGTGACCTCCGCCTCAGCCGCCCGCGTCAGCATACAGGCCATGGCCGTCGCCGACGGTGTGTGGGCACGCCACACGCTGCAGGCGGTGGACGTACCCGCAGGCATGGCCGTGCCCCTGCAGCCCGGTGGCGCATTCCTGATTCTCGAAGACTTGTCCGAGACCCTGCGCCCGCGCGCGAACGTCGTCCTGCGGCTGACCTTCGAACGGGCCGGCACGCTGGAATCACGGGCCCGCGTGCGGCCGAGCGCGCTGGCCGACGATGCGCTCGACAATCTGCGCACTGATCCGCTTCAGCAGCCCGGCCGGCCACAGCGGCGGGACGGGCTGGATGACGCGGTCAAGACCGACCCCTTCCTGCAATGAGCCGGGGCCGGCCGATGCGGCTCAGACGCGTGGCTTGAGCGAATCGCCACGACCGACGGCGTAGTACAGCAGGCCGGCGGCGCGGACGGTACGGGGGTCGTAGAGGTTGCGGCCGTCGACCACGACCGGGTGCTGGAGCCGCGCACGCAGTGCGCGGAAATTGGCGGCCCTGAACTGCTTCCATTCGGTGCAGATGGCCAGGGCATCGGCACCGTCCACCGCTTCGTCCTGGTGGCCGACCAGCGTCAGATCGTCGCGATCGCCATAGATGCGGGCCGCTTCGGCCGATGCTTCCGGGTCGAAAGCCCGCACCCGGGCACCCGCCGCCCACAGCGACTCCATCAGCACGCGGCTGGGCGCCTCGCGCATGTCATCGGTATTAGGCTTGAACGACAGCCCCCAGATGGCGATGGTCCGGCCCGACAGATCGCCATCGAAGGCCTGGCTGAGCTTGTCGAACATGGTGTGCTTCTGCCGCTGATTCACCGCTTCAACCGCGTGCAGCAACTGCGGCTGGTAGCCGACTTGCTGCGCGGTGCGTGCCAACGCCTGAACGTCCTTGGGAAAGCAGGAACCACCGTAGCCACAGCCCGGGTAGATGAAGTGGAATCCGATGCGCGGGTCGGAGCCTATGCCCAGCCGCACCTGCTCCACGTCCGCGCCCAGCCGTTCGGCGAGGTTGGCAATCTCGTTCATGAAGCTGATCTTGGTCGCGAGCATCGCGTTGGCGGCATACTTGGTGAGTTCGGCCGAGCGCACGTCCATGAACATGAGCTTGTCGTGATTGCGGTTGTACGGCCCGTAGCACTCCCGCATGGCGTCGCGGACGCGATCTGAATCGGTGCCGACGACGATGCGTGCGCTCTTGGTGAAATCCTCGATCGCCGCCCCCTCCTTGAGGAATTCGGGGTTCGAACAGACATCGAAGTCCAGTTCGCGTCCGCGCGCCGCCAGCGCGGCGGCTACCGTGGCGCGAACCTTGTCGGCGGTGCCCACCGGCACGGTGGACTTGTCGATGACGACCTTGTAGTCCGCCATATGCTGTCCGATGGTATGCGCCACCGCCAGCACGTACTGCAAGTCGGCTGAGCCATCCTCGTCCGGCGGCGTGCCCACGGCGATGAACTGCAGTTCGCCAAAGGCCACCCCCTCGGCCGCATCGGTGGTAAACACCAACCTGCCGTCACCGAAGTTGCGCCTGACCATTGGCTCCAGCCCCGGCTCGTAGATCGGGATGACGCCGCGCTTCAGGTCGTCGATCTTGCGCGCGTCGATATCGACGCACATCACCCGGTGCCCCACATCGGCCAGGCACGCGCCCGTCACCAATCCGACGTACCCGGTTCCGAAAACGGTAATGTCCATTCAGCAGCCTCGCTCGCTGTCGGGCACCTTGAAGAACCGCCGCGTGCGGCCGGCGTACGGGCCCACCGGCATACGGAATGGCCGCCTTTCAACCAGGGAGGCGCTGATTGAATCCGTTCGCCCCGAGCCCTTCGGCTGTGCTCAGGACAGGCTTGTCGAAGGGCATGCCCCGAAAATCAAGGGCTTCGACAGGCTCAGCCCGAACGGTGGAGTAAATCAGTGTTTCCCTGGCTGGGCGAGCATCCGCGCGCCGCGCGGCACCGCAATCCGGACGCTCGGCGGACACCGCCAATGCGCCCCGTGGTGGAATGTGGCAAACAACTCCCGCGCATGCTACCACCACACGCCTGCCGCTTCGTGTTGCCCGCCTCGTGCAGCCCGCCTCGTAACCGCAGCGGGAGTCTGCTGCGGACATTGGCCCGCCGCGGCGGCGGCGAGTAGAATTCCGCTCGTCACAGCGCCAATCAGGAACCCGACATGAGCCACCCCGTGCCCCCCGACACCCCGCACACCGCCACGACTGCCCTCACGCCCGCGATCAAGGCCGAGATCCTGGCCGAGGCCCTGCCCTACATCAAACGCTTCTTCGACAAAACCATCGTCATCAAGTACGGCGGCAATGCGATGACCGACCCCCACCTCAAGGACTGCTTCGCCCGCGACGTGGTGCTGCTCAAGCTGGTGGGACTGAACCCCGTGGTGGTGCACGGCGGCGGACCGCAGATCGAAACCTTGCTGGCGCGCGTCGGGAAGAAGGGCGAGTTCGTCCAGGGCATGCGCGTGACCGACGCCGAGACCATGGAAGTGGTGGAAATGGTGCTCGGCGGCCAGGTGAACAAGGAGATCGTGAACCTCATCAATCAGCACGGCGGCAAGGCCGTGGGCCTGACCGGCAAGGACGCCAGCTTCATTCGCGCCAAGAAGCTGATGATGCAGCGCAAGGACGCACCGGCGGGCGACTTGATCGATGTCGGCCAGGTCGGCGAGATCACCAGCATCGACCCCACCCTGATCGCCTTCCTCGACCAGGGCGACTTCATCCCGGTGATCGCCCCCATTGGCGTCGGCGAGGATGGCCAGACCTACAACATCAACGCCGACGTGGTGGCGGGCAAGCTCGCCGAGATCCTCAAGGCCGAGAAGCTAGTGCTGCTCACCAACACCCCGGGCGTACTCAACAAGGCCGGCGAACTGCTCACCGGGCTGACTCCGCGCGACATCGACGAAATGGTCGCCGACGGCACATTGTCGGGCGGCATGCTGCCCAAGATCGCCTCGGCGCTGGATGCCGCGCGCAGTGGCGTGAAGTCGGTGCACATCATCGACGGCCGGGTGGAACACTGCCTGCTGCTCGAAATCCTCACCGACCACGGCGTCGGCACGATGATCAAGAGCAAGTAAGCGCCACATGAACGCGACCCACCTGCTCCATCACCTCATCGAGGCATCGGCCGCAAGAGCGCCGGACTCGCCCGCCCTCAGCGCCGGCGGCGAGACCCTCTCCTACGCCGAGCTGCACGCCCGTACCCAGGCCTTCGCCGCCGGGCTGCTCGCACTCGGACTGGACCGTTCGGAACGGGTCGCGATCTACCTCGACAAGCGCTTCGAGACGGTTGCCGCTTTCTTCGGCACCACCGCTGCCGGCGGCGTGTTCGTGCCGGTGAACCCCATCCTCAAGCCGGACCAGGTCGGCTACATCCTGCAGGACTGCAACGTACGCGTGCTGGTGACCTCGCCCGAGCGCCTGGCAGCGCTCGCCGACGTGCTGGGCCATTGCCACGACCTGCGTCACATCATCGTCACCGGCCACCCCGATTCCCTGCCCAACGTGGCCGGCGCCTCGGTGCACCGCTGGGCCGACGCCGTGCCCCCGACCGACGGCCAGGCAACCGGGCATCGTGTCATCGACACCGACATGGCAGCCATTCTCTACACCTCAGGCAGCACCGGACGCCCCAAGGGGGTGGTGCTGTCCCACCGCAACATGGTCACCGGCGCCAAGAGCGTGGCCCAGTATCTTGGCAACCACGCCGGCGACAGCTTGCTCGCCGCCCTACCGCTGTCCTTCGATGCCGGGTTCTCGCAGCTCAGCACCGCCTTCCACGCTGGCGCGCGGGTGGTGCTGCTCAACTACCTGCTGCCGCGCGACGTCCTCAAGGCCCTGGAACGCGAACGCGTCACCGGCCTCACCGCCGTTCCCCCGCTGTGGATCCAGCTTTCGCAACTCGACTGGCCCGGCGGCATTGCCGAACATCTGCGCTACATCGCCAACACCGGCGGCCGCATGCCGCTGGAGACGTTGGCACGGCTGCGGCAAACCCTGCCTCACACCCGCCCCTTCCTGATGTACGGGCTCACCGAGGCCTTTCGCGCCACCTACCTGCCACCGGAGCAGGCCGACCACCGCCCGGATTCGATCGGCAAGGCCATTCCCAACGCCGAAGTACTGGTGCTGCGTGACGACGGCAGCCCTTGCGCACCCAACGAACCGGGCGAACTCGTCCAGCGTGGGGCGCTGGTCGCGATGGGCTACTGGAACGATGCCGACAAGACCGCCGAGCGCTTCCGCCCCCTTCCACCCCGCGCCCCCGGCCGCCAGGCCGGCCTCATGCTGCCCGAGATCGCCGTGTTCTCGGGCGACACCGTGCGCATGGACGAAGAAGGCTATCTGTACTTCATTGGCCGTCGCGACGAGATGATCAAGACCTCCGGCTACCGCGTGAGCCCCACCGAAGTCGAAGAAATTCTCTACGCCACCCGGCGCGTCGGCGAGTGCGCCGCCTTCGGCGTACCCCACGCCACGCTCGGCCAGGCCATCGTCGCCATCGTCACCGCACCGGATGGCACGGCGGTCGACGCCGACGCGCTTCTCGCCGAGTGCCGGGCGCGCATGCCCGCCTACATGGTGCCGGCACGCATCGACGTGCACAACGGGCCGTTGCCGCGCAACCCCAACGGCAAGATCGACCGCAAGACCCTGTCTGCCGGACTTGCCGGGTGACGGGCAACGACCGCGGCGCAAGGGAAACACTGCTCGAATCCGCTCGCCCTGAGCCCTTCGGCTGCGCTCAGGACAGGCTTGTCGAAGAGCATGCCTCGGAAAATCAAGGGCTTCGACAGGCTCAGCCCGAACGGTGGGGAATAAATCAGTGCTTCCCAAGCGTCGCGCGACCGCTGCGCCCAGCCCACCGCCGGCCGTCGTCGGCATGTCCCGCACAGGATTGCGCCGCCGCCTCGCTTGATATGTCATCCAGTTTGGCCCACCATGCGGACCTGCGGCCCACCACCGCCCCGCCTCATGGAGACACAACAGGTGCATAGTCGCTTCGACGGCCGCCTATCGGCCCACCCCAACGACACCCCGCCCCCGGCATCGGCCGCCGGCACGCTGCGCTTTGCCGGCGGATACATCACCTGCAGCGGCCCCGACGCGCTTTACGAGGCCGATGGCCGGTTGTGCCTGGCCGTCGGCGAACCGCGCTTCCAGGACGAGGCCCTGCGCGCCCTGGCCGCCTCCTCCGGCAATGCCGCGGCATGGCTGCACGCCTTCCGCGAGTACGCCCACATTGCGCCGGCCAAGGCCCACGGGCGGTTTGCGGTGGTGGTGATCGACCCGGTCGGGCGCAGCGCATGGCTGGCCACCGATCGCTTCGGCACCTGGCCGGTGTGCTACGCCGAGCGCGACCACAGCCTGCGCTTCTCCGACCGCGCCGACGCCATCGCCGACGCCGCGGCGGTGTCCCCCCAGGCGCTGTTCGAATACCTGTATTTCCACATGATTCCCGCGCCGCGCACCGTATTCGAAGGTGTGCGCCGCCTCCAGGCCGGCCACGTGCTCCATTGGTCCGACGGCCAGGCCGAAGTCATGCCCTGGTGGCAACCGGCCTTCGACGAAGCCCACAGCCCGGACCTCGGCCAGAGCGAACAGCGCTTTCTGAGCCTGATCGAAGACGCCGTTGCCCGCGAGGCCGCGGATCATTCGACCGGCAGCTTCCTGTCCGGCGGCACCGACAGCTCCACCGTCTGCGGCATGCTGTGCAAGGTACTTGGCCGACCAGCCCGCAGCTATTCCATCGGTTTCGACGCCAACGGCTACGACGAGATGGCCTTCGCCCGCCTCGCCGCCCGCCATTTCGGCGCCGACCACCGCGAGTACTACGTCACGCCGGAAGACCTGCTGCAAGGCATTCCCAAGGTCGCCGTGCACTATGACCAGCCCTTCGGCAACTCTTCCGCGGTGCCCGCCTGGATCTGCGCCGACCGCGCCCGCCAGGACGGCGTGGACAAGCTGCTTGCGGGCGACGGTGGCGACGAACTGTTCGGCGGCAACACCCGCTACGCCAAGCAACGCGTATTCGGCTACTACGAATGCCTGCCCGGCCCACTGCGCAGCAGCGTGATCGAACCGCTGCTGGCCGTGCCCGGTGTCGCGCGGCTGCCGCTGGCGCGCAAGGCCGCGAGCTACGTCACCCAGGCCAGGGTGCCGCTGCCGCACCGCCTCGACATGTACAACATGTTGCACCGCCTCGGGCTGGAGACGCTTTTCGAGCCCGGCTTCCTCGCCCGCGTCGATCCCGCCCAGCCACGCATGCTGCAGCAGGACGCCTGGGCCAGCGCCCACGCGGAAAGCATCATCAACCGCATGCTCGCCTACGACTGGAAGTTCACCCTGGCGGACAACGACCTGCCCAAGGTCATCGGCACCACCCAACTCGCCGGGCTGGATGTGGCCTTTCCGCTGCTCACCGACGAACTGCTCGCCTTCTCCACAACCCTGCCGCCCAACTGGAAGGTGCGTGGGCTGAAGCTGCGCTGGTTCTTCAAGCACGCCTTGCGCAACTTCCTGCCGCCCGACATTCTCACCAAGAAAAAGCACGGGTTTGGGCTCCCCTTCGGCGTGTGGGCCTGCCGGCACGACGGCCTGAACGCGATGGCGCGCGACGCGCTGGGCAGCTTCGCCCGGCGCGGGGTGATCCGCCCGTCCTTCGTCACCGAACTGCTCGACACCCATCTTGTCAGCCACCCCGGCTATTACGGGGAAATGGTCTGGATCATGATGATTCTGGAGTTGTGGCTGCGCGAGCATGCCCCCGACTTCTCCCTGAACTGAACCCGCAGCGCAACCGCATACGGCCATGAGCACTGATTCCACCACCAAGCCCTCCCCGCCGGCGCACGCGCCGATGCATCAGTTTTCCCAGCGCGACGGTCAGTTGCTGATCGGCGGCCAGCCGCTCGAACGCCTGGCCGCGCGCGTGGGGCGCACGCCGTTCTATGCCTACGACCGCGGTCTGCTGCGCACACGCGTCGCTGAACTGCGCCAGGCCTTGCCGGCCGCGGTCAAGCTGCACTTCGCCATGAAGGCCAACCCCATGCCGGCCCTGGTGTGCGAGATGGCGACGCTGGTCGACGGCATCGATGTGGCCTCGGCGGGGGAGCTCCAGGTGGCGCTCAACGCTGGCGCCAATCCGGAGGAAATCAGCTTCGCCGGCCCTGGCAAGCGCGACGAGGAGTTGTCGCAGGCGGTGGCCGCCGGCATCCTGACCAACATCGAGTCCTTCCGCGAAGTCGACATTCTGGCCCGGGCGTCGCAGGCCCTGGGCCTGCCCGCGCGGGTGGCCGTGCGCGTCAATCCCGACTTCGAACTGCGGGCCTCGGCGATGAAGATGGGCGGCGGCCCCAAGCAGTTCGGCGTGGATGCCGAGCAGGTTCCGGCGCTGCTCGCCCGGATCGCCGATGCAGGCCTCGCTTTCGAAGGTTTCCACCTCTTCGCCGGGTCACAGAATCTCAAGGCCGAAGCCATCGTCGAGGCCCAGCAAAAGAGCTACGCGTTGGCCCTGCGCCTGGCCGAAGACGCGCCCGCGCCGGTGCGCTTCCTCAACCTTGGCGGCGGCTTCGGCATTCCCTACTTCCCCGGCGAGGCGCGCCTGGATCTGGCGCCCATCGGCGACAACCTCGCCCATATTGCCGCCCGCGCCGCCGCCGATCTGCCGGGTGCGGACCTGGTCATCGAGCTTGGGCGCTATCTCGTCGGCGAGGCCGGCGTCTATGTCTGCCGCGTCATCGACCGCAAGGTGTCGCGCGGACAAGTCTATCTCGTCACCGACGGCGGTCTGCACCACAACCTTTCTGCGTCCGGCAATTTCGGCCAGGTGATCCGCCGCAACTACCCGGTGGCGATCGGCACGCGCATGGGCGCGCAAGACACCGAAACGGCCTCGGTGGTCGGCCCGCTGTGCACCCCGCTCGATCTGCTCGGCGACAAGATGTCGCTCGCGAAGGCCGAGCCCGGTGACCTGGTGGTGGTTTATCAGTCCGGCGCCTACGGAGCGAGCGCAAGCCCGCAGGCCTTCCTCGGCCACCCCGGCGTTTCCGAAATCCTGGTGTGACCGACTCACGGGAACCGGCGGGCAAGCCACCTCCTCCGCGCCGATCCGCTCGCCGCTGCGGGATGCTCGCTGTGGTGAGCGTCCTCGCGCTCAGCCCTCTGGTGCTGGCGGGATGGCTCTGGTATGCGCTGCTCAGCCCCTTCGGGCATCGCCCGCCGGACGGCTGGCCCGACATCTCGGTCGACCAAAAGCACCGCGTCTTCGCCTACGGCACCCTGCGCCGCCCGTGGGTACGCTGGCTGGTGACCGGCCAGCGTCTTGAAAGCCAGCCCGCCACCCTGCCGGGCTTTCGCAAGCACGGGCTGGACATCCTGCCCGACCCGGCCGCCCACACCCCCGGCGTCGTCTTTACCGTCAGCCCCGACGCCCTGCGGCGGCTGGACCGCTACGAGCGCATCGGCGTGCGCTACGAGCGCCTCGCGCTGAGGCTCGCCGATGGCGAGCCGGCATGGGTGTACCGTCGCATCCAGCACATCACTCCAATTGATCTGCGCCAAGGATAGTCACTGCCCTTCAACATACCATTCGCTTCACCTCCTCATGGGGTATTTTCGGAGCGCTTGCGATGAGCACCTTCTTAGCGCCAGCGGTTCTGCTAATGGACCGACTGAGCTACCCAGCGAAATTTATCGTAATTGGGATTGTTACTGCCTTTGCCTTTTCCACTCTGGCGATCACTCTGGCCTCTGAGTTACTCGACACCGTCAAGCGAAACAATGATCAGATCCACGCTACCACCTTGGTACGCCCGGTACTCTCCGCAACGCAGTTTATGCAGCAACATCGCGGCCTCTCCAGTGCCATGCTATCGGGCGATCCTTCTCTGCGAGAGAGGCGAGTAGCCAAGGCACAAGAGGTATCCGCAGCTATCCACGAAGCGGGCGCCGCACTGAGTGTTGGACGGAGCAGTTCAAGTACGTGGGGCGAGATAGCAGGCGAGTGGAACAACATTTCGACCCACGTCGACAATTGGACTCCTGCCGACAGCACTGCAGCCCACACCGCAACGATAGCAAAGATGCTGATATTTCTCGTGTCCGTAGCCGATACGTATGGATTGACATTCGATCCTAGTCTGGACAGCTACTACATGATGAACACCACCATCGTTCAAATGCCGAGCATGCTTGAGCATCTCGGGCAACTTCGCGCACGCGGCGCAGGCGCGCTGGCGGCCGGTCAGTTGTCCGACGCCGGCAAGGTCGGGCTCAGCGTTCTGGCCAACGAGGTCAAGGCGGGGCTGCGGCAACTCGATCGCAACGTCGCCAAGGTGGTTGCCGAGCGCCCCGAACTGCGAGACCGGCTCACCGCCAGCCTGGCCGGCCTGAACGAGCGCTTTGCCGCAGTGGAAAAGGTGGTCAACGATATCGTGTTCCTCGGTGCCTTCCAGACCACCACCCCGGGCGCCTACTTCGACCTCACCACCTCCGCCATCGACGTGGGCTACGCGCAGATGTACGACATCCTGCTGCCAACCCTGGACCAGTTGCTTCAGGAACGGGCGGACCGCGCCGCAACCGTGCTTTACGTCAATCTCGGTATCCTGGCGGTCGTGCTGGCGATCATCGGCTATCTCTCGGCCGGCGCCTATCTCTCCGTAATCGCGAGCATCCGCAAACTGGTGGCCGGCAGCCGCAGCCTTGCCGGGGGCGACCTCACCACCCATATCCACCTCACCACGCGCGACGAACTCAGCCACGTCGCCTCGGGCTTCAACGACATGGCCGACAGCATGCGCGGCCTGATTACCAGCATCCAGAGCAACTCGGGTCAGGTCGCCGACGCCGCCCGGGAGGTCGTCACTGCTTCGAGCGATATCGACCAAGCCTCGCTCAGCCAGAGCGAATCGGCGTCAAGCATGGCGGCCGCGGTCGAACAGATGACGGTGGGCATCGATCACATCGCCACCAACGCCGGTCATGCCCGCGAGTTGGCCAATGAGTCCGGGGCGCTATCGCATCGCGGTGGCGAAATCGTGGCCGGCGTGGTGCGCGAGATCGGCGAAATTGCCGCATCGGTATCGCAGTCGGCACGCACCATCGAGGCGCTGGGCCGGGACTCCGAGCAGATCTCCTCCATCGTCGGCGTGATCAAGGAGATCGCCGACCAGACCAACCTGCTCGCCCTCAACGCCGCCATCGAGGCCGCGCGCGCCGGCGAACAGGGCCGCGGATTCGCCGTCGTGGCCGACGAAGTGCGCAAGCTGGCCGAGCGCACCACCAGCTCCACGAAGGAAATCGCCACGATGGTCGAGCGCATCCAGCACGGCACCCGGGATGCGGTGCGCGGCATGGACGAGGGGGTCAAACGGGTGGATGGCGGCGTGCAGCGTGCGCGCGAGGCAGGCGAGGCGATGGGTTCCATCCGCGACGGTGCGGACAAGGTCGTCGCCACCGTCGCCGAAATCACCGACGCGCTGCGCGAACAAAGCGCCGCCTCGGCCGACATCGCGCGCAACGTCGAGACCATCGCCCGCATGGCCGAACGCAACACCTCCCTGGCCTCGGGCAACCACGACACCGCCAGCCGCCTGGAAGGGCTTGCATCGGGCCTGCTGGGCGACGTCCGCCGCTTCCGCACCACCTGACATCCGGACGGGGCGGTAGCGCTATCGCGCCGCCTTCCCGGCAACCGGCACCAAACGTTCAGGGAATGGGGATGAGCATCCGCTCCAGCACGAACAGTGCGAGGACGACGAAGATGATGACGAGTGCGACCCGGAACAGATTCCACGCAAACGCCTTGTAGCGCGGGTCACCGGTCAGCAGCCAGGCGATCAAGGCTCCGCCGATGCCCAGCACCGCCAGAACGGCGAACAGGCGTAGGACTAGCACGTGCGGCTGTCGGCCAGGACTCCGGACGAGAACAGCCGGGTAATGGCATCGGGGGTGCGGGCGGGTTCGTCGAAGCTCACGATTTCCCAGGCCGACTCATCCTCGAGCAACGCCCGCAGCACCTCGTTGTTCATCGCATGGCCAGCCTTGTGCGCGGTGTAGGACGCGAGCAACGGGTGGCCGCACAGGTAGAGGTCGCCGATGGCGTCCAGCACCTTGTGCTTGACGAACTCGTCGGGGTAGCGCAAACCGTCGCTGTTGAGTACCCGGTACTCGTCCATCACGATGGCGTTGTCCAGACTTCCGCCCAGCGCCAGCCCGTTGGCGCGCATGAATTCCACGTCCTGCATGAAACCGAAGGTGCGCGCGCGCGATACGTCGCGCTCGTAGGAACTCGCTGCGAAATCGATGACCACGCGGGTGGACGTCGAATCGATCGCCGGATGGTTGAACACGATGGAAAACGTCAGACGGAAGCCATCGTAGGGCTCGAGCCGCACCCACTTGTCGCCGTCACGATACTCCACCGCCTTGCGCACCCGCAGAAAGCGCTTGGGCGCAGCCTGCTCGACGATGCCGGCGGAGCGCAGCAGGAACACGAAGGGGGACGAACTGCCGTCGAGAATGGGAATCTCGGGCGCATCGACATCGACGTGGAGATTGTCTATCCCGAGGCCGGCCAGCGCCGACATGAGATGCTCGACCGTTCCCACCTTCACGCCGTCGGCCGACTGCAGGCCCGAACACATGCGGGTATCGCAAACCGAGTAGGGATTGGCAGGCAACGACACCACCGGATCGAGGTCGGTGCGGTGGAACACGATACCCGTGTCAGGCGCCGCCGGACGCAGCACGAGTTCGACCTTCTTGCCGCCGTGCAGTCCGACGCCAGTGGTCTTGACCAGATTCTTGAGGGTGCGCTGCTTGATCATCGGTTCTTCCTTGCGATGACCGGGATGGTATCACGCCCCCCGCTGGAGGCATGCTAAGAGTCTGATAAGGAACCGCTATCTCCCCGATCTGGCGATCATCGGGGAGATGGCGGAGACGGGACGCGCCGTGGCGAACGGCGTGCCCGTCGAGCGGACGGACGATGATCCACAACGGATCCGATGGTGAGCATCCGGACTCGATGTCCAATACCCGCCATCCGTCGCTATCCGCCTCCCAGCCGGTTGGCCGCCGGAGGCAGGGACGGCCAACCAGGCCCACAACTCAGCGCTTGTGAATGAATCGACTACGCGCCCCGATGGCGGCGTTGCGCGGTGCTTGGAAACCCCGCCAACGCCCCTCGTACGGCACGCTGCGACTTCCTCACAAGCCCTGCCCTCAGTCCGCCTGCTTGCGCAGGAAGGCCGGGATGTCGTAAGTGCCCATGCCGTTGGCGCTCATCGCCTCGACCGTGGTGCGCCGGCCGCTGCGCATCACCGCCGGAATGTCCAGCTCGTTGTGCGTCGCCCCCATGGACGGACCATAGGTGCCGGTGCCTTGCACCACCTGCATGATCGGCTGACGCGCGGCCTTGGGCGCCCCCAGGCCGGTGGCGACAACCGTCACCCGCACGCGGTCTTCCATCGCCTCGTCGAACACCGTGCCGTACTTCACGAAGGCCTCGGGCGCGGCGAAAGCCTGCACCGTGCGCACCGCGTCGCGCACTTCCGACATCTTCAGCGAACGGCTGGCGGTGATGTTGATGAGCACACAGCGCGCACCGGACAACTCGGTGCCCTCCAGCAGCGGGCTGACCGCCGCCTGCTCGGCCGCGATGCGCGCGCGATCCAGCCCCGACGCCTCGGCCGACCCCATCATCGCGCGCCCCATTTCGCCCATGGCGGTGCGAACGTCCTGGAAATCGACGTTCACCAGGCCGGGCACATTGATGATTTCGGCGATCCCGCCGACCGCGCTCTTGAGCACGTTGTCGGCCGAGCGGAAGCAGTCCTCGAAGCCGGCGTCATCGCCGAACACTTCGAGCAGCTTGTCGTTGAGCACCACGATCAACGAATCGACGTGCTGGCTGAGGTCTTCCACACCACTCTCGGCAACCCGCAGCCGGTTCTCGAAGTCGAACGGCTTGGTCACCACGCCCACGGTGAGAATGCCCATTTCCTTGGCGATCTCGGCCACCACCGGAGCGGAACCGGTTCCGGTACCGCCGCCCATGCCACCGGTGATGAAGCACATGTGCGCGCCCTCGAGCGCCGCCGCCAGCACATCACGCGACTCCATCGCCGCAGCCCGACCGGCTTCCGGCTTGGAACCCGCGCCCAGACCGGTCGCGCCCAGTTGCACCTTGTTGGGTGCGAGGCAGCGCCGGAGGGCCTGGGCGTCGGTGTTCGCCACCACGAAATCAACCCCCTGCACGCCTTCCCGGATCATGTGATCCACTGCGTTGCCGCCTGCGCCGCCCACACCCACGACCTTGATCACGGTGCCGGACTGCTCCTTCTCAACGATCTCAAACATCAGTTTACGCCTCCACAAACGTACAGCTTCGCCAAGAACGCCGTTTGCTCAATATCTAGTATTAAAGAAAAAGTCTACTACTAAATAAAGGGCAATTACAGGCATCCAATCATTTTGAAACCAAACTGCCTATGCACTTCAGAAGTTGCGCTCGAACCAGGATCTGACCCGGCCGAACATCTGCCTGACGGTGCGTGTATCGCGCGCCATGATTCCGCGCCGGCGCTGGGCCATGCCTTCCATCACCAGCCCCATCGCCGCCGAGTAGTAGGGCTGGCAGACCACGTCGGCGAGGCCGCCGTCGTACTGCGGCGTGCCGACCCGAACCGGCATGTGGAACACACTTTCACCCAGCTCTTCCATCCCCGGCATCACCGACGATCCGCCGGTGAGCACGATTCCGGACGACAGCAATTCCTCGTAGCCACTGCGCCGCAACTCGGCCTGCACCAGTTCGAACAGCTCCGACACCCGCGGCTCGATGACGTCGGCCAGACGCTGGCGCGACAGCGTGCGCGGCGGCCGGTCACCCACGCCCGGCACCTCGATCATCTCGTCGGGATCGGCCAGCGCATGCATTGCCACGCCCTTGCGGATCTTGATTTCCTCCGCCTCCGAGGTCGGGGTGCGCAAGGCCATCGCAATGTCGTTGGTGATCTGGTCGCCCGCCACCGGCAGCACCGCGGTATGGCGGATCGCGCCCTGGGTGAACACCGCGATGTCGGCCGTGCCACCGCCGATATCCACCAGGCACACGCCCAGGTCCTTCTCGTCCTCGGTGAGCACTGCATAACTCGACGCCAGCGGCTGCAGGATCAGGTCCATCACCTCCAGACCGCAGCGGCGCACGCACTTGATCACGTTCTGCGCCGCCGACACCGCGCCGGTGACGATATGCACCTTCACCTCGAGCTTGACGCCACTCATGCCGATCGGCTCGCGGACGCCGCCCTGGCCATCGATGATGAATTCCTGGGTGAGGATGTGCAGGATCTGCTGCTCGGCCGGGATCGGCATCGCACGGGCGACCTCGATCACCCGCTCGACATCGAGCGGGCTGACCTCCTTGTCCTTGATCGCCACCATGCCGTTGGAGTTGAAGCTCTTGATGTGGCTGCCGGCGATCCCGGTATAGACGTCACGGATCTTGCAATTGGCCATGAGTTCGACCTCCTGCACCACCCGCGAGATTGCCTCCACCGTGGCCTCGATGTTGACCACCACGCCGCGCTTGAGCCCGTTCATCGGATGGGTGCCCAGGCCGACCACGTTGAGGCGTCCGTCGGGCTTGGCCTCGGCCACCATGCAGGTCACCTTGGAGGTGCCGATGTCCAGCCCGACGATGAGATCCTTGTATTCCTTGCTCATTGCTTGCCTTTCACTGGTTGGCTCGACACTTCAGGGGTGAGCGCGAAGCCGCCTTGATAACGCAGATCCACGACTGCGACCTGCAGGCCCACCTGTGCGACGGTGTTCGGCCACGCCCGCACGAAGCGCTCCAGCCGTTCGTCCACCGGCAGCCGTTCCTGATCTCTGCCCAGCACCAGCACCATGCCGTCGTCCAGTTCCAGCTGCCACGCCTCGCGCGGCGACAGGGTGACGCCGACCAGGCGCCGGCCCAGGGGCTCCAACATCCGCGAAAACGCCTCGTGGCGCGCCAGCAGGTAGCCGGCCGCGCCCTGGGGGCCGGAGAAGGCCGGCATGTTGGCGTTGCTCGCGGCAACGAAGATCTCGCCCTGGCGATTGACCAGATGGGCATCCTCGAACTCGGTACTGGTCCAGTAGGCCACCGCCTGATGTTCCTCCAGCCGCAGTTCAAGGGCGTCCGGCCAGCGCCGCCGCACCTCGGCACGCCTGACCCAGGGCAGCTTCTCGAAGGAAGTGCGCACGGTCTCCAGGTCCACCGAGAAGAAGTTGCCGCGAATTGCCGAGCGCGCCGCGAACTCGATCTGCGCCGTCGTCACTTGGGCGGGCGGCGACAACACCAGCACCTCGCGGACGGGGAACAGCGGGCGGCTCAGGAACCACACCACCAGCGCGTAGCCGATGGCGATCGCCGCGCCCAGCAGCAACAGGTCCGCGAACAGGTTGAGCAGCGCCGGCCGATCCCACACGCGTGCCCGGCCACGCGCGCGCGTGGCGCTCGCAACCTGGCTCAGTGCGGATCGGACGTGACGGTCAGCCAAGGCTTGCTCCTTCGAGAATCGCGACGCACAAGTCCTCGAAGCCAATACCGGCTGCACGCGCCGCCATCGGTACCAGCGAATGGCCGGTCATGCCGGGCGCGGTGTTCATCTCCAGCAGGTAAGGCCGTCCGTCCGCAGTCAGCATCAGGTCGGCACGCCCCCAGCCGCGGCAGCCCAGCACCTGGGCGGAGCGCTTCACCATCGCCTGCAGCTCCGCCTCCTGCTCCGGCGGCAGGCCGCAGGGACATAGGTAGCGGGTGTCGTCGCTGAAGTACTTGTTCTGGTAGTCATAGTTGCCACCGGGCGCCTCGATGCGAATCAGCGGCAACACCGTGTCCCCGAGAAAGGGCGCGGTCAGCTCGGCGCCATCGATGAACTCCTCGGCGATCACCAGATCGTCGTAGCGCGCCGCCAGCGCCCAGGCTTCGCGGAGCTGGCCGGGCGCGGTCACCTTGGTCGCCCCCATGCTCGAACCCTCGTGCACCGGCTTGACGAAAATCGGCAACCCCAGTTCGGCCTCGATCGCCGCCCAGTCGCTGTCCGCCTGCAACAGCGCGTAGCGCGGCGTCGGCAGCCCCGCCGCCGCCCAAACCATCTTGGTGCGCCATTTGTCCATTGCCAGCGCCGACGCCATCACGCCGCTGCCGGTATAGGGAATCCGCAGCAGCTCGAGCATGCCTTGCAGGGTGCCGTCCTCACCGCCACGCCCGTGCAGTGCGATGAAGGCACGTGCAAAACCCGCGGCGCGCAGCTCGGTGAGATCGCGCTCGGCCGGGTCGAAGACATGGGCATCCACACCGCGCGCGCGCAGTGCCGCCAGCACCGCCGTGCCCGACATCAGCGACACCTCGCGTTCGGCCGAACTGCCGCCCATCAGCACCGCCACCTTGCCAAAATCCCTGCTCGCCGTACTCACACCGACTCCTCGCTGCTGGCCAGTTTTCCGGGGACGGCACCGATCGAGCCCGCACCCATGGTGATGACGACGTCGCCGTCGCCGGCCACGTCGGTGATGGCCGACGGCATGTCGGCTATGTCCTCCACAAACAAGGGCTCGACCTTGCCGGCCAGCCGGATCGCGCGCGCCAGCGCACGCCCGTCGGCCGCGACCACCGGCGGCTCACCGGCCGGGTAGACCTCGGCCAGCAGCAGTGCGTCGACGGTGGACAACACCTTCACGAAGTCCTCGAAGCAATCCCGGGTACGCGAGTAGCGGTGCGGCTGGAACGCGAGCACCAGGCGCCGACCGGGAAATGCGCCACGTGCCGCGGCGATCGTCGCCGCCATCTCCACCGGATGGTGGCCGTAGTCATCGACCAGGGTGAAGCTGCCGCGCACCTGCCCCTGCGCATCGCTCAAGGGAATGTCGCCATAGCGCTGGAAGCGCCGCCCCACGCCCTTGAACTCCGCCAAAGCCTTGATGATCGCCTCATCCGGCACCTGCACTTCGGTGGCCACCGCAATCGCCGCCAGGGCGTTGAGCACGTTGTGCATCCCCGGCAGGTTGAGGCGGATCGGCAGGCGCGTCACCGAACCGTTGATGCGCACCGCGTCGAAACACATCAGGCCGTCTTCGGCACGGATGTTCTCGGCGCGGATGTTGGCGCTGGGTGCCGTGCCGTAGCGCACGATCTGCTTCGACACCATTGGAATGATGGAGCGCACGTGCGGATCGTCCTCGCACAGCACCGCCACGCCATAGAACGGCAGACGCTGCAGGAAATCGACGAAGGCCTGCTTCAGGCGGGCGAAGTCATGACCGTAGGTATCCATGTGATCGGCGTCGATGTTGGTCACCACCGATATCACCGGATTGAGCATGAGGAAGGACGCATCGGATTCATCCGCCTCCGCCACCAGGAAATCCCCCCTGCCCAGGCGGGCGTTGGCACCGGCAGCGTTGAGCCGGCCGCCGATGACGAAGGTGGGGTCCATCTCACCTTCCGCGAGAATGCTCGCCACCAGCGAGGTGGTGGTGGTCTTGCCGTGGGTGCCGGCGATCGCGATGCCCTGCTTGAGGCGCATCAGCTCGGCAAGCATCTGGGCCCGCGGCACCACTGGCAGGCGCTGTGCCCGCGCCGCCAACACCTCGGGGTTGTCGTTGCGCACCGCGGTCGAGGTGACCACCGCATCGGCATGTTCGACGTTGGCCGCGTCATGCCCGCGCAACACGCGTGCGCCGAGGGCCGCCAGCCGACGGGTGGCGGCATTGTCGCCGAGGTCAGAGCCGCTGACGGTGAAGCCTAGGTTGAGCAACACCTCTGCAATACCGCTCATGCCGGCCCCGCCGATGCCGACGAAATGGATGTGCTTGACCTTGTGTTTCATCATCGTCCTCCCCTGGCGGCTGCGTCGGCCAGGCCTTCGCAGCTGCGGGCCACCACTTCGGCCGCATCCGGCTTCGCCAGCGCCCGTGCCGCCACGGCCATCTGCAGCAGCCTGGCCCGGTCCAGTGCCTGCAACTGCGCGGCAAGCTGCTGCGGGTCGAGCGCCTCCTGCGGCATCAGGATCGCCGCCCCGCGGCCGGACAGGAATCGCGCATTGCCGGTCTGGTGGTCATCCACCGCGTGCGGGAAGGGCACCAGGATGCTGCCCACCCCGACCGCCGAGAGTTCGGCCACGGTCAGCGCACCGGCACGGCAGATCACCACGTCCGCCTCCGCATAGCGGTGTGCCATGTCGTCTATGAACGGCAGCAGTTCGCCCGCCACATCGGCCGCGCGATACGCCTCGCGCAGGGCATCGATCTGCTTTTGACCGGCCTGGTGGGTCACCAGCGGTCGCTCGTCCGGAGGGATCAGCGCCAGCGCACGCGGCACCGCATCGTTCAGCGCCGCGGCGCCCAGGCTACCGCCCACCACCAGCACACGCAGTGGCCCCATCCGGCCGGTGAAGCGCGCCTCCGGTGGCGCGACCGCGGCAATCTCGGCACGCACCGGGTTGCCAACCCATTCGGCGCGCTTGAGCACGTCGGGGAAGCCGCACATCACCTTGTCCGCCACCCCGGCGAGTACGCGGTTGGCCAGCCCCGCCACCGAGTTCTGCTCGTGCAGCACCAGCGGCCGGCCGAGCAGCGCGGCCATCATGCCGCCCGGGAAGGTCACGTAGCCGCCCATGCCCAGCACCACATCCGGGCGCACCCGGCGCAGCGCCGCGATGGCCTGCCAGAATCCGCGCAACAGGTTCAACGGCAGCAACAATTTGCGCATCAACCCCTTGCCGCGCAGGGCCGAGAAACGGATCCAGGCGGTCTCGTAGCCGCGGTTCGGCACGATGCCCGCCTCCATCCCGTCCGGGTTGCCCATCCAGACGATGCGCCAGCCGCGCGCGCGCAGGCACTCGGCAACCGCAATGCCCGGGAAGATGTGGCCGCCCGTGCCACCGGCCATCACCAGCAACGTCCTCATGCGGCACCTCCCCGCTTGAGCTGACGGTTCTCCCAATCGATCCGCAGCAGAATGCCCAGCGCGAGACAGTTGGCGACGATGGCCGAGCCGCCGAAACTCATCAGCGGCAGCGTCAAGCCCTTGGTCGGCAGCAGGCCCATGTTCACACCCATGTTGATGAAGGCCTGCACCCCAATCCACAGGCCGACACCCATGGCCACCAGCCCCGAGAAATAGCGTTCGAGATTGATCGCCTCGCGTCCGATGGCGAAGGCGCGCTGAATCAGGATGGCGAACAACACCACCACCGTCAGCACCCCCGCGAATCCCAGTTCCTCCGCAATCACTGCAAGCAGGAAGTCGGTATGCGCCTCGGGCAGGTAGAACAGTTTCTCCACGCTCGCACCCAGGCCCACGCCGAACCACTCACCGCGCCCGAATGCGATCAGGGCGTGGGACAACTGATAACCCTTGCCGAACGGGTCCTGCCAGGGGTCCATGAAGCCGAAGATGCGGTCGCGGCGGTAGGGCGACAGCCAGATCAAGAGCATGAAGCCGATCACCGCCACGGTTGCGAGCAGCACGAACACCCGCACGTTGATGCCGCCGAGGAACAACACGCCAAAGGCGATCGCCGAGATCACGACGAAGGCGCCGAAGTCCGGCTCGCGCAACAGCAGAAAGCCGACGAACAGGATCATCGCCGCCATCGGCATGAAGCCACGCACGAAACTGTGCATGTCGGGCAGCTTGCGCACGGTGTAGTCGGCCGCGTAGAGCACCGCGAACACCTTCATCAGCTCGGAGGGCTGCAGATTCACCGGCCCCATCGCCAGCCAGCGCTGGGCGCCGTTGACCTCCCGACCAACACCGGGAATCAGCACCACCACCAGCAACACCACGCCAAGCAGGAACAGCCACGGCGCGAACTGTTGCCACTGGCGCATCGAGAACTGGAACGCAAGCAGACCGGCGGCGATGCCGACGGTGACGAAGATCGTGTGCCGCAGCAGGAAGAAATGCGACTTGAAACCGGTGAAGCGACTGCCTTCGGCGATGGCGATCGACGACGAGTACACCATCACCAGCCCGATCATCAGCAGCGCGACCGACGCCCACACCACCATGGGGTCGAGTTCGCGCACCACCTCCTGCGGGCGCATCATGCGCTCGACCACCCGACTCGCCTCGCGGCCGGGTTGGCGCTCGCGCGGGCGCAGGAAAGAGAATAGTCCGGCGGTCATGCCGTCACCCCCGGCAGGGCCCGCACCGCGGCCACGAACACCTCGCCGCGATGACCATAGTTGCGGAACATGTCCAGGCTGGCGCATGCCGGCGACAGCAGCACCGCGTCGCCCGCCCGGGCATGCGCGTCGGCCTGCCGCACCGCTGCGTCCATGTCGGCAGCAAACTCGACCGGCACGCTCAGGCCGGCAAAGGCCGCGGCCAGACGCGCCGCGTCACGCCCGATCAACACCACCGCCCGCGCGTGCCGGGCCACGACCTCGCGCAAGGGCAAAAAATCCTGCCCCTTGCCGTCGCCACCGGCAATCAGCACCGCCGGCCGGCCAATCCCCTCGAGCGCCGCAACGGTGGAGCCCACGTTGGTGCCCTTGGAGTCGTCGAAGTACGCCACGCCGTCGCCACGCCGGCCCACCAACTCCATTCTGTGCGGCAGGCCGCCGAATTCGGCGAGGGCCGCGATCATGGGCGCCATCTCGCACCCCACCGCAGCACACAGGGCGAGTGCGGCCTGGGCGTTGAGCGCATTGTGGGTGCCTGCCAGACGCATGCCGGCCAGCGGCAGCAGCCGCGTCGCGCCGCGCGCAATCCACCGCTCACCATCGGCGCTGACGATGCCGAAGTCCACTGCCCGTCCCGGCTCGCCGGCGCCGAAGCAGGTCACCGTCCGCCCCGGCTGAGCCATCGCGACGACGCGCGGGTCGTCGCGGTTCAGCACCTGTACCCCGCCCCCCTCGAAGATCGCCGCCTTGACCGCAGCGTAGTGCGCGATCGAGCCGTGACGATCGAGATGATCGTCGGTGACGTTCAACACGACAGCGGCGTCCGGCGCAAGCCCGTGCATGGTCTCGAGCTGGAAACTCGACAGTTCGAGCACCCAGCACTGGGGCCAGGGGCGCCCCTCGTCATCGCGCTGCATCAGTACCGTCAGCGCCGTTGGGCTGATGTTGCCCGCTGCCACGGCGTCCAGACCGGCACTGCAGCACAGGGCGGCGGCAAGCGCGGTGGTGGTGGTCTTGCCATTGGTGCCGGTGATCGCGATCACCTTGCAGCGTTCGCGTGCTCCTGCATCGGCGAGCGCCGCCGCGAACAAAGTCATTTCACCAACCACGGGAAGACCGCGGGCGCGTGCAACGGCGAGCAAGGGCAGGCGCAAGTCGATGCCGGGGCTCACCGCCATCATGTCCACCCCCGCCAGCAGCGCCTCGTCAAACTCGCCAAGACATACCTCGTCCCCAGCCAGCGCGCGCGCCTCGGCCAGTCCGGGCGGAGTGTCGCGGGTGTCCGCCAGGCGCAGCCGCGCACCGGCGCGGGCGCACCATTGCGCCATCGCGATGCCCGATTCGCCCAGGCCAAGCACCAGCACGAGTTTGTCTTGGAGCGCGATCATCGGAGCTTGAGGGTGGACAGGCCGAACAGCACGAGCATCAGGGTGATGATCCAGAACCGCACCACCACCTGGGTCTCCTTCCAGCCGCCCAGTTCGTAGTGATGGTGGAGCGGCGCCATGCGGAAGATGCGCTTGCCACCTGTGGCGCGGAAATACAGCACCTGCAGCATCACCGACAGCGTCTCGGCGACGAACAATCCGCCCATGATGAAGAGCACGATTTCCTGGCGGACCACCACGGCGATGACGCCCAGCGCGGCACCCAGTGCCAGCGCACCGACGTCTCCCATGAAGACCTCGGCCGGATAGGCGTTGAACCACAGAAACCCCAGCCCGGCGCCACAGATCGCGCCGCAGAACACCGCCAGTTCGCCCGCACCCGCGATGTAGGGCACGCCGAGATACTTGGCGAAACCAGCATGCCCCGCCACGTAGGCGAAGATTGCCAACGCACCCGCCACCATCACCGTGGGCATGATCGCCAGCCCGTCCAGCCCGTCGGTGAGGTTCACCGCGTGACTGGTGCCGTTGATCACGAAGTACGACAGCGCAACGAAACCGAACAGGCCCAGCGGATAGGCCACCGCCTTGAAGAACGGTACGATGAGTTCGGTCTGCGCCGGCTCGGTCGCGGTCAGCGCCAGGAAGACGGCCGCAGCCAACGCGATCAACGAGGTCCACAGATACTTCCAGCGACTCGCCAGACCCTTGGGATCGCGGTGCACGACCTTCTTCCAGTCGTCCACCCAGCCCACCGCGCCAAAACCCAGCGTGACCAGCAGGGTCACCCATACATAGTGGTTGCGCAGATCGCCCCACAACAGAATCGTGGCAGCGATCGCGATCAGGATCAGCGCACCGCCCATGGTGGGCGTGCCGGCCTTGGTCAGGTGCGACTTGGGGCCGTCGTCGCGCACCGCCTGGCCGATCTTCTTGCGGGTCAGCCAGCGGATCACGCTGGGCCCGAAGATGAAGGAGATCAGCAGCGCGGTCATCGCGGCAAGCACCGTGCGCAAGGTGATGTAGCCGAACACGTTGAATGCCCGGATGTCCTGGCCGAGCCAGAGTGCGAGTTCAAGCAGCATGGGATCCCCCGTTCTTCGAAGGGGCGGTATTTTGCCCGGCAGCGAGCAAGTCGACCACCCGCTCCATGCGCATGAAGCGCGACCCCTTCACCAGCACTACGGTGTCCGCGTCGAGCAGCTTTTCCAGCGTGGCGACCAGCGCCTCGGGCGACTTGAAGTGCGTGCCGCCTTCACCGAAATTGCGCACCGCCACCGCGCTCATCTCACCCAGCGCGAGTAACGCGTCCACCCCTTTGCTCTTGGCGTAACCACCGACCTCGTCGTGAACCTGGGCGCTGCTTTCGCCCACTTCGCCCATGTCGCCCAACACCAGGATCTTGCGTCCCGGCGTCGCAGCGAGCACGTCGATGCCGGCGCGCACCGAATCCGGGTTGGCGTTGTAGCTGTCATCGAGAATCGTTGCGCCCTGTGGGCCGGGCTTGCGTTGCAACCGCCCCTTGGTACCGGCAAAGCGCGACAGCCCGAGCCCCACCGCCTCCAGTGGTACACCGGCCGCCATGCAGCACGCGGCCGCGGCCAGCGCGTTGGCGGCGTTGTGGGCGCCCGGCACCTGCAGTTGCACGTCCAGCGAATCCTTGCCGTGGCGGATGGTGACGCGCGCAAGCAGGCCGTGCAGTTCGCAATGGCCGTGCACCTCGGCGCCGGCGGAGAACCCGAACCGCAACACCTTGCGGCTCGCATTCAAGCCCTTCCAGTAGTCGGCATGAGGGTCGTCGGCATTCACGACGGCCACGCCATCCGCCCCCAGCCCCCCGTAGATCGCGCCCTTCTCGACCGCCACTTCGACGACACCGCCCAGACCCTCGAGGTGCGCACGCTGGGCGTTATTCACCAATGCCACGGTCGGTCGCGCAAGGCCGCCGAGGTAGGCGATCTCGCCCGGCCGATTCATGCCCATCTCCACCACGGCAGCACGATGATGGTCGCGCAGCGCCAGCAGTGTCAGCGGCAGGCCGATGTCGTTGTTCAGATTGCCGGCGGTGGCAAGTACCGTTTCCCGCGCTGCGTCGCGGTCACACGCGTCGCCCTCGAAGTGCGCACGCAAGATCGACGCGCACATGTCCTTGACGGTGGTCTTGCCGTTGCTGCCGGTCACGCCGATCAGCGGAAGGTCGAAGCGTGCACGCCAGTAGGCCGCCAGCGCCCCCAGTGCAAGCCGGGTGTCGGGCACGATCAGTAGTGGCAATGTGCAGTTCGCCGCCTCGTCGCCCCCCGCCCAGGCTTCGTCGACCAGGGCAGCGGCCGCTCCGGCCGCGATGGCCGCGGCAACGAAATCATGCCCGTCGAAGCGCGTACCGCGCAGCGCCACGAACAGCGCCCCGGTGCCCAAGGTCCGGCTGTCGGTCTCGACCCGGTCGAACGCGGTCATGGTGTCGCCGAGGCAGCGGGCGCCCAGTGCCTGTATGGCGTCAAGCAAACGCATCATCATCGGCTCTCCCCTTGGTGGCGATGCCATGCGGCCAGGGCCGCGCGCGCCTGCTCGATGTCGGAAAACGGCAGCCTCTGCCCATGGATCTCCTGATACGGTTCGTGCCCTTTGCCGGCGAGCACGACCACGTCGTCGGCGCCCGCTTCCCCGACCGCGCGGAATATCGCCTCGGCACGGTCCACCACCGCCTCGGCACGCGGGGCACCCGCCAGCACCGCCTCGACGATGCGTTGTGGCTCCTCGCTGCGCGGGTTGTCACTGGTGACGATCAGGCGGTCTGCCAGCGCATCGGCGACCTCCCCCATCAACGGACGCTTGCCCGGATCGCGATCGCCGCCGCATCCGAACACACACACCAGGCTGCCACCGCGCATCGCGGTGGTCGGACGCAAGGCCTCCAGCACCTTGGCCAGGGCGTCGGGCGTGTGCGCGTAGTCGATCACCACCAGCGGCTCGCACACCCCGCCCACCACCTGCATGCGTCCGGCGGGCGGGCGCAGGTGAGCGGCCACCCGCATCGCGTCTTCCAGCGCGACGCCGCGCGCAAGCAAGGCACCGATCACCGCGAGCAGGTTGGATACGTTGAACGGCGCCACCAGGCCGACGTCGAGTTCGCCCCGCTCGCCCCGCCACTCCACCGAGAACTTGAGCCCCGACGGCGACATCCGGACATTGCGGGCGCGCAGCATGCGGCCCTCGCCCAGTCCGCCCGGCATCAGATCGGTCCGTGTATAGGCAATCAGCTCGGGGCCCTGCGCCGCAAGCCGCGATGCCAGCTCCAGCCCGAAAGCGTCGTCGATGTTGACCACGGCATGGCCGAGCGCCTGCATGTCGAACAGGCGCGCCTTGGCTGCGCCATACGCTGCCATGCTGCCGTGGTAGTCGAGATGGTCGCGACTGAGGTTGGTGAAGATCGCGACATCGAAGGCGACCCCGTTCACACGCCCTTCCTCGATGCCGATCGAGGACACCTCCATCGCCACGCCAGTCGCCGATTGCGCGACGAAGCTTGCCAGGCTGCGATGCAGTTCGATCGCACCCGGGGTGGTGTTCAGTGCCTCCTCCAAAGCGCCGGGGAAGCCCGTGCCAAGCGTGCCGACGATGCCGCAGCACTCACCCAGTTCGCTCAGCGCGGCAGCCACCCACTGGCTGACCGTGGTCTTGCCGTTGGTGCCGGTCACACCGGCGACCCACAGCTTCCCTGACGGACGGTCAAACACCGCGTCCGCGAGGTGGCCGGCGAGTTCCTTCAGGCCCGACACCGGCAGACCGGGCACGGCCAGCGGCCCCACCTGGAAGCCGCCCGCGTCGTCCCACACCACCGCCGCCGCTCCGCCACGCACCGCCGCATCGATGTAGCGGCGCCCGTCGACGCGCGCGCCCTCCCAGGCGGCGAACAAGTCGCCGCCCTGCAGCGCGCGGGAGTCCGAGCTCATGCCACGCAGCTCGGCGCCCAGCGCGTGCAGGCGCTGCAGAATGTCCAGGGCTTCGCGGGCGCTCACATATTCCCCCTTGCCGCCGCGACACGGGGCGACGTAGCCGGCGCCGGCGCCGGTGAATTCGCCACCTTCAACGGCACCAGCGGCGCGTCCGGCGCGACCCCGAGCGCACGCAATGCGCCTTCGGCAATGCGCGAGAACAAGGGCCCCACCACCGCGCCACCGAAATGCTGGCCGGCGGACGGTTCGTCGACCATCACCGCGATGATGATGCGGGGATTGGACACCGGCGCGAAGCCGACGAAGGACGAGATGTATTTGTTGGTGTAGCGGCCCCCTTCCAGCTTGTGCGCGGTGCCGGTCTTGCCCGCAACCCGGTAGCCGGACACCTGCGCGCGCGTGCCGGTCCCGCCCGGCTGGGTGGCCTTCTCCAGCATGTAGCGAACCACCCGCGCCGTCTCCGGCGAGAACACCCGGATGCCCGGAGGTGGCGCTTCGTCCACCCGCAACAGCGACAAGGGCAACAGTTCGCCGTCTCGCGCAAAGGCAAGATAGGCGTGCGCCACCTGCATCAGGTTCACCGACAGGCCGTAGCCGTAGGACATCGTCGCCTGCTCGATCGGCCGCCACGTCCGCGCCGCCCGCAACCGGCCGCCGGTCTCGCCGGGGAAGCCCAGCCCAAGCGGCTTGCCGAAACCCAAGGTATCGAACAACTGCCACAACTCCTCGGGCTTGAACTCCTGGGCCATCTTCACCGTCCCCACGTTGGAGGACTTCACGATCACCCCTTCTACCGACAGGGTGCCGTAGTTGCGCACATCGGAGATCGTCGCGCGGGTGATGGTCATGCGCCCGGGAGCGGTCTCGATCAACGTATCCGGCCGCACCAGACCGCGCTCCAGCGCCAGACCGGCGATGAAGGGCTTGATCGGGGATCCTGGCTCGTACACATCGGTAAGCACTCGATTGCGCAACTGTGCGCCGCTCAAGCCCGCCCGGTTGTTGGGGTTGAAGGTGGGCGAATTGACCAGCGCCAGCACCTCGCCTGTCTGCACGTCCAGCACCACCGCCGCGCCCGCCTTGGCCTTGTGCGTCTCGACCGCTTCCTGCAGCGCGGAATGGGCCAGGTACTGGATCTTCGCGTCCATGGCGAGCACGATCTCCTGGCCATCGCGCGGCTCCCGAATGGACTCCACGTCCTCGATGATCTGGCCGCGGCGGTCGCGGATCACCCGGCGCGAGCCGGGCCGACCCTTGAGGTCGGCGTCGAATGCGAGTTCGACGCCTTCCTGGCCCCGGTCTTCCACACCGGTAAAACCAATCACGTGCGCCATGACCTCGCCACCGGGGTAGTAGCGGCGATACTCCTGATGCTGATGAATGCCGGGCAGACGTAATTCCGCGATCTCGCGGGCAACGTCGGGCGGAATCTGACGCTTGAGATAGACGAAGTCGCCGCTCGAGGCCAGGCGACGGCTGACATCGTCGACATCGGTCTCAAGCAATGCGGCAAGTTGGCGCAACTGCGCCGGCGCGAGCTGCTGAGCATCCGCCGGAATCGCCCAGATCGAGCGCACCGGTGTACTCACCGCCATCACCGTGCCATTGCGATCGGTGATCCGGCCACGCGTGGCTGGAATCTCCAGCACGCGCGAATAGCGCATCTCGCCCTTGGCCTGGAGAAAGTCCTTGTTGAAGCCCTGCAGATAGGCCGCGCGTACCACCAACGCCAGCATGCAGCCCAGCAGGGCGAGCAGGATCAGGCGCGGACGCCAGGCGGGAAGACCTTTTTCCAGCAAGGGGTTGTGATTGAAGGTCACGGTGGGTCGCGCACTCTTCATCGCACCCCCTCCACGACCACCACCTGCCCCGGCTTGGGCGCGACCATGCCCAGACGGTCGCGGGCAATGCGCTCGACACGTGCCAGCGCCGCCCAGGTGCTCTGCTCGAGTTGCAGCTGCCCCCACTCGACCTCGAGCTCATGCGCCCGGGCCTGGGCACGTTCGAGTTCGATGAACAGCTTGCGCGCCTGGTGTTGGGAAGCCACTACCCCGAGCGCACTGGCAACCACGATCGCCAGCAGGAAGGCATCGACGCGGATCATGACCGTCCTCCGGCCACCGCAAACCATGGGTGGCCTGCGATCCGAAGAAAGCGGGCGCGCCGCGACAGTGCGTACCCGGAGAACACGGACAGAATGGTGCCGGGCGCCATCATGCCGCCCCCGTGCGCTCGGCCACCCGCAGCACCGCACTGCGCGCGCGCGGATTGACCGCCACTTCCGCCTCGCCCGGACGCTGGGCCTTGCCCACCAGACGCAGACGCGGCGCCGGCAGTTGATCGGCTCGCAACGGCAGGCGCGAAGGCACCTGCGGCGGACGCGATTCGTCACGCATGAAGCGCTTGACGATGCGGTCTTCCAGCGAATGGAAACTGATCACAGCAAGACGCCCGCCAGAGCGCAGGCGCGCAACGGCACTGGGCAGCACTAGCGAAAGCTCTTCGAGCTCCTGATTGATGAAAATCCGTAGAGCCTGAAAGCTGCGCGTCGCCGGGTGCTGACCCGGCTCGCGTGTGCGGACGGCCTTTTCCACGATCTCGGCAAGTTGTCGAGTGGTCGCAACAGCCCCCCCTGCCCGAGCAGTTGCAATCGCCTTTGCAATCGCATAAGCAAACCGTTCTTCCCCATAATCCCTCAGCACCTCCGTAATCTGGCCAACGGACGCTTCCGCCAGCCACTGCGCCACCGTCTGCCCGCGGCTCGTATCCATCCGCATGTCGAGCGGAGCATCGAAGCGGAAACTCATCCCCCGCTCCGCCTCATCCAGTTGTGGCGATGACACGCCAATGTCGAGCAGCACGCCGTCCACTGCGTCCACGCCCAGATCGTCCAGCACCTCCGCCAGCGCGCTGAACGGCGCGTGCACCACGGTCAGCCGCGCGTCGTCGATCGCGGCGGCGGCAGCCACCGCCAGCGGATCCCGGTCCAGCGCGATCAGCCGCCCGTCGGGCCCCAGCAACGCCAGAATCGCGCGACTGTGGCCACCACGACCGAAGGTGCCATCCACATAGCAGCCGTCCGGACGCACCGCCAGAGCCGTCACCGCCTCGTGCAACAGCACGCTCACGTGACCGCCGTGCCCTGGCTGGCTGCCGGAGCGGATATCGGCGCTCATAGCGCGAGACTCTCGAAACCGGGCGGCAGGGCCTCGCTGTCGAGCGCCAGCATCGCCGCCTGCTGCTTCTGCCAGCCGGCATCGGACCAAAGCTCGAAGTGCGAACCCTGACCCACCAGCCACAACTGCTTGTCCAGTTCCGCCCACTGCCTCAGTGACGGCGCGATCAGAATCCGCCCGGCCGAATCCAGTTCCTCGGTCTGGGCGAAACCCACCAGCAGTCGCTTGAGCGTTGCGGTGCGCTGATCGAGACCTGGCATGGCCGTGATCTGCCGGGAGATCGGCTCCCACGCTGCCTGTGGATACACCAGCAGGCAGCGGTGAGGGTGCGCGGTGACGACCAGGGGGGCGCCGTCCGGCACCAGCGCGTCACGATGCCGCGCGGGGATCGCAACGCGACCCTTGGCATCGAGACTGAGCGCGGCGGCTCCCTGGAACATTGACCCCCCTGATTCTTCGGATGAGCAAAGCGTCTGATTCGACACTTTTCCCCACTTTTCCCCACTTCCGCCCACTCTAGTTTAAAGATACCCCTTGGTCAAGCCGAACGGCATGCAATTTTCGTTGTGACACAATGACTTACCGGACAAACCAGGAATCGAATAAATTGTGGAAAATCAATGTAGATAGCGCGGAAAGATGGAGTGCCGCATGAGCATTCACGCGCGCAAGACAGCCCAAGTGGGGCAGAGTGGGAGGTCGTGCCATCGCAACGATGTGGGGACACGCTTTTGCGCGAGCATCGCGACGCTGCGAAACTCGCAGACACGGGTAAGGGGGGAACAGGCGTTGAAAGCGGGACGAGCGCAAGCCGCCCCAAGAAAACCGTCCGCAGCGCGGACGAACAGCAGGAATTGGAAGTTCGCCGATAAGCCGGGTTCTGTCGAGCGGCACCAGCAAAGCCGGTACCGCCGGGCAGTCATTCCTCTGGGCGACACGTTGCCGTGCCGCTCTAGCAGCCTACCCGGGAGCAGCGCGGACCACGCCCTCGCTCCCCTATTTGGCCTTGCCCCGGATGGGGTTTGCCGTGCCGGTCCTGTTACCAGTCCCGCGGTGGGCTCTTACCCGACGCTGCTTGCGCATCGCCCGCAACCGCGCTTACGCGCGTTTGCGCACCGTTTCACCCTTACCTGTGCCATCCGCCCCGCCGCCTTGCGGCGGCGAAGCCTTCCTTTGGAGACGAACACCTCCTTCCGGCGGCACCACCTCCTTCAGAAGAGACTTTGCCGCCTTGCGGCGGCGAAGTCCGGACAGCCATCGGCGGTCTGTTCTCTGTTGCACTTTCCGTCGCCTCGCGACGCCCGGCCGTTAGCCGGCATCCTGTCCTGCGGGGCCCGGACTTTCCTCCACGCATCGAAATGCGCAGCGACTGCCTGGCGAACTTCCAGGCCGGATTATAGCCCGTTTGCCGGGCTACTCGCCGGCGCGCACGAAGGTCGGCGCGCCGTCGCGCAGCACGAAGCTGCCAACGTAGGCACCCGGCGGTTCACCGCCTGGGTTGTCCCAGTCCTGCACGCGGCATGCTTCGGTGCTGGCAAGATACCAGCGCCGCCCCTGTTGCAGCGCCCACAGCAGGTCACCGGCCTCGTAGACGCGCATCTCGGCCAGCGTCGTGGCACCCGGGTGGATGCTGACCCGCCGCTGGCAGTGTGGCAAGCGCGAGGCGACGACGAACTGGTTCACCTCCGATGTCCAGAAGTACGGCTGCTCGCGTACCAGTATCAGGGCGTGTTGGCTGGTATCGACGGTGTAGGCGGTGGCACTGTTCTCGCACGCTGCCAGCAGCGGCAGCAGGGCGAGCGCGAAAAGAATGGAGCGGGGGCGCCTCATGCCTGTCTCCTCTATGCGCTCAGGCCAGCCGCCAGGCGACGGCAGCGCCTGCCCGCAAGGGAACGAGGGGATCGCCGTCGAGGTAGGGATAGTGCTCCGGCACCTGCCAGGCATCCCGCACCAGGGTAATCGTGTCCGCATTCGGCGGAAGGCCGTAGAAGGCCGGACCGTTGAGGCTGGCAAACGCCTCGAGCCGGTCGAGCGCCGCGGCCGCATCGAACACTTCGGCATACAGCTCGATGCCCGCGTGTGCGGTGTAGCAGCCAGCACACCCACAGGCGGTCTCCTTGGCGCCGCGCGCATGCGGCGCGGAATCGGTTCCGAGGAAAAAGCGCGGGCTGCCCGAGGTGGCGGCGCGTACCAGCGCCTTGCGGTGGGTTTCGCGCTTGAGCACCGGCAGACAATAGTGGTGCGGGCGGATGCCTCCCACCAGCATGGCGTTGCGATTGAGCAGAAGATGGTGGGCGGTGATCGTCGCCGCGACAGTCGGCCCCGCCTCGGCGACGAAGTCCGCCGCGTCGGCCGTGGTGATGTGCTCGAACACGACCTTCAACGCCGGGAAGCGGCGCACCAGCGGCGCCAGCACCTCGTCGATGAAGACCTTCTCGCGATCGAAGACGTCGACCTCGCCGTGGGTAACCTCGCCATGCACACACAGCACCAGGCCACGCGCCTGCATGCGCTCCAGCACCGGATAGATGCGCTCGATGGCAGTGACGCCGGCGTCCGAGTTGGTGGTTGCACCGGCGGGGTAGAGCTTGGCGGCCACCACGCAATCGGTGTTGCGGGCGCGGTCGACCTCCTCCGGCGCGGTATTGTCGGTGAGATACAGCGTCATCAAAGGCGCAAAGCTCGACTCCGCCGGCAGCGCGGCCAGGATGCGCTCGCGATAGGCCAGCGCCTGGGCGGTGGTAGTGACCGGCGGGCGCAGGTTGGGCATCACGATCGCACGACCGAAGCGTTCCGCGGTGTGCGCAACCACGGCGGCGAGCGCATCACCATCGCGCAGGTGCAGATGCCAGTCGTCAGGGCGGATGAGAGTCAGGGTTTGCATCGAAACTTCCATGGGTGACGGGAACGCGACAACGCGCAGGCGCGCGGCAAGGCGGGGCTGCGCTTCGCACCCGCAGTATAGCGCCGACCGGCTCAGCCCTTCGAGCCCCCCTCCCTCAGGGTGAGGGCATGCGCGTACAAGGCGTTCTTCGGCGCGCCGGTGATGTCGGATGCAAGGCGCGCGGCCTGCTTGACCGGCAAGACCTCAAGCAACAGACCAAGCACGCGCTCGGCTTCCGCATCCAGCCCCTCGCGGGGCGGGGCGCCGGACAGGATGAGCACAAACTCGCCGCGCGCACGATTGACGTCCGCGGCAAGCCAGGCGGGCGCATCGCCCACCGGCATGCGCACGATCTGCTCGTGGAGCTTGGTCAGCTCACGCGCAACCACCAGCTCCCGGGCCGGCTCCATCAACTCGGCCAGATCGCCCAGGCAGGCCTCGATGCGATGCGGTGATTCGTAGAACACCAATGCCGCCTGATCACCGCGCAGCCGCGTCAGCTCCGCCCGGCGTGCCGCGGTCTTGGGCGGCAGGAAGCCGACAAAGCGAAAGCCCACGGTATCCAGGCCCGAAGCCGACAAGGCGGCGATCAGCGCGCTCGGGCCGGGTACCGGCACCACCGGAAACCCCGCCTCCTGCACCCGTCGCACCGCTCGCGCACCAGGGTCCGACACCGCGGGCGTGCCTGCGTCGCTGATCAGCGCGACCGCCTCGCCGGCCTCCAGCAGCCGGATCACCTGCCCAGCCGCAGCCTGCTCGTTGTGCTCATGCAAGGCCATCAGGCGCGTGCGTATGCCCAGCGCGTCGAGCAGGCGCTGGCTGTGGCGGGTATCTTCCGCTGCGATCGTCGCCGCCCCTCGCAACACCTCCACCGCACGCGCGGTGATGTCGCCCAGGTTTCCCAAGGGCGTGGCAACGACATACAATGCCGGCATGAACCGCAGCGGCGACGGATGATCGGACATGGCGAATACGCCCAGACACGGGGAAAGCGGCATTGTCCGCTCGACGCCCACCGCGGCGCAAGCGCGCGGCAACGCCGCCGAGACGCTGGCAGAGCAACATCTCGCCCGCCACGGCCTGCGCACGCTGGCGCGCAACGTGCGCTGCCGCGGCGGTGAAATCGATCTGGTATGCCTGGATCGCGGGACGGTGGTGTTCGTCGAAGTCCGGCTGCGCAGCAACCCGCGCTTCGGCGGCGCGGCCGAGAGCATCACCCGCTCCAAGCGCCAGCGCATCGCCCTTGCCGCACAGTGGTGGCTAGGCGGTGTCGGCCGCGCCCATCGCGACCGCCCCTGCCGCTTCGACGCGGTGCTGCTGACGCGCGCCGACGACGACGCCATCGACTGGATCCGCGCCGCATTCGACTTGGCCGATGCCTGACGCAGTGACAGTGAAACAAGACTCCGATACCGTTCGGGCTGAGCGAAGCAATCTCCCCAGCAGCATGGCAAAGCGGAGGATGCGGCGCGACCGGCACCACCCGAACGCTTGCCTGGTCGATGACATCGCACTTGCATCACTTTTCCACCGACCCGCATTGGCGCTTCGAGGCACGCTGCAAATGGCGGTAGAATCCGCAGCCCTGCAGCGCAACAAGACCGTACCCCATGGACCTGATCCATCGCATTTCGCAACAGTTCGAGGACAGTGCGCGTTGTATCCTCGACTCGCTCGAATGGCTGGCCGCGCCGATAGCCGGATCGGTGGAGGTGCTGACCGGCTGCCTGCTCAACAGTGGCAAGATACTGGTGTGCGGCAACGGCACCGCCAGCCTGGACGCGGAGATGTTCGCCGCCAAGCTGGTCAACCGCTTCGAGATGGAGCGCCCGCCACTCACCGCGATCGCGCTGAACCCCCATCTGGCGATGCGTGGTGACCACGAGCGCGATCACAGCGCCGGCTGCGGTATCTTCGCCCAGCAGGTGGCAGCGCTCGGTCACCCGGGCGACGTGCTGCTCGTGCTGTCGGTGGACGGCAACGACGCCGGCGTACTCGCTGCCATCGACGCAGCCCATGATCGCGACATGCGGATCATCGCCCTCACGGCAGGCTCCGGCGGGCTGCTCGGGGAACGCCTGCGCGAAGCCGACATCCATGTGTGTGTTCCGGCCGGGCGTCCGGCGCGCGCACAGGAAGTACATCGCCTCGCACTGCACTGCCTGTGCGATGGCATCGACTGTTTGTTATTAGGAGTGGAAGACGCATGAATGCACCGCACGTGACCCCCACCCGCCGCACCCTGCTGCTTGGCGGCCTGGCCGCCGCCATCCTGCCCGCGCTGCAGGGCTGCTTTCCGCTGGTCGCCGGCGGCGCCGCCACCGCCGCGCTGATGGCCTCGGACCGACGCACCTCGGGCGCCTACGTCGAGGACGAAGGCATCGAATGGCGTGCCCGCAACCGCATCCGCGAGCGCTTTGGCAGCAACGTCAACGTCAGCGTGACCTCGTTCAACCGCAACGTGCTGCTCACCGGTCAGGCGCCGGACGAGGCCACCCGTTCGGAGATCGGCCGCATCGCTGCCGGCGTCGACAACGTCGCCGGCATCGTCAATGAGATCCAGACGGCCGGCAACGCCTCGCTGAGCTCGCGCAGCAACGACGCCGTCATCACCTCCAAGGTGCGCGCCCGTTTCATCGACATGCAGACACCCGGCTCCCAGCATGTGAAGGTGGTGACCGAGGCCGGCACCGTGTTCCTGTTGGGCATCGTGACCCGCCGCGAGGCCGATGCTGCCACCGAGGTCGCGCGCACTACAGCCGGCGTTCAGAAGGTCGTGCGCGTGTTCGACATCATCAGTGACGAGGAAGCCGCGCGCCTGGACCGACTGCCGAAGCAGCAAGGAAGCTGAACACGGCATGACGCAGCCGCTGGCATCACCCTTGGAGCGGAAGGATCTGACGCCTTCCGCTTCAGCCTCCCCTTCGCTGCTCGATCCGGGGGGCGATGATCAAGCTGCCGCGAACCGGTTGTGGCCGACCGCCATCTTCGCCGTACTGCTGGGCAGTGCCTACTTCTGGTTGGTGACGGGCGGCGTGGTATTGAATCCGGCCAACGTCGCGTGGATATCACCGATCAGCGATACCTACCAGCATTGGATAGGCTGGGAGTTTTTCCGCGACACCCCCGCACTGCAATGGCCGCTCGGCGACAACCCGCGCTTCGGCAGCGCGGTGGGCGGAAACATCATCTTCACCGACTCGATCCCGCTGTTCGCTCTCGCGCTGAAACCCTTCTCCGCGTTTTTGCCACGCCCGTTCCAGTACCTCGGTCTGTGGGTCCTTTCCTGCTTCATCCTGCAAGCGTTCTTTGCCGCTCAGTTGTTGTCGCGCCTGTTGCACGATCGCATGATGGTGGTGCTCGGGACGGTGCTGTTCGTCTCGTCCGCCGCCATGATCAGCCGCTTTCACGGGCATTTCGCCCTGATGTCGCACTGGCTGATACTCGCCGGACTGTGCGCATACGTTGCACGTCGTTCGTCCCCCCTCACCTGGCCCGCCCTGTTCTGCATCGCTTTGCTGGTGCACGCCTATTTCATGCCCATGCTCGCCGCGCTCTGGCTGGCGGACACGATCAAGCGGCTGAGCACCCGGCAACTCGACTGGAACACCGTACTGCGCCGTGCCTTGACCCTGGCTGCAGTGTCGCTGGTGGTGATGTGGTCCCTCGGATACTTCAGCCGGGGCGGCGGCGACTGGGGTTACGGGGTGTTCCGCCTCAACCTCGCCGCCCTGGTCGACGGCGACCGCTTCTTTTCCTACCTGCTCCCGGACGTGCAGGGAGGACCGGGAGACTACGAGGGCTTTGCCTACCTTGGAACCGGCGCACTGTTGCTGATACCCCTCGCCACGGTCGCATGGCTCATCTCGAAAGGTGAACGGTCCGAGCAGATATGGTGGCCCCTGGCCGTAGTTGCCATCCCGCTCACCATTTACGCTGTCTCGAATCGCATCGCGCTTGGACCGGTCGAGCTCCTCGAATACCCCATTCCTCAATTCTGGGAAGCCCTGGGAAGCCGTTTCCGAGCCTCCGGCCGACTGTTCTGGCCGGTCTACTACATGATTCTGCTGGCACTTGTATGGACCGTCGCCCGCCGCATCCCCCGCCCGGCAGCGCGTTTCGCGCTATGCGTGGGCGGCATTCTGACGATCGCCGATGCCGGCCACGCCTACACGAGTTTTCGCCAACACTATTCGAACACCCCGGCGTGGGAACAGAGCATGACTTCCCCGCTCTGGACTGCGCTTGGCCAGCACTACGAGCATTTTGCGTTCGTCCTCCCCAGCGGACACCCCGACCGCTGGCAGGAAGCGGCCCACTTCGCCGCGAGCCACCGCATGAGCATCAACGCCGGCTACCTCGCGCGCTACGACCATGCGCTGACCAGGCGTTCACGCGGGGCCATCGCGCAGCAGGTGCGCGCAGGCAACTGGGAAACGGGTACTTTGTACGTCTTCCAGAACGACGCCCTGTGGGCCGATGCGCTCGCCCAGCTTGGGCCGGACGATCTCGCCGGAGAACTCGACGGTTGGAAAGTGCTGGCGCCCGGCCTGGGCCCCTGCCCCGCCTGCGAGTCGGCCGGCCTGTCAAATCACCTGCGGTTCGCCTATGAGCCGCGACTGGCGGCCGGGCTGGGCGCATCGATGCCCCTCGAGGCCGGCGAGCATGGAATTGCAACACCATCAGGCATAAACTCGATGCCGGACAGCGCAGGCCTGATGCTGACCACACCCGCCAAGGACCTGCCCCCCGGCCACTACCATCTGACGGTGGAAGGCCATGCCGCGAGCGGCACGGCGACCGTCCTCGAGGTGATCTCCGATGGCGGCGCGACCGGCTTTTTCAGGGCGCCGTTGCTCGAACCCAGCGCGTTTTCCCAAACAGGCGAGGACGAAACCCATGCCCGCTGGGAAGCTGGAGTACTACTCGGCGATTACGCCCGCCAGTTGCAGATCCGCGTGCTCACAAAAGCAGGCGACGACGTCCGCGTCTCGGCGATCCAACTACAGCCTGTGAAGCTTCTGCCTTTGGAGTAGTCGCCGGCGCTCAAGACGTCGGGCCGCCTGAACGCCGTCTCACCACGTAGCGAGGGCGCTGCTTGCTTTCCTCGTAGATTCGCCCGACGTACTCCCCGAGCACGCCGATGCCGATCAACTGGACGCCCCCCAGGAAGAGAATTGCCGTCATCAACGAAGGGTAACCCGGCACATCGTTTCCGAACAGCAGCTTGTCCGCCACCAGGAATGCCGCATAAACCAGAGCGAACAAGGCCACCACCAGACCCAGGTAGGACCACAGCCTCAAAGGCAAGGTGCTGAAGGACGTAATCCCCTCGATCGCAAGATTCCACAGCTTCCAACCGTTGAACTTCGATCGCCCGGCTACGCGCTCCGGGCGCGCGTAGGTCACGAGTTCGGTCTTGAACCCGACCCAGGCAAACAATCCCTTCATGAACAGTTTGCGTTCGGGCAGCCGCTTCAAGGCATCGACGACACGCCGGTCCATCAAGCGGAAGTCACCCACGTTCTCTTCCAGCGCCGGCGATGCGATCCGATTGTGCAGACGATAGAACCACTCTGCCGACTTGCGCTTCCACAGCGCATCCGAACTGCGATCGACACGCTTCGCCAGGACGACCTCGGCGCCATCGCGCCACTTCCGGATCAACTCGGGGATCAGCTCAACGGGGTCCTGCAGATCGACGTCGATAGGAACGACGACATCCCCGGTCGCGGCTTCCAGCCCGGCCATCAACGCGGACTCCTTGCCGAAGTTCCGCGAAAAATGAATACCCACCACGTCGTCGTCGGCAGCCGCGAGTCCATCGATGACCGCCTCCGTACCGTCCCGGCTACCATCGTTGACGAACACGATCTCGACCTGACAATCCGCCGCCCAAGTGCTGCCACGCACCGCCCGGAAAAAAAGCGGAATGCTCTCTTCCTCGTTCAGGACCGGTACGACCAGAGAGACCCGCGGCCTGTTCGAGCCCGCTTCCACCATTTACCTTCTCCATCCCCAACTGCAATGCAACGACCCGATTCCCCACAACGAAGCGCGACGTTCCGAAAACACTCCCACCGTCATCCGCGCATGACTGGGGAAGCCCTGATTCGTTCAGCACCGTCCGGGCTGAACCTGTCCAAGCCCTTGCTTGTACGATGAATTCCCTTCGACAAGCCTGTCCCGAGCGCAGCCAAAGGGCTCAGGGCGAACGGATTCAAGTGTTTCCCGAATCCCGGCCACCAAAAACGATATGGCGCGAAAACAAGAACCCGGCGATCAAGCTGAACAGCGAAAAGACGATCAGCGTGATCAATGGATGCATGCCAGACCAATCGCCCACCCAGCCGACGAAGTAACTCGAGCCCCCCATGAAGCACATGAAGAGCACATAGCGCGAGGGGGTCGCAGACGATCTGAAGGTTAGCCGTGCGTTGGCGAAGAACGAGAAGCTCGCCGCGCCAACAAACCCCACTACGTTCGCGAGTGACTGGCGCCCGTCCGCCCAAAGCACGACCGAGAAAACGGACCAGTGAATTGCGGTATTGAGGACGCCAATCAACGAATATCGGGTAAATCGCTTCACTACGGGAACATATCCCCACGAAAATCAGGCGCCAAGTCTACCAGGCTTGCCGCCCGCGTCTCGCCAGGAAGTCAGACAAGCGCGTCCAGCAATCGCGCGTGAATACCCTCGAAGCCGCCGTTGCTCATGACAAGAACGTGATCGCCGGGGCGCGCCTCGGCGGCGATCGCCGCCACCATTGTGCCGACATCGTCGAATGCCCCCGCGGTGTCGCCAAGCGGAGCCAGCACCTCGGCCACGTCCCAGCCAAGATTGCGGCCGTAGCAGAACACCCGGTCGGCGCTTGCCAGACTCTCCGGCAGCCGCGCCTTCATGACCCCCAGCTTCATCGTGTTGGAGCGCGGCTCCAGCACGGCGAGGATGCGCCCTGCCGGATCACGACGGCGCAAGCCCTCCAGGGTCAGTGCGATGGCCGTCGGGTGGTGCGCGAAATCGTCATAGACGGTGATGCCGCGCACCGTGCCGCGCACCTCCATGCGCCGCTTCACCCCGAGGAAGCGCGCCAGACTTGCCACCGCGTGCTCGGGGCGCACACCCACGTGACGCGCTGCCGCCACCGCCGCCAGCGCGTTCGACAGGTTGTGCCTGCCGGGCATGGGCATCGCCACCCGGCCAACCGCCTCACCATGCAGGCGAAAACATGCCTGCTCGCCATCGCCGCCGTCATCCGCAGGCACGACGGACCACTGCGCCTGCGCGCCGAAGTGCTCGACCTCGGACCAGCAACCGCGCTCGAGCACCCGCCCCAGTCCCGCTTCCTCCCGATTCACGATCAGGCGCCCCGATCGCGGCACCGTGCGCACCAGATGATGAAACTGGGTCTCGATCGCCGCCAGGTCGGGAAAGATGTCCGCATGGTCGAACTCGAGATTGTTCAGGATCAGCGTGCGCGGCCGGTAATGCACGAACTTGGAGCGCTTGTCGCAGAACGCGGTGTCGTACTCGTCGGCCTCGATCACGAAGAACGGCGATTCGCCCAGTCGCGCAGACACACCGAAATTGCCCGGCACCCCGCCTACCAGGAATCCGGGTGCGAGGCCCGCATCCTCCAGCATCCAGGCCAGCATGGAGGTGGTGGTGGTCTTGCCGTGAGTGCCGGCCACCGCCAGCACCCAGCGCCCCTGCAACACGTTTTCCGCCAGCCACTGCGGCCCCGACACATAGGGCAGCCCCCGATCCAGGATGGCTTCCAGCAGCGGGTTGCCGCGGGAAATCGCGTTTCCGACCACGAAGACATCCGCGCCATTGCCCGCCTGGTCGGGGTCGTAGCCCTCGGTCAGGACGATGCCCTGCTCCTCCAGCTGGGTGCTCATCGGCGGATAGACGTTGGCATCGCACCCGGTCACACGATGACCGGCGGCCCGGGCGAGCAGCGCAACGCCCCCCATGAAGGTGCCGCAGACACCGAGAATGTGAATATGCATGTAGAGACTCCGCTCCCGGTCGACGACCCGAAACGGGGCGCCGTGTAGAATAGCGCGCATTCTACCCCTTCACCTCCGGCAGGACTCGTGACCATGACATCCCGGGCCAACGCTTTCAAGACCGGAAACCTGCGGCGCGAGATCGCCGCCCTGGCCGCCCGCATGATGGCGGAAGACGGCATCACCGACTTCGGTTTCGCCAAGCGCAAGGCGGCCCGCCAACTCGGCGTAACCGAGTCGGAGGCCTTGCCCAACAACACCGAGATCGAAGCCGAGCTGCGCGCCTGGCAGGCGCTCTACCAGGACGACGAGCAAAGCGAACGTGTGTTCGAAATGCGCAGCGCCGCGGTGGAGATCATGCGCCTGCTCGAGGACTTCCGTCCCTATCTCACGGGCGGCGCGCTGGACGGCACCGCCGGCCGCTATGCCGAACTGGAGATCGAGCTCTACCCCGAGAGCGCCAAGGAAGTCGAGATCTTCTTCCTGAACCGCGACATCTCGTACGAGCATCGCGAGCCACGCCGGCCCGCGCCAAACACGCCGGAAGCGATCCTGAGCTTCGACTGGAACGACGTACCGGTACGACTGTCGGTGTATGGCACGCATGCCGAGCGCAGCGGCCGCCGACGCAACGAACGCGCACGCCTCGCAACGGTCGAGGACATGCTCCGGACGGGTGGCAAGGCCACCCATGGAGAAGCCACCGAATGAAACGCCCCGCCCAGATCCTGCTCATCGCCGCGGTCGCGGTCGGCGCCGCGGCCGCGGGCTACCTCACTCGCCAGGGGCTGAGCGAGCCCGACAGCGCCGCCCGGCTCGACCCCGCAGCCGCCGAGCATGCCGGCACCGCCCTGATGGCGCTCGAACTGCCCGACCTCGATGGACAGCCCCAGGCGCTCGAACAATGGCGCGGCAACGTGCTGGTGGTGAACTTCTGGGCCACCTGGTGCCCGCCGTGCATCAAGGAAATTCCCGAATTCGCGGCGGTCAGCCGGCGGCATGCCGATGCGCCGGTGCGCTTCGTCGGCATCAGCATCGACCAGCCGGACGCGGTGCGCCGCTTCCAGACCGATTTCGAGGTTCCCTACCCGCTGCTGATCGGCAACCCCAACACCCTGACCATGGCCAAGTCTTTTGGCAACAGCCTGCAGGCCCTGCCATTCACCGTCATCCTCGACCAGGCGGGCGAAGTGCGTCATATCAAGCTCGGCACCTTGAACGAAGCCGAACTTGAGGGCAAAATCCGTGCGCTGCTGGGCTCATGAACGCGAATCAGTTTCATACCAGAGTGCGCGCGAGAATGTAAGCAGACTAGACAAATTGTTGCGATCTGCGGCAAACTCGCCGCCATGACGCGCTCAAAACGCACGAAAAGCTCCGAAGCTCCACCTCCGCCGCAACCGCGGATCCTGGTGCTTCACGGGCCCAACCTGAACCTGCTGGGCGCTCGAAGCGCGTCCCTGCCGGGGCAGACCACGCTTGCCGACATCCATGTAGCAATGGAGGCGCGGGCGCGTGCGGATGGCGTCGTCGTCGAGTCCTTCCAGAGCAACCATGAAGGGCAGTTGATCGACCGGGTCCAGGCTGCGGCGTCGGAGGGGGTGGCTTTCATCATCCTCAATCCGGCCGGCTACACCCATACCAGCGTCGCCTTGCGCGACGCCCTGATCACCGTCGACATCCCCTTCGTGGAGGTGCATCTCAGCAACGATTTTGCTCGGGAGTCCTTCCGTCATCAGTCTCGTTTTTCCGACCGCGCCGTCGGCGTGATCAGCGGCCTGGGTGCCTACGGCTACATGGCCGCACTCGAGTTCGCGCTGTCGCGGCTGCGGGAAGGCTGAAAACAAGCACGTCCGCGGCACCGTGCGCGGTGCCGCCCTGTCCGGAGAATCCAAATGGATCTGCGCAAGCTGAAGAAACTCATCGACCTCGTCCAGGAGTCCGGCATCGCCGAACTCGAAGTCACCGAGGGCGAAGAGAAAGTCCGCATCGTCAAGCACACGGCCGTGGCCACCACCGGCCCCAGCCATGTGACCCATATCGTCGCGCCCCAGGCCTCGCTGCCCGCTTCGGCGGCGTCGGCCAGCAGCGTCGAGGAAGACGATCTGCCGGCCGGGCACGTGGTCAAATCGCCGATGGTGGGCACCTTCTACCGCGCCGCCTCGCCGGGCGCCAAACCCTTTGCCGATGTCGGCCAGAGCATCAAGGCGGGTGAGCGCCTGTGCATCATCGAAGCGATGAAGCTGATGAACGAGATCGAGTCCGACGTCGACGGCGTGGTCAAGGCCATCCTGGTCGAGAACGGCCAGCCCGTCGAGTACGGCCAGCCCCTGTTCGTCATCGGTTGAGTCTGTCATGTTTGAAAAAATCCTGATCGCAAACCGCGGTGACCAGCCGCCGAACGGCGGCGCAGCGGCGCAGCCAAATCGCATCGGGGCCGCAGGCCACGGGGGCGGTTTCACCGCGGAGACCACCCATGTTTGAAAAAATCCTGATCGCAAACCGCGGTGAAATCGCCCTGCGGGTATTGCGGGCCTGCCGCGAACTGGGTATCCGCACGGTGGCAGTGCACTCCACCGCCGACACCGAGGCGAAATACGTCAAACTCGCCGACGAGTCGGTGTGCATCGGCCCGGCGCCCTCGGGGCAGAGCTACCTCAACATTCCGGCCATCATCTCGGCGGCCGAGGTCACCGATGCCGAGGCCATCCACCCGGGCTACGGCTTTCTGTCGGAGAACGCGGACTTTGCCGAACGGGCGGAAAAATCCGGTTTCGTCTTCATCGGTCCCCGTCCCGACACCATCCGCCTGATGGGTGACAAGGTCTCGGCCAAGGACGCAATGAAGGCCGCCGGCGTACCCTGCGTACCGGGCTCCGAAGGCGCGCTGCCCGAAGACCCCAAGGAAATCGTCAAGATTGCCCGCACCATCGGCTACCCGGTCATCATCAAGGCGGCCGGCGGCGGTGGCGGACGCGGCATGCGCGTGGTGCATACCGAGGCGGCCCTAATCAACGCCGTCACCACCACCCAGAGCGAGGCCCAGGCGGCGTTCGGCAACCCGGTGGTGTACATGGAGAAATTCCTGGAAAACCCGCGCCACGTGGAAATCCAGGTACTCGCCGACCAGCACGGCAACGCCGTCTATCTGGGCGAACGCGACTGCTCCATGCAACGCCGCCACCAGAAGGTCATCGAGGAGGCCCCCGCCCCCGGCATCGACCGCAAACTCATCGAGAAAGTGGGCGAGCGCTGCGCCGAAGCCTGCCGCCGCATCGGCTACCGCGGCGCGGGCACCTTCGAGTTCCTGTACGAGAACGACGAGTTCTACTTCATCGAGATGAACACCCGGGTGCAGGTCGAACATCCGGTCACCGAGATGATCACCGGCGTCGACATCGTGCAGGCGCAAATCCGCGTCGCCGCGGGCGAGAAGCTGTGGTTCAAGCAGCGCCAGGTGGCCTTGCGCGGGCACGCCATCGAATGCCGCATCAACGCCGAAGATCCGTTCAAGTTCACCCCCTGCCCCGGGCGCATCACCAACTGGCACGTGCCGGGCGGCCCAGGCATCCGGGTGGACTCGCATGTGTACAACGGTTACACCGTCCCCTCGCATTACGACTCGATGATCGGCAAACTGATCGCCTATGGCGACACCCGCGAGCAAGCGATCCGGCGCATGCGCATCGCGCTGTCGGAAATGGCGATCGACGGCATCAAGACCAATATCGCGCTGCACCAGGAGTTGATGATCGACGGCCGCTTTGTCGAAGGCGGAACCAGCATCCACTACCTGGAGCATTTGCTCGCGGATCGCAACCAGGTCAAGAAGACCTGAGCGCTTGAAAAGAGATCGTAGCGGGCGGTACCGGGTGCAAGCTGCGAGCGAACGAACAACGGGACGTATCGAGTGGATAGGCCAGGAGTGAGCGAGTGAGCAACACAGCAATCGGTACGCGCAGTAGATTCGTTCACAATCGCTGAGCGAGCCGACAGGCTTGTCAGTTCTCAGCTACCCGAAGCTACCCTCAGCTACCCATAGGAACCCCCATCGTGTGGATATCCGTCACCCTGCAGGCCGAAGCCGACAAGGCCGAGACCTTGTCCGAGGCCTTGATGGACTGCGGCGCCTTGTCCGTGAGCATCGAGGACGCGGACGCGGGCACCGACGCGGAAAAGCCGCAGTTCGGCGAACCGGGGCACCACCCCGTGGGTCTGTGGGATCACAGCCGCGTCATCGCCTTGTTCGACGCCCAGGCCGATCTGGCCACCGCGCTGGCGGAAGCCTCCGCCCAGGCCGGCCTCGAAGCCGTCCCGTCGTTTTCGCTGGAGGAAGTCGCCGAAGAAAACTGGGTGCAGCTCACGCAAAGCCAGTTCGAACCGATACGCATCACCGACCGCCTGTGGATCGTGCCTTCCTGGCATGAGTCGCCCAGCCCGGACGCAATCAACATCGTGCTCGATCCCGGCATGGCCTTCGGTACCGGCTCGCACCCCACCACCCGGCTATGCCTGGAATGGCTGTGCGAGCACGTCGCCGCAGACGCCACGGTGCTCGACTACGGCTGCGGCTCCGGCATTCTCGGCATCGCCGCGGCCCGGCTGGGCGCGGCCGACGTGCTCGGCATAGACATCGACGACAAGGCGCTGGAGGCGGCGCGCTACAACGCCGAACGCAACCGCGTCACGCTGCGCGTCGCCCACTCGCGCGAGCCGCTCCAGGCCCGCTTCGACGTCGTCGTCGCCAACATTCTCACCAACCCCTTGTGCGTGCTCGCCCCGCTGCTCGCAGCGCGCGTCCGTCCCGGCGGCAGGATCGCATTGTCGGGCGTACTGGAGTCCCAGACCGCCCAGGTGATCGACGCCTACGCCCCGTTCATCGCGCTGCGCGTCGGCGCGCTTCACGACGGCTGGGCACGGCTCGAAGGTGAGTTTCCACGGGAAGACCGCTCGCCATGCTGATCGTCCGCTGCCCGGCCTGCCAGACGGTGTTCCGGCTACGTCCGGAGCAGCTCCGCATGCACGGCGGCATGGTGCGCTGCGGTCATTGCTACACCCCGTTCAACGCACGCGAACATTTCCTGGACGGTGTTTCAGCGCCCCATGAGGCAGGCCCGGCGGCATCGGCTGGCGTCCGCCCGTCCGCGCCCCCCGCCAGCAGCCTGCCCGACTGGCTGACCGCCCCGCGGCCAGGCGCCTCGCCCGGCGCCCCCGCCGGACACACGCCAGCACCCAAGGATGAGCCGGACTTCTTCGTGCTCGAAGAAGCTGCACTGGATCCCGACCCGTACAGCGCATCACTGGATTTCAGCGTCCCGGACGAGCCGCACGGCCACCCTCGCAGCGGGGCAGCAGCCGCCCACGCGTCCGGTTCGCGGCCCACCCACGATGTGGCGCCCCCCCATCGCCCCACGACGATGGACGCCTACGCCGACCGCCTGGAAAGCGGGCAGCCGGAGAGGTCTGTTCCGCCGCCCCAGGCCGACGCCCCCCCTTCGTTCGCCGCCGCAGTCAACCGCGCACCGACACCACGGGAAGCGGATGCCCGCAGACCGGACGTTCCCCATTCCGCCCCGCCGACCTCCGTACGCAGCACCCCGACCCACAGCTGGCCCGCGCTGGAGCCATCGGAGCACACCGGGGACGACACGATCACCAGTCGCAACCGCGATGGCCAGTGGCGGCGCGAACCCAGCACGGCTGCGGTACCGGCTCGTGAAACGCCGACCGCAGGCGCAACGCCGACCGTCACGCCGCCGATGGCGGTATCCAGCGCCCCCGAACCGGAGCCGGCTCAAGCGGTGCGCTCGCCTTTCGCTCCACCGAAGACGGCGCAAACCCCATTGTCGACGGCATCCGCCGCGGGGTCGGACGATCCCGATCGCTTTGCCCCGGCCGAACGACTGCGCGATGAAGAACTACGCCAGGCGGAGCGACGCAAGCGCCGCGAGGCGCGTCTGGCCGGACGCGTGGAACCGCGCGAGCACGACGAGGCGGCCGCCGACGCCGAGCAAGAGCACGATGCCTATCGCCCCGTCAGCGCCCCGCCGTCAGCTGGCGCCCGCTGGACCCAGGGCTTGCTCGTCGGCCTGCTGCTGGGCCTGCTGTTGGCCCAGGGCGCCTACGTGTTTCGGGACGACATCACCCGCAACTGGCCGGAGTTGCGCCCCCTTTACCTGCAGGCCTGCGCGCAACTGGGCTGCGACCTGCCGCTGCCGCGCGTACCGCAACTGATCGGCATCGAAACCTCGGATCTGCAGTCCGAGCCTGCGCAGCCCAACCACTTCGTCCTCAACGCGCTGATCCGCAACCGCGCGAGCCACCCCCAGGCCTATCCGCACCTCGAGCTCACGCTGACCGACGCGCGCGACCGTCCGGTGATCCGGCGGGTGCTGACGCCGGAGGAATGGGTGGCCGATCCGGCCGAACTCGAGCAGGGCTTCGCCGCCGACTTCGCCCGTCCGCTGCGCCTGAGCTTCGAGACCAACGGCGTGAGCGGCGCCATGGGCTACCGGGTATACGCCTTCTACCCCTAGCAGTCTGTCGGACTTGAGGCTGATCTGCTGCGCCAGAGGGAGAAGCGGTCCATATCCGCCCGTTTTTTCGTTGCATAGAACCACTATGCGCCTCAAAAACGAACGAATCTGGCCTCGCGCTCCCACTCGGCTCGCGACGATCGCTCAAGTCCGACAGACTGCTAGGCGGCCGTCACACACGCTGACGCTGGCGCCCGGGCTGGCCGGGCCAGGTGGTCGCCACCCACGCCCGGCAACCGAAGTTGGGTTACCCCCTCTTGGGTTACCCCCTCCCTACCACGGCCGATCGCCGAATGCGCGCAGGTAGCGCTCGGCGATCTCGTCACGGCTGGGCGCATGGTTCTGCCCGCCACGGCTGGCCACCTTGATCGCCCCCATCAGCGAAGCCAGACGCCCCGTGCGCAGCCAGTCGAAGCCCTGTGAAATGCCGTACAGCAGCCCGGCGCGATAGGCATCGCCGCAGCCGGTGGGGTCCACCACCTGCTCGGGCGCAACCCCCGGGATCTCCAGCACCTCGCCGTCGGCGTAGATGCGCGAACCTGCCGCCCCCAGGGTGACCACCAAGGCGTCCACCATCGCAGCCAGCCGCTCCAGCTTCAGCCCGGTGCGCTCGCACAGCAGGCGCGCCTCGTAGTCGTTGAGCGTGCAGTAGCGGGTCAGGGTCAGGCATTCGAGCAACTCGGCGCCCGAAAACAAGGGCATTGCCTGGCCGGGGTCGAGCACGAACGGAATGCCGTTGGCGGCGAAGCGCTCGACGTGGGCCAGCATGCCGTCCTTGCCATCCGGGGCGACGATGCCCAGGCTGACGCCGCGTGCATCATCCACCCGGTTCAGGTGCGACTGCATCATCGCCCCAGGATGGAAGGCAGTGATCTGGTTGTCGTCCAGATCGGTGGTGATGAAGGCCTGGGCGGTGTAGGTGTAGGGCACCAGCCGCACATGGTTGCGGCGCAAGCCCAATTCGTCCAGCCGCGCCAGATAGCTCGCCGCATCGTCGCCGACGGTGGCCATGATCAACGGATCGGCCCCCAGCAAATGCAGGCTGTAGGCAATGTTGCCGGCACACCCGCCGAACTCGCGGCGCATGTCCGGAACCAGGAAGGATACGTTCAGGATGTGAATCTGATCGGGCAGGATATGATGCTTGAAGCGATCCTGGAAGACCATGATCGTGTCGTAGGCCAGCGAACCGCAAACCAGGATGGACATCGGCATTCTCCCGCGCAAAGCCGCGATTATAGTCCCCTGCCCGGGCTGCGCGCGGCCCACCGACTGTTCGAACCCACCGTGAAACCCGCAACACCATTCGCCCCGGGCCGGTCGACGACCGTTCTCGGCAGCGCCTTCGACCAAGCCGCCAAACCAGGCACAATGCCGCCCGCTCGCCCTTGTGCAACCCCACGTGCATTTCACCTGTGCTTCGCGTGCATTTCGCGTGAATATCCACGCTCGTCGTCGTCATACCTGCGGTACGGGACGGGCGCGTAACCTTGTCGTAATGCCGACATCACGGCATTGAAACGCACGCTTCAGAGAATGGCCTCACCCAACGGATTACGAGGTCGACCATGCTTCTGACAGAACAGCAACGCTTCGTCCGCCCCAGGCGCAAGTTGCACGTGGCCCTGGCTGCCTGCGAAACGGAAATCCTGGAAGCGCAGAAACTGCGCTACCGCGTCTTTGCCGAGGAAATGGGTGCGCGCCTGCCCACCCGCACCCCAGGGGTTGATCGGGACATCTACGACCCCTTCTGCGAACACCTCATCGTGCGCGACGAAGCCGAGGGCCGCATCGTCGGCACCTACCGCATCCTGTCACCCGCGGCCGCGCGCAAGATCGGTGGCTACTACTCGGAAAACGAGTTCGACCTGACCCGCCTGCAGCACCTGCGCAGCCGCATCGTCGAGATCGGCCGTTCGTGCATCGACGCCGACTACCGCAGCGGCGCCGTCATCGCCCTGTTGTGGTCGGGCCTCGCCCGCTACATGCAGGAGAATGGCTACGACTATCTGATCGGCTGCGCCTCCATCAGCATGGCCGACGGCGGGCACAGCGCGGCGAGTCTGTATAATCAGCTCAAGACGACCCACCTCGCACCGCTGGAATATCATGTGTTTCCGCGCTACCCGCTGCCACTCACGCGCTTGCGTGGCGACCTTCCGGCCGAGGCACCGCCGTTGATCAAGGGCTATCTGCGCGCCGGCGCCTGGATTTGCGGCGAACCCGCCTGGGATCCGGACTTCAACACCGCCGACCTGCCGATCCTGCTGCCGATGAACCGGGTCGACGACAAGTACGCACGGCATTTCCTGGGGCGCTCGGACGAGCGTTCGTAGCGGTCGGCCGGGGCGGGGCCGAAGCACCGCGGCGGTCGCGAGCCGCGGGGTTTGTCCGCCGCGACCGGTCGCCTCGCAACATGCCAGTGCGGCCCCGTGCAACGCCTGACCCCGGAATCGACCTTGCCATCAGCAGCTTCGTCCCCGCCGCCAACACTTGAGCACGGCGCCACCACCCCCATGCCGGTCCGCGCGTGGCGCTACTTCCGGCTGGCACTCCACCTGCTGCGTGGGTTGCTCACCGTGCTGCTGGTCTTTCCCCTCACCCGCCGCCACACCCACCAGCAGCTGCGCCAGAACTGGTCGCGCGACATGCTCGCGCTGCTGGGCGTGCAACTGGAGCCGCACGGCCCCGCCATCGCGCCGGGCTGCCTGCTGGTCGCCAATCACGTGTCGTGGCTGGACATCTTCGTCATCAACGCGCTTGCCCCAAGCGCCTTCGTATCCAAATCGGAGGTACGTGCCTGGCCGCTCATTGGCTGGCTGGCGGCGCGCAATGATACTGTCTTCCTGATGCGTGGCAGCCGCGGCCATGCCAAGGTGGTCAATGCCAAAATCGCCGCGCTGCTGGACGCCGGCGACAACGTTGCGGTATTCCCCGAGGGCACCACCAGCGACGGTTCGCACATCCTGCACTTTCATGCCGCGCTGCTCCAGCCGGCCATCGAGGCGGGCCACCCGGTCCAGCCCGTGGCATTGCGCTACCAGACGCCGGACGGGCGGCGCAGCCGCGCTCCGGCCTACGACGGAGATATCAGCCTGGGTGAATGCCTCTCCGCCATCGTCGCCACCCCCGCGCTGGTGGCGCGTGTCGAAGCCTTTACCCCGCTACCGACCGACAGCGGCCGACACCGCCGCGAGATCGCCCAGGACGCGCGTGAGGCCATCATCGAAGGCGTGCTCGGGCGAGGAGGCCTTGCCAGCGTGGTCAGCGCCGGAACCGGGCATCCGTCCGGTGCAAGGGCGCAGAACCCGTAGTGAACAACCGCCGGGGGCTGGTGAAGAAAACCCAGCCTGCGACCCGGGGCGGCACAGGCGGTGTTTCACGCAGCACCGCTGCGCGCTGCCGAAGCCGGGCCGATATGCCGCAAGCCGGCCCGTGCAACGGCGCGCCGCCGCCCCGCGTCAGTCGAAGGTCTTTTCGCTCAACAGCCGCAGCAGATACTGGCCATAGCCGTTCTTGGCAAGCGGCTGGGCAAGGCGCGCCAGTTGAGCCGCATCGATGAAGCCCTTGCGAAAGGCAATCTCCTCCGGGCACGCAACCTTCAGCCCCTGGCGGTTCTCGATGGTCTCGATGAAATTGCTCGCCTCGTTCAGGCTTGCATGGGTTCCAGTGTCCAGCCACGCATAGCCACGGCCCATGATCTCGACGTCAAGCTGGCCGCGTTCGAGATACATGCGGTTGATGTCGGTGATCTCCAGTTCCCCGCGCGCGGAGGGCTTGAGCGACGCGGCCATGTCCAAAACCTGATTGTCATAGAAATACAGGCCGGTCACGGCATAGCTGCTCCTGGGGCGAGCGGGTTTTTCCTCGAGCGATGTCGCCCGCCCGGCATCGTCGAAGGCCACCACGCCGTAACGTTCCGGGTCATGCACATGGTAAGCAAATACCGTCGCGCCGTGGGTGCGGGCCACCGCACGCTCCAGCTGGCGGTGCAAATCGTGGCCGTAGAAGATGTTGTCGCCCAGCACCAGCGCGCATGCCCCATCCCCGACGAACTCGCGACCGATGATGAAGGCCTGGGCGAGCCCGTCCGGGCTGGGCTGCACCGCGTACTCGATCGTCAGACCCCACTGACTGCCGTCGCCCAGCAGATGCTGGAAGCGCGGCGTGTCCAGCGGCGTGGAAATCACCAGGATCTCGCGGATCCCCGCCAGCATCAGCGTGCTCAGCGGGTAATAGATCATCGGCTTGTCGTAGATCGGCAGCAACTGCTTGCTCACCGCCAAGGTCGCCGGATACAGCCGGGTGCCGGAGCCCCCGGCCAGGATGATCCCCTTCATGCCTTCACCTCTTCATTGCATTCTTACGCGTCGCACCGGGGTCATCCATATCCGGGTCAACCAGCGAGCCCGAGGCGCTCCCCGCGGTAGCTGCCATCGCGAACGCGGCGCCACCACCGCTCGTTTTCCAGATACCACTGCACCGTCTTGCGCAACCCCGTTTCAAAACGCTCGCGCGGCACCCAACCAAGTTCGCGCTCAATCTTGCCGGCGTCGATCGCATAGCGCAGATCATGCCCGGGGCGGTCCTGCACGTAGGTGATCAGGTCACGATAGCGGGCTATACCGGCCGGCTTGGCCGGCGCCAACTCCTCCAGCAGATCGCACAAGGTGTGCACCACCTCGAGATTGCGCCGCTCGTTGTGCCCGCCGATGTTGTATTCCTCGCCCACCCTGCCGCGCTCGAATACCAGCGCCAGCGCACGCGCGTGATCCTCCACGTACAGCCAGTCGCGCACCTGGCTGCCGTCGCCATACACCGGCAGCGGCTTGCCTTCGAGCGCGTTGAGAATCATCAACGGAATGAGCTTCTCGGGGAAATGGTAGGGACCGTAGTTGTTCGAGCAATTGGTCGTCACCACCGGTAGGCCGTAGGTATGGTGCCAGGCCCGCACCAGATGGTCGGACGCGGCCTTGCTCGCCGAGTAGGGCGAGTTCGGCCGATAAGCGGTGTCCTCGGTGAAATACCCCTCCTCGCCCAGCGCGCCATATACCTCGTCGGTCGACACATGATGAAAACGAAACCCCGCCCTGGCCTCACCCGCCAGTTGCGACCAGTGCCTGCGCGCCTCCTCGAGCAAGGTGTAGGAGCCAAGCACATTGGTCTCGATGAACACACGCGGGCCATCGATCGAGCGGTCCACATGGCTTTCCGCCGCCAGATGGATGACACCGTCCGGGCGGTGGCGCTCGAACACCCCGCGCACCGCATCGGCATCACGGATGTCCACCCGCTCAAAGGCATAGCGCGGATCGTCCGCCACCATCGCCACCGAATCCAGGTTGCCGGCATAGGTCAGGCAGTCAACGTTCACCACCCTGTGCGGAGTCTCGCCGATCAGGTGGCGGACCAGGGCGGAACCGATGAAGCCGGCGCCGCCGGTAACGATGATGGTTTTGCTCATGTTCTTGAGTACGTGCTGGTTGCGGTCAGATGGCGTCGAGGTCCTGCTGCACCTGGGCGAGCGCCTCGTGCCAGGCCGGCAGACGCACGCCGAAGGTCTCGAACAAGCGCGTTCCGTCGAGCACCGACCATGCCGGGCGGGGCGCCGGCAGCGGGTACTCGTGGGTTGCGATGGGCTCGATGCGGGTCGTCATCACCGGCTCCCGTTGCCGCTGGTGCGCGACGATGCGCTCGGCGAACTCGAACCAGCTGGTATGCCCCCCCGAGCTCAGGTGATACACCCCCGAGCAGGCCTCCCAGTCGCCAGGGTTGGGCAGCATGCGCGCCAGCACCTGCGCCGTGGCCTGGGCGATGTGCCGCGACCAGGTCGGCGCCCCATGCTGGTCGGCCACGATGCGGAGCACCTCGCGCTCACGCGCCAGCCGGCGAATCGTGCGCATGAAGTTGTGGCCATGAACGCCGTACACCCAACTGGTACGAAACACCAGGTGGGCACAGCCAATCGCCCGCAGCGCCTGTTCGCCGGCGAGCTTGGAACGCCCGTAGGCACTCCGAGGCCCGGTCGGGTCGTCCTCGCGATACGGCCGCTCGCCCTCGCCATCGAACACATAATCGGTGGAATAGTGCACCATCAGCGCGCCACAGGCCGCGGCCGCCGCGGCCAAGCGTGCTGGCGCTTCGGCGTTCACGCGGAACGCCATGGCCTCCTCGCGCTCGGCATTGTCGACGGCGGTGTATGCCGCCGCATTCACGATCACCTGCGGCGCGACCCGCGCCACGACCTCGGCCAGTTCATCGGGGCGGTCGAAGTCCGCCCTCAGGCCGGGCGTTGCCCGCCCCACCACCACCAGGTCGCCCAGCGTGCTGAGTTCGCGGCGCAACTCGCGCGCCACCTGCCCCGCCTCGCCGAATACCAGAATCCTCGGTAATACGCTCACACCCGCGCCCACGCTCATACCTCGTAGCGCAGCAAGCGGTCACGCGGCATGTCGCACAGGCGCACGCCGTCGCGGTCCTTGGGGGACAGTTCCGGTTCCGACACCGGCCACGGAATACCCAAATCGGGATCATTCCAGAGAATGCTGGCCTCGGCCGCCGGGTTGTACACGTCGGAGCACTTGTAAGCGAACAACGCCATCTCCGAGGTCACGCAGAAGCCATGTGCAAAGCCTGGTGGCACATAGAACTGCCGGCGGTTGTCGGCCGACAGCAACACCGCCTCCCACTGGCCGAAGGTCGGCGAGCCGGCGCGGATATCCACCGCCACATCATAGACCTCGCCCTGCAGCACCTGCACCAGCTTGCCCTGGGCATTGGGGTTCTGGAAATGCAGACCGCGCAATACGCCGCGGCGCGAAAGCGAGAGATTGTCCTGCACGAAGTCGACATCGATGCCCGCCTCCGCATAGCGGGTCCGATTCCAGCTTTCCATGAAGAAGCCACGCGCGTCGCCGAAGACACGCGGTTCGATGATGACTGCACCGGGCAGTCGGGTGGAGATGATCTGCACGATAATCGACTTGGAATGCAGTGAAGTGCCGGCAATTATCCTTTAAACCATGGTTTCCAGGATCATAACTCGGAGCCATGGACGCACCCTGCGGACCACTCGCTGCATGCGCCATTTCCTGTAGGCGCTCAGTCGGAAGAGACCGTTTGTCCCGTTCGCGCCGGGGCGACACCCGCGAGCACCAGATAGCGTGAGGCGATCCGGTCCCAGCCCAGGGTCTCGACATAGGCACGCCCCTGCGCGCCAATTTCGCGCGCACGCGCGCGGTCAGCCGCCAGTTCGACGATCGCATCGACGAAACGCTCATCCACGTCCGGCACGATCAGCGCGTTCACGCCGTGCTCGGCGGGAATCCCTTCGATGCCCTTGGAACTGCTGATCACCGGAATGGCCGCAGCGAAATAATCGAGAATCTTCATCCGCGTACCGCCACCCTTCAGCAGCGGTACGACCGCCATGTCGGCGGCGATCAGGTAGGGCGCCACGCTGGCCACCGAGCCGGTGAACACGATGTCGGGATCGGGCGACTGTGCCGGCGGGTTGTTGCCGATCGCCAGCACCTTGGCCCGCACACCGCGCTGGCGAAGTGCCGGCATCACCCGTCGGGCGAGCACCTCCATCGCCTCGAGGTTGGGCGGATACATGTAGGTTCCATGATAGACAAGTATCAACTCGTCCGCCCCGATGCCATGGCGCTGCCGCAGATCCGCCGGCTGCGCACGGTCGAAGGCCGCCAGATCGACGCCATGGGGCACATAGTGCACCCGGGCGGCGTGCACGCCATCCGCGACCAGGCGATCCCGGTCGCGCTCGGACACCGCCACCACGATGTCGGACTGATTGCACAGCCGCAACTCGGTCTGGCGCAGAAACGCGTATCCCGCCGGCGAAAGATCACCCGCCTGGTCGCGCAATCTCTCGTACTCCACGTTGTGCTCCACCAGCGCGATCTTGCCGCCCAGCAGATTGCGGGCCCAGATGCAGGCGCGGGCATAGGCTGGGAACTCCGCCTGGAACATCACGACCGGATGTCTGGCTGCCAGATACACCGTACGCAGCACGTAACTCCAGTCACTCAGCGGATAGTAAAGAAACGCGTCGCCGACCGGCACGCCGCGACCGATCACGCGCTCCCGCACCCACCTGCGGGGCGGTGCCAGCCATCGCAACCATGCCGGAAAGGCGGCTTCCTGCACCTCTCCCTGCCGATAGACGAAGTAGCGATGACGATCGTCGGTGACGAGGAACACCGCATCGACGAACTGCGACAACGCCGCCGCAGTCCGATCGATCTTGACGGCCGCGCCGTGGTCCGCCGGAAACACGTCGGAACGCGTCACCATCACGACACACCCTTGTTCACCAACCGGGCGCCGACGCAGCGCGAGCAAGCGCCTGCCGACGCGCACCACGCTCTGGCCGAGCAAGGCGCGCAACCTGCCCATGCGGCCAACCGCCCCACTCGCACCCACATCGGCAGCTACTGGCGGAGCGGCGCCCGCACCTGCGCCGCAAGTCTCATGCGCACCGAAAACCGGTTCGCCCCGGGGGACACGCCGGGGGTTCGCGAGAAAGGCGAGCACCGGGCGGATTGTGACCCGATAGTCGAAGCACTCGCGCACCAGTGCAAGCGCGTTGCGCCCGCGCCGCGCGCACTCGTCGGGGTCGTCGAGAATACCTTGCACCAGGGCCTGCAACTCGTCGGGGCTGGAGACCGTCCAGCCCGCCTCCCACGCCCGGACGCGCTCAGCAATCTCCAGATAGTCGTTGCACACCAGTGGCAATCCGGCACGCAGAAACTCCATGGCGCGGAACGACTGGCTGTACTCACGCTCCACGTTGCGATCGGCCAGTTCCACGCCCACGCTGCAACGCGTTTGCAAAAAGTGCTGCATGTCGCCGTAGGCGAGCAACCCGTGCGACTCCAGCACCGCCGCCTGCGCGGTCTGCGCAGCGGACGCCACCGCCTTGCCGTCACCTTGCCCGCCATACACGTACTCACCGGCGAACAGGCTGAAGCGCGCCTGTTCCGCGCCGCGGGGCTGCAGTGCGTCCACGATCGCGTCGAACCAGCGCTCGGTGCGTCGCCACGGCCAGGACACGCCGCCCGACACGAACCTCGTCGGAGTCCGTGGCGCACTCGCCGGTAGGGCCGCCGCTTCGGTGGAAATCGGCACGACGTCGATCGGCACGTCGTAGCGACAGTCGAACCCGGCCATGATCAGCCACGGCAGCAGGAAATGACGCTGACGCTCCGTGCCGGCAAGAAAGCGGTCGGCCCGCCGGTACGCCGTCAGCATGCGCTGCACTTCATCGGCGAGCGAACGGTCGGACTGGAACATCGCCTCGAGCACCCGTGGTGCCACCACATCGAGCACAACCGGCACCGCCATGTCCGGCGGCAGCAGCTCGACCAGTTCCCAGTACCCCACCAGCACCGCGTCAGGACGGGTGCGCTCGATGAGTTCCGCCAACTCGCCCGCCCCGGCAAAGCGCTCGAGCCGGATTCCCGGCTCGGGCTCGGACTCATCGCTGGAAGTGAAGCGCTGCAAGGCCTGGGGATAGGCGAACACCACCTGGTGTCCGCCATCGACCAGACCTTTCGCCAGAAAATAAGCGCGAATGCTGTTGCCCGCGTTGATCCGCGCCGGATCCGGAAACACCGCATGGACGAGCAGAAGCACCTTCATGCCGCCACCTCGTCGAGCAGCCGTCGCATCGTCTCGCGCGCGGCCGCGCGCGAGAAATGCGTCTCGATATTGCGCATGCCGTTCGCGCTCAGGCGCGCCCACAGTTCGCGATCCCGATAGACCTCGACCACGGCGCGCGCGAAGGCTTCCGCGTCCTCGCCGACCGCTACGTCCACGCCATCGGTCAACGCCATGCCTTCGGCCGCGATGGGGGTCACCACCGTCGGCACGCCGTAGGCCATGCTCATGTTCACCTTGCCCTTGACCCCCGCTCCGTAGCGCAACGGCGCCACCGTCAGGCGCGCGCGGTTGAAATGGCCCGAAATGTCCTCGACGAAGCCTTCCACGATCACCTCGTCCGATGCCAGCGCCAGTACCCTGGCGGTGGGCCGGCTGCCGACGATCCAGGTCTTGACCGGGCCAAGCTCCCGCCGGACCAGGGGGGCGATTTCGTTCACGTAGTACAGCACCGCATCCTCGTTGGGCGGATGGTTGAATCCACCGATGAACAACACACCTTCACGCGCCTCGTAGCCCGCCTGCAAACCGTGGACGTCATGAATGTTCGACACCACCTCCACCCTCACGTCCGGGCAAGCCTCGGTCAGCAAGTCCTGCTCGTAGCGGCTCACGACCAAGGTGACATCGGCCTTGCGCATCAGACCCAACTCCACCTCCCGTCGTGCTCGTGCCGCCTCCGCCATGGCTGAATCGCCCATCAGCGCGGCCATGCGCTCCTCCCTGAGGAAGTGCAGATCCACCGTATCGAAGATCAAGCGTGCCGAAGGACAACATGCCCGAACCGGATCCGTCAGTTGCGCCGCCACGTCGACACGGCTCAACACCACCGCATCGAAGACGTCGCCATGGATCTTGAGGTACTCGACCACGCTGAAGACCCGTGGCGGACACAGCACCTCCACCCCGATGCGCTCGAGCATCTCGCGGTATGGGGCGCGGTGATCCAGATGCAGGCCAGCGAATACCACCTTCACGCCGAGGGCGGCGAGTTCCTCGATCAACGAGAACATCCGCAGCGAACCGGAATCCTGGTCGGGCATGGGCAACAAGGCGTCCACCACCAGCACGCGTCGCCATGCACCCGCATCCCGGCACCAGTCGAGATCCTGGGGCCCGACGCCGTGGAACTCCCCCAGCCTGGCGGCCCAGCGATGGACCAGATGCTCGCGATCCACCTGCCGCAACTGGCGTTCCAATGCCGACTCCGTCTCGATGGATGGTCCCCCGGACTCCACCGCCCGCGCCTCCGGCTGATACAGCACCCGGCTCCCGGACTCGGCCGCCCGCAGGCTCAGGTCCACCGCCCGATAGCGCGGCGATTCATAGTCCGATGCCCAGCCCGTCACCGGAGCGAGACACGCCCGTCGCACCGCGAAACACCCTGCGTCACATGCATCCACACGGCGCAGATAACGGTACTCTGGCGCATCCGGTACATCCCCGGCACCATAGGCTTGGACGTTACCGTCCAGCCATACCACCAGGCCCGCCGAGCGCAGACGTCCGCGCCCATCCAGCACCTGCGCGCCCACCAACGCCGCATCCTCCCGCCGTTCCAGCGTCTCGACCAGGCGGGCAATGCAACCGGCCTGCAGCATCACTTGTGGTTCGACGAACACTACGATCCCGGCACGCGTTCGCGCCAGCACGCGTGACCAACCGTCACCCCCGCCGTATTCCTCGCTGCCCAGCCCGTCGACGTGGCGCAACACCTCGTCGGCCGCGGCACGCGCGCCCGGGGCTACCGCCAGCACCACCTCCAGGCTCAGCCCTCGCGCCCGGTCGTCCTGCTCGACGATCGACTTCACGCAGTTGAACAAGCCCAGCGCGTCGCCATCGGCGTGGATGATCACCGACACGCTGGGCGCCTCTGTCGGTTCGATGCGCAACGCATGGAGCGCGCGGCTGCGCAGCACGACAGTGGCCGCCGACGGATCGCCGACATATGGCCGCCCCCTCAGCTTGGCGGCGACGCGCCCCAGCAAGGCCTGCTGCGGCAACCGCCGCCAGCGCTCGCCGAGATAGTGCACCGAATGCCCCAGGGTCTCGCGCGGCGCACGGCGGAAGCGCTGAACCACGCGCAGCGGCATCGTCAGACGCCAGCTCGTGCTCGACAGCAACTCGGCAATGCGGCGCTGCTGGTCGGCAATCACCGACTGCATGTGCACAAGCCGGGCGGAATGGCGCCGGTTGGCGGCCACCAGCGCTCGCCGCGCATCCTCCAGCGCAAGCTCCAGTTCCGCCACCTGCTGGGCGTGGGCCTGGGCGCGTGCCCGGTCGTGGCGCTCATGCTGCGCCACCAACTCGTGATACATCGAGAAGTGCTTGGCGTAGCGGGTGATCGCCAGCACCTCCGTCCCGCTCCAACGCGCGCGCCACTTCGCGAACAAGGCCGCCAGGCCGCACTCGACGGCCTGCTGGTCGGCCACGACACCGAAACCACTGCCCGCGGCAATCCAGTAGTACGCCCCCAGGCGGTCATGAAAGACGAAATCGCCAAGGCGCGACAACTGAATCCAGAAGTCCCAGTCCTCGTAGACGTCCAGCGACTCGTCGATACGGCACCCCTGCTCGACCAATCCGCGCCGGAACAGGATGGCATGCATGGGAATGTAGTTCTCGACCAGCAGGCGCACCGGATCGAAGCACTGATCGAAACGGTAGATCGTCTTGACCTCGCCATCGGCTGTCGGCTGAACGCAATCGACCACGGCGTAGGCCGCGACAGGAGCGGCATCCCGCTCCAGCAAGGCCGCCAGATCGGCGACATGATGCGGCGCGAACCAGTCATCGTCGTCGAGGAAGATCAGATACGCCCCGCGCGCCGCCTCCAAGCCCATGTTGGCGGCCCGGCTGCGATGCAGCCCCTGGCCTGTGCCTACCACGCGCACCGGAAACGTGCCGCAGCGCGCCTCGACCGCGCGGTGGGCGTCGCCCAGCGCGTTGACCAGGATCACTTCGATATTCGGGTAGGTCTGCGCCGCAACCGAGGCGAGCGCCCGATCCAGCTCGGGCCTGTCGACGCTGCGTACGATCACGCTCACCAGCGGCATCGCCGAACGCCCCGCATCCACTGCTTCACCGACTACCTGCGGTGGCGGAGCCACCTGGTTCATCGGCACGTCCATCGTTTCGTTCATTTCTTCTCGCAATATGCTTCATGCGCGCTTCATGCGCGCTTCATGCGCGATTCACGCGCGACTCATGCTGCGATGCATGCGGCAGTTCGCGCGGTGCTCGATACAGCAACTCACAAGGCGACTCACGGGAGCCGATCGCCAAGACCTCGCCGGGCGGCTCACCCGCTGCCTGACTGCAGGCGCGTCGGCCGGCCGGCTTCCTGTTCCAGTCGCGCGGTCAGCGCTTCCCGGCTGAGCTTGTGCAGGCCGTTCTCCATCCAGATGTAGTCGTTGTGGATGAGCAATCCGTTTTCCACGTAAAAGCTCGCCAGACTCTTCAGCATCAGGCGCGGATCGTAGCGGTCCGCAAGATAGCGGTCACGCATTTCCGCCTCGGGGCGGAAGGTGATGTGCTCGTGCCACACCAGTGCGCCAGGCGCGTTGAGCAAACGCAGTCCGCGACGCTTGAGGGCAAACGAGACACCCGCATCCTCGAACACGTTCGGGTAGCCCTCGTGCAGATGCTCGGCGATGTTCACCGTGAATAGCGTCGCACCGATCGGCGCCCAGTCGATCTCCCTGAACCCGCAGGTCCGCAGATCGTCGTAGCGCTGATCGCGGTCATACAGGGCGAGATCGATCAGCTGCCCGTCCAGGTGCACCACCTCGCCGCCGCTGAACTGCAGCAACTCGTTGGGGAACACCACCCGGCAGCACACCGCGCCAACGCGCGTCTCCACCTCGGCGCGCAGCAGCAACTCCTCTATCCAGCCGGGCTCCGGGATCTCGTCATTGTCGAATACGATGAACCACTCCCCCGAGGCATGCTGCAAGGCCGCCCGTCGCCCCTGCGCCGGGCCCAGATTGCGCTCGCCGTAAATCACCTTGAGACGTTCGAAGCGGCCCTCCACACGTTCCTTGAGAAAGGCCACGGTCTCGGCGTCCGAGCCGTTGTCGTACAGAATGATCTCGTGCCGAATCCGCACGGTCCGCTTGAGTCCCTCCAGGGCTTCCAGCGTCTGCGAATGCTTGCCGAAGGACAGCATCACGATCGACACCGGGCGCCCGTACTCACCGCGCCGAATGGCGTCCCGCAAGCGCGCCTCGGTCCGCACCTGCGCAGTCAGCCCATCCTGTCGCGCGCGCGCCTGCTCGGTCGTCTGTGCCGAATGCAGGCGGTGGAAATAAACGAAGTCGGGCGCGTGCGCGAAACTGGTCGACGGATAGTGGAACGCGATCCGCATCAACATCTCGTAATCCTGGGCGGAGTCGAAGCGGGGGTCGAACAAACCCACCCGCGCAAACACGTCCCGGCGGATCAGCTTGAAATGCGTCGCGTACATGCCGCGCAGATTCTCTTCGAAGTAATCCGTTCTCGGCAGGGACAGGAAGTGGATCCGGCTGAGCTCGCGGTCGTCCTCGTCCACATTGATCCGCCCGGAATGGAGATAGACGACGTCGTCGCGCCAGTAAGTCATGCATCGCGCCACCGCATCCTCGGCCAGATAGTCGTCGCAGTCGAGAAAGCCGATCACGTCCCCGGACGACAGGCACAAGGCCTCGTTCTGCGCCACCGAAATGCCACCGTTGGCCGCGCGCCGGTGCATCACCACCCGCGGATCGTCGACGAACTCCGCCAGTATCCGCGCCACCTCGGGGTCGGTGGAGGCATCGTCCACCACCACCACTTCGAGATTCGGCCAGCTCTGCCCCAGCGCACTTCGCAAACAGCGCGTCAGGTAGCGCGCATGGTTGTACACCGGCACCACGATGCTGACGCGCGGGGTCGCACCCAATGGCCGCACAACCGCCCGCGCGCCAAAGCGCTCACCGGCCGGTACGGGCCGCGACCCGGTGGAGGCCCGCAACAGTCGGGCGCGGACACGACGCTTCAGCGGAGCGGGAATACGCGCGATGACCCAGTGCAACATCGGCGATCGGTACGCACGCGTCAGCGCACTCAGAAGCGCCTGCGCCACGTGCACACGGCTGGCGGCCAGCCCACGCCGTGCGCGCAGCATCAGCGCCTTGACACCCTGCGCGCCTGGGTCGGGCTGGCGGGGCACGTCAGTTCCAGCCATGTGGCACCCTCCGTCGGTACGCAGCCGCTCGACCGCTCATCCTGCAAGCCTCATCCCCGCCCCCGCAGGCGCGCATACGCATGCCGCAGGCGCAGCGCCCACCAGCGCAGCCGGTCGCGCTCATACACCACGTGCAGCACGCGCAGGGCTTCGTAGCGCAGCAGATTGAACGCCCCCGGTCCGAAACCCAGGAAGTGCCGGCCGGAAGCGCGAAACGCCTGGTTCATCAACCACAGCCGCCATACCGGCAGAACCAGCTTGCGCCGCCCATTCGCATCCATGCTCATTCGCCCCCCGCTTTCGAACGTCGCAAATGCATTACCCGCATCAGCCAGGCGCTCCATGGCGAAAACACCCCCGCCAGCGGCGCGTAACGCCACGGCAGCCCGCGCAGGCGGGCATAGAGCGCGCGCGGGCGGGCCAAGTCTGCCAACCTTACCGGCTCCGCGTTCAGGTCCAGTACCGCGTCGTGGCCGAAATCCTCGGTGTGGGCCAGCCGTCCAACGTGATGGGCTTCTTCCGCGGTGGGGTACACCACCGCGCGCTCGCCCAGCGCCAACGCGTAGGGCCGGAGCTGGTCGAAGCCGAAGCCGGTCAGGCGCTGGGCGGCGAGGAAGTGACCGAAATACGCCGCCACCCCGGCCTGCATCGCTGCCACATCGGGGTTGCTGGCCCGTTCGGCTTGCCTGTCGGGCGCATCTTCATCCTTCAGCACCGGCTCGATCCGCCCGTCACACTCGCGGTAGCCCAGCGTCGTCGCCTCGGGCGAGCGTGCGCCCTGCTCGAACAATTCCTCGAAATCGCCCGGCGCGCGCTCGCACGGATTCCCCCGGCGCGTATCCATGAGCAGGCCCTCCATGCTGCCGCCATCCTCGAAGCGGCCATGCATCGCCGTTCCCAGCGCGTAGTAATAGCCGTGCAGGCGCGGGAAGCCGGGTTCCGCTGCAAAGGTCTCGACGAGAAACTTCTGTATCGTCCCGTTCCAGCCGATGTCCACAAAAGCCACGCTGTGCGCGTCGAAGAAACCGTGCTGCGCCAGATAGGCGCGCAACCGCCCGCGCGCCGCCCGGCCATGGCGCCTGACCTCGTCCTGCACCGCCTCGTCGGCAAGAAACGCCCGCAGGCGTGGGTCGTTCCAGTCGCCCACGGGCTCGTCGAAGCGCTCGAAACCATGCAGTCGGGCATGCGCCTCGAAGGACGCCGGCTCCAGGCCATAGGTCTTGCACACCGACAGCAGGCCTTGTTGCTTGGGGTTGTAGAAGGCCACCCGCGCCTGTTCGATGGTGAGGCCCTCGGCCACCCCGGCGCTGGTCAGCACCCGCCGTGAAACGTATAGATATTCCGCTTCCGGCAACAGCGTCTGCGGGCGCAGCGCGGCATAGTGTTGGTAAAGCTGCTTGAACAGATAGCCGTCGCGGGCGAGGAAGAACACCTTGTCCGGGCGGGTCGCCTGCAGGCGCTCGACCAGCCCCAGGGTGAAGGTCGAAAACAACGGCCCCAGCACCGTAGCGCCAAAGCGCTGGAAGAATGCCGGGCGCTCCGACCCGGCGGCGTCGCGGGCCAACTTGTCGCGGGCCGACTCCTCGCGGGTCAACTCCTCGCGCGTCAACTCCTCGCGCGTCAACTCGCCGCGCATCCGCTCGGCGACGATCTCGTTCAGCATGCGTCCGGGCCACACCCCGCCCGCCCCTGCCATCTCCGCAGAAAGCTGTTGATGGCGGCGGCGCACCCGCTCCCGGCGCTCGTCTAGGAACACGCCTTGTATGCCCACGCCGGTCGCGCCCACCATGTCGGACATCAGGTTGTCGCCCACATGCACCACCCGCCCGGCCTGCAGTTGCTCGGTCTCCAGCACCAGCGCGTGCAAGCGCCCGGAGTACTTCGCCAGGCCGTACTCCGACGACACATAGACCCGGTCAACGACATCCGCCAAGCCACAGTCGGCCAGCAAGGCTTCGACGTATTCGCGCCCCAGGTACATGTCCGAAACCGCCAGCACCGTCTTGCCCTGCGCACGCAACCAGGCGAGCACCGCTCGCGCCCCCGGCTTGACCGTCAACGCAAGGTGCTCCAGCTCGCGCTCCACCGTCTCGATACGCTCGACCAGTTCAGGATCGTCGTGCCCCTGCAGGCGCCGCACCCAGCCTTCCACCAGGGGGCGATAGTGGCATTCGTGGTCGCCGGCGGCCTCCAGGCTGGCCCTGCGCAGGCCGCGCTCTTCCTCGTGGCGGGCCGCCAGCACCGCCTCCACCGTCCAGTGCCCGGCAAGCGCGGGCAGGATCTCCTCCGCCACCCGTCGATGCAGCCACTCGGGCGGCTCGATGCAACGCGACAACAAGGTGTCGAAGACGTCAAAGGACACGCAGTCGATCTCGTCCAGACGCGGCGCCAGCCACGCCTGCAGCGCCTCGAACCCGCCGACCCGCAACGGCGGCCGACGTAGCACGGTGTCCATTGCGAACAGCCGCCGCAACTGGACCGCCCCGTGCCGCAGCGCGCGCGCGCCGCGCAACAGGGCACGGGTCGGATACTCCACAACCGCCGTGCCTCGCCAGCCCAGCAGCCTGACCAATGGCCCAAAGCGCTTCTGGTAGTGCTTCAGATCGGCGTCCCGCACGGCGATCAGCGCATCCCGCTCGGCCACCCAGCGGTCGCGCTGTGCCAGCGCCGCGTCGCGTTCGGCAATCCAGCCATCGCGCTCGGCAATCCAGGCGTCCCGCTCGGCAATCCAGGCGTCGCGATCGGCGATCCACCCATCACGCATCGCCACCTCGCCGCGCCAGTTGGTTTCCTGCTCGACCAAGGCATGGTGGCGCTGGGCCTGGAGGATCTCGACGATGTAGCGCTCTCCCCGCGCCCACTGCTCGGCCAGCGCCTGCCAGCGCACCACCTGCGTGTGCCCCTCGCCCCCCTCCAGCGCCAGCAGCGCCCGTGCCAGTTCGCGCAGCAGCGCCGCACACTCGCGATTGGCCTTCAACGGACTGTCGGAAATCGTATTGCTCTCGTGCAGGCGATAGCGCAGCAGCTTGTCGTCCACCCAGGCGAAACGGCAGCCCGCGGCAAGCGCCCGCAGCAGGTAGTCGTAGTCCAGCACATAGCGGAAATCGCGGAACAGCCCCACCCGCTCCAGTACCGAGCGCTCGAACATGAAGTTCGACGTGGTCATGAAGACGTTGCCCGCCAGCAGCGCCGCCGGCCAGTCCCCGCTGCTGCGGTACACCGCCTTCAGAGCATCGAAAGCCTCCACCCACCAATGCTGGTCCACCGGCTCGCCGCGGGCGTCGATCAGGCGGATGTCGCTGCCGACCAGATCCGCCCCGGCATCCAGCGCCGCGCCACACCGCGCCAGCCGCTCGGGCTCGAACACATCGTCGGAATTGATGATGGCGATACGGTCCCCGCGCGCCAGCGACAAGGCCTCGTTCAGCGTGGCGTGCGAGCCCTGGTTGAGCTCATGGCGATACAGCCGGACGCGCGCGTCCGCGGCATAGGGCTGGAGGCACGCCCAGGTGTCGTCCGGCGACGCATCGTCGACGATCACCAGTTCGAAGTCGGCCACGCTCTGCGCCAGCACGCTCTCCACCGCCGCCGAGATGTAGGGCGCATGGTTGTACGCCGGCATCAGGACGGAAATCGATGGTTTGGTCATGGTGATGGAAGCGGAATAGGGGGACGGAATGGGACGGAATGGGACGGAATGGGACGGAACGGGATGGAAGATCGTGCGCCAGCGCAGCACAACGCAGCCGATGCCGCCATCGCGGGTGAATTACGGTCTCGCCCTGAAAACAGCCTCGCGTGAAAAACGATCGCCCCCGGTAACAATCAGGCGTGGGTGCGCAGGGCAAAAAAGCAGGCATTTTACCTTGCGCAGGGCCATTCATGCGCCTCCACCGCGCAGCCGCCCGCTCAACCACCGCAGCGGCCGGGTAATGCGCCAGCTGCGGCTGCGCCGCATTCCCTCGATCTCGTCGCGGCACAAGGCCAGTGCCCGGGCCAGCTGCGCGCGCTCGCCCTGCGCCGCAGCAAGCTCGCCGCGGGCCGCAGACAAGGCCGTCTCGATGCCATCGGCGCGATACTTGTGGCCGAGCAAGCCCAGCATCGCCACCAGTTGCGCGTCCGACCAGTGCGCACGGGCGGACCGCACAAAGGCCAGCAGGCGCTCACGGGAAATCGCCTGCGCCGATTCCGGGCAACCGAAACCAGCACCGCTGTCCAGGCGATACACTGCAGACACGCCCGGCACCCGGCACATCTCGCCCAAGCGCGCGACCTGCAGCCAGAACCCCCAGTCCTCGTAGGCATCCAGCGCCTCGTCGAAGCGGCAGCCGGCCTCCACCACCGCACGCCGGAACAGCACCGCGTGGATGGGCAGAAAACTCTCGTACCCCAGCCGCAACACGTCGTAATCCGACTCGAAGCGACTCACCTCCACGTATTCGCCAGCCGCATCACGCCGCACGCACGACACGTCGGCATACGCCGCCACCTTTTGCGGCTGCGCGTCCAGCGCGGCGACCAGCCGCGCCACGTGCGTCGGCAGCCACCAATCGTCGTCGTCCAGAAACATCAGATACGTGCCACGCGCCATCTCGAGCAAGCGATTCGCCGCATGCGAACGCCCCTTGCCGGGCATGCAGTCCACGTAGCGATGCGCGACCACCGCGCCGCGCGCCTGTTCCGCTACCACATCGCCCACCGGCTGCCCGCCGTCATTGACCACCAGCAGCTCGATCCCGACCTGCGTCTGGGCCGCGACCGATGCCAAGGCCTCGCGCAGCAAACCGGCGCGATCGCGGGTGCGAACCAGGATGGACACAATGATCGTAGTCACACTTATACGCCCCAGTTTTTCACTCATCGGCGCCACATGAGTGACGCGCTGAACAGCGCATCAAGTCCTTCATGCTTCAACCTATCGAGTCTGAAACGACTCACGAACCCCGTGTATGGGAGGCACTGGACCCTGACCGCTCCCATCCCAGCTCTGCGAACAATCGCTCATAGCCCTCTGCCATCCGCTCCGCGCTGTAGTCGCGGATGGCCTGCAAGGCGGTGTCCGCCAGCCGCGCGCGCTGCGGCGCATCGTCCAGCACCTCCGCCAGCACCGCCGCCAGATGCGCGGGGTCGGACATCCTCACCAACCGCCCGTTCACGCCATCGCGCACGATCTCGCGCGGGCCGAAGTCGCAGTCGGTTGCGATCAGCGGCACGCCGCAGGCCATGGCCTCCAGCAACACGTTGCCGAAACCCTCGAACAACGCGGTATGGACGAACACGTCGGCCTCGCGGATGCGCTCCAGCGGGCGTGGCGTGAAGCCGGCGAAGTCGATCCGGTCGCCCACCCCCAGCTCCGCCGCAAGCGCTTGCAGCGCCGGCAACTCGGGACCGGAGCCGATGATCTCCAGCCGCGCATCCAGCGACGCGCGCAGCAGCGCGAAGGCCCGGATCAGCGTGCCCAGGTCCTTCTCCGGCGCCAGCCTGCCGGCGGTCACGATATGCCAGGGGCGGCCGGATTCGGCGTGCTCGCGCACCCGCGGCGTGATGCCGGCGGCGAAGGCGATCAGCGCGTCGTCGACGCTGTTGGGCACCACCCGCACGCGCTCGGGGCGCGCGCCGAAGCGCTCCACGCACTCGCGCCTCAAACCGTCGGAAGCCACCAGCACACGATCGGAGAAGCGGCAAAAGCCGCTCACCATGGTGCGCCACAGCCACGCCTGGCGCCCACCCTCGCCGACGTGAAAGCGAATGCCTTCGGACGACGGCGTGCGCGGGCTGGCGATGGTGCGCAAGCGCCCGCCGGAGAACAGCCGGCACAGCGGCGCCACGATCGCGCCGTAGTGCAGCATGCCCAGCATCACGCGGCAGTCCTCACGCCGCGCCAGGGCAGTCAGGATGCGCGCATCGCGCACCGCCCGCGGCAGCCCGGCGAAACCGTCGTCGAGCCCCAGTTCGGCCAGCGAATGGAAGGCATCTGCCGGCGGGTCGCGGAACACCTCGGGGCGGCCCACCAGCACCACCCGCACGCGGTCGCGGGCAACATGCGACAGCAGGTTCATGACCGTGCGCTCGGCCCCGCCGAAGACATTGGCCGGATGAAAAATCAGCACCCCGACGCGCGACTGCGCCATTACAAAGCCTCCGCGCCGGCCTGCGAGGCCGGCTCGCCTGCCAGCAGGCGCGCGAGCAGCGTCTCGTAGCCGGCCACCATGCGCCTCAGGTTGAAATGCTCGGCGCGCTTCGCCCCGGCCCGAGCGAAGCGGGCGCGCTCGTCCGGGTCGTTCATCCAGCGGTTCAGCACCGCCGCCAGCGCATCGGCATTGCCCGGCGGCACCAACTCGCCACTGCGGCCGGCTTCTATGATCTCGGCCGGCCCCCACGGGCAATCGCTTGCCACCACCGGCACCCCCAGGGTCATCGCCTCGACGATGACGTTGCCGAAACCCTCGTAGTGCGACGCGAGCACGAACACGTCGGCCTGCCTCAACCAGGCGAAGGGATTGGCGACGAAGCCGGTGATCCGCAGCCGCCCGGCCACGCCGTATTCCGACGCCCAGCCCATGATCGCCTCGCGCTGCGGCCCCTCGCCGACAATCACCAGCTCCGCCGGCTGCGGGGTGCGCAGCCGGGCAAAGGCGGCGATCAGGGTACGGAAATCCTTCTGGTCGGTGAGGCGGCAACAGGTCACCACCCACGGCGCCCGTTTGTCGGGCAGTACAGCGGCATCACCGCCTGCGCCTGCACCCACTCCTGCCGCCGCGCCTGCTTCGGCCGGGACATCCGCCAGCCGCCGCATGCGCGCCAGATCGTAGCCGTTGTGGATCGCACAGACCTTGTCCGGGCGGGCGCCGAAATGCGCGATCAACTCGTCGCCGACCCCGCGCGACGGCGTCGCGATCGCATGCAGGGAACGCAGCGCCAGTGCGATCAAGCCCCGTTCCCAGGCATTCGCCCCGTGCCCGCGCTGGGCGAAGTAACCGACTACCGATCCATGCAGGCTGCCCACCAGTGTCCGCCCGCGCAGCGAGCGGAAATGCCGCCAACGGGCCACGCTGAGGAACAGCGAGGCATTGTGCATGACTGCGTAGACCACCCGCGCGTCGGCGATGCGGGCCTGGGTGGCGATGGCCCGTGCATAGGCCAGGAAATTTTCGCGGGAATAGTCGAACGGGTTGGTCAGCCCCAGCGCCTCGAAACGCACGATGCGCAACCAGGCCGGATCGCCGCCACGCCCCTTCTTGCTTTCCCCCTCACCTGAGGGATCGCCATCGGCGAACGGTTCAACGTCCCCAGCCGCCCCGGCGTCCTCGAATAGCCGCGCCACCGCGTCATGCGTTAGCAACACCAGCCGGTAGCGTGCCGAAAGCCCCCGCAGCAAGGCCAGCGTCTGGATCTCCGCGCCGCCGATCGCGTCGGTCGCGAGCACCGCCAGCAGGCACGGCTTGTCGCTGCCACCGTCGTCGCCATGGCCACCTCGCCCGCCAGCCACCCCCTCCGCCTCCATCAACGCCCGCCCCGCAGGCGGGTGACCAGCGCACGCAGCGGCGCGGTCAGGCGCCATGAACGGCTGCGTCGCATCTCGTCGAGTTGCGCCTCCAGTTCCACGATGCGCGCGCCGGGGTCGCCTGTCCCGGCCTCCGGCGCGGTCCCCGGTGCGGCCACCAGCCCTCGCAGTTGCTGCGCGTGCAACCGCCCCAGCATCTGCGCCAGCGTCGCGTCTTCCGGCGCCCAGGCGTAGAAGCTCTCGGCATAGGCCACGGCGTCGGGCAGCGACCAGGAGCGCGACCGGTTCAGCGCCAGCACCCGGTCCGCATAGGGGCGCTGCGCCTCCTGCGACGCATACACGGCCATCGCCGCACGCTTGGCCTCCAGCCAGGGGGTGATGTCGAGCAGCCGGTTGCTCGCCGACTGTACCGAAATGTCGTAGCTCACCGGCAGCAACGGGAAGTTCAGCCGACGCAGCGCCTCCCACACCAGCAGCGCGGTGGCACGATGATCGGGATGGGGTTCGAGCAGCGAGGGGAAGAACGCTGTACCGCCCGCCGCCTGTGCGGCAACGAACTGCGCGGTCTCAAGCGGCGAGCTTGCAAACTGTGAAGTTACAGACTGCGAGCCAACAAACTGCGAAATCTCCGCCATCGCGCGGGCGATGCGCGCCTCGTCCGGGCGCAGGCCACGGTCGGGCTCGCGCCAGAAGGCCGTCTCCGTCCCCCCCAGCGCGGCCAGCGCCCGGCCCACTTCGCGTTCGCGCTCGCCCACCAGTCCGCCGTCGCCGGTCGCGACGTCGGGCACGCCCCCCAGCGCACCGTCGGTCACCACCACCACGCGCACCGCAATACCCGCAGCACGCGCGGCGGCAATGCTGCCCCCCATGCCATAGGTTTCGTCGTCGGGATGGGGCGCGAACACCAGCCACGGCCCGGGGAACAAAGGCCCGCTGGACTGCGGCAGATAATCGGGTTCGATCAGCAGCACGGACAACACCCCCGGCCCGAACGGCCGGATGCCGCCGCCCCGCGACTGAATTGACGGATCGAGCATTCAGCGCACATCGGTGTCCCCCGGTTGCCATGCCGGCTGGCAGGCGGCGAAGCGGGCCGCGCTGGACGGCATCACCACGCCCACCATGCCGGTATCGCGCGCCTGCGCCCCCGCCGGCACGCCCTCGGCCGACAGGTCGCCCTGCCACCACACCAACCGGCGCGCACCACGGGCATGCACCCAGCCGCGCAAGGCCGGCAGCAGCGCCTGCAGGGCAGCGTCTTCCAGGCCGTGGTCGACCAACCACATCTCCTCGCCCGCCCGGTGCAACACCAGCCAACCCGAAAGCGCCAAGCCGCTGCGCACGCCAATCAGCAGGTAGGGGCGATGCGGGTTGCGGGCGTAGCGCCAGTCCAGGTACCGGCGGTCGCGCACCAGCCGGCAGCCCGGGCGGCCGGCCGCGTCCCGCCACCGCGCGTCGATGCGGGCGTCCGCCCAATCCAGGCGGCACAGCCGCCACAGCCGCGCGTGCGACGGCCGTGCGTCTATCACGTATTCATGGATGCGCCCGGTGCCGCGGTAAAACCCCAGCCGCTCGCCGAGCCGGAACGGGCGCTCACCGGGGAAGCCATAGAACATGCCTTGCGGAATGCGCGACTGCAGCGCCGCGATCAGTCCGTTCATGAACGTCGCGTAAGCTCCGCGCGGTCCTGCGCCGCCGCGCGCATCGGGCGACAGCATCACGTCGCACACCTGAGCGATGGGCACTGGCTCGCCATCGAAGACCCCGGGCAGGATCACCGCACCGGCATGTCCCAGTATCCCGCCCTCGCCCTCCAGCACTACATTGACGTGGCCGGACAAGGCCGCATCCTGGTACTTCCAGCGCCAGGCCGCGGGCTCGACCGCCTTGTGGAACACCGTCGCGAACAGGCCGCACAAGTCCTCCACGGCCGCATCGCCAACGTCGCGGACGCGATACCACTCCCCACCGGTCACACCACCTCCACCTGCTGCGCGACCGCCCACTCGTGGCACAACCTTACAACCCCAAGTTCGCGCCCCTGCTTGCGAACCACGATGCTGTCGAGAACGGCTTCGTCCCACAGCACCAGGCCTGCGTCGTCCCACACCCGAAAATGCAGTAAGTACTCGCCGCCCATAAGGGGAACATTCTGAAACGTTAAGCGCCCGCCGGTCGTTCCTTCCAGCGCAGGATCTCCACGCAACTGACTTCCCGTCACGAACACACCTCTCCCGCTATCCATCTTGAGCGAAATCGTCACATGGAAGCGTACTGAGGCAGGCGCCTCAACCGACCACTCAATCCCCAGATCATCGCCGGTGCCCATTGGCAAAGGCGTAGCGACCTCGAACCGCGCGACACGCACATCTGCCCGCGAATAGGTATGCTCGGGTATATCGTCCGCCCGATCCTTGGCCATCTGGTAGGCCTCGTAGGCCGGCAGCACCTCCTCCGGCGTGCCGCGCAGGCGCAGTCGGCCGGCCTGCATCCACAATACTTCGTCGCAGAAGGTGCTGATCTGGTACATGCTGTGCGAACACAGCACAATGGTCTTGCCCTCGCGGCGGAAGGCCATCATGCGGTCTATGCACTTCTTCTGGAAATGCATGTCGCCCACCGCCAGCGCCTCGTCGACGATCAGAATGTCCGGGTCCAGCGACGCCACCAGCGCGAAGGCCAGCCGCACCTTCATGCCGGTGGAGTAGGTTCGGAGCGGCTGATCGATGAAGGCCTCGATCTCGGCGAAGCGCACCACCTCGTCGAAGCGGGCGGCGACGAAGCTGCGGTCCAGGCCCAGCATGTCGCCATAGAAGAAGATGTTGTCGCGCCCGGAGAACTCCGGGTGGAAGCCCACCCCCAGCTCCAGCAGGCCCAGCACCGTACCGTAGCGTTCGATACGGCCGGTGCTGGGCTGGTGGCTGCCGGCCAGCAGGTGCATCAAGGTGCTCTTGCCGGCGCCGTTGTCACCGACGATGCCCAGCGACACCCCCTTTGGCACGTCCAGGGTCAGGGCTTGCAGGGCGACAAACTCGCGGTGCCGCCGCCGCCGCCCCAGCAACTCGATCACCCGGTCCATGGGGCGCTCGTACACCTTGTAGGCCTTGCTCGCATCCACAAGGCGAAAAGCCAGCGCCCGGCCGGCGGCATCGGCAGTGGCGGAATCGTGCTCAGACCACATCGGCAAACCCCGGCCGCAAACGGCGGAACACGAACACCCCCACACCCCCGGCAAACACCGCCAGCGCCACCACGTAGGCGCACACCGCAGCATCCGGCAGCCGCCCTTCCAGCAACACGGCGTGGTAGCCGAGCGCGAACGGCGTAAACGGGTTCAGCCACACCCATGCGCGCATGGCCTCGGGAATCTGGCTCAGCGGGTACAGCACCGGCGCGGTGAAGAACACCCCCATCAACAGCATCGACAGCAAATGCGGCAGGTCGCGCACATACACCGCCAGCGCCGACACCAACATCGCCACCCCGCAGGCAAAGCCGAGCTGCACCAGGTACAACACCCCCAGCCCCAGCAGCAAATGCGGCGCGGCCAGCACGCCGCCGCCGGTGCTCACCAGCGCAAACACCGCGATCAGCCCGAAGTACACCAGATGTGCGGCCAGCACCCGCGCTGCCGGAAACACTTCCACGGGAAAGCTGCCGTGGCGCAACACGTCGGCCCGCGACAGCACCGCGGTGGCGGACTTGTTGACCGCCTCCTGAAACGCCAGCCAGGGCAACAGGCCCGATAGCAGGAACACCACGAACGGCACTTCCGTCGCGCGCTCGCCCAGCACCGGCACCTTGAGCGCCCACACGAAGCCGAACACCCACCAGTAGATGGCCACCAGCAGCAGCGGCTGCAGCACCGCCCACACCCCGCCCAGCAGCGTGCCCGCGTACTGCTCGCGCAGATCGCGCACGACGAACACACGCAGCATGCGCACGAACGCGCCAAGCTGCCGGGTTCGTCCAAAACCTGTTGCCATACGGGATGTTTGCCTAGTCGTACCGGCCGCGACCGGTTCAAGCGCCGCCCCACAAGGTGTGGCGCCAGCGGGGAAAAAAGATGGCGGATTATAGCGCTACCGCCGGGCCGCTGATACCCGGGCGAGCCGTAGCGGAATGGTGCAGCGTGTCGCCTGATGTGAAAACGGCGCAGCCAAAAGGCCGCGCCGTTTCATCAATGCGTCGCCGTATCAGTAGCGTGCAAACCGGAACCCGGCACGAGCATCCGACTTGTACTCATACACCCACTGCCCATCCACCCACATCCAAGTGGTGTCGACCGGTCGCGCCCACTTCGGCACCTCGACAAGCTTGCCCTTGTCAAAGAACGGCGGCACCCCCGCGGTAACCCGTTGACGGACGTGTGCGAGGTGCCCTTCCTGACGTATCTCGTCGATCTCGAACGCATCGTACTCGATACGCCCCATCGCCTGGAGATACTCCGCATAGTCCACACGAGCACGGAAGAACGGATCGATCTCGTTGTACGCCTTTCTGTACTCCTCGTTGATCAGCGCCGTCCAGTAGGCAGCGATACGCTCCTTCAGCCCATCCAGCGTGGGCACCTGATCCGGTACCGGAGAACGGAGCTGGGCCAGATCGAGCTTCATGCTCACCAGTTCCTTCCGGAGGTACTGATCCGTCATTTCCTCGAGAATCACCTCGACGCCACCGTCACCGGTCGGAATGACGTCGTGCGCGAACAGGTTGACCAGCAAGCTCTTCTCTTCACGAACGGGGAGACGCGCATCCTGGACGATCCAAGTTCTGCCGCCATCTTCGGACAACGCATAGCGGATACGGCTACGAATCTCGCGCCAATCCTCCCACATCACGAATACGCGGTTATCGTCCAGGAATGACACCTTGGGCGCCCTGGCGCGTGCGTACTCGGCCTCGCCACGACGAAGTTTCTCGGCACCGCTCCAGGTCGCGCCATTGTCTTGTGAGCGCACCACCCGGACATCACGAAACTCGGCACGTGCCTGCCCGCGTTCCGCAACCGCCATCGCGAACACAATGTCGCGGCCGTTCGCAGCCACACTGATCGATTCGATACCGACGCCACGCAAGGCTTCAAGATCGAACGGCACCCAGGTCGTGCCATGGTCATCCGACCACGCACCTTCAATGAGGTAATCGTCCTGCAGGTCGCCGTGTTGAGCGATCCAGTACACGAACCAACGATTTCCGGAAATGAACGCATCAAACGGAAGCGTCATCGAATCCGTGGTGTTGCGGATCAGCACCGTGTCGCCGAACGCACGCTCTTCCGCCTTGCGGGCGCGAGACACGATGCGAGATCCCTGCCCGTCCTTGACCCAACTGAATACCCCCTGATTCCCGGCATCGTCATTCACCCAGACCGGATAGAGGCCGGGCAGGATCAGTTCCGGAGCGTCACCGACCGCCTTGCCGTCAGCGTCGACCTGGCGATAGTAGAGGTTGTAGAAATTCTCCTGGCCAAGTTGTTCGCCATACCAGAGTGCCTCCAGTCCCCGCGCACCGGTATGGAGACGGAGCCGTGCCAGCGCCTTGGTATCACCACTGATGCCGAACGGTTCGACAGGACGGGCCCCTTCACGGCGGACGAAAACGTCGCGCTCGGGCTCCTTGTTACGATACGCCAACCAAACGCTGTCACCGCTCACTGCTGCCGCGAGACCCGACGGCGCCTGCTCCTCATCGGAAGCATCGACCAGATTGATCACTCGTCCATCCGGCGTGCTCAGATTGAGCTCCGGAAGATCGGCATACCATGCAAGCCAATAACCGTTCTCTTCCGCGCGCACAGCCGTCCAATGTGCGTTCCACGGCAGACTGGACGACACCGAGACGATCTCCACCGATTCCGCCGCACTGGATGCCGCCCGCTCGCCCGCAGGGATACTGGCACATCCGGCAAGTACACCTGCAAACATCGATGGCACGAGCACTCGATTCAAAAAACTCACAAAACCTCCTCAGAACGCAGAAGCGTTGATCAACGCATTGGACAAACCGCGTTACGCATTTTGCGCACGCGCAACTGCGAGCAAACCTAGGATTATACAGGGCTATGACGCGTAGCCGCAGACCGAAACCACTGAGTGGACGATGCTGGCCCGGACGACTCGCTTGCATCTTTCCCGCAGCCGCGTGAGGGACCCTCAGCAGACCACAAGGTTCCGCGAACCTAGAACAGACAACCGCCCCGCCGGCTATGCCGAGAACGCGATCAGAGACACAATTTACCACCCCGGCCCGCCTGAGCACGCACCAAACCAACCTAGCACTCACAACGCTCGCCTGGAGAAGGCACGCAGGGCGGAAATCTACATGGAGCAACTTGCAACGGGCAAGAAATCCGTGGGAAATACCGTAAACGAAAAAACCGCCCCGAAGGGCGGTTCATCAACTACGCAATCCGGGAAATTACAGACGGAAGGCGTTGTTGTAGGTGCCGGAGGCCGGCTGACCGTTGAAGGTGCCACCGTTGTTGAAGTCCAGCTTGATCACAGCGGCGCGACGGGTGCGCTCGGGCTGGGCAGCGGTCGGAGCGGCGTTGTTCGGGAACTGGGTCATCAGCTGACCCCAGCCGCCGTTCGCCAGCACCACGGCAGCGCCCGGGCTCAGCAGGTCGGTGACGTTCACCGCGCCAATGCAAGTCACGGTAACCGGCACGGTACCCGAAACCAGGTTCTCGTCACGGTCGTAAGCCACACCGGTGGAGGTACTCATCAGCACCTGAGTCGTGTATTGACCGTACAGCGCCGACACGATCGGGTGCATGGAGTCGTTCTGACCAGGAGTCGGAGCCGGAGCGTCAGCGGCGTTGCGGTTCAGCGGGGTCACGAAGAAGCGGGTCGTGGTCTCAGCCGTCGGCATGAAGGACACTTGACCCACCGAAACGCGGGTCGCGCCGGACAGAACACCGGAGAGGGCCACGTCGGAGTAGTCGAACTCGAACGCGGAGTCATCAGCAGCTGCATCGGTCGCGATGGTCGAGGCCAAGTAACCCCAAGCAGCGCCGCCCGCGAACTCGAACACCATGGCTTCGCCGGAGATCGAGGAGGCTGCAGAACCCGTGCGAGCGTTATCAACGATCAAATGACCACGAACAGCGGAACCACCACCAGCGGCCTGAGCCATGGCATAGGTCAGCGCGCCGGAAACGGCCGGCTTCCAGTTGTTGTTCACGCCCGGATCGTTGAACAGCACGCCCTTGTCAGCGGCGACGGAGAAGCGGCCACCCAGATCGATGGACTGCAGATCGAACGGGGAATGCGGCAGGTAGTAGTTCACTTCGCCGCAAGTGGCGCTGTTGCTGGTGGCGTTGGCGCCGGACTTGTTCACCAGGGTGTAGTGCAGACGGTTGCCGCCGGGGTTGCCGGAAGCGTCGTAGTAGTCGGCGGCACCGGTGGCGGAGTCGATCACGTGAACGATCGTGGTAACGGAGCCACCGTTAACAACGTACGGGAAAAAGATCGAGTCTGCCTGAGCAGCCATCGTGCCAGCGGCCAGCGCAACACCGAAAGCAATCTTAGTTAATTTCATTACGAATTTCCTCGCTTTTGATGGAAAAATCTTGCGAAGACCACATGACGATCTTCAGCCTCTGAATGTAAACCATGCTTTGCAAAAAAACAACACGAATACATGACGTGTCGCCTTCTGCATTACCTGACTACATCAGTCCCCTTGGAAAGTTGAAAGGACAGGTGCGATTTAATCGCCGAAACTCCCCGCAGTCAAGCCCGATGCGAGCCATTCCCGGGGGACTTGCAAAAAAACAACACCGCATTGCGACTTTTGACATAGGCATCGTTGGAAAATGCGCACTCACTCACCCTGCGGGCGTACCAGACCCAGAGGCTGCAGTCGCACGCCGCGCATGCGCTCACGCATTTCGTCACCCACCGCGCGCAATTGCGCATCGCTGGCGATGACGCGTGGGGTGATCAGCACCAGTAGTTCGGTGCTGTTGGTCTGGGTGGTGGTGGACCCGAACAGGTTGCCCACCAGCGGCAGTTCGTGGAGCACCGGCAGGCCGGCCCGTCCGTCGGAGCTGCGGTCGCGGATCAGGCCGCCCATGACCACGGTTTCGCCGGAACGGACGGACACCTTGCTCTTGATCTGGCGCTGAAGGAATGACCGCTGCTTGGTGGCCTCGTCGATGGCGCCGACGTCGGTGACGGTCTGGTGGATGTCCATGCTGACCAGGCCGCCGGCGTTGACCGAGGGCGTGACCGACAGCATGACGCCGGTGTCGCGGTACTCGATGGTGGTCTGCACCGGCGAGGTGTTGCTGACGATGGTGGTGGCGGTCTGGATGGGCTGCTGGTCGCCCACGTGGATGCTGGCGGTGTGGTTGTCCTGCACCAGCAGCGAGGGGCTGGACAGCACCCGCAGCAAGGAGCGCTGCGCCAGGGCGTTGAGCACCGCGCTGATGTTGCCGCCCGCACCGGTGATGGCGTAAGAGAAGCCGGGCTGGGCCGGGCCGATGCCGCCTTCGCTGTTGAGGTTGAGCAGACCGGAGCCGCTGCGCCCCCCACCCAGCCGCCCGCTGAAGGTCCATTCCAGGCCGTACTGCAGGTCGCCGGTCAGGCGCACTTCGATGATGCTGGCTTCGATCAAGACCTGGGTGGGGGCGACGTCGAGCTGGCGCAGCGCGGCTTCGATCTTGCGGTAGTCCTTGCGCGGGGCGAGGATGATCAAGGCGTTGTTGCGTTCGTCAGCGACGACCTTGACCTGGTCGCCGAGACCGACCTGGGTGGTCAGGCCGCCCGAGCTATTGGTATCGGGCAAGGTTGCCATATCGCTGGAACTGGACGACGAACTCGACGACGTGCCGGTCAGCGAGGTCTGGCTGAGACCAGGCGCAACGCCGCTGTCGGCGCTGCTGCTGGCGGCCGACGACGTCCCTGACGAGCCACCGTAAAGCGCGCTGAGCAGTTCAGCAAGGTGGCTGGCGGAGCCGTTCTGCACCGGATAGACGTAGAGCCGCGGCTCCAGGTCGTTGAGCGCCGGCTGGTCCAGGCGCAGCACCCATTCGCGCACGGTGTCGAGGTGCTCCGAACGCGGGCTGACCACCACCAGGCTGTTGAGGCGCTTGATCGGGAACATGCGCACCGCGGAGCCGAGCACCCCACCGTCGCCGCCCGTGGTCTCGGCGCCGTCACCGGTGGGGGTACGGCCCAGCATGGCGCCTACGGTTTCGTATACATCGTCGACCGCGGCGAACTCCAGCGGGAAGATGCCGAGCGACATGCCCTTGAGGAAATCGACGTCGAAGCTGCGGATGATCTCCATCCAGCCTTCGTGCTGGCCGCGGCTGCCGGCGAGCACCAGCAGGTTGCGCATGGCGTCGACGCGCACCAGGGCTTCGGGCGGTGCCACCGGCTCCAGGATGTCGGCCATTTCGCGGGCGCCGACGTAGCGCAGCGGCACCACCACCAGCCCGTAGCCCTGCGGCAGGGCATCCGGGCGGTGCAGACCCAGCCCCTGCTGGCGCACGCCTTCCTGGGTGGTGACGCGGTACACGCCCTGCGGGTCGCGCACCAGCGCGGCGCCGTTGCTCTGGAGCATGGACTCGACGATGGGCAGCACGCTGTCGCGCGGGATGGGTGCGCCGGTACGCAGCGACACCGTGCCTTCGGGCATGCGGTCTATGGTGAAGTCCAGCTTGAGCAGGTCGCCCAGCAGCGCCTGCACCACTTCGCCCAGCGGGGCCTGGGAAAACTCCAGGCTGACGCTGTCGCCGCGTTGCTCCACCGCGCGCGGCTGACGGGGTGGCGCGATCATCTGATTGGAGCCGCGGTAGATCAAGGCCTCGGCACGGCGCTCGGCCGACGCAGACTCAGGACCGCCCGCGGGCGACGCGGCGCCAAGCGGCTCGCCGGCCGCAACCGTTTCGCCGGGCTGGATGCCGGACTGGGCGCCGGCACTCAGATACTGGTCGATGCGGTCCTGGCGGGCGGGCTGACCGGCGCAGCCGGCCAGCGCGAGGCTGAGCGCAAGCGTGAGGCCGGACAGGCGCAGGCCATTGGGGCGCAGCGTGTGGGCGGGCGCCTGGCGGACGCGCTCCGGGCGGAGGCGCACCACGGCGCATTCAGCGGCGTAATCGGTGGCACACTCGGCGACACATTCGGCGGAGGTCGATGGCGTTGGCTTCATTGTCAGGGTTCCATGTTGCATTCGTCCGCCGCGGGTCGCGGGCGTGCCGGGACGGCGGACTGGGAAATGCACGATCGCAGGATGAAGAGGCCACGGGCTTGGCCCGCGACGGGCGGTGGACAGCGCATGCTCAGCCGCCCCCCGGCCGGCGTGGCAGGCTGTCCAGGCGATGACGCGGAATGGGCACGGCGTGCCATTCGCGCTCGCCGCGTTCGAACACGGCGACATCGCCTTCTATGCGGTCGAAGCGCCAGCCGGCGTGATCCTGCCCGGCGACGATTCGGAGTGTTTGTCCGTGGTGGTTGACGATGAGTACGGCGTTGTCGCGCTGGGCGGCCACGCCCAGGATTTCCAGCCCGTCCAGGCTGCCTGCCGGATTGGCCGCAGCCGCTGCCTGTTGCGGCCGGCGCGAGGGCCAGAACACCGGGCGGGCAAGTGCTTCACCGCCACTGCCGGCGGCGGCCACGGGCATGGCCACCTCGACCGGCACCACGTCGGGGCGCAGCGGCGCCGGCGGCGCCCAGCCGCCCGAAGGCGACCACCACACCAAGGCCAGCGCGGCGAGCGCGGCGAGCAACCAGATTGCTGCGAGTCGGTTGAGCATCACGCCCCCTTCATCCGGATCGCCATGAAGCGCGCCTGGACGTTGAGTTGCTGGGGCGGGTTCTGGTCCGGCGTGGCGGCGATCACCACCGGCTGCAGGCGGATCTGCTCCACCCGGACCACCGGGGAGACGTTGCGCAGTGCCGCCAGGGCGCCGCGCAGTTGCTCCAGGCTGCCCTGGGCCGACACGCCCAGGCTGATTTCTTCCATGCCGTCCACGTCGCGCGCGGGAAACTGCTGGGTGCCGACCACGTTCATGCCGGCGGCCTGGAAAACGTCGCGGATGCGCGTCTGGAAGTCCGACGCAGCACGCGCGCTTTCGAGATCGGACGGATAGGCGTAGCGCGCCGCGGCACCGCGGGCGACGTCGAGCGCGGCAGTGATCTCGTCGGAGGCCTCGAGCACGCCGGCCAGCCGGGCAATGCGCGGGTTGGCGCCATCCAGCGCCGCTTCGTAGCGGGTCATTTGCGCCGCGGCGATGGCCGCTACCAGGGCGGCCAGCGCCAGCGCGGCCACCACCACCACGATCAGGACGAGGCGGCCATCGCGACCGAGGCCGGGAGAAACGGGAGACGTCATTGGGCGAGATCCACTTCGATGACGAAGCGCTCCTTGTTGGTCTGGGGTTCGCGCATGATCGGCGACGGTGCCCGCACGTTGGTGAAGCCGGGTTGCTCCTGGAGCGCCTGCAGCAGGGCTGCGGCGTTGTCCGCCCGGCCGCCGATGCGAATGGTGCCCGGATTGTATTCGAACAGGTCGAGCCAGCCGCCGTCGGGCACGACCATGGTGACGCGGTCGAGCAAGGCCATGAGATCGGGTTCGGCGGCGATGCGCGGGCCGAGGGTGTCGTGCAGCATACGCACCGCGCCGAGTTCGTCGCGCAGCGAGACCACCGGCCCGGCCTGGGCGGACAGCGCGCCCTGGTGATTGAGAGCCTGGACCACTTGCTGACGTTTTTCGATCACCGGGGTGAGCGCAACCGCGCAGGTGAGCAGCACCGCCAGGGCGAGCAACACGCCCGTGCGCCGCATCTGCCGCCTATGGGCCGAGCGCCGGCGGGCCTCGCCAAAACCGTCGAGCACCACCGGCCCCTGGCTGCCGAGCACCCATACTTCCGGCACGTGCTGGCCGGGCAGGCGGCCGGCCAGCGCCTCGATGCGCTGCGCCACCAGGCGGCGCGAGGTGATGGCGATGAGCGCACCGCGCATGCCCGGCACCGCCGTCACCGGGCGCCAGCCCCAGGCGGTGTCGTCGGCGGGAAACGGCGACACCGCTTCCACTTCCAGGCGCATGGCGGACTCGTACTCGGCGTCGAGCCCGAGCGGGACGTCCAGCCGGCGCTCCAGAAAGCTGCCCTCGGGCACTTCGACGGCGACGAAGTCCGCAGCCGCCGGCTTCGCGGGCGCCTGGGCATCGCGCTCGAAGCCCGGCACGCGCCAGGCGCTCGCGCCGCCCTCGCCCACCAGCATGACCCGGTCGGCCGGCAACAGCCGGCGTAACCGCGGCCATTCGAGCAGTTCGCCCCAGCCGCGCGCGAGGCGCTGGCCGAAGGCGCGCAGGGTGTGTTGAGATCTGGATTCGGTGGTCTGCATGAAATCAGTCAGTTGTTTCGCGCAGGCGCCGCGAGGCGCTGCATCGGATCGGCGTGGTTCCAGTGCCCCGGCGGGCCACCCGCGCCGGCACGCGATGCGGGCCCGAGCGACAGCCAGGCGGTGCGCGTCCACCGCGACTCGTCCGCTTCGCGAACGAAGGCACGCAGGCGGAAATCGTTGCCAAACCATTCGCCGACGTGGCGCGGGTCGAGGCCGCCGAGGTCGCTGACGACTTCCGCGCCGGCGGCGCGCGAGGACAGAATCCTCGCCACCACGGCCTCGTCGCCGCGCGCGACGATGCGCAACACTTCCGGCGGCGCGGTAAGCGGATTGATGGCGCCGGCACCGCCGCCCGGGCTGGCGGTGATCAAACCGCGAATGGTAGCGTGAACATCGGGCGACACGCCAAGAACCTGGCCAATGTCGTCCGGATGGCGGAAGGCCTCGTTGCGCGGACGGTGGGCCACGCCCTCGTTTGCGTAGTCGGCGGCTTCCGCCCCCTCGGGCAGGCGTTCGTCATCGGGATCGCGCCAGTCGATGACGCGCTGGGCAAGCCGCAGGGCCTGCGCGTCCGGCAGGCCAGCACCGTGGATGAAGAGGTCGCGCAACAGCGATTCGGGCGCGGAGTTGATGCTGATGAAGCCGCTCGCCCGCACCACTTCGACGACCACCGTCACGTCGCCGATGCGATAGTCGAGCTCGAACGGCACCAACGGCCGTGCGGTGGTCGCGGCCAGTTCGGCGGCGGCCAGGCGCAGCCCGCCATCCAGCGCGGCGCGGGCGCGGGCGCCTTCCACGTGGCTGGCGGACAGGCGTGCGTCGATACGCACCGCGTAGGCCACGCTGCCGACCAGAATCGCCAGCACCGCCACCATCCACAGCACCGCCACCAGCGCGATGCCGGACTGCCGCGCCGATACCGGCGGGCGGGCGCGGCGCGCACCATGGCGCGCGATCGAGGGCCGGTCACAAAGGCGCGAGCGCATAGACCAACTCCGGCCAGTAGCGGCCTTCGACCTTGAGACGGATGCGCACCCGCGCGGGCAGGCCGGGCTGGGCGTCGGTGCGCCGCCATTCTTCCTGCCACGGGCCGTTTGCGTCCTCGCCCTGGTAGGCGAGCGAGAAGGCCTCGACGCCGCCGACCAGCACGTGCTCGGCCGCCCGTCCCCAGTCCGGCGGCGCCGTGGCGCCGCCGTAGGGCAGGTAGCGCAGGTTCAGGATGGCAGCGCCCTCGCGCGACTGGCGTGCCAGCTCGAAATAATGCATGCCGGGCAGGCCGTGGCGGGCGGGGAAGACGCCCACCCAGCGCAGGCGTTCGCGACGTCCCTCGAAATAGGATTGCGAGGATTGCGAGGCCTCGTCGGCCGCCTCGTCCGGAGGCGTGTCGAGCGCGCCATCGGCCGGCGCTTCACCGAGGTCCTGGGTGCCGGCCAGCATGCGGCCAAGAAAGGCATGGATCAATTGCATGTCGGAACTGCGGTCGGACACCGCCTGCACCGCGCTGGCAGCCTGGCCCATGGTGCGCATGGCGCTGACCAGGCCAAGCATGATGAGGGAGACGATGGTCAGGGCGACGACCACCTCCACCAGCGTGAAGCCACGCCCGCGCGCCTGCTGGGTCATCGCGCCCCCCCTGCGATGTCGGCCTGGGGCAGTGCAGTCTCGAGCACGACCTCGTGCTGGCGACCGAGATTGCGCCAGGACACTTCGACAGTTACCACATGGAACGGCCACATCGGTACGGATTCAGTGCGCTTGCCACGCGGGTCGGCCGCGCGCGAACTCAGGCGCCAGGCAAAGCCGTCCTCGGTCTCGCCGCTGCGCCGGATGCCGGTTGGCGGCACCTGATCGAGCGTGGCGAGCAGCGACTGCGCCATCACCACGGCGTAGGCGTGGCGTTCCAGATGTGCAGCATTGCGGGTGCTGGAGGTGGAAAGCTGGTACAGGCTGCCAAGCGCCAGGGCCATGATGCTGACCGCCACGAGTACCTCGAGCAGCGAGAATCCGGCCACAGACGTGGGCCTGCGGCCGCTGCGGCCGCTTCGCGGCCGCGGGCCGGAAAGGCAGTCGCCCAGGCGAGCGCGGCGGGTTTCCGGCTTCACCGCCGACTCGCCCCTTTCAGCCGGGACCATCGAGCGCCTCCTGGGTGACACGGCCAAGCATCCAGTCGACGCGCAACACCACGCCCTGACCATTGTCCCGCTGAATTCGGATGGAGCCTCCGGTGGAACTGCCGTCGGGGTAGAACACGATGGCCCCTCGGCCGGCGCCATCGGATTCACGCCGGGCGAGCACCGCGTCGAGTTCGATGCTTTCGGGTACCTCGCGATTGCGCGACACGGCGCGCAGGCGCCGGGCCGGCAGATCGATTTCGAAACGGGTCTCGCTGCCGGTGAGCATGGCGTGGTTGCGGGTGGCGCGCAGGTCCGCGAGCACGTCGCGGACCAGGCCGCGATACTGCATGGCGTCGAACATGCGCGACAGCGCCGCCGGGGCGACAGCGAGCAGACTGGCCGCGATCGCGAGCGCGACGATCAACTCGATGAGGGTGAACCCGGCGCGCGGCAGGCGTGGCAGGACGCGTTCCGGGATGGACATGGACATGTTTCAGGCGGCGGCGCGGCAGACGTGGAGGCGCCCGCTGCGCGCCACGATCGCGTTGCCGCCCACGCTCAGTTCCAGTTGCCGACGTCGGCGTTCTCGCCGTCACCGCCGGGCGCGTTGTCGGCACCGAAGGAGTAGATGTCGAAGTCGCCGCCGCGCTTGCTCGGATATTCGTAGCGATAGGGATTGCCCCAGGGGTCGGCGGGCAGCCCTTTGCGCAGGTAGGGGCCCTTCCAGCCGTTGGCCGTGGCCGGGCGGGTGACCAGCGCTTCCAGCCCTTCCTGGTTGTTGGGGAAGCGGCCGACGTCGAGCCGGAACAGCTCCACCCCCTGCTCGAGGTCCTTGATCTGGACCGCCGCGGTGCTGGTCTTTGCGCCACCGAGCTGGTTCCACAACCGCGGACCGACCAGGCCCGCCAGCATGGCGACGATGGCGAGCACGACGAGGATCTCGATCAGGGTGAAACCGCCACTGCGGCGCTGACTGACGAATCGATGCATGTTGACTTCCTGTAATGCCGTGGCAGTGCCACGACCTATCGACAAAGACGGGATTTTAAGCCGACTCCGCGCCCGGGTCTAAGCCGCGAGCGCGGACGAATTCGTAACCCGGTGCTACATCGCCAGCTCGTTGACCGACAGAATGCCCATGAGAATGGACATGATGATGACGGCGATGACCGCCCCCAGGGAGAGGATGAGCACCGGCTCGATGAGGGTGAGCGCGCGTTTGACGCCGGCCTGGACTTCGCCGTCATGCACCCGGGCGACTTCGAGCAGCATCTCGTCGAGCCGGCCGGTTTCTTCACCAAGTTTGACCATATTGATGACCAGCGGAGTGAACAACCCGGATTTTTCCAGCGCTTCGGCCATGCGCCCCCCCTGCTTGATGGTGGGTGCGACCGAGGCGATGGCGTCGCGCAGGCGCCGGTTCTCCATGGTATCGGTGGCGATGCGGATGGCCATGACGATGGGTACGCCGTTGTGCAGCAGCGTGCCCATGCTGCGGGCGAAGCGGGTGACCTCGTACTTGAGCACGATGCCGCCGAACACCGGCAGGCCCAGCAGGCGCGCATCCCGCCAGGCCCGCCCGCCGGGGGTGGCGAGCCAGCGGCGCAGCAGCCACAGGCCGGCGGCGGTGAGCAGCACGAGTATCCAGCCAGAGTCCGCGACGAAATTGCCCAAGCCGACGACGATTTGCGTTGGCAGCGGCAGGGCGTCGCCCATGTCTTCGAACAAGGCCTCGAACTGCGGCACGACGAAGCCGAGCAGCAAGACCACCGACAGCACCGAGACGGTGAGCAGGATGGCCGGATAAATGAGGGACGAGATGACGTTCTCGCGCAGGGCGCGGACGCGCTCCAGGTGTTCGGCCAGTTGCCCCAGCACCGCTGCGAGCTGCCCGCCAGCCTCGCCGGAGCGCACCATGTTGATGTAGAAGTCGCCGAACAGGCCGTGATGCGGCGCGAGCGCCTGGCTCAGCCCCTTGCCGGCCTTGACCGACTTGAGGATGTCCTCGAGCAGGGCGACGACCGAGGCCTTCTGCGTCATGCCGATCAGCACCCGCAGCGACCGGTCCAGCGGCAGCCCGGCGCGCAACATGATGGACAGTTCGCTGGTGACGGCATGCACGTCCATGAAGCCCGGCGGGCGTTCGCGCGTGCCCCAGCGCCGCGGCTTGGCGGCCGGGGACGCGGCGGCACCACCGGCCGCCGGAGCGGGTGCCGGCGCAGCGGCCCCGGCGCCATCCTCCAGCCGGATCGGCGTGAGGCTGCGGCCACGCAACTGGCGCAAGGCGTCTTCGCGGGTGGCCGCGTCGATGCGGCCGTCGATCACACTGCCGTCGGCCTTGGCGGCACGATAGACAAACTCGGCCATGGCGCTATGCCTGGGTCACGCGGAGGACTTCCTCCAGCGAGGTGATGCCGGCGGCAACCTTGCGCAACCCGTCCTCGTACAGCGTCACCATGCCGCTGTCGCGCGCGACGCGGTGCAGCGTGGTGGCATCCGCCCCCGACAGGATGGCCTCGTGGGCGGCATCGTCCATGACGAACAGCTCGTGAATGGAGGTCCGCCCCAGATAGCCGGACTGCTTGCACTCCGGGCAGCCGCGCGCGGTATGGACGACTCGCGAACCGGCGGGCAGGAAACGCGACAGGCCGGTCTTGTCGAGCGTGGCCTGGGGCAGCTCCACGCGCGTCTTGCAGTGCGGGCACAACTGCCGCACCAGGCGCTGCGCCAGCACGCCGTTGACCGTGGAGGTGATGAGGTAGCGCTCCACCCCCATGTCCTCCAGGCGGATGATCGCGCTCGCGGCGGTATTGGTGTGCAGGGTGGACAGCACGAGGTGGCCGGTGAGCGCCGACTGCACCGCGATCTGGGCGGTTTCGGTGTCGCGCATCTCGCCGATCATGATGATGTCCGGATCCTGGCGAAGGATTGAGCGCAGCGCGTGGGCGAAGGTCATGCCGATCTGGGTCTGCACCTGGACCTGGTTCACGCCTTCGAGCTGGTATTCGACAGGATCCTCGACGGTGAGAACCTTCATGCTCACCGCGTCGAGCTTGGCGAGCGAGGCGTACAGCGTGGTGGTCTTGCCCGAACCGGTGGGGCCGGTGACCAGCAGAATGCCGTGCGGCCGCTCGGTGAGTTCGCGATATCGCGCCAGCGTGTCGGGCGAGAACCCCATGTCCTCCAGGTTGAGCCGGATGCTGGCGCGATCGAGCACGCGCATCACGACGCTTTCGCCGTGGACGGTGGGCAGGGTGGACACCCGCAGGTCGAGCTCATGGCCTTTGACCCGGGTCTTGATCCGGCCGTCCTGCGGCAGGCGGCGCTCGGCGATGTTGAGATGGGCCAGCAGCTTGATGCGCGAGGTCACTGCGGCAGCCAGCCCGCGGTCGGCGAGTTCGGCCTGATGCAGCACGCCGTCGACCCGGTAGCGGATGTGCAGGCCGTCTTCAAAGGGTTCGATATGGATGTCCGAGGCGCGCAAGTCGATGACCCGGGCGATCACCTGGTTCACCATGCGGATGACGGGCGCTTCCGAAGCGAGGTCCTTGAGGTGCTCGACGAACTCGCTGTCACCGCCGAATCCGCCGCCCTCGTCCGCCGCCTCGGCCTCGTCCTCCAGTGCGGGATCGGCGTACAGCCGCTCGAGTGCCAACTGCAACTCGCTTTCGAGCGCAAGCCGGGGCGCCACCCGGCACCCGCTGGCGAGCTGCATGGCCTTGTTGAGAAAGGCGTCCTGAGGCACGGCCATGGCCACTTCCAGCCGGCCGTCGGCGAGCCCCAGGGGCAGGATGAGGTGGGTCCGCAGATAGTCGGGCTGCAATCCGGGAACGTCGACCGCCTCTTCCGGGAAATCCGCGGCGAGTACCAGCGGCAGATCCAGTTGCTCGGCCAGCGCGCGCGCCACGTCGAGCTCGGAAAGCAAGCCCAGGCGCACCATCACCCGGCCCAGCAGGTCGCCCATTTCGCCCTGGGCGGCGAGCGCCTGTTCGAGATCGCGCGCCGACAGGCGCTGAGACTGCACCAGCCGCTCGCCGAGCCGGAGGTGTCCGACCGCGGCGGCGGCAGGTACGTGGGTTTGCAAGGCTGTGCTCATCGGGAAAGGATCACTGGTTCGATTGTGTGCGCCGCGGCGACTGGCGTTGCGCGCGGCACGCCCGGAAGTATCGCCGATCGCGGCCGGCGGGCATGCAACAAACTGTCAATAACAATAGGGCGCGTCATGGCCACTGCGCGGTCGCGACGCGCGCCGTGACGATGGCGATGACGGCCACGGGGATGCGTGATTGTACGCGAGGGCGCGCCCGCGCCGTTACGCCGGGCCTCGCCCTCACCTCGCCCTCACCTCGCCCTCACCTCGCCCTCACCTCGCCCTCACCTCGCCCTCACCTCAAGCCTCGCCGAAGAGATCGGCGAAACGGACCACGCCCCGCCCGCAGTAGTGATCGTCGCCCGCGATGGCGGCAAGTGCCTGGCGCTCCGAGGCTGAGATGCCTTCCCAGAAATCGCTGAACAGGCGCTCGGCAAAGCCAAGATCGATGCGCATCCCGCCCCCCAGCAAGTCCTTGAGATGGCGGTAGTCCTCGGCAAAGGCCAGCGCCCCGGCACGCACCTCCGTGCGCATGGGCGCGCAGCTGTATTCGGCCTCGGACAGTGTCTGCCAGTGCGCCACCGGCACACCGTCGTCGTCCAGGCGGTAGTGGGTGAGTTGTGGGTCGTCCGACCCGAGCAACATCTCCAGCGGCAGGCAGTAGCGCAGCAGGGCGGCGTCCTCGGGCGTGCGCACGTCGTGCGCGTAGGCGCCGTCGGCCAGGACGCCGAAGCGTTGACGCAGACCGGCCACCACGTCGCGCGTGACCAGATAGTAGCCGTGCACCGGGCGGTCGCCACCGAGCGCACACAGCCGCGCCTGGGTGCTCGCCGCATAGCCGACGTCGACCACCGCCGCGCGGCCATTGTCGAACAGGCCGCTGGCCGCGAGATAGGCATCCAGCGCCTGCCGCTCGCGGCGCGCCTGTTCCTGTATCCGCGGCGCCAGCCACTGCAGCACCGCATGCAGGTGGGCGACCTGCCCACCTCGCACCTCGACCTTGCGGTCGACGGGCCACACCCCCGCGGCGTCCAGCCTGCGCAACTCGTCCTCGTCCAGCACGATGCCGAAGCGGCGCTGCAGGTAGTCGGAGAGGCTTCCCGGCAGGAAGGCGGTGCGCGCAACGTCGAGCACATCGTCCCAGGACTCGATCATTGCCATGGCCACCGCACGCCGGGACAGCACCAGATAGTGGCGTTCGGGCATGGATGAGGACGCCGATCCGGGGAACACCCGCGCAAACACCTCGCGCAGCAACTGCCCCTCGCGGGCAAGAAAGTACAGGCGCGACATACCGTCGCGCTGGGCGCGCTCGCCCAGCCATTCGCAAAACGCCACCAGCAGCGGGCCGACGATCGCGTAGCCCACGCCATGCCGCCCCCCCTGAACCAGCGCCGCGCGGTCGCGCGCGACGGCGGGAAACAGGTCTGAGAAAAAACGGCGTGCGATCAGTCCGGTGACCACATCGGTCGCGGACAGCCGCTTTTCGCCGGCATCCGCCCGCAACACGCCGGACAGGCGCCCTGCCGCACGCGGAAACGCAGTGGTGGTGTCCGCCACCGTCGGCAGCGGATAGGTCTGCATCCCCTTCTGCTCGGGAATACGCGCATCGGACAGGGGATGGTCGCCGACGACGAGGATCTGCTCGGGGCGCAGGCCCGAGTCGGCCAGAATGCGGTCGAACAAACGCCCGGTCGACTTGCGTTCGCCGATGTCCGATGACACGTACAACAAGTCGATGCCATCCAGCCCACAATTGGCGAGGATGCGCTCCACCGCGCCGCGCGACAAGGCGGTATCGCTGGCGAGCGCCACCTGCTTGCCGGCCCGGCGCGCAGCGGCCAGCAGGCGTGCTGCGCCGGGGCGTGGCACGCACAAGGCGAGTTCCGCGGCCTCTTCGAGTTCTACCAGGTGTTCGGCGGCCAGGTTCATGGCGACCCGATGCTCGGTCGTGGACGCCCCGGCCACGGTGCAGTGCCGGTAGATGTCCGCCAGGGTCACGTCGCGCTGGCCGGCCTGCGCGCGTGCCGCCCGCTCTGCCGCCGCACGCACGGCCACGAACCCGGGGTCGCCTAGACGGGCCGCGACCACCTGACGCGCAAGATCCGGCACGGGTAGCGGGCGCTCGACCAGGGTATCGAACAGATCGAAGACTACCAGGCGGACGCCATCGGCCGCGACCAGGGCCTCGAAGCGTCCCGGATCCAGTTGCCGTTCATCCGGCCGCAGTGCGCCGGTGCGTCGCTTCAGCGCGACGCGGGTCTCCGCCCAGGCGCGACGCGTGGCCGCGCGCAATCCCCAGGTCCGGTAGTAACCCAGCGCACGATTGAAAAGCCTGGAGTCGACAGACAACCGGACGAACAAGCGGGCAAACAAGCGAATAAACTCCATCGCCGCTGCGCGGTGGCGCGGCGGCATCCATATACGACGCAAATGGTACGCGTCCGACTCGGGCCAAGCCGGGCAGGTTCCGGGTAGTGCCCACCGAGCACTCAAAGTCGCCGCAACAGGGCCGCCAGACGCAGTGCGAGGTCGTCGCTGGTACTCTGCCGATGCACGCCGACCTTGCGCAACTGACGGACGGCCGCGAGACCGCCTGCGCCACGCAGCGAGGAAAACGCCTCGGCAAGCGCACGATTGCGGCGCGTAAGCATGCTCCCGACGCGTGACAGGGATTCGAGATGCTGTCCGTTCCAGCTGCGCAACTGCCCCGCCAGCAGCCCGCGCAGACGCTTGAAGCGGGCCAGTACGCCGTTGTTCGCGCCCTGGGCATTGTGAACGTGCTGGCGGTAGCGCACCGTTGGATGCGCATCGTACACCACCGAGCCACCGACGCCACTCACCAGCAGATACAGCCACCAGTCGTGGGAAGCGACGCGCACGTCGGCGCCGGCCGCGGCGAGCAAGGCACGCGCGGCAGCATCGAAGACCATGGTATTTGCGCCGGCGTAGCTCTGTACAAGCGCGTTCTCGAACCCGATTCTGCGGGCGCACAGGCGCGACAGCCCGAGTTCGCGATCGTGCTCGTCCACCAGCAGGGTGCGCCCGCCGTACAGCCGGGCGGGATGATCGCCGCGCGGCGCCGCGCGCAGGCGGCTGATGGCGCGCTCCAGCTTTTCCGGCAGCCAGACATCGTCCTGATCACAGAAGGCGAAGTAGTCGGCGACGACCTCCGGGGCGCAGGCCATGGACAGGAAGTTGGCGACGAAGCCGCGCCGTGGTCCGTCACGCACGATCACGCGCTCGACGCCCACCTCATGGGCGAAGGTGTCGACGATGGCGAGCGTGGCATCGCTGGAGCCGTCGTCCGACACCACCAGAAACCAGTCCTGATGCGACTGCCCGGCGATCGATTCGAGTTGGCGCCGCAGAAAGCGCTCGCCGTTGTAGGTGGCGAGCAGGATCGCAACGCGCGACCCGCCGGCCACACCGGGCCGGGCGCCGCTGCCGGACCCGCTCACGACGCGCGCCCTGCCCGCGCGAAGGCCTGGAACACCGCCCGATCTTCCAGCCGCACCGCGGTCAGGCGCTCGCCCCACACACAGCCGGTATCGAGTGCGAGCAGGTCGGGGCGGATCTTGAGCCCCAGCGCCGACCAGTGTCCGCACACCACCGTGGTGTCGAGGCTGCGCCGGCGGGGGTGATCGAACCAGGGATGATGGTCGCGGGGTACCTTGTCCGGTCCGCCCTTGGCGTCGAACTCCATTTCCCCGGCAAGACTGCAGAAACGCATGCGCGTCATCGCATTGACGATGACCCGCCAGCGCTCGACGCCGCTCAGCCCGGGATGCCAGGTGTTGGGCAGGTTGCCCCACAGCACGTCGAGAAAGTCGCCGAAATCGGGCCCGGCGAGCACCGCCTCGACCTCGGCCGCCAGCGCCCTGGCCTCTGCCACCTCCCAGCACGGCAGCAGGCCGGCGTGCACCATGGCGTACCCGGCTTCGACGTGCATCAGCGGCCGTCGCCGAACCCAGTCGAGCAATTCGTCGCGATCGGGCGCATCCAGCACCGCCTGCAGCGTATCCCGGCGCTTGCGCTGGGCGGCGCTACTGAAGGCGATCTTCAGCAGGTAGAGGTCGTGATTGCCGAGCACCACCTGCGCACGATCGCCCAAGCCCTTTACGAAGCGCAGCACCTCGAGCGAGGCCGGTCCGCGGTTGACCAGATCGCCCACCAGCCACAGCCTGTCCTGCACGGGATCGAAGGCGAACTGGTCGAGCAGGGTACGAAATTCGTCGTAACAGCCCTGAAGATCGCCGATTGCATAGGTTGCCAAGTGCCGCTATGCCTCCAACAGCTTCGCCGTCTTGACCAGTACGGGTTTGGGCGGATTGTACGGTGCGTACTCGGGCACCCAGCGGCGCAGGTCGCGCCGGACTTCGTCGTCGCTGCGCGTCACGCCCTGGCCCAGCCACTGCAGCAACTCGGCCATCTCGAAACCCTCGGGCATGATGGAGCGGGCCACGCGCAACTTGTTGTGGTGCGTCGGGCGGGTCTGCTCGGCATGCGCCAGCACTTCCTCGTAGAGCTTCTCGCCTGGCCTCAAGCCGGTGAAGATGATGGGAATGTCGTTCTCGGAATACCCGGACAGCCGGATCATGTCACGCGCCAGATCGACAACCTTGACCGGTTCGCCCATGTCGAGCACGAAAATCTCACCGCCCTCGCCCATCGCCGCGGCCTGCAGCACCAGTTGCGCCGCCTCGTGCGTGGCCATGAAATAGCGGGTGATCTCGGGGTGGGTCACGGTGACCGGGCCGCCGCGTTCGATCTGTGCCTGGAACTTGGGAATCACGCTGCCAGCGCTGCCCAGCACGTTGCCGAAACGCACCATCTCGAAACGGGTGCGGGAGGACTGGCGCTGCAACTCCTGGCACAGCACCTCCGCCAGGCGCTTGGTCGCCCCCATGACATTGGTGGGATTGACCGCCTTGTCGGTGGAGACCAGCACGAACTTCTCGACCCCCGCCTCGGCCGCCGCCTGCCCTACCACCAAGGTGCCGAAGACGTTGTTGCGCACTGCCTGCCAGGCATTGTGCTCTTCCATCAACGGCACGTGCTTGTAGGCCGCGGCGTGGAACACGACGGCCGGCGCGTAGCGCTCCATCACTTCCATGACGCGCCGCTTGTCCTTGACGTCGCCCGCCACCGGCACGAGGTCAATTTCGGGCATGAAATCGGCGAATTCCTCGCGCAAGGTGTAGAGCGCGTACTCGCTCAACTCCAGCGCGATGATCTGGGCGGGCGAGAAGCGGGCGATCTGGCGGCACAACTCGGCGCCGATGGAACCGCCGGCACCGGTAACCATGGCCACCCGGCCGACGAGCAGATCGCGCACCTGGGGGGTATCGATCGCCACCGGGTCGCGCCCCAGCAAGTCCTCGACCTTCAGGCGGCGCAACTGCGACACCGCGTCGTGATTGGCCAGCAGCTGGCCGATGGCAGGCAGGGTGAACGCCCGCACGCCGGCCTGCACACAGAGGTTCGCCACCAGTCGATGCTGGGCCGGGCTGGCGTCCGGCATGGCGATGATGGCGTGGCGCACCTTGAGCATCTCGGCCCAGCGGCCGATCTCGTGATGGGCGCCGAGCACCCGCACGCCGAAGATTTCGCGATGACGCTTGGAGGCGTCGTCGTCCAGCATGCCGACCACGTTCCATTCCGGCGAGCGGGCCAGTTCCTCGACCAGATTGGCGGCCTCGCGCCCGGCGCCGATGACCACCACCGGCTTGCCGACGCCGCGCAGCGCGCCGAATTCACGCTGCTCCTTGAACACCCGGTAGGCCGAGCGCCCGCCCCCCATGAGCAGGATGAGCAGCAACGGATAGGCCAGCCAGACCATGCGTGGCAGAGCTGGCTCCGGTACCAGCAGCACCGCGCCGACCGCCATGGCGACCGTGCTGATCGCCGCGGCACGCAGGATGCGCAACAGGTCCGGCAGGCTGGCGAAGACCCAGATGCCTCGATAGAGGCCCGAAGCGCGGAAGATCAGCGCCTCGATCGGGATCAGGATCATCAGCCCCGACCACATCAGCCCCACGTATTCCGGTGGCACGCTACCGTTGAAACGGATCAGGAAGGCCAGCGTCCAGGCGCAGACGACCGCCGCCAGATCGAACGCGAAAACCGCGAGCGAACGCCAGTTGGATGGAAGCGAGGCAATCATCTTGTATTCACTTGTTGTTATGTTTCCAGCGACGATCCACCATCAGACCGAGCGCGGCCAACACCAGCAGCCAGCCCGCGGCAAGCAGCCAGCCCGCGGGCGGCGGCACCGCCAGCCCCGCCAATGCAACGAGGCCGCCCGCCACCATGGCGGACAGCCAGCGCGCGGCCATGGCCGAATGCGACATGCCGGACCGCACCATCCGCTGGTAATAATGGCTGCGGTGGGCCTCCCAGACCCGTTCGCCGCGCAGGGCGCGACGGCAAAGCGTAACACTCGCGTCCATCAGGAACGGCGCGAACACGACGACGGGAAACCAGGCGGGCCAGACCCCAAGGTCGACGCCATGCCAACCGAGTGCCCCCGCGAGAAACCCCAGGGGAATGGATCCGACATCGCCCATGAAAATGCGCGCGGGATGCCAGTTGAACGCAACGAAGGCGGCTGAGGCGGCGACCAGCGCCGCGCAAAACGCCGCCATCTCGGGCATGTCGGCACGGGCGAAAGCGAATGCGTAGGCGCCGAAACCTGCGATCGCCATACTGCCAGCAAGCCCATCTGCCCCATCCATGAAATTGTATGCGTTTATTGCCCATCCGATCAGGACGATGATGGGAATCGCGAGTGCAAGCGCAGGTGGTTCGTGCAAAAAAACAACACTCGCGGCCACGGCGAGATGCACCGCCAGACGCATCCAGAACGGCAGGTGGCGCCAGTCGTCGAGCAGCGAAATCGCGGCCAGCACAGCCACACCTGCCAGCCAGGACGTGCCGACGTCCAGCCAGGCGCCGGCCACCAGCGCAGCGGCGACGATGCCCAGGCCACCGCCATGGGGCGTAGGCAAGTCGTGCAGAGAACGGTGGCCGGGCCGATCCAGCCCGACCTTAGCGAAACGCAATCTCACACCGATCACCAGGGCCGACAGCAGCGCCGCGACGACCAGCAGGGGCGCGTGAGGCAGGAACCGGGCGAGCACGTCCCAGCCGCTCATGCCGCCCGCTCCATGGCGGTGGCGCCCAGCATCTCCGCCACACCTTCGGCCAGCCCCACGCGGGCCTCCCAGCCGAGCGCATCGTGGAGCGCACGGGCGGAATAGCACTCGGCGCCGAGCAGACGCGCGACCACCGCCTCATCGATGGGCAGGGGACGGCCGAGTGCGCGCGACAACGCCCCCCCAAGGCGCCCGGCTACACCCAGCAGCCCTGCGGGGACGCGCCAGCGGGCAGGCGGCCGGCCCAGCGCGGCACGGATCGCGTCGTACAGCTCCGCGCCCGAGTTCGGAACGGGGTGCGCGACGATGAAGGTCCGGCCATGGCTGCGCCCATCGTCGAGCACCCGCATGATGGCCGCAGCCACATCGCGGACGTGAACCAGCGAGCGCCGCGCGCCGGTTTCGGGCAGCGGCGGAAACCATCCGGCGCGCACGCCGCGGGCCATGCGTTCGAGGTTGCCCCGGCCGCCGCGGCCATACACCATGGCCAGGCGCAGACAGGTTCCGGCCGGGCCGCCGGTGCGAGGCGCGTCAAGCACGACCGCCTCGGCCGCGCGCTTGGCGCGACCGTAGGCGGTGTCGGGCGGCAGCGGCCAGGTTTCGTCGGCCACCGCGGCGCCGGGGTGGCCCATCGCCTTGACGCTGGAGAGGAACACCAGATGTCGCACGCCCGCACGGGTGGCGGCGGCGACCAGTCGGCGGGTACCGTTCAGATTGATTTCGCTGTGAAGCCGCTCGGCGTCGCCGGGCGCATCGCCGAACGCATGCGCGTATCCCGCACAGTGCACCACCGCGTCGAAGCCGGCGCAGGCGCGCTCCAGCGCGGCCTCGTCGGCAAGATCACCGAGCAGCATCGGCTGGTCGCCCGCAGCCACGGGCGTCCGGTACAGTCCTGCCGCGTCGCGGCCGTCGGCCACGAGCGCGGCCAGCAGGCGCGCGCCGATGAAGCCGCCGGCACCGGTCACGAGGATCCGCGGGGACGTCATTCAGACGCGGTAGTAGTCGCGATACCAGGCCACGAAACGGGACACGCCATCGGCCACGCTGGTTGCGGGCGCGAAGCCCGTCCACGCGTTGAGTTCGTCGGTGTCGGCGAAGGTCGCCGGCACATCGCCGTCCTGCAGGGGCAGGAAGTTCTTTTCCGCCTTGCGGTCGAGGGCATGCTCGATCGCCTCGATGAAGGCCATGAGCTCCACCGGGTTGTTGTTGCCGATGTTGAACACCCTGAAGGGCGCATTGCTGCGACCGGGGTCGGGTTGCATCGGGTCGAAGGCGGGGTCGGCCTCGGCGATGCGGTCCAGGGTGCGCACCACGCCTTCGACGATGTCGTCGATGTAGGTGAAGTCGCGGCGCATGCGGCCGTGGTTGAACACGTCGATCGGCCGTCCTTCCAGAATCGCCTTGGTGAACAGGAACAGCGCCATGTCGGGCCGCCCCCACGGACCATAGACGGTGAAGAAGCGCAGCCCGGTGGTGGGCAGACCGAACAGGTGGCTGTAGGTGTGGGCCATCAATTCGTTGGCCTTCTTGGTGGCCGCATACATGCTCACCGGGTGGTCGACGCTGTCGTGCTCGGAAAACGGCATGCGCGTGTTGCCGCCGTACACGCTGGAACTGCTTGCGTACACCAGATGCGCCACACGATTGTGCCGGCAACCTTCGAGGATGTTCATGAAGCCGACAATGTTGCTGTCGACGTAGGAGTGGGGATTCTTCAGGGAATAGCGCACACCGGCCTGGGCGGCGAGGTGCACCACGCGGTCGAAGCCTTCCTCGGCGAACAGCCGCTCCATGCCCGGCCGGTCGGCCACGTCCATGTGGACGAAGCGGAAGCCGCCCTGCGGCGTGAGCCGGGCAAGGCGGTCGTGCTTGAGCCGGGGGTCGTAATAGTCGTTCAGGTTGTCCAGCCCGACGACCTCATCGCCGCGCGCCAGCAAAACCTGCGATACATGCATGCCTATGAAGCCGGCTGCGCCGGTGACGAGGACTTTCATGTTCGCGTATCCCGCAATTTTCGAAGTCTGCGATTATCGCATACGTCGATGCCGCTGAAATGACAAGCGGCATGCTGCGGCGGCCTCGCAACCGCCGCGGGTATACTGGCGCACCCCAACCCCCCGTGCCAGACCTCGATGCTGCTTCGTTTCGCCTACGCCCTGCTGTGGACACTGGCCCTGCCGCTGGCGCTGGCAAGGCTCTACTGGCGGGCACGCCGCCAGCCGGCGTACGCAGCACACGTGGGGGAACGCTTTGGGCGCTATGCGCCCCAGCCCGGCGGACCAACGCTGTGGGTGCATGCGGTATCGGTCGGCGAGACCCGCGCCGCCGAGCCGCTGATCCGGGCCATGCGCAAACGCTGGCCGGCGCACCGTATCGTGCTGACCGCCATGACCCCGACCGGACGCGATACCGCGCGCGCCCTGTTCGGCACGGATCCGGCGATCACCCTGGCCTACCTGCCCTACGATCACCCCTTTCTGGTCGATCGCTTTCTGCGACATTTCTCACCCGATTTCGGCGTGGTCATGGAAACCGAACTGTGGCCCGCCCTGCTGCAAGCGTGCGCCGCATCCGGCCGCCCGGTGATGCTCGCCAATGCTCGTCTGTCGGAGCGCAGCGCGCGCGGCTACGCCCGCTGGCCGGCGCTGACGCGCGCCACCCTGGGTGCGCTCGCGGCGATCGGATGCCAGACTGACGACGACGGTCGCCGCCTCGCGGCACTGGGCGCAAGCCGCGTCACCACCACTGGCAACATCAAGTTCGACATCAGCCCGCCATCCGCGCAGCTGGCGCTGGCCCAGCAGTTTCGCGCGCGCCTGGGCGGGCGCCACGCGGTACTGCTGGCGAGCGCCCGCGACGGCGAGGAGGCCATGCTGCTCGACGCGCTGCCGCCGACCGCGCAACGACGGGGAATCGTATGGGTAATCGTGCCCCGCCATCCACAGCGTTTCGACGAGGTGGCCCGCCTGGTGGTCGCCCATGGCCTGCACCTGTGCCGCCGCAGCGACAACGAGGCCGTGGGGGATGCGGATGTCTGGCTGGGGGATTCGATGGGTGAGATGTTCGCCTACTACGCCGCTTGCGATGTGGCGCTGATCGGTGGCAGCTGGTTGCCCTTCGGCGGGCAGAATCTGATCGAGCCCTGCGCGGTCGGCACCCCGGTGCTGGTCGGCCCCCACACCTTCAACTTCGCCCAAGTGGCGGAACAGGCGGTGGACGCGGGTGCGGCGCTGCGAGCCGCCGATCTGCCGCAGGCGGTCGTGCTTGCCACGGCGCTGCTGGACGACACCTCCCGGCGCGAAACCATGTCGGTCCGCGGCCGAGCCTTCGCCCGACGCCACGCCGGTGCAACCGAGCGGACCATGGCCGTACTGGAAGCCGTGGTCGCCCCACCGCACGAGTTGCGCACCCGACCATCGGCTGAGCCGCGGCACAGCCGGTAGGGCCTGCCGCAGCTATCAGGGCGTCGTGCCGAGCAGCGCGTTGATCGCCTCGATGTCGTCCTCGCCCAGCGCCCCGGCGGCAGCCTTGAGGCGCAACTGCGCCAGCAGGGTGTCGTAGCGCGCCTGCGCGAGTTGGCGACGGGTGTCGGCCAACTGGGTCTGGGCATTCAACACGTCGATGTTGATCCGCACGCCGACCTCGTAGCCCAGGCGGTTCGCCTCCAGGGCCGAGTTGGACGACACTTCGGCCGCCTCCAGCGCCTTGATCTGCGCCATGCCGCTGGTCACGCCGACGAAGGCCTGACGCGCGGCGAGGGCCGCGCTGCGACGCGCGTCATCGACGTCGGAATCGGCCTTGACCCGCAGCGCCGCGGCCTCGCGCTCGCGCGACGAGATCGCGCCACCCGCGTACAGCGGCACATTGAGCTGCACACCGATGGTGGTGGAATCGGCCCGGCCGGAACTCATGCTCTGGCGCGAGGCATGACCATGGCTCGCCACCAGGTCGACCGTCGGATAGTGTCCGGCTCGACTGCTCAGGACGTCTTGCTCGGCGATCTCGCGAGCCAGCAGCTGCAGTTGCACAGCGTAACCACCCTGCTCCGCGGCGGCCGCCCAGTCCAGTGGGTTGGCGGGCTGCGGCGGCGAGAACTCCACATCGGGGCGCAGCGTCGCGAGTACCTCGGGATCGCGACCGATGACTTGCGCCAACGCCTGACGGGCCACGTCGAGCCCGCTTTCGGCCGCGATCACCTGGGCCACCGCGAGATCGAAACGGGATTGCGCCTCATGCACGTCGGTGATCGTGACCGTGCCAACCTCGAAGCTGGTCCGCGCGATCTCCAGTTGCTCGGCCGCCGCGGTACGCAATTGCACCACCGCGGACAGCGCATCCTGGGCGTTGAGCACGTTGAAATAGGCCTCGGAGACGCGCAGGATCAAATCCTGCCGGGCGAGTTCGAACTCGACTTCGGCAGCTTCGGTCTGCAACTCGCCTTGGCGGGCGGCAATGCGGTTCTGCACGCGATACAACGGCTGGGTGAGCTGCACGCCCCAGGAGTTGCTGTTATAGGTCGTGCGCGATGCCGCACTGGGATCGACGCTGTTCCGGTTGGCCCCGGCCGAGGCGCCAATACTGGGCAACAATCCGGCACGGGCCTGCACCACCCGCTCCTGCCCGGCCTGAAACTGCGCCTGGGCGGCGGCAAAGCGCGCGTCGTGGGCGACGGCGTCGCGGTACACCTCCATTAGGTCGGCCGACCAGGCCAGGGACGGGAACAGGGTCGCAAGACAAACGGCCACGGTACGTTTCATGAATCGCTCCTGGAGTCGATAAGACTGGGGAAACACTGAGTCACAATCCGTTCGCCCTGAGCCCTTCGGCTGCGCTCAGGACAGGCTTGTCGAAGGGCATGCCTCAGAAAATCAAGGGCTTCGACTGGCCCACCCCGAACGGTGGGGAATAAATCAGTGCTTCCCTAGGGATGACGGTGGATGACGCCGCAGGGACGGACCAGCCCGCTGCTGCGGCCCCGACACATCAATATTGCGGCATGGACGGATCGACCTGCGCCGACCACCCGGCAACACCGCCGGCAAGATTGATGACGCGACCAAAGCCGTTGCGTTCCAGGAACATCGCCACCTGCGCACTGCGCCCGCCGTGATGGCATATCACCACGAATTCGGCCTGCGGATCGAGCTCAGCCAGCCGCGTCGGCACCGCCCCCATGGGGACGTGTCGCGATCCCGGGATATGGCACAGTTCGAACTCCCAGGGCTCGCGCACGTCGAGCAGGACGGGGGGTTCGCGGCCGTTGTCGGCAAGCCAGGCGGAGAGTTCGGGGGCAGTCAATTGGCGCATGGGAGGGCTCAGAACTGAAAGTTGTCGCCGCGTACGGCGTTGCGAATGGGTGGAACGACGGTTTCGAACACGTCTTCGGTCTTGTAGCGGCCTTCGCCGATACAGGTGATCAGACGCGCCTTCATCAGCGGCGCCTGGCCGACGAAAACGAACAGCCGGCCACCCGGCTTCAACTGATCGAGCAGGGTTTGCGGGACGACCGGCAGACCGCCCGACACCACGATCAAGTCATAGGGCGCGCGCGCTGCCCAACCCTGGGCGCCGTCCCCTTCCTCGACGAGCACGTTCTGCACGCCATAGCGGTCGAGGTTGGTACTGGCCAGACGCACCAGTTCGGGCTCGATCTCGATGCTGCGAACCCAGTCGCTGCGGGCCGCCAGCAAGGCGGCGAAGTAGCCCGAACCGGCACCGATCTCCAGCACCGAATCGGAGCGCCGCAACTGCAGCGCCTGCAGGATCTTGCCCTCGATGATGGGTTTGAGCATCACCTGCCCCTGGCCGATCGGAATCTCGACTTCGGAGAACGCGAGATTGCGATGCGCCGCGGGCACGAACTCTTCCCGCTTGACCGTCATCAGGAGGTCGAGCACGTCCTGATCCAGCACATCCCATGGGCGGATCTGCTGCTCGACCATGTTGAAACGGGCTTGTTCGAAATTCATGTTGGCAATTCCTGGGCAGAATATTAGCACGCACTAATTTTGCCTGCGACCCCGGCAAGGCAGCATTGCCCCACCCGGGTTCCTGATCCGCTCGCGGCGTGACGCGAGCCTCGTCCGGCATTGCGGCCAAGCATGCTCTCCAGGGGCCTGGCCCCCATGCGCCATTCGCAGCGACCGCGGGTCCGCATTCTACCCCAGTCGCCGCACGCCAACCTTGACGTAGGCTTGGTCCGGCTCGCGGACATCCGGCCTGGCCTGCTGCCGCCGCGTTCAGCCCGGCGGCGCCGGCGCCGCGGCAGCGTGCTCCACAGTTGCAGCAGGCGCCGTCCTGCGCACCCGGTACCAGGCCGCATAAAGCGCTGGCAGGAACATCATGGTCAGCAGCGTCGCCACCGTCAGCCCGCCCATGATCGCCACCGCCATCGGTCCGAAGAAGGCGCTGCGCGACAGTGGAATCATCGCCAGAATGGCCGCCGCCGCGGTCAGCACGATGGGGCGGAAGCGCCGCACGGTGGACTCCACGATCGCGTCCCACTCGCTGCGCCCGGCTTCCAGATCCTGACGGATCTGGTCCACCAGGATCACCGAGTTGCGCATGATCATGCCGGACAACGCAATCGTACCCAGCATGGCGACGAAGCCGAAGGGTCGGTCGAGCAGCAGCAGGAAGGCGGTCACACCGATCATGCCGAGCGGCGCGGTGAGCACCACCATCATCACCAGCGAGAAGCGCTGCAACTGCAGCATCAGGATGGTGAGCACCACCAGCACGAACACCGGCATGCCCGCCGCCACTGATTCGCCGCCCTTGGCACTTTCCTCGACCGCCCCGCCGACCGCGATGCGGTAGCCCAGCGGCAAGGCATCAGCGAGCGTGGCAATCTCCCCGGCCAATTGCCCGATCACCACCGCCGGCTGCACCGTGCCATACAGCGAACCGCGGACGGTAATCGTGGGCACGCGGTCGCGGCGCCAGATCACCCCCTGCTCGAAACCGTACTCCAGCGTGGCAAGCTGGGCGAGCGGCACGCTGCGGCCATCGCCGAGCGGAATCGCCAGGTCCGGCAACAGACCCAGGCTGACGCGCTCTTCCTCTCCACCGCGCAATACCACGTCTATGGTTTCCGAACCCTCGCGGAACTGTGTCACCGTCAGGCCTTGCAGCGAGGTGTTGAGCAGGGCCGACAGATCACGGGTGGACAGCCCGAGCAGGCGCGCCTTGTCCTGATCGACCACCAACCGCACGGACTTGGACGGTTCCTCCCAGTCGAGGTGCACGTTGGAGAGATTGGGGTTGCCGCGCATCACCGCCGCCACCTGATGGGCGACGCGACGCAGTTCGGGCAATTCCGGCCCGCTGATCCGATACTGCACCGGAAACCCGACCGGTGGCCCGTTTTCCAGCCGGCTCACGACGCCGAGCAATTCCACCGGCTCGTTGGCGAAGAACTCGATGAGCGCGCTGCGCACGCGCTCGCGCGCCTCCACACCGGTGGTGAGCACGACGAACTGGGCGAAGCTGGTCTGCGCCAGTTGCTGATCCAGCGGCAGGTAGAAGCGCGGGCTGCCGCCACCCACCCAGGCCACATAGTTCTCGATGCCATCCTGAGCGTCGAGGAAGCGCTCCACCCGCTTGACCGCGTGCTCCGTCGCCTGGTGCGACACCCCTTCGGCGAGCCGCAGGTCCACCAGCAGTTCCGGACGAGTGGAATCGGGGAAGAACTGTTGCGGCACGTAGCGACCGAACACGTAAAGCGATCCGATGAAGATCGCCATGGTGGTGATCAGAACCAGCCAGCGATGGCGCACGCAACCGTCCACCAGCGCCCGCAGGCGGTTGTAGAACGGCGTGTGATAGATCGCGTGCTCGTCATGCGTTTCCACTGCATGGGCGCTGCGCTCGGCGAGACGGCGTGCGGCCGCGGGCGACAGCCGCGCCGCCAGCCGGGCGAGCAGCGACGGTTTGGCCCGGTGCTGGCGAAAATCGGGCAGCAGGTGATAGCCGAGATAGGGGACGAACAACACCGCGGCAATCCACGACACCAACAGCGCGATCACCGTCACCTGGAAGATCGAGCGGGTGTATTCGCCCGTGCTGGAAGCGGCCATGGCGATCGGCAGAAACCCTGCGGCGGTCACCAAGGTGCCCGAGAGCATGGGCATGGCGGTCGAGGTGTAGGCGAAACTCGCCGCCCGCATGCGGTCCCAGCCCTGCTCCATCTTGGTGGCCATCATCTCGACTGCGATGATGGCGTCGTCAACCAGCAGGCCCAGGGCAATGATCAGCGCGCCAAGCGAAATCTTGTGCAGGCCGATGTCCAGCACATGCATCATCATGAAGGTGATCGCCAGCACCACCGGAATGATCACCAACACCACCACGCCGGTGCGCAACCCCAGCGAGAGCAGGCTGACCGCCATGACGATGATGACGGCTTCGGCCAGTACCTTGACGAATTCGCTCACCGACGCCTTCACCGCGCGCGGCTGGTCCGACACCCGCTCCAGGGTGAGCCCCACCGGCAACTGGGCGGAGATGCGCGCTACCGCCGCATCCAGGTCGTGCCCCAGGGCGATGATGTCGCCGCCCTCGTGCATGGACACGCCCAGGCCGAATGCCTCCTGCCCCATGAAGCGCATGCGCTCCTGCGGCGGATCGACGAAGCCGCGCCGCACCTCGGCCACGTCACCCAGGCGGAAGCTGCGACCCTGCACGCGCAACACGGTGTCGGCGATCGCATCCAGATCGGCAAAGGCCCCGGTGGGGCGCAACCACACCCGGTCGTCACGCGTCTCGAAGAAGCCCGCGCCGCTGACCGCGTTCTGCCCCGACAAAGCGTCGACCAGATCCGGTACGCGCAGCCCCAGGCTGGCGAGCTTGGTGTTCGACAGCTCGATATACACCCGCTGCGCCTGTTCGCCGAAGAAACTCACCTTGGCGACATTGGGCACCTTGAGCAACTCGGCGCGAATCGCCTCCGCGTAGCGCTTGAGTTCCGCGTTGTCGAAACCCTCGCCCACCAGGGCGAAGATGTTGCCGTAGGTGTCGCCGAACTCGTCGTTGAAGCTCGGGCCGATCACGCCATCAGGCAGGGTGTGGCGAATGTCGCCGATCTTCTTGCGCACCTGGTACCAGATGTCGTGCATGCGCGTCGAAGGCACGTCGTCGCGCACCAGCACGAAGACCATGGCCTCGCCCGGCTTGGAGAAGCTGCGCACGAAGTCGAGTTCGGCCAACTCCTGGAGCTTCTTCTCGATCTTGTCGGTGACCTGCTCCGCCATCTCGGCCGCGCTCGCACCCGGCCATTCGGCACGCACCACCATGACCTTGAAGGTAAACGGCGGATCCTCCGACTGGCCGAGCTGGGTGTACGAATACAGGCCGATGAGCGTCAGCATGACCATGAAGTACAACACCAGAGGACGGTGGTTCAGCCCCCACTCCGAGGCATTGAAGCGCGTCATCGGGCAACGTCCAACGCAACCGGCGACGAGGCCTCGACCACCCGCACCCGCTCGCCGGGAACCAGCTTGTGCACCCCGGCCACCACCACCCGCATGCCCTCTTCCAGCCCGTCCAGCACCACCACGCCGGACTCGCGCATCGGCCCGATCTGGATGCGGCGCGGCTGAACGCTGTCGGTTTCATCGACGATCCACGCCGTTGGCTCGGACTCGATCGCGGTGACCGCCGCCAGCGGCAATTCCAGGCGCGCCTCCTGCGGGCGCTCGAAGATGACGTTGGCCGTGGCGCCCAGCGGCAAATCATCCACCTCGCCGTCAACCGCCACCCGAAGCGCATACGAGCGGCTGGCACGATCGGCCACCGGCGCCACCTCGCGCACGCTCGCGGGGTAGAGCCGGCGCTCGCCCCAGATCTGAACCTGCGCCGTCCGACCTGCAACAAAGCCGCGGATGCGGCTTTCCGGCACGTAAATCAATACCTCGCGCTGCGAAGGCTGCACCACCTGCATCACCGTCTGGCCGGCGGACACCACCTGCCCGGCCTCGATGTCGGCCGCCACCACGATGCCGGACTGCTCGGCCCGCAGCACTGCGTATTCCGACTGATTTCCAGCGACATCGGCTTCGGCGCGCGCCTGGCGCAGGGCCGCCTCGGCGGCGTCCACCGCGGTGCGTCGGGTGTCCAGCGCGGAAGCGCTGATGAAGTTGGCCGCATGCAGATTCTCACCGCGCTCGAGTTCGGCGCGCGCCAGCGCCATGTCCGCCTCGGCAGCGCTCACCCGCGCACGCGCGGCGTTGGCGGCAAGCGTAACGTCCTGCGGGTCGAGGCGCGCCAGCACGTCGCCCTTCTTCACATGGGCGCCCACATCGACCTTGCGCTCCAGCACCTTGCCACCGATGCGGAAGCTCAGGTCGTGTTCGAAGCGCGCCCGAACCTCGCCGGCGTAGACATCGACGTCGCGGTTCGCGTCGGCCGGCGTCGTCGCCAGCGTCCTGACCAATACCGCCCTCAGGGGCGCCTCATCCGGCGCGGGGCCGGAACACCCGATCAGGGCCAGCGCCACTGCGGCACAAAAAAGGCTTCTCATGTCTGCTTCTCCGAGCCGGCAGCGATCAGCCCCAGGCCATTCATGGTGAGATCGAAATAGGTATCCAGATAGCGCTCCACGCTGACTGCCTGGGAGCAACAGACGCCGAATGAATGCCGCCACAACGCCAGATGAATGATCGGTGCGATAAGCACCGGCGCGACCGCGTCCAGATCCACCGGCCGAAACGTGCCATCGGCCACCCCTCGCGCGACTGCAGTGCGAATCAGCGCCAGTCCGCGCTCAATCACCGCATCGTGGTAGAACGCCGCCACTTCGGGAAAATTGCGGGACTCCGACATCATCAGCTTGGGAATGCCACCGAACGGCATGGTGCCGATCAACTCCCACCAGCCATACAAGAGGCAACGTAACAGCTCGACCGAGTCGCCCACGTGTTCGGCCAGCAACGCCTCGCCTTCCTCGATCACCGGCACGATGCCCTCCTGGATCACGGCACGGAACAAGGCTTCCTTGCTGTCGAAATAGAGGTATAGCGTGCCCTTGGATACGCCGGCGCGGGCGGCGATGTCGTCCAGCCGCGTGGCAGCGAACCCTTTTTCCACGAACAAGGCCAGCGCTGCTGCGGTGAGCTCCTGCGGACGCGCCTCCTTGCGGCGTCGATGACGAACGGGGGCAGCACCCTCACTCATGTCGACACCCCGCAAGCGAGGGCATCAAGGGCGCGAACGCGGCATCTGTGGGAAGCATGGACGAGGCACATGGAAGTCATGGAAAAGAGAGACACGGAATGCGCAGGGATTTAATAACTGACTGGTCAGTAATTTATCACTCGAATTGAGCGATCGCAAGCATGTCGGGCCCGGACGGGCGTCGTTCAGCTGGATGAAGCTGCGACCTTCCACGCTGCCGGGTGCAACGCCATTGCGCCACTCGGCGGCCTGGCGCAGGAAAGCATGGCCGGACTCAGCGCGAACGCAGCACCCGCCGCTCGTAGGCGGGTTGCGCAGGGCGCGCGGTGTTGGGATACAGGCGGATGAGCACCTGGTGTTGCGCCTCCGACAGGGAGCCGGCCTGACGCAGTACGACCCAGGTGACGCCTTCGGTGCAAGGCGGCGTGACCAGCGAGCCGACGTACAGGTAATGGCGTAGATCGAAAGGCAGGAGACTGGAAAGATCGAGCGCGGCGCCGGTCGAATGCGCACTGCCGCGCTCCAGCGGCAGATTGTTGAGCACCGTCTGGACGAAGGGATTGGCCTGCGGCCCCAGCGTCAGCAGCACCACCACGACCAGGATGCGGCCGTCAGCGGAGCGGTGGTGCAGATGGACCGCCGCCGCCGCACGGATGTTGTCCACCTGCTCGCTGACCGGTGCATGCAGCTGCACATGGGTGAGATCGTAGCGCTCGCCGCGCACGCTCACCCCAAGCCCCTCACCCACCTGCACCTGCAGCATCCGGCCGGTGTCGACCACGCGAAAATAGCTGGGCCGGTAGTCGAACTGCGGCGGCGCCAGGTCCACATCCAGGCCCTCCACCAGATTGATCGGCGACTGCCGCCGACCGTCCCGGCACAGCCGCCAATCGGCCCTCAGATCGGCCCAGTGGGCCGGACCGGTGACGCCCTCGAACGACCAGTCGGCCCCGCGCCGCGCCCCTGCTGCGGCGCCGGTGGCCGAACGCGTCGGCGCACGCGCGGCGGCAGGGGCGGCCGCCGG
>JBKBMG010000012.1:0-112776 GCA_046295975.1 Rhodocyclaceae bacterium
GGCGCGGATTCGCATGGGCTTGCCGGCCCGGACTCAGATTCGGATATCGATTCGCTCACCCTCGCCTCCCGTGCACTCGGCGTCATCCCGAAAACATGCCCGCCGCCGCTCGCGCCAGCAAAGCGGCCGGTCCCCGGTGTTTTCTTAACACGTATCAAGGAAAGCGGATTGCCCCGCTCCTAGAGTGCAGGTGCGACGAAATGCCGCAGCGACCAAACGACGCACCTACCTGGACCCACCGGGTATGTGCCCGCCCCGCCGCCGCTTTCGCAGCCGCGACGCGTGCCGGCCGGCTGGATGCCGCAGCCGACCGACGTGCGGCCCGGCCAACGAACAATCACGACAACACCATGGAGCACCGGATCATGAGCCAACTGACCGACAACACCAAGGACGGCGCGATCGACCCCGGTCGGCGCAAGTTCTTCAACACCACCGCGCTGGTCGGCCTGTCCGGCGCCGGTCTGGCCGCCGGCCTGACGGCATTCCCAGGCGGCACCCGTGACGCCGTCGCCGCCGCCCCCGCCAAGGGCGGCCTGAACCCCCACGTCAATCCGGGCGAGCTGGACGAATACTACGGCCTGTGGAGCGGCGGCCATACCGGTGACTTCCGGGTGCTGGGCATCCCCTCCGGCCGCGAGCTGCTGCGCGTGCCCTGCTTCGTGCCCGACGCGCTGGTCGGCTGGGGCATCACCAATGAATCCAAGGCGGTCATGGGCACCAAGCCCGACGGCAGTCTGCAGTTCACCGTTGGCGACACCCACCACACCCACGCCTCCTACAAGGACGGCAACTACGACGGCCGCTACGCCTGGATCAACGACAAGATCAACTCGCGCATCGCCCGCATCCGCCTCGACTACTTCGTCTGCGACAAGATCACCAAACTGCCCAACGTAATGGGCTTCCACGGCATCTTCCCCGACAAGCGCGACCCCGTGGATGCCGCGATCAACTACACCACCCGGGTGTTCTGCGGTGGCGAGTTCCACATTCCGCTGCCCAATGACGGCCGTGACCTGGACGACCCGACCAAGTACCGCGCCCTGTTCTCGTGCATTGACGCCGAGACCATGGAGGTGCGCTGGCAGGTGCTGATCGACGGCAACTGCGATCTGGTGGCGACCTCTTTCGACGGCAAGCTGGCGGCGAGCAACCAGTACAACACCGAGAACGGCGCCTTCTTCCAGGACATGATGTCGGCCGAACGCGATGCCTGCATCTTCTTCAACATCGCCCGCATCGAACAGGCGGTGAAGGACGGCAAATTCACCACCCTGGGCGACTCCAAGGTACCGGTGGTCGACGGCACCCTGGAAGCGAACAAGGATCCCAAGACCGCCCTGGTGTGCCGCGTGAGCGTGCCCAAGAACCCGCACGGCGTGAATGCCAGCCCGGACGGCAAGTATTTCATCTGCGCCGGCAAGCTGTCGCCCACCGCCACCGTGATCGAGCTGGCCAAGGTGCTCGACTGGTTCGACGGCAAGCTCGCCGACATCGACCAGGCCATCGTCGCCGAAGTCGAACTCGGGCTGGGGCCCCTGCACACCGCTTTCGACGGGCGTGGCAACGCCTACACCACGCTCTTCCTCGACAGCCAGATCGTAAAGTGGAACGTCGACGCCGCGATCAAATTCCACGCTGGCGATACCAAGGCGCAGTACGTGGTGGATCGTCTCGACGTGCATTATCAGCCGGGCCACATCAACGCCACCCAGTCCGAAACGATGTTTGCCGACGGCAAGTGGCTGGCGGTGGGCTGCAAGTTCTCCAAAGACCGTTTCCTGCCGGTGGGCCCGCTGCACGCCGAAAACGAACAGTTGATCGACATCTCCGGCGAGAAGATGGTGCTGGCGCACGAAGCGCCGGTGCGCCCCGAGCCGCACGACTTCATCATGTTCCGGCGCGAGCTGCTGTCGCCCAAGCCGATCTACCAGCATGAGGACTTCCCGAACGCCATCACCAAGGTCGAGGACGCGGGGGTGTTCCGCGACGGCAACAAGGTTACGGTGAAGATGGTGTCGTACGCACCGACCTACGACCCGATCCAGTTCAAGGTCAAGGTCGGCGACGAGGTCACGCTCATCCTCACCAACCTGGACCGGATCGAGGATCTCACCCACGGCTTTGCCCTGCCCGATTACAACATCAACTTCATCGTCAACCCGCAGGAAACCGCCTCGGTGACCTTCAAGGCCGACAAACCGGGCGTGTACTGGTACTACTGCACCCACTTCTGCCATGCGCTGCACCTGGAGATGCGCGGGCGAATGCTGGTCGAGGCCTGACAGGCGTCAAACGGCAGCAGATGGACGAGGGGCGCAAGCCCCTCGTTCTTTTACCTTAACTTCAGTAATAGCTAATTTACTGATTTAAATGGAAAAATGTCATTTGACTTAGCACCACTCACGCCGCCGCACCACGACTTGACCCGCGACAATTACCCGCGCGACGCGCCGGCCTAGACTTCTCCCAAGCCCGAACCACGGCCAAGACCATGTCCCCGATCCGATGCCTGTACCGCCTGTTGCTCATTCTGGCCTGTCTCACCGCCAGCCCGCTGTTGCTCGCCTCGGCGTACGAGGCACGCCTCGCCCCCGAGATCAACACCGCCGCCGATCTGTGCGCCCACGCCCCCTGTCGTGAGGTCTTGCCCGAGGCCGTGCGCTTCTCGGAGCGCAAGGGGCATCCGCCCTATGTCGAGGGCTACGACGCCCGCGACCGGCTGGTCGGTTACGTGATGCTGTCGACCGACATCACCGACACCCCCGCCTATTCCGGCAAGCCCATCATCACCCTCATCGGCATGGACGACGATGGGCGTTTCACCGGCATCCGCATCCTCAAGCACTCCGAGCCCATTCTGCTGCTGGGCATTCCCGAGAGCGCGCTTACGACCTTCAACGATCAGTATCTCGGCAAGTTCGTCGGCGACAAGATCGAGGTCGGACGCACGCGTGCCGGCGAAGATGTGATCGGGGTGGACGCCATTTCCGGCGCAACCGTCACGGTGGTCGCGCAAAACCAGGTGCTGATGACTTCGGGTGCAGCGGTCGCGCGCCAGACCGGCATCCTGGAGCCCATCCGGCGTGACCAGGCACGCTTCATCGAGCGCGGGCACGCGCCCGACTGGGATGCCCTGGTGGCCGATGGCAGCGTGCAACGCTTGGTCGTGAGCCACGAGGACGTCGGCCTGGAAGCGGCCGACACGCCCTTCATCGAGCTGTGGTTCGGCTATCTAAACCAACCCGACATCGGCCGCGCAGTACTCGGCGACCTGGTGTGGAGCCGATTGATGGACCGGCTGGGCGAGAACGACCACGCCCTCTTCATCGTGCGCACCGCGGGCGCGGAGTCGTTCAAGGGGTCGGGCTTCGTGCGCGGCGGTCTTTACGACCGCATCCAGGTGCGGCAGGACGTGGACGCCTTCACCTTCCGCGACCTCGACTATGTGAACCTCTACGGCATTGCCGCCGAAGGATCGCCGCGCTTTACCGAGTCAGGCATCTTCATCATCCGCGGCGACAGTTTCTCGGGCGCCTATCCGTGGGAGCTGGTATTCCTCGGCAACCGGATCGATCGCGCCACCGGCCAGCGCAGCTTCGCCAACTTCGACGCCGGCTATTGGCTCGCCCCCGAGTATCTCGAAGGCGGCCGCCCGCGGCTGATCAAGCCCGACGCCCCCTGGGTGCGCATCTGGAAGGTGCGCGCGCTGGAGATCGTGCTGTTTTCCGCGCTGCTCGTCGCCGTCGCCGTGGTCTATGCCAACCGCGACCGCCTCACCCGCCGTTCGACGCGCAACAACAAGTGGCCGGTCAACGCCTTCAAATACAGCGCCTGGATCGTCAGCATCGGCTTCGTCGGCTTTTATCTCATGGCCCAGCCGTCCATCACCCAGGTGCTGACCTGGTTTCATGCGCTGCTCATCCAGTGGAAGTGGGAGTTGTTCCTCACCGATCCCTTCATCTTCCTGTTCTGGATCTTCATCATCGTGACGGTGTTCCTGTGGGGACGCGGCCTGTTCTGCGGCTGGCTGTGCCCCTTCGGATCGTTGCAGGAACTGATCTACAAGGTCGCTGGCGCGATCGGGCTCAAGCGCCTGCAGTTCAAGCTCCCGCAAGCGTTGCACGACCGGCTGAAGTGGATCAAGTACCTCGCCTTCGCGGTCCTGCTGGCGGTGTCGGTGTTTTCCATGACCACCGCCGAGATGCTGGCCGAAATCGAACCGTTCAAGACCACCTTCCTGGTTGGCCTGCTCAACCGCGCCTGGCCTTACACCTTGTTCGCCGCCGGCTTGCTGGCCCTGTCCATCTTCATGGAACGACCGTTCTGCAAGTACCTGTGCCCGCTCGGCGCTGCACTCGCCATGCCGACCACCTTCCGCTGGTTCGGCCTGCGGCGCAAACAGGAGTGCACCTCGTGCAAGGCCTGCGCCGTGGGTTGCGGCTCGCTGGCGATCGATACCGATGGCCGCATCGACCCGCGCGAATGCATGCTGTGCCTGGACTGCATGGTGCTCTACAGCGACGACCATGCCTGCCCACCGCTGGCGCAGGAACGCAAGCGGCGCCAGAAAGCCGGACTGCCGCTGACACCGATCGGCAAGGACGGCTATTTCATCCCGATCAAGCCGGTCGCAACCGGACGGTGAAGGACGTACCGAGATGACGCACAAGACCCTGGACCCGACCCTGCCCACCGACCCGGTCGATCCCCCCTACGCCGCCCGCGGTACGCTGGCACGGCTTGCCGCCGAGACCTGGGACCACCTTTGGCCGTGGAGCCGCAGCGGTTTCCGCCGCCAGACGGCGTTGTCCGCGGCCGGACTGGCGCTCGCGCTGGCCGCCACGCTGATGTGGGTGTTCGCCGCGCTCGGCCGCCTGGAAGCGGGCGCAATCGTCGGCTGGTGGCTGGGATGGAGTCTGTTCGAGGTACTGGTACGGCTGAGCGCAAAACCCTATGTCAAGGAAGGCCCCTGGTGGGGTCGGCGCTACCGCCGCGCCACCCTGTTGGACATGATCTGCTACGTCGGCTTCAAGAACCTCCTGATCGGCGCCGCGCTGTTCCTGGGCCTGAAGTCGGCGGGGGCACTGGTGGTGTGACCAGCATGCCGCGACGTCTCGCCCGCACCCGCAGCCTTCTGCTGACATTCGCCCTGGCAGGCTGGTCGTCCTGCGCACTGATCAACGCCTCGCCGGTCATCGCCTCGCCGGTCATCGCCTCGCCGGTCATCGCCTCGCCGGTCATCGCCTCGCCGGTCGATGCGGCAGCGGTCGATGCCCCGGTGGCGACGGACACACTGCGGATCGAGCCGGGCCAATCCATCCAGGCAGCGATCGACGCCGCTGCCCCCGGCGACGTCATCGAGATCGCGCGCGGCCGTTACACCGAAAACCTGCGCATCGAAAAACCGCTCACCCTGCGCGGCGTGGCGCGCCCGACAATCAGCGGCGGACTGAGCGGCCACACGATATTCGTGACCGCCGAGGACGTGACCCTGGAAGGCCTCATCGTCGCCGACTCGGGCGACAGCCTGCGCGACCAGAACGCAGCCATCTACCTCCATCCCGGCGCGCACCGTGCCGTCGTGCGTGACAGCGTGGTGGTCAACAGCCTGTTCGGACTGTGGATAGAAAAGGCCGACGACGTGGTGATCGAGCGCAACACCATCACCGGCAAGCGCGACTACCGCTCGCCGATGCGCGGCAACGGCATCCAGTTGTACAACTCGCAGCGCGCCCGCATCGTGGACAACGAGATCAGCTTCGTGCGCGACGCGCTCTACGTCGACGTCAGCCACGACGCCCTGTTCCAGCGCAACCGCCTGCATCACAGCCGCTACGGCACCCACTACATGAATTCCTACCGCAACCTGTGGGAGGACAACGACGTATGGATGAACCGCGGTGGGCTGGCGCTGATGGAAGTGCGCTGGCAGACCGTGCGCAACAACCGCGCCTGGGCCAATTCCGACCACGGCATCATGCTGCGCACCATCGTCGACAGCGTTGTCGAGAACAACGTGGTGGCGGGCAACCAGCGCGGCTTTTTCATCTACGACGCCGAATACAACACCCTGCGGGGCAACCTCGTGGTCGACAACATCGTCGGCATGCACGTCTGGGCGGGTTCCAAGAACAACGAGGTGGAGCGCAACGACTTCATCGCCAACCGTGAACAGGTGCGCTACGTCGCATCGCGCGACGAATTGTGGGGCGTCAAGGAAGGCAACCACTGGAGCAATTATCTTGGCTGGGACCGCAACGGCGACGGCATCGGCGACGTGCCCTTCGAGGCCAACGACCTGGTGGACCGACTGTCGTGGCGGCATCCGATGATGAAACTGTTGCTCGCCAGCCCGGCAGTGCAGACCCTGCGTCTGGTCGGACGACAGTTCCCGCTGTTGCGCGCGCCCAGCATCGTCGACCCCAACCCGCGCATGCAGCCCACGCACAATGACTGGAGAGACTGGCGTGACAAGTACTACCCCGGCACACGCTGAGCACCCCGGCACCGCACCCGCCATCGCCATCCAGTCGGTCAGCCGCCACTTCGGTCCGATCCGCGCGGTCGACGGCGTGGATCTCGAGATCCGCCGTGGCGAGTTGTTCGGCCTGATCGGCCATAACGGCGCAGGCAAGAGCACCCTGTTCAAGATGCTGCTCGGCCTCATCCCGCTCAGCGCCGGACGTATCCTCATCAACGGCCAGGACAACGCCGGCCGCGGCTTCCGCACGATACGCCGCAGCATCGGCTATCTGCCGGAAAACGTGGTGCTCTACGACAACCTCAGCGGCCTGGAGACCTTGCGCTTCTTCGCCCGGCTCAAGCATGTGGACGACGCGGCCTGCAGCGCCGCCCTGGAGCAGGTGGGCCTCGCTCACGCCGCCACCCGGCGCGTCCGGGAATATTCAAAGGGGATGCGCCAGCGCCTGGGCTTCGCCCAGGCATTGCTCGGCCGGCCCCGCCTGTTGTTCCTCGACGAACCGACCAACGGCCTGGACCCCGAGGCCATCCGCGCCTTCTACGCAAGCTTGCGGCGGCTCCGCGACGACGGCGTGACCATCGTCCTGACCTCGCACATCCTCACCGAGATCCAGGAACGGGTGGACCGCCTCGCCATCATGGCGGCCGGCCGCATTCAGGCGGTCGGCACGGTTCAGGCGCTGCGCGAGCAAATGGACCTGCCACTCAGCATCGAGGTGACAACCATCGATGGCGAAGCCGGCCACGCCGCCGCCGAGCGCATCCGCGCCGCACTCGCCCCGCTCGGACTCGCGCCGATCGTGGGTGACGGGCTCGGCGGCGTGATCCGCCTCGACTGCCCCCGCCCGCTCAAGCTGGCCGCGCTTCAGGCACTCACCGCCCTGGGCGATGGCATACGCGACCTCAGCGTGCACGAACCCTCGCTCGAAGACGTGTTCTTCGGCTTCGCCGACTGAGCGACCATCATGGACATCACCGCCATCCTCACCATCGCCGCCAAGGAATTCCGCGATCGCATCCGCAACCGCTGGGTGCTCGCCGTCGCCCTGGTGTTCACCGTGTTTGCCCTGGTCATCGCCTATTTCGGCGGCGCCCAGCAAGGCGCCGTGGGTTTTCGCTCGATCGAATTCACCATTGCCAGCCTGGTCAGCCTGGTGATCTACCTGATTCCGCTCATCGCCTTGCTGCTTGGTTTCGACGCCATCGTCGGCGAGCGCGAACGCGGCTCGCTGGAACTGTTGCTGTCGCTGCCGATCACCCGCTTCGAACTGCTCATCGGCAAGTACCTCGGCCTGGCGGGCGCGCTGGCGCTATCCACGGTACTCGGCTTCGGCCTGGTTGCCGCCGTGCTCGCGACCCAGATGGGCGGCGACGCGCTCGCCCACTACGCCGCCTTCACCCTCAGCTCGGTGCTGCTGGGCATGGCCTTTCTCAGCATCGCGGTCATGCTTTCCGTGTTCGCCGGCGACCGCACCCGCGCCTCCGGCCTGGCGATTGCGGTGTGGTTCTTCTTCGTGCTGATCTTCGACCTGCTGCTGCTCGGCGCGCTGGTGGTCACCGGTGGCCAGTACGGTGGCGAACTCTTCCCCTATCTGTTGTTGCTGAACCCGGCCGACGTGTTCCGCGTGCTTAACATCTTCAGCCTCGACGAGGTCCGCAGCCTGTACGGCCTCGCCACCGTGTTCCCCGAGGCGCTGGCGCGCGCCTGGGTACTCATGCTGGTGATGGGCGCCTGGATCGCCGCACCTATCGCGCTGGCTGCCTGGAGATTCCGGAAATGAACATCCGCACGCGCACGACCCCGCCCAACACGCCGCTCAACAAGCCGCTCAACAAGCCGATCAAGACACTCATCGCAACAGTCGCCGTCGCCCTGTTGCTCGCCGCCTGCGGCAGCGCCTCCGATGACGGCGTCGTTCAACCGGTGGAGATCACCCGCGCCACCGCGAGCGTGATCGACGGCATGCTGCTCGCCGACTATCCGGGCCCCAAGGCGCAAATCCACTACGCCGGCAAGGCCGAACCGGATTTCGTCTGCAACACCGCCGATCTGTTCTACATCCACCTCGCGCCGGAGCAGTTGCGCAAGGTCCGCGCCATTTTCGTGCAGGACATGGCCAAGGCCGACTGGGATGAACCGGTCGGGCACTGGATAGACGCGCGTGAGGCCTGGTACGTCGCCGGTTCCAGCCGGCGTGGCTCGATGGGGCCGACGCTGGCCTCGTTCGCCGACAAGGCGGATGCAGCACGCTTCGCGGATACCTTCGGCGGCCGCGTCCTGCACTACTCCGAGGTCACGCTGGACATCGTCACGCCGCCCGACGACGGTTTGTCCGGCCATCGCCACGAGCCCGGCCATGCCCACTGAGTCCATCGCCCACTCAGCGGCCATCGCTCCGCGCGCCACCGCTTCACCGGCGCATGTCCGGCGCGGCGTACGTCGAAAGCTGCTGGCCGTGTACTTGGCCGCGTCCATGGCCGGGTTGCTGCTCGGCTGCGAGTCCGGGCCGCGCATGGTGCCGCCGCCAGCGGTCGACTTCGATCAAGCCGATGTGTGCGAACTCACCGGGCTACGCCCCTATGACCACCCCGGCCCCAAGGGCCAGATCCACTTCCGGGATCGCGACCGCCCGGTGTTCTACTGCGACACCGTCGAGATGATGCACGTCTTTCTTGCCGAACCCGATCCACGCCGCATTCTCGCGATCTACACCCAGGACGCCGGCCGTACCGACTGGTTCGAACCCCGTGGTGGCTGGATGGACGCGCGCAGCGCCGTGTTCGTCGCCGGTTCCAGCCGCATCGGCCCGCTAGGCAGCACCCTTGCGTCGTTTTCCAGTGCGCTCGAAGCCGATGCCTTCATCGCCGAATTCGGCGGCGAGCAATTGCGATTTTCCGACATTACCCCGGACCGCGTCGCCCTGGACGGCGGCGCGCTTCACGACACGAGCATGTAGACCATGAGTACGCCCTTGACCCCACCCTTCCACAGCCCTTCGAGCGCCCTTTATCCGGGCCTGACCCATGAACAGGCGACCGAGCTCGACGCACTGTCACACCTGATGTACGACATGCGCGAAGCTCGCAAACTGCTCCTGCAGGCGCACCACGCGTCGGACGAAGCCGCCTTGCTGGAAGCCATCCACACCGGGCGCGTGGCCGAGCACCCGGGCTACGAGTCCTACCTTTCCGCGCGCATCCTCGGCGACGGCGCGGAAACCGTGCGTCGCGAGGTCACCGCACGCATTGCCAGCCAGGGCAAACCGCCGGCCGAGGGCGAAACCACCTTGCACCTGCAACTGGCCGGGTTCATCCAGTCCACCCGCGGCGAACTGCTTGCCCATCCCCCCCAGCTTGCACAGGACGCACTCATCCTCACCCTGGCCAACGGCACGCTACTCACCGTCCGCTTTGCCACGCCGGATGCCTATTCGCTTCGCTGGGAACACACCGGCGAGCACTACGGCATCGACACCGCGGCCGTGCACGACGGATTCGCCACCCACCCCAACCACTTGCATGACCCCCACGGGCGCGTGCATCCGGACCCCGTCACCGATCTCGCACACGCCCCGCAGCGCAACCTCGCCGCGCTGGTCGACGCGCTGATCCGCAGCCCCAGCCTGGGGCATTCGCCCACACCATGACCATCGCCATGCGCCCGTCCGGCCCCGCCCCCCGTCACCTCGTCGCGGCCGGCTGCGTGCTGGTCGCGCTCAGTGGCGCAATCATGTGGTGGCTGCCGGCCGGCACTTCGGACAACGGGGCGGATTACGATCCGCTCGCCGAAGTCTGCATCGTCGCCCCGGCGTTGCCCTACGACCCTTCCTCCGGGCTCGCGCTGGATGCCCCCCGTGCGCTGCCGGACGATGCCCGCTGCCCGGTATGCGGCATGTTCCCGGCGCGTTACCCCGCCTGGGCGGCGCAAGTCATCTTCCGCGACGGCGCCACCCACTTCTTCGACTCCCCGGTCAACCTGATGGTCTTCCTGCGCGACCCCAGTCGCTTCAGCAACTACACCGCCGAGGACGTGCTCGCCGCCTACGTCAACGACGTACCGAGCCGCAGCTGGACACCGGCAGCCAAGGCCTTCTTCGTGCACGGTTCGAACGCCCTGGGGCCGATGCGCGAAGGCAACCTGCCCGCCTTCACCGGACGTGACGCCGCCGAGCGATTCGCCAGCGAACGCGGCGGCGTCGTGCTGACGCTCCCCGACATTGGCCCCGACATCCTCAACACCCTGGTCACCAGCGTGCATCACCAGCACCACTGACCCGCTACCCGCAGCCGCGACCGCCGACACCCGGGCCACGCAAGCATCCGCCGGACCCTGCGCCAGCCCGCGCAGTGTGTGAAAATGGCGGCCGTCCGAACAGCCCCGCCGACCCATGAAACGCAAACCGACACCGCCCGCCCACTGTGCATGCGGTTCCGGCACGCCGGTAGCACAGTGCTGCGCGCGCTTCATCACCGGCGCGGCCACGCCGCCCGACGCCGAAGCACTGATGCGCAGCCGCTACACCGCTTTTACCGAGACCCGGGAAGACTACCTGCTGGCCAGCTGGCACCCTGATACCCGCCCCGCCTCGCTCGACCTGGCAGCGGACGCGGGGCAGAAATGGCTGGGCCTGAGCGTGATCTCGCACACCCCCATCGACGAACACCACGCCGAAGTGGAATTCGTCGCCCGCTACAAGATCGGCGGACGCGCCTGCCGCCTGCACGAACGCAGCCGTTTCGAACGCCTGGACGGACGGTGGTACTACCGTGACGGCGAGATGTTCGACACCTGACGACTTTGGAAAAATATGTGGTCTGTGCCGCGAGAACGAGGCGAACAAGCGGCAACAGCCGCATCGCATCGCGGAGTCGGTTCATTCACTCGTCGAGGCGGCGACGCCGGCGCCGGTCGCCCCGGAATTGCGCTATTTCGCATCCGCGTCCGTTTCCGTCCCGGAATCCGCAATCAACTCGATGCACACATCGCCGCAGCGCAGTTGCTGGCCGGGGCGCAGCTTGGCACGCCGCCGCGTCTCGACCTGACCGTCCACGCGCACCTGGCCTGCATCGACCAGCGCATGCGCCTCGCCACCCGAACCAACCACACCCGCGGCCTTCAACAAGCGATCCAGCGGAATGAACTCGCCGCGCACCGCGAAATCTGTCTTCATCGTTTACTCCAATACGGATGGCACCACACAGTGCCTACAATCCTCGTATGCCTACGGTTGCCGATCACGCCCCCGCCACGCCGCATCTTGCCACCTTGAGTGGCGACGCGCTGCTCGCCCGCATAGATACGGTGATCGAGCGCGCGCGCCGCAGCGCCGCCCTCACCATCATCGAAACCGAGCAGACCACGCTGCGCGACGACGGCATCGACTTCCTGGTGCGCTGGGTGTCGACCCTGGCGCAAAAACAGGCGGTCAGGCACCTCTCGACGCTGGGTCGCAACCCCGCGTTCAACCCCTTCCTGCCGCCCGAACCGGCTCTCACCGTGGGGCGTGCCGGCCCGCGCCATCTGTGCGTGCTCAACAAATTTCCCGTGTTGCATCGCCATCTGCTGGTGGTCACCGAGACCTTCGAGGAGCAGACCGCCGCGCTCAACGCCGGTGATTTCGAGGCGCTCGCGCCTTTCGTCCACCTGCTTGGCGGGCTGGGCTTTTACAACGGCGGAGCGGAAGCGGGCGCCAGCCAGCGCCACAAACATCTGCAGTGCGTACCCGCCTCGCCACAAAGCGACAACCTGAAGCGGCTGACCTGCACGCTGGTCGGCGCCGACTGCCAAGCCGGGCGGCCCTGCACCCACGCGTCGCTACCGTTTCGCCACGCCTTTGTCCGACTCGATCATGCCGCGTCAACGGCGCGCAGTCCGGCGGAAACGGCCTTTTCGGCGTTCCGCCGGGCCTGCGCCGAAGTGGGGATCGACCCGGACGCCGACCCCATGCCGCCGTACAACATGCTGTTGACGCGCGACTGGCTGATGGTCGTGCCGCGCAGCCGCGAAGACTTCGAGGGCATGTCGGTGAACGCCCTCGGTTTCGCCGCCTCATTGTTCGTGCGCGACCGCGCCCAGATCGAGCGCCTGCAGGCGGTCGGCCCTCTGGCGGTGTTGCGTGGCGTGGCCTATCCGCGCATCGGCTGACCGAGGATCCGGCGCCGGGCACTGCCAGCGCGGGTCACGCGGCGCGCGGCCAGTCCAGCGGCGTCAGCGGCGGCAGACCGATGGTCGCCCGTAGCTCGTCGCATTTCGGGTTGGGCATGCCGTCTTCGAAGTACACCGGAAATTCCCTGCAGGGCGACGGGCGGTTCTCATAGATGGTGCAGAACACCTGCTCGCCAACCTGTCCGGCAAGGGCCGAGCAACGCCGCGGCACGTCGTTGCTGCCCTTCATGCAGCGCATATGGTGGTTGAGCTTCTCGGTCATGCCGGCGGGCACGTGGCCACCGGGCACATCGTCCGCCTCGGCCCAGTAGAACGAGATTCGGAAGTGCGTGCAGCAAATGCCGCACGTCATGCAGGGATTGGGGTCGCTCATGTCCGCGCAGTGCAGGGAGTCCGTCCCGGCCGGATGACCGGAACGCCACGGCGACGGAAGCAAAGGCGTCAGGAAGGGACTCGTCGATCGCGGCGCGCGGATTTTAGCGATTCGCCAGCCCGCCGCAACAACTATATTTTTTACATTAAAATCAATTGTTTATAAACACAAGCGCATTTCATGTAAATAATTTTGAGCAAATGCGTTTCCCAGCTCTTCTCCCTGCCTGCGCAGGCCCAAAACACGCTTCAGAGCGCCGGCAAGCCATGCCGCCGCCGCGCACGGGCACAGGCGTCATCTCCCATGCCCAGCGCCGCATAGGGCGCAAAGTCACGGCACGGTGAGGGCCTCCGGGCGTAGATCGAACAGCCCGCGGCCTTGCCGATCTCACCGCTCAAGGCGATGCAGCGTGGCTCGGTGGCATCGGTACCGCGCATCCGCCACAGTGAAGCGGTGACCGGCACGCACAAGGTATCCGGCACCCCGCCTGCCATCTGGCTGGCCAGTTCCGAGCGGTGGAAATCCACCCGGAACGCCGCACAGCAAGCACCACAGCGGGTGCATGGACTGTCATCGTGGGACATGATCTCGTAAGTACCGTGCTGCAACGCTCGCCAAACCGCTTAGAGATTCGCGCCGCAGCACTTCTTGTACTTCTTGCCGCTGCCGCAGGAGCACGGATCGTTCCGTCCGGGACCGCCCGATCCGACCATTCGCGCAGGGCTGCCCACTTCCAGCGGTACCGGCCGGGCCAGCCCCAGCTTCGTCCAGGTCGCGCCGATGTCGGCCACCGCCGTACGCGCCGTCTCCAGCCACTGGATGCGCTCGGCTTCGGTGACGACGGGCGCATCGCCCTTGCGTGCGGGTTCGCCCGAGGCTTCATCCTGCTCATCCGACCACGCCGACAGCAAATCGTCGAGACGTGCCTGAACCGACTCAGCCACCGCGTCCGGAACCTCCTCCGGCCAACGTTCCGGCCACGTCTCCAGCCCTTGGGCAAAGCCTTCCGCCCACTCCTCGCCCACCTCGAAGGTCTGGTCACCCTGCGACGCGTAGCAGAACGGCTCCCAACCGTCGGGCTGGCCGATGGTGGTTGCCAGTTCATTGTGGTAGCGCAGCACCAGCCCGATGACCCGTTGCATGCGGCTGCCGGAAGCGAAAGAGGCGTCGTCGGCGTGAGCACTCCACACCGCCGGCAGCCATGCGGCTGCCGGTACCACCGTGGGTGATACCAGTACCGCGGCGAGATAGCCGTCCAGCATCTCGAGGTTCATGCAGTCTTCGGGAACCACCTCGGAGACCAGCAGCGCCTCCAGTTCGTCGAAATCGTCGTCGTCGAGCACGTGGGGATTGTCGTCGGGCGCGGGCGCTTCATTCATTGCGGTCTCCGGGGGTCGGGGCATCGGGGCGATCGGCGGCGAACATGCCGCCGGCGTCGAAGTCATGGACGATACGGTACAGCAACTGTCCGGAATCGCGGTACTTTCGTTCGAATGGCGTCAGCGGCACCTCGGCCTGGTACTCGCTCCACGCCACCGCTTGGCCGCACAACTGGCCCAGCGCAAGCGCGAATTCCTGAACATACACCCGCCAGTTGCTGCGGCACTCAAGCACCCCGCCCAGGCGTGGAATGAACGGGAAGACCGGGTGCGCATGCCAGCGCCGCGCCAGGTGGCCGATCTTGGGCCAGGGGTTGGGGTAGAGCACGTAATGGCGCGCAAGTCGGATGTCCGCCTCGGCAAGCAGCCGCCAGAAGTCGACCAGATCCGCCCTCAGCAGGCACATGTTGGTGGGCAGCAATGCTTCGGGATAGGGCTTGCGGCGACTCAGCCGCTCCTCGGACTGGTCCACCCCCACCACCCAGTGGTCCGGGTAGGCGCGCGCCAGCGCAATGGTGCTGTGGCCGACACCGCAGCCGGCGTCGAGTATCAGCGGTCGGGTGCCGTCCCACACTTGGCGCAGGTGCTCGAACGCGTCGAGGTTGTAGCGGGCGTAGGGCTTGCGAAACGCTTCGTCGACATGGCGCGCGACGCGCCGTGCAAGCTGCTCGTGCGGCCCCTGCTGGGCGCTGGAGGGAATGCGGGAATTGGCGTAGCTCATCGGTATGGTCGTTGATTCACGCGGCCCGTGCGAACTCAGGGTGCGCAAGCGCGTTCCCGGTCACCTGCTGTGGAACGCCGTGGCGCCGCAACAACGGGGCGATCTCCAGCGGCAGCCGGCACGCGCGGATATCGGCGAGCAGGCGCCCGGCCTGTGGATGGCGCTGGGCGAGCAGGCCCAGCCACTGCTTGAGCCGGCCCGGCGCATGGCGTGGCTCCACCTTGCGCTGCACGCGCGCCCAGAAGTCGCTCAGTGCTGGCAATAGTCGCGACCAGTCATCACCATCGCCGCCGTCTGCCGACCCGGCCGTACCCAGAGTTGCCGCACGCCGGATGCGCCCCGCCAGGAACGGGTCAGCCACCGCGCCACGCCCCAGCATCACGTCGGCCACGCCGCTCTCGCTGCGACAGCGCAGCCAATCCGCCACACTCCAGACCTCGCCGTTGGCCACCACGGGAATGCGCACTGACTCGGCGACACGGGCCACCCAACTCCAGTGGGCGGGCGGCCGATAGCCTTCCAGCTTGGTGCGTGCGTGCACCACCAGGAGTTCCACGCCACCGTCCGCAAGCGCCTGCGCGCATTCGACGGCGCGCGTCTTGTCAGCCACGCCCAGGCGCATTTTGGCGCTGTATGGCGTACCCGGAGGAACGGCCGTGCGCACGCAAGCCGCAATCCGGTGCAGCAGTTCGGGCTCATCCAGCAGCACCGCCCCTCCCCGGTGACGATTGACGGTTGGCGCAGGGCAACCAAAGTTGAGGTCGATGCCAGCCGGCGCCAAGGCCGCCAGCCGGGCGGCATTGTCCTGCAGGCAGACCGGGTCGGACCCGAGCAACTGTACCCGCAGCGGCGTACCCGCGCGCGTACGCGAACCATGGTCGAGCTCGGGGCACAGGCGTCGGTAGAATCGGGGCGGCAACAGCGTGTCCGAGACCCGCGCGAATTCACTCACCGCCCAGTCGTAGTCATCCAGGCCGGTCAGTACCTCGCGCAGGACATCATCGAGCAGGCCCTGCATGGGGGCGAGAATCAGTCGCACGATCGGTCCGCAAAGCCCGCAATTGTAATTCAATACCTGCCGCTCGATCAGCACACGAGCACTGCAGCCCAAGTCGGCAGAACAAACCGGCAGACCAAGGTCACTTGCCTTGACGGGCGATCTGGCAGATAATTCCGCGCTTGACTTTATTCCATCCACAGGGCGGCCACATTCACCGCCCGCTCGTACCAAGGACACTTCAATGAAAGCGGATATCCATCCCTCGTACAACGACGTGCAGGTGACCTGCTCCTGCGGCAACACCTTCACCACCCGCTCCACGATGGCCAAGTCGGCCTACCACGTGGAAGTCTGCTCCGAGTGCCATCCGTTCTACACCGGCAAGCAGAAGATCGTCGACACCGCCGGCCGCGTCGAGCGCTTCCGCCAGAAATACGGCAACGTCCAGCGCCTGGGCTGATTGCCCGGCGGCCGCCACGACGTGTGGCGGCACGGGACCGGCGTACCCTCGGGGCGTGGGTGTCCAGGCACCCCGCTTCGCAGGCTCCGGTTTCCTGCGTCTCCATCTCGCAGTTTCCTGAAGGCAGCTCCGGCTGCCTTTTGTTTTGTCGGCGCGTTTGTTTTGTCGGCGCGTTTCTACTGACGGCGAACGATTCACACCCGGTGCAGCGCATTCGCTGCGACAGGTGAAAATAATCATGGCGTCGCCACCGGGAGCGTGATGCGCTCGGTAAAATCGCGCCATGTCGATTCTCGTTTCCATTCGCCCTCAACCCCGTCACCGGCCTGGTCCATCGCCGCGCCGTCCGCCTGCATGACCCACCCCGACGCAACGACGCCGCGCCCTTGGCTATCCCTCTACGGCGGAGCCGGGCTGGCCTGCCTGGTCGCGCTCTACCTGCTGCCGGGGCTGCTCGGCCACGAACCTTGGCGCGGCGACGACGTACGCCACCTGGCCATCGTCAAGAGCATGTTGGCGGGCGAAGGCTGGCTATTCCCGCAACTCGCCGGCCAGCCCGCCACCGTCTTTCCGCCGTTTTACTACTGGGTGAGCGCCCTGCTCGCACGCGCCTTCGGCTGGATTCTGCCGCTCCACGAGGCAGCACGCATGGCCACTGCGCTGTTCGCGGCCATGGCCTTGTTCTGGATATCGCGTGCGTCGTGGCGGCTGAACGGCCGGCACACCCGCATCGCCGCCAGCCTGCTGACCCTGGGCACGCTGGGATTGGTGGTCCATGCCCACGAGGCGCAGCCGTTCATCGCGTTGATGGCGATGCAGGCCATGACCCTCGCCGGTCTCGCGCGCGTTGCCAGCCATCCGCTCAAGGGCAGCCTGCAGGGCGCCCTGGGTGCGGCGCTAGCCTTTCTCGCGGCAGGGCCGAGCGGTCTGCTGCTGACCCTGCCCTTGTTCATCCTCGCAGCCGCCACCTGCCCCGAATGCCGCAGCCCGCGCGCCAGTGGCGCACTGATACTGGGACTCAGCCTGGCAATCGGTGCGAGTGCCCTGTGGCCGATCGCACTCAGCCTGTCCGACCCGGCCCTGCTCAATCTGTGGTGGGAGGAGCAGTGGGTGAATTTCGTCCGCGACGGTTCAAGGCTGGAGAGCCTGCCCGAATTGGCCGAACTGCTGGGCTGGTTCCTATGGCCGCTGTGGCCGATCGCGCTGTGGGCAGCGTGGCGGGCACGGCGCCATCTCGCCAGCCTGCCAATGCTGCTGCCGACAGCCGCACTGGTGCTGGCGCTGATCAACATACTCGCAACCGGCCTCGTCAGCCCGCCCCGCATGTTGCCACTGATCGCGCCACTGGCACTGCTGGCGGCCGCCGGCGTGCCGAGTCTGCGGCGCGGCGCGGCGAACGCATTCGACTGGTTTGCGGTGATGACCTTTGGCGTGTTCGCGACCCTGGTATGGATCGCCTGGACCGCCCAGGTATTTGACTGGCCTCCCGGCCTGGCGCGTAGTCTGGCGCGCAGCGCGCCGGAGTTCGTGCTGCAGGGCACGTGGTTTCAGGCCGCAGTCGGCATCGCCATCTGCAGCGCGTGGATCGCGCTGGTGTGGCGCCTGCCGCGTTCGCCCAACCGCGCCCCGGCCAACTGGGCAATGGGCATGACCATGCTGTGGTGCCTGTCGGTCACCCTGCTGTTGCCGTGGTTCGACCACAGTCGCAACTACCGGCCAGTGGTCGACTCACTGGCCATCGCACTGGCGGGCGAACCCGAAGGCTGCGTCGCGGCCATCGGTCTCAGCCAGAGCCATCGTGCCGCACTGGACTATTTCGCCGGCGTGCGCACCGAACCGGTGGCCGACAACGAGACCGGTTGCCGTTACCTGTTGGTGCACGAAGACGACTTCCCAATCGGTGTCCAGCCGATGTGGCAATGGCAACGCATCTGGGAAGACCGCCATGGTGGCGGCAAGCGACTGGAGATCTTCAGGCTGTACCGCCACGACGGATGAGTCGCGGCGGCGCAACCAGTTACGCCCCCAGACGCAGGAAGGTATCGCGATAGTGGCGCAGTTCGGCGATGGATTCGTGAATGTCCGCCAGCGCCTCGTGCTTGCCCTGCTTCTTCACCCCGGCATACACCTCGGGCCGCCAACGGCGCGCCAGTTCCTTGAGGGTCGACACGTCGAGGTTGCGGTAATGGAACCACCCCTCGAAGGCCGGCATGTAGCGGGCGAGAAAACGCCGGTCCTGACACACCGAATTACCGCACATCGGTGAGGCCCGTTGCGGCACGTACGCCTGCAGGAACTCCAGCATCAGCCGTTCGGCCGCCGCCTCGTCCACGGTCGAGGCTCGCACCCGATCGATGAGACCGGATTTGCCGTGCGTGTTCTTGTTCCAGTCGTCCATCGCGTCGAGCACCTCGTCCGGCTGATGGACGGTGATCACCGGCGCTTCGGCGACGGTCTGGAGCTGGGTGTCGGTAATGACCAAGGCGATCTCGATGATGCGGTCGCGATCGGGTTCGAGGCCGGTCATCTCCATGTCCAGCCAGATGAGGTGGGTTGCGTCCTGTGCCATAATGCCTTGCCGATGTATGTGAACCAAAACGATAGGGGCGAACGCCTCGAACACGCGATGCGGGCGACCGGGGTCACAGCCTGGCGGCACGCCGGCTGCGAGACCGGCGACGTGGCCGGCATGCATCCCGTCGCCACGCGCGGCAGCGCCTCGTCCGTAGCGCTTCAGGTTCGATGCGTGAGGACGTGATTCTGTCACAAAAAGTGCAGAACCCCTGCGACCGTTTCCGCCGCCTGCCCAACGAGAACCGCCGACGATGACCGCATCCGCGTTCGCCACCTTGTTCGTGGTCGTGCTGATGGCGAATCTCGCCATCAAGCTCACCCTGATGATCCGCCAGATCCGCCATGTCACGGCGGAGCGCGAACGCGTGCCCGCGCCTTTTACCGAATCGATCAGCCTGTCCTCCCATCGCAAGGCCGCCGACTACACCCGCGCGCGCATGCGCCTGGCGCTGTTCGACCTCGCACTGGGCGCGCTGTTCATACTCGCCATGACCCTGGGGGGCGGGCTGGATGCGCTCTACGGGCTGCTCGCCCGCTGGCTGGATGCCGGTTCGCTTGGCCATGGCGTGGGCCTGCTCGCAGCGCTTGGCCTGCTCGGCTGGCTGATCGAACTGCCGTTCGGCCTGTACCGGACCTTCGGTATCGAAAAGCGCTTCGGTTTCAACCGCATGACGCCAACGCTGTTCGTTTCCGATCTGGCCAAGAGTGGCGCACTCGCGACGCTCATCGGCCTGCCGCTGCTGGCACTGGTGATCTGGCTCATGGAAGCGGCCGGCGAACTCTGGTGGTTGTGGGTATGGGCGGTATGGCTCACCTTCAACCTGCTCGCCGCGGTCATCTGGCCGACACTGATTGCCCCCATGTTCAATCGCTTCACCCCCCTTTCGGACGACACCCTCAAGGCGCGGGTCGAGGCCCTGCTGGCACGCTGCGGCTTCAAATCCAAGGGCTTGTTCGTAATGGATGGCTCACGCCGCTCCGCGCACGGCAACGCCTACTTCACGGGTTTCGGCACGAGCAAGCGCATCGTGTTTTTCGACACCTTGTTGAACAAACTCGACCCCGCGGAGGTGGAAGCGGTCCTCGCTCATGAACTCGGCCACTTTCACCATGGCCACATCTGGAAGCGGCTGGTCGTGATGGCTGCCCTGGCGCTGGCGATTCTTGCCTTTCTTGGCTGGCTCGTCACCCAAGCCTGGTTCTTCGCCGGCCTGGGCGTGTCGTTTGCGGGCACGGCCACGGCATTGGCGCTCTTTTCCCTGGTCTTGCCGGTGTTCGCCTTTCCCCTGGGGCCGATCATGAGCCACTGGTCACGCGCCTGCGAATTCGAGGCCGACCGCTATGCCGCGGACCAGACCCGGGCGGACGATCTGGTCCACGCGCTGGTCAAGCTGTATCGCGACAATGCCGCCACGCTTACCCCGGATCCGTGGTATTCACGCTTCTTCGACTCCCATCCGCCGGCGGTGGTGCGCGTATCGCATCTGCGTGCGATCGCCTCACAGGAAACCAGATGACGCGCTCCTGCATGCCCGGACAACAACTCGCCCTGCGCCTGACGATGCCGCATTCGAACCACGTCGCCAAGAACGGGCATCACGTCGCCGCATTCCCAAACACATCTGATTTTCGCTTCGAGTGACCACCACGATAACGCGCAAAACCGGCGACCGCCTTTCCGGACGCATCGTCGCCGCCTTCGGCAGGCATTACGAGGTTGCCGTCGACCACACCGACCTCATCGCAAGCACCTACAAGTGCTATCCACGCGGCAAGAAAAGCCCCTACGCCTGTGGCGACCGGGTGGAGATCGAACTCACAGCGCCAGACCAGGGTGTGATCGTGCAGATGGCACCACGTGAAAACCTGCTGTGGCGCTCGGATGCGTTCCGCGAAAAGCTGATTGCGGCCAACCTCGATCAGGTTGTGATCGTGGTCGCCACCGAACCGGGATTTTCCGACTTGTTCATATCGCGCTGCATCGTGGCCGCCGAAAGTCAGGGGCTGGATACGCTGATCGTGCTCAACAAGTCGGATGTGGAAGAACGGCTCGCCGACGCACGCGCGCGCCTTGCCCCCTTTGTCGCGATCGGTTACCCGGTGCTGGAACTGTCTGCGCGCAACGACGTGAGACCACTGCGCGCACGCCTCGCCGGCCGGCGGAGCATTCTGGTGGGCCAGTCCGGCATGGGCAAGTCCACGCTCACCAACGCGCTGATTCCAGACGCCCGGGCGGCCACCCGGGAAATTTCCGCAGCGCTGGACAGCGGCAAGCACACCACCACCCTCGCCCGGCTGTATTCCTTGCCGGAAGGGGGTTGGCTCATCGACAGCCCCGGCATGCAGGCCTTCGGCCTTGCCCACCTCGAACCCGACGCGCTCGCCGGGCTGTTTCGCGAGTTGCAACCACACCTGGGCGAATGCCGCTTCCGCGACTGCCGCCACGAACGTGAGCCAGGGTGCGCACTGCAGGCCGCAGTGGCTGCCGGATCCGTCGATGCGCGGCGCTTCGAACACTACAACGCAGTGCGCGACGAAATCCGCGGCGCACGCAAGCAGGCCCAGGGCTGGTAGCGCCCTCGTCCAAGCTCAGGATCGAATCGTAGCGTACGATACCGACAGGCGTAGGCGGGTTTCACAAGGCGCCGTGGCGAACACCGCTAAGGCCTTCGACCACGACCGATCGGGCAGATGGACGAGGAGCGGACGCCGCGCAACACTGGGATCGCATCGCGCGGCGGGTTCTCCCGATACGCTCAGGCAGTCGCCGTCTCCCGGGGCGTCACCGGTACGAGGAAATCATCGGCGATCCGGTTGCCCAGATCCTGAACCCGCGCCAAGGCCTGGACCACGAAATTGTGCAGACCGTCACGCATGATGGTGTCGATGCTGCCGAAGCGCAGCGTCGCCTCCATCAGTCCGGCCCGACGTTCCGTTTCGGAAGAGTGGTCATTGGACACGGCGCGCAGATTCGAGAACACCTCCTTCATGCAGCGTGCAAGCGATCTTGGCATGTCGGCCCGCAACAGCATCAACTCCGCCACACGGGCAGGGGTGATCAGGTCACGATACACCCTGCGATACACCTCGAAGGCCGACACCGAGCGCAACAGCGCACTCCACTGGTAGTAATCGGCCGCGCCCCCTTCCACCTCGCCCGCCGGCAACAGCAACTGATACTTCACGTCGATGATGCGCAAAGTGTTGTCGGCCCGCTCCAGGAAGGTGCCAATGCGGATGAAGCGCAAGGCCTCGTCCTGCAACATGGTTCCCAGCGTGACGCCGCGCGAGAGGTGGGAACGGAACTTGACCCATTCAAAGAACTCGCTCACCCCTTCGTCGTTGAGCGCATCGACGGTGAGGTCGCGCATCTTCAACCAGGTGCTGTTGGTGGTTTCCCACAACTCCGAGGTCAGCGTGCCACGCACCGCATGGGCATTCTCGCGGGCCGCGCGCAAGCAGTTTCGGATGCTGTTGAGGTTGCCGGTATCAAAGATCATGAACTCCAGCACGTTGTCGGCATTGATCTCTGCGTGCTTCTGATGAAAGGCATGCTCCAGGCCCATGATGCGCAGCGTCGCCCCCCAGGCCTGCTCGGCTTGCGCCTCGGACTGCGGCATCAGCGACATGCGATGGTTCACATCGAGGATGCGGGCAATGTTCTCGGCGCGCTCCATGTAGCGCGCCATCCAGTAAAGGTGATCGGCGGTTCTGCTCAGCATGCTTTTGTCCTCAACCCTCGAGTACCCAGGTATCTTTGGTTCCACCACCCTGCGACGAATTGACCACCAGGGAACCTTCGCGCAGTGCCACGCGGGTCAAGCCCCCTGCGACCAGCTGCACCTCCTCACCTGAAAGTACAAAGGGGCGCAGGTCGACATGGCGCGGCGCAATGCCTGCTTCCACGAAGGTCGGGCAATTGGATAGCGCCAGTGTGGGCTGCGCGATGTAGCGCTCGGGATGCGCCTCCAGGACCTTGCGGAAGGCGGCGATCTCAGCTCGCGTGGCGGCCGGTCCGACCAGCATGCCGTAGCCGCCTGCGCCGTGAACCTCCTTCACCACCAGTTCAGGCAGGTGCGCGAGCACATGCTTGAGGTCGTCCTCACGCCGGCACATGAAGGTAGGCACGTTGTGCAGAATCGGCTCTTCGCCGAGATAGAAGCGGATCATTTCCGGCACGTAGGGGTAGATCGACTTGTCGTCGGCCACGCCGGTACCGATCGCATTCGACAGCGTCACACGTCCGGCACGATAGGCCTCCAGCAGTCCAGGCACACCCAATACCGAATCAGGACGAAATGCCAGCGGATCGAGGAAGTCGTCGTCCACCCTGCGGTAGATCACATCCACCCGCTGACGGCCCCGCGTGGTGCGCAGAAACACCTGCTCGTCCTCGACGAACATGTCCTGCCCCTCGACGAGTTCGACCCCCATCTGCTGCGCCAGGAACGAGTGCTCGAAATACGCGCTGTTGTAGGCACCCGGCGTCAACACCACCACCGTGGGGTCTGATACCCCCAGCGGTGCCACGCTGCGCAAGGTCTTCAGCAGAATGTCCGGATAGCGGTCCACCGGCGCCACGCGGTAGCGCGAGAACAAGCGCGGAAACAACCGCATCATCATCTTGCGGTTCTCGAGCATGTAGGACACACCCGACGGCACCCGCAGATTGTCCTCCAGCACGTAGTACTCGCCCGCACCGGCGCGCACGATGTCCACCCCGGCAATGTGCGCGTATACATCGCGGGCCACCGACACGCCGCGCATCACCGCGCGATACTGGGCGTTGTTCAGCACCTGCTCTTCCGGAATCCGTCCGGCACGGAGAATATCCTGGTCATGGTAGATGTCGCGGATAAAGGCATTCAAGGCCTTGACCCGCTGGCGCAGGCCCGCTTCCAGCATCTGCCATTCGTCGCTTGGAATGATCCGCGGAATGATGTCGAAGGGAATCAGCCGCTCGGTCCCCGCATTCTCACCATAAACCGCGAAGGTGATCCCGTAGCGATGAAACAAGGCGTCGGCCTCGGCGCGCTTCTGCGCCAGGCGCTCGGGCGGCATCTCCCTCAACCACGCCTCGTAGGCCTGGTAGTGCGTACGGACATCACCGGCCTCGTCGTACATCTCGTTATAGAACTTGCGGTCAACCATGATGCTCGTCACCCTCCTCTGCCGAATACGGCGTTCCCCCAGTCACAGCGAAAACCATGCCAGGGCCGCCCCTGTAAAAGCCCGGGGGGTACGCCGGAGCACGCACCAGAACAGTGCATTCAGCCGATCATCCCGATACCCATGGTGCGGCATCCCTATCCAGAGCGCCACAACCGGGCAAAAAAAACCCGCCGTCAGGCGGGTCTTTTCAGCGCTGCTTACTGTCGGATCACAGGCGCTCGAACACCGCCGCAATGCCCTGTCCACCACCGATGCACATGGTCACCAGTGCGTAGCGACCATTGGTACGCTTCAGTTCGTACAGCGCCTTGGTGGCAATATACGCTCCCGAGCAGCCCACCGGGTGGCCGAGCGCAATCGCCCCTCCGTTGGGATTGGTCTTGGCCAGGTCCAGTTCCAGCCCTTTCGCAACCGCAAGCGCCTGCGCGGCAAAGGCTTCGTTGGATTCGATGACGTCGATCTGGTCCAGGGTCAGGCCGGCACGCTGCAACGCCAGCTTGGACGCCGGGATCGGTCCCTCGCCCATCAGGTGGTTGGGCACCCCGGCGACTGCGTACGACACCAGCCGCGCCATCGGCGTATAGCCGCTCTTCTGCGCCGCCTCGGCCGCGGCCAGCACGAAGAAGGACGCACCGTCGTTGATGCCGGAAGCGTTCCCGGCCGTCACGGTCCCGTCCTTCTTGAAGGCCGGTCGCATCTTCGCCAGCGATTCCACGGTGGTGCCGGCCTTTACGTGCTCGTCGGTATCGAACACCACGTCGCCCTTGCGGCTCTTGATCGTGATCGGCACGATCTGGTCCTTGAAGCGGCCCTCGGCAATGGCCAACGCCGCGCGGCGCTGCGACTCCACCGCGAAGGCGTCCTGATCCTCGCGGCTGATGCCCCACTTCTCGGCCAGATTCTCGGCCGTGATACCCATGTGACCGACGCCGAAGGGGTCGGTCAGCACCGCCACCATCGCGTCGATCAGCGTCGTGTCGCCCATGCGCGCACCCGAGCGCATCGCCGGCGACAGATAGGCGCCGCGCGACATCACTTCCACGCCGCCGCCGACACCGAAGTCGCAATCGCCCAGCATGATCGCCTGCGACGTCGACACAATGCCCTGCAGGCCGGACGAGCACAGCCGGTTCACCGCCATCGCCACCGACTCCATCGGCAGGCCAGCCTGGATCGATGCAACCCGCGCCACGTAGGCGTAGCGCGACTCGGTGGGAATGCAGTTGCCGACCGTCACATAGTTGATCTGCTGCGGATCGACACCGGAACGGGTCACCGCTTCCTTCATCACCGTACCCGCCAACTCTGCCGGCTCCATGCCGCTCAAGGTACCGCCGAACGCGCCAATCGCCGAACGCACCGCGCTCAATACAACGACTTCACGAGTTGCCATCTAAGCTCCCTCCTCAAGAATCCTCAACCACTCATCAACCCGGCCACACCGAACAAGGCCAGCAGCAGCAGCCACAACCAAAGCACCCGCCACACCAGTTGCGCCGCCCGCTGCATGTGCAGGGTATCCGCCTTGTGCCCAGCACCGCCGGTGCCCATTTCGGGACGATCAACGACGCAATCCGCGCCGTGAATCGGCAACCCAAGGCGCACGCCGAGCGCACCCGCGCCCGACGCAATGAGTATACCCGACAGCCTGTCCGGCCAAAGCACCGATTGCGCCCGCCAGCAATACAACGCATCCTCGAAGTTGCCCAGCACGGAGTAGAACAGCGCCGTCAGCCGTACCGGCAACGCATCGACCCATTCGAAGGCCGTGTGCGCATGCTGGCCGAAACGGTCGTGATCGCCATCGCCATCCTTACGCCATACGGCCGCCAGATGCGCGCACAACCTATACGCCGCCGCCCCGACCGGTCCCGGCAACAGCACGAACCAGAAGATCACGCCGAAGGCCTGCCGGTGAGAACCGATCAACAAGGTCTCGATCGCGAGCCTCGCGGTCTCCCCTGAGCCCACCGGCTGGCACGCCTCTCCACGCCAGCGCGCCAGCAGTCCTGCCGCCCGCTCGTTGTCACCGGTGCTCAAGGCCAGATGAACATCGGAGAACGCGTCGAGCACATCGCGAAACCCCATGCAGCCCCACAACACCAGCACCGAGAAGCCGAAGCCCAGCACCCACGATACCGACGACAGCAACCAGTGCACCACCAGCACCGCAAGCGAAGCGCCGCCTACGACGATCCACCACGCCCAGCGGCCATTGGCTTCGCCACCGTCGTCGTATTGCCTGCGCCCCCACGCCGCGAGCGACTGCAGCCCCCCTTGCACGCGTGCGCGCGAAAGTACCCGAAACTGATCGAGGAGCAGCGCAAACACCAATGAAAACAGAGTCATATTCAGATACACCGCTGAGGCACAACGCACAGAGGATAGCAGGCCTTTCCGGGTGGGAGCCCCCACGCCCTCGGCGAATCCCGGACGGACCTAAACATCGAGCGGCAGAATCGGCCCGCGCAGGCCCAGGTTCTTCATTGCACGACGCCGCATGGCGATCACCATCACCGCGCTGCCTCTCCTCGAAGAATCCGCGACATCGACACCAGCATGCCCGCGGTCGCCCCCCAGATGTAGTACTCCCCATAGGGCATGGCGTAATACTCCCGCATCCGCCCCTGGTATTCCATCCGATGGCGCTGGTGGTTTGCCGGATCCATCAGGAAGTCGAGCGGCACTTCGAAGGCTTCTGCCACTTCGAAGGTGTCGAGCCTCAACTCGAGCGGGGCGCGGGTGACGCCCACCACCGGCGTGATCCGGAATCCAGTCCCCGTGAAGTAATCTGGCAGCGATCCGAGCACATCCACGCACTCGGGCGCCAGTCCGACCTCCTCCCTGGCCTCGCGCAGGGCGGTATCGATCACCGACGCATCCAGGTCCTCGGCACGTCCTCCTGGAAAGCTGATCTGCCCGGGATGATGCTTGAGGTGATCGGTACGCCGGGTCAGCAGAACATGGGTACCCGCGTCGGAAACCACCAGTGGAATCAACACGGCTGCAGGCTGGAGCGCATCGGCAAGCCCTATCGCGGCGCGCGCCGGCTCGGTCAACTCGGTCAAGATTCCCGGCGCACGCCGGCAAGCACGGATGCGCTCCCGCCAGCCGGCCACGGTCGCATCGAATTGATGCTGCGAAGACGTCATCCATTCCATCCAAACACAATCGACGAATCCAGCCTGAACGCAAGCCGTCCCGTACACAGCTTGCCACAAGCCGAATCCGCCCCGTACCATCCGCGCGAGCTGACCGCAACGACGCGGCCGCTCATCGCCGCTCCCGCTGCGCTCGTCGCCATAGCGTTGGCGCTCGCTTCCCCAAGGATGAATATATGCACATGAAAAAGCTAAATGGCTTCTCTCTTATCGAGATCATGGTCACGATCGCGATCATCGCGATCCTCATGGGGGTGGGTGTTCCATCCATGATGGGCATGATCGCAGGCAATCGCCTGACTACACAGACCAACGATCTGGTTGCGGACATTTCGTTCGCGCGAGCCGAGGCCATCCGGCGCAACCAGTCGGTGACGTTTTGCCGGACGGCAACCGCTACCTCGCATACCTGTGCGGACGGGACGACCTGGACACACTGGATTGTAACCAACAACCCGGCGGCGGGCGTGGACGCGAATACCTTGCGGCGCGGATCGCTGTCCAGTGCCGCCAGCAGCGAGCTCACGCTCAGCAGTACCTTCCCTTCGTCCCGCGTGGTGTTCCGCTCGAACGGCCTGGCTGACGGTGCGGGCTCGCTCCAACTGTGCAGCAGCCGGGTCAGCAGCGAAAACGTCCGCCTTCTCGACGTAGGGGGCGGAGGACGAGTAACCAATACCAAGCAGAGTGGAACATGTTGAGCACGCCCTTGGAAACCTGCAGCCGCGTGCTTGCGCGGCACGAACGGAAGCGACAGAACGGCGTCAGCCTGATCGAGGTGCTGGTTGCGATCGTCATCCTGTCTTTCGGCTTGCTCGGTCTTGCCGGCCTGCAGATGACCGCGTTACGCAGCAACCAGAGCGCCCTGGAGCGCAGCACCGTCGTCATGGAGGCCTACAGCATCCTCGACGCCATGCGTTCCAACCCTCAGGCGACCAAAGATGGGGAATTCAACGTCGGTTTCGGACCGGTTACCGGCGGTAGTGGTTTCGCCGAACAGCAGATTTTTTCCTGGCGAAACAGATTGATGGCCAGTCTGGGGCCCGCGGCCACCGGCTCCATCGACTGCTCCGAGATCGCAATCGCCGGTCTGGATGCGGACGTCAGCCCCACCGCATGCACCGTAATCATCCGCTGGGACGACTCACGCGGGCTCATCGGCAGCAGCACCCAGAGTTTCACGACGGAAGCCACCATCTCTGCGCCGCCGAGGGTTGCACCATGAGACAGCGCGTTCAACCGAGGCAACGCTTTCAAGCCGTGGCAGGAAACATGTCTTCAAGATACCGATACATAGCGGCTTCCATGACGACCGCTCGCGGTTTCACGCTGGTCGAGTTGATGATCGCCATGGTCATTGGTCTGATCGCGCTCATGGGCGTGATCAACATCATGTCCATGAACCGCATGAACTACCGCACCACCGACGCCTTGTCGGAGCTTCAGGAGAACGCGCGAACGGCGTTCGAACTCCTCGCGCGGGATATCCGTCAGGCAGGCGATACCGGTTGTGGCACCATCGATGTGCTGCCGAGCACCGCAGGAATTGGCTCTGGGTGGTGGCAGGACTGGAATCCGCTGGTCGGCTTCGACGGCGGTACCAGCACCGCCGCTGTAACAACGGGCACGGGTGCCGCTGCGCGTCTTGCCGGGACCCACGCCATCCAGGTGCAGGGCACCGAGAATGGCTGGCCCATTCTCGCGTTCGTCCCCGCATCGTCGGATGATTCGCCGATTTCCACCTTGGCAGGCAACCCCTTCCGGCAGAACGACGTGGTGATGGTGTGCGATTTCCAGGCGGGCACCCCAGGCGCATTGTTCGTGGTTCAAAACAGTCCTGCCGGTGGTACGAGCGTCGTCGTCAACCCGACTGGCGCCCTCAACTTCGAGACCAACGGACAACTCGCTCGTTACTACGCTGCCACCTGGTACGTCGGCGACAACGGTCGGCCTGCAGACGGCGGTCGCTCCCTGTACCGCGTGCGCTACGTCCAGGGCACTGGCGCTTCGCCAGCAGACGGCAGCCGCATTGTGACCGAGGAACTTCTGCCCGGCGTCTCCGACATGCAGTTCCGGTTCCGGCTCCAGGGCAGCAACGATTTCGTTGCTCCGGCTACGATCGGTACGGATTGGGATCAGGTTTCCGCCGTCGAGGTCACCCTCGTCATGTGGACAACCCAGGCTGACATTGCCACGGAAGCAGGTCCAAGCCCAACCATTGGTCCGGACCGTCGACTGCAACGCACCTTCGTCAACATCATCAACTTGCGGAATCGCGAACAATGAGACCTCGTCGCGCCTCCTGGCTGCCCGTTTCCCGCCCACAAGACCAGCGCGGCATCGCGCTCGTCGTGGCCCTGATCCTGCTCGTCATCGCGACCTTGACTGGCATCAGTGGCATTCGCAGCTCCACGATGCAGGAACGCATGACCGGCAACATGTACGACCGCTCCATTGCCTTCCAGGCCGCGGAGTCCGCGTTTCTGGCTGCACAAGCGCACCTGGAACTCACCGATAGCCACCCGTCCTGGGTCGATTGCACGGAAACGGCGTGCCCTGTCGTTCCAGTCAATGCGTTCTCGTCCACCAATACCTCGGGTTGGATAGACGCCGAGATCAGCAACTTTCATGTGAATGCAGGGCTGAGCGCCGGGGCGCCCCAGTTTTTCATCCAGCGCCTGGGCGCGGAGGTCGTCAGCAGTGGCGATGCCCTTGAGTTGGTCCGCAGTGACAACTGCCGTCAGTACGGTGCCAACTGCGAGGGGCTAGGCACCATGAACATGTTCCGCGTCACCGTGCGCAGCGCGACCCCAACAGCGAACAACGACCGCTCGGTCGTGGTGCTCAGCGGCATCGTTCGCAGAGGCATGTGACGCGAACTCGCATCGGCGTAACGCTTAGAAGAAGCTTCATCGAACCCAGTCAAATTCGAGACGGACAGTGAAATGAACACCAAGACACCCACCCACTCATCGCAGCGCCCGGCCCGCATCGGCGCGCTCGCCGTCGCGATCGCCATCGCATTCCCGTCGCTACCCGTCTGGGCGGAGGTCGAGATCGATCAGATTCCGCTGTCCGTCGCCAAGCCGCCCCCGCCGAACATCCTGTTCATCATGGATGATTCGGGGTCCATGGCCTGGCAGCACATGCCGGGTGCTCAAGCAAACTGGGTTGCAGCACCTCCGACCGGCTTGCCTCACCCAACCATTCTCAAAAATGACATAAGACTTCGTGCAAGCAATGTCAATACGCTGTGGTACAACCCTTCGGTAACTTACACGCCCTGGCTTCAGTGGGACGGCACGTCGTTTCCTGAGTACGACCCTGCCGAGGAAAATTTACCACGAGACCCTGCGCCGGGTAACCCCATTGCGAGTGGCTCGGTCTCGATCAGACAGACGACGTGGCCAACGGTCGATATGGACAACAACCAGACTGGCACAACAGTTCAGGATTGGCGCTTCCGGGGTTTCTACCTGTTAAGGGAAGGTGGGGTAGAAACCAATAACGCGGATTATGTTCGCTATGAGTTTCGCAGAAACGGTTCTAACTGGGAGATGCGTCAGACCACTCTCAACAGCAGTGGCGCCAACGTAAACGTAACTATGCTCGGTAGCACGCTCACTTGGCCGGGGGGGGTGACGCGTACAATTGATGAGGAGATCCAGAATTTCGCAAACTGGTTCACCTATTATCGCCTGCGCGCGAATATGGCAAAGGCAGCTGCTAGTCGCGCTTTTGCCCCTCTCGGGGAGGAATTCAGAATCGGTTATCGCACCATCTGGAACCGCAACGCACAGAGCTTCGACATCCCGGTCAGCAACAACGGCGGACTTTTTACTGGAGACAACAAGTCCGAGTGGTTCTCCAAATTGTTCTCGACGATTGCGAGCCAGGGCACGCCGCTGCGTCAATCTCTGGACCATGCAGGTCAATACTTCATGGACTCCTCGGCCAGCGGCCCTTATGGACCAGGAACCGGTACTGACCAGTTGAGCTGCCGCCAGAATTTCACGATCATGACGACCGACGGTTACTGGAACGCCAATCAAGCGGACACCGGGGCCGCGCGAGCGAACGTTGACAATAGCAATGGCGTTGAGATCGTTGGTGTTGGCAACCCGGCTCCCACCTATACTTACGTCCCGGAGGCGCCCTACCGGGATAGCTGGTCGAACACCCTCGCTGATGTGGCGATGTATTACTGGGTGACTGACTTGCGCCCGGACATGAAGAACGACGTCGCCCCAACGTCCTCCAACCCGGCATTCTGGCAACACATGCGGACGTTTGGCGTATCGATTGGTTTGCAAGGTACCCTGGACCCACAGACCGACCTGCCTGGGCTCACCAATGGCACGATCAGTTGGCCCCAACCGGTGGCAGATCGGCCTACGGCCATCGACGATCTCTGGCATGCCGCCGTCAACTCGCGCGGCGAGTTCCACGTAGCGAACGACCCAGACGCCTTTGCCAAGGCGCTGACCGACTCACTGGCGCGAATCAAGGGTGAAGTCGGCGTCGCGAGTGCCGGTGCCGCCAGTTCCACGCAGCTCAACAGTGACACCGCGGCCTACTTTGCAAGCTATAACCCCAATTTCTGGTCCGGTCAGATCACGGCGCGTCAGTTCGACCCGGGCACGATGCGATACGCTGCAACCGAGCCCATACTCGCGTCCAACGCGCTGCCGGCCTGGAACGCACGTAACATCCGCTTTAACAACAGCGGTGTGCTCACGCCTTTCACTGCAGCCAACCTGAGCGGGGCGTTTTCGGCCAATGGCACCTTGAACACCGAGATCGTAGAGTATTTGAGAGGCAATCAGGCACTCGAGAAGAGCCAGGCCAACCCCGCGGGTAAATTCCGCGAGCGCGACACGCCGCTGCCGACGTTCGTGCATTCCCAGATCGTATATGTCGGCGAGGCCAACGCCAACTTCTACGCTGGCTCCACCTTCGAAGGGGCGGGCAGCTACCCCGATTTCGTCGAGACCACCAAATCCCGGAACCCGGTTTTGTACGTCGGTGGAAATGGCGGCATGCTGCATGCCTTCGACGCCGAGACGCTGCGAGAGGTCTTCGCCTTCGTGCCGGCCTACTCGATTGCGCATGGCATGGGGGATCTGGCCGATCCGGATTACCAGCACCGCTACTTCGTCGACGGCGAACTGACCGTCGCAGATATCTACGACACCACGCGCAATGCCTGGCGCTCCATTCTGATCGGCACCATGGGCCGCGGCGGCCGAGGCGTGTTTGCGCTGGATGTCACCAACCCGGATGCCATCTCTTTCCTCTGGGAGCGTTCCTACCAGTCCCACCCCGCCATGGGCAACAACCTGGGCAAGCCAATCGTCGCCCAGGTGGCAGAGGGTGACTGGCGCGTGCTGATGGGTAATGGCCCCAACAGCGATGGCGACAACGCGGCATTGATCATGATCGGTGCGCTGGACGGCAACGTCACCGTGGTGGATACCGGCGCCAGTGGCAATAATGGCCTGACCGCGGTCCGTGCCTGGGACTCGAGTGGCATCGCCGAGCAACAGGCCGGCGATGGTTTTGCGGACACCGCATATGCGGGCGATCTGCGCGGTAACGTCTGGCGTTTCAGCAATCTCCAGGAATCCACCCCTACGGTGCATCGCGTGTTTACCACCAGTGACAGTAACGGTAACCGCCAGCCGATCACGGCAGCCCCAATGGTCGCGCTCGAACCGCAGCCAGGCGCCGCAAAACGGACATGGGTGTTCGTCGGAACCGGCCAGTATCTGAACGAGACCGATCAAGCAAACCAACAGGTGCAAACTTGGTACGGGCTGATCGACGAAGGCAACAACACCATCGGTGATCGTTCCGCCAATCTCGAGCAGCGCCGCATCACCTCGCAGGAGGATTTGTCGGGGCGGCCGGTCCGGATGCTGGAAACAGGCAGCAAGATCGCCAATGGCACCTATGGCTGGTACATCGACCTGATCGTCGGTTCAGGCAACCCCGAAGGCGAGCGCATGCTGGCACCCAACTTCATCGCCAACGGCATGCTGCTGGGGACCACCTTTATTCCGGACGCCAGCGACCCCTGCCAACCCTCTGGCCGTGGCTTCCTCTGGGCGATCAATCCCTTTACCGGCGGACGCCTGAACCAGCTCGTGTTCGACGTGAACTCCGACGGGATTCGCAACGACTATGTCGGGGGGATTCCTCCGAGTGGCATGCAGATCAGCGGGGGTGCGGGCGTGGCGACGTCCAATCCGGCGTTCGCGATCGGTGGCTCGGGTACCGGTAGCGGTATCTTCCTGCCCGACGAATTCGTGCAACTCTTCCCGGAAGAGTTCAAGGGAGCGCGTCGCGACAGTTGGCGTGAGGTTCTTGGGGATTGATGATGACCGTATCGATGGTTCAAGCCGTGCGCGCAAACCGCAGCGCCAAGAGTCCTGCGCGACGTTCCAGCGGGGGATTCACCCTGATCGAGTTGATGATCGTGGTGGCGATCATCGGCCTCCTCGCGAGCATCGCGCTGCCCGCCTACAACAGCTACGTGATGCGGGGCTATCGGGCGACCGCTAAGGCGTGCATATCCGAACACGCCCAGGCGATGGAGCGTTGGTATACCAGCAACCTCACCTATACCGGCGCCAATCCCGTTCTCGGCTGCAGGACCGAGTCCAACATGGGCAGCCGCTACAACTTCGTGCTGGCCGTCACGGGCGGTGGCAGCGGCTACACCATTACTGCCAACCCCACTGCTGCCCAGGCAGACACGGAATGCGGTGCGCTGAGCATGACGCACACCGGTACGAAGAGCGCCAATGATCCCAACAAATGCTGGTGATTTGGCGTAGGCGATAGCGTAAATGAGATGCCCCAGGCCTGCGCCTGGGGTATTTCGTTTTTGGCGCGTCGATTACGTGGCGCCATACCGCAGACGCCCCCTCTCCACCGCCATCGAAGCATTCCGACCTTCGATGACGTTGTCCATCGTTGGTGACAATCGCGGTTTCTCTTGCAAGCCGCCATGAACCGTGGCCCCTCAGGCATCGTGGTGATACCATCGTGCTCCCCCGTCCACAGAGTTCGTCCAATGAGACTCCCCGATCCGCTCCGTATCGAGATCCAGCGCAATGTGGCTGCGGCCCTCGCCGAAGACGTCGGCGTCGGCGACCTGACCGCGCAGTTGATCTCCGCCGATACCGACGCGCGCGGGCGGGTGATCACGCGGGAAGCGGCGGTCGTGTGCGGTACGGCCTGGTTCGACGCCGCCTTTGCCGCGCTGGATCCGGATGCGTCGGTGATCTGGCACGTGCGCGATGGCGAGTCCGTCAGCCCCGATCAGGTGTTGTGTGATATCGAAGCACCGGCCCGCGTGCTGCTGACTGCGGAGCGTAGCGCACTCAACTTTCTGCAACTGCTGTCGGCCACCGCCACCGTTACACGTCGCTTCGTCGAAGCGGTGGACGGCACCGGCGCGCGTATCGTCGATACCCGCAAAACCCTGCCCGGCCTGCGTCTGGCGCAGAAGTACGCGGTCGCCGTGGGCGGCGGCACCAATCACCGCATCGGACTCTACGATGGCATTCTGATCAAGGAAAACCACATCATTGCCGCCGGCAGCATCGCCAAAGTTCTCGCCGACGCGCAACGCATCGTACCGAGTGGCGCGTTCATCGAGATCGAGGTCGAGAACCTAGAGCAGTTGCGCGAGGCTTTGGCGGCCGGCGCCAGCATGATCCTGCTCGACAACATGGACTTGGAGACCATGCGCGAGGCCGTGAAGATCACGGCCGGTCGGGCGGCGCTCGAAGCATCCGGCGGCGTGAACCTGGAGCGCGTTCGGGCGATCGCGGAAACGGGGGTCAACCGCATTTCCATCGGCAGCCTGACCAAGGATGTGCGCGCGCTGGATCTGTCGCTTCGCCACGTCGAGGCCTGATCACGTCATTCGTCCGTTTGGTTCGCGTCAGCCGCCGCCCCCTAACTGCTCTCGCGAACTGGTAGCGGCCGCCGGGCCAGTTTCGGCTTCCGTCGACACCCGCGACGCATCATCGAAACGCCGGACCGCAGCCGCGTGGGCTCGATGCCCCAGCACGCCGACCACCACCATGATCGCGAGCAGCACCAAGGCTTCGATCATGTCTTGATCCAGCGCCATTGCAGTGGTCGGGGGCGGCATTTCATTGCGATTCGGACACCCTCAGACACCCTCGACCCTTGCAGCGATGAAACGCTTGATTGCTTCGACATCGGGCGGCATGACCTCGACGCGCTGCGGCAGCGCTTCGATGCCCATCAACTCGGCGGGGCGTTCGGGCTCGCGGCCGAGCGCTTCGCGAATGGTGTCAGCAAACTTCACCGGCAATGCCGTCTCCAGCACCACGATGGGTACACCATCGGGCACATCGCCAGCACGTTCGCGGGCAACCTTTACGCCATCCGCCGTGTGCGTGTCTATCATCAAGCCGTAGCGGTCGAAGACGGCGCGAATCGTCTCCAGCCGGTCGGCATGGGTGCTGCTTCCGGACACAAAGCCGAACTCCGGCAAGCGGGTGAAGTCCGCCGTGCCGGACAGATCGAACGCACCACCGCCATCCACCTGCTGCCACAGTGCCGCAACCCGGGCACTGTCCCGCCCGACCAGATCGAATACGAAACGCTCGAAATTCGAGGCCTTGGAAATATCCATAGAGGGGCTGGAGGTGACTTGCGTTTCGGCAGCTCCGCGCGGGCGGTATACGCCGGTGCGGAAGAACTCGTCCAGCACGTCGTTCTCGTTGGTGGCGAGCACCAGCCGGGCGATCGGCAAGCCCATCTGGCGCGCAATGTGGCCGGCGCAGATGTTGCCGAAATTCCCTGACGGTACGCAGAACGCGACCTGCTCGCCGCTGTTGCGCGTGGCGCCGAAATAGCCCTTGAAATAGTAGATCACCTGAGCCGCCACGCGCGCCCAGTTGATCGAATTCACCGCACCAATCTTGTATTTCGCCTTGAACGCGGCGTCGTTGGACACTGCCTTGACGATGTCCTGGGCGTCATCGAACATGCCGGTCACGGCGATGTTGTAGACGTTCTCGTCCTGCAGCGAGTACATCTGCGCACGCTGGAAGGCGCTCATCCGGCCGTGCGGCGACAGCATGAATACCCGTACCCCGCGCTTGCCGCGCATCGCATACTCGGCCGCCGACCCGGTATCGCCCGAAGTCGCCCCCAGGATGTTGATCTGCTCGCCACGCTTGGCCAGCACATATTCGAACAGGTTGCCGAGCAGTTGCATCGCCATGTCCTTGAAGGCGAGCGTGGGCCCGTTCGACAGCTCCAGCAGCGCGAGACGACCGGGCTCGAGCCAGCGCACCGGGGTGATGTCGGCCGCGGTCGCCGGATCTCGCGCGAAGCGATAGACCTCCGGGGTGTAGGTCTTGTCGCAGATCGCCTTGAGATCGGCTGCGGGAATGTCGGTGGCAAAGCGCGACAGAATCTCGAAGGCCAACTCGGCATAGCTTAGCGAGCGCCAGCGATCGAGTTCGTCCCGTGTGATCGCCGGATACGATTCCGGCAGATACAGGCCGCCGTCCGGGGCCAATCCGCCAAGCAGGATGTCGCAGAATTCGGGGCGGCCGGCATGGCCTCGGGTGGAAAGGTACTTCACTTCGCAATCCTTTTCGCGGTGGCGCACATTGAACGGAAGCTCCGGATTATCCAGCCCACGGTCACGTCTGTCCAATGCCCTCCTGCTGGCCCGGCGTCATTCCGCACTGAGCCAACAGCGCCTGCCAGGCTCGTGTGTGACGCCGGGTCGCAAGGTCGAGCGCATGCCACACGCTGTCTTCCCCGTATTCGAGCACGACCTGCCGGACGTAGACCTGCATCGCCTCCGACATCGGCACATCATCCGGAACCAGGGTCTGCACGCCCGGCAACAATTGCCCCCGGGTACGCTGCAAGGCCGCCATGTAAGGCTGCACATGACCGATGTACACGGTCAGGAACATGCTGCGTGCGGTATCGGCCTTGCGGTTGCGATGCCCTCGATGGCACAGCGGTCGATCGCTCAATCTGCGCTCCACCAGCATGGCTGCATCCTCGAGCCTGACGGTAAGCGCCATCGCCGAACGCAGGCTCTGCCCGAATACCGGGCTGCTCAGCCAACGTTGCAGTACCGGGTCCATGTTCGTGAAGCCGACCGCATGATCTCCCGCACGAATGCGCTCGATCGTTTCACGCAGCGCCTTGAGGTCGGCGGCGACCTGCGCGACCTGGTCGCGTGCGCCGTCCGCCGGCAGCAGGCCTCTCGAGCGGGTGAACAGCGTCTCGATTTCCTGCGTACCCCAGGTAGCGTTCCAGATCACCACTGGCAGGTCATCGCGCTTGAGTCGGGCGACCTCACGCACCACCTTGCGCAGCGACTCACGCTGCATCTGCGCCGCACACGTCTCCGCGGCAACGATGAAGCGCAATTCGTAATCCAGGGCGCTCGCGGGATGCATGACACGCCCCAGTCCGGAATTGCGCTCGCCGACGATATGTTGCAACTCGCAACCGTACAGCCCGAGAAAGTCCAGCAATCCGACCGTCTGCGCCACCGTCGGCAACATCCGCTCGCGCCGTCGGGGCAGTTCGGGCGCGGCTGGCACGGGACGTAGCGTCACGTCGACCTCCAGCACGCGCCCGACCCGCCGGACGTACTCGTCGAGCATGGTATCGGGCGTTGCCAGCGGATCGCAGCCACCGAGCAGCAGGACGAGTGGCAAGCATGCCAGTGTCGGGCGCATGAAATCGCGAGCTCCCGGGGTACGAGGAAGAAGGCCCAGCGCAGTAAAGTGAAAACGGGCAAGCCGGGCATGGAACATGCCGGATTGCCCGTCGGGGTGGACCACGGGGCAGGTGGCGAGGTTCGCCAGCCCCGTTCGGGTGTGTTACTGCAGGCTTTCCATGCGCAGACGGGTTACCCGGCCGCGAACCACCGGCAGCGCCTCGATACGGGTGATCGCCTCATTGGCCTTGCGCTCCACCGTCTCGTGGGTGAGCATGATGATGTCGGTCTGGGCCTGGCCCTCCTCCGCCTCACGCTGCAACATCGCCTCGATGGAGATGTCGCAATCGGCAAGGATCCGGGTGATGTCCGCCAGCACGCCGGATTTGTCATCCACCCGCATGCGCAGATAGTAGGAGGTGATCACCTCCTCGATCGGCAGCACCTTGAGATCGCGCACCTGATCCGGCTGGAAGGCCAGGTGCGGCACACGGTGCTCGGGGTCAGCGGTGTGCAGTCGGGTGACATCGACCAGATCGGCGATCACCGCGCTGGCCGTCGGCTCCGAACCCGCCCCCTTGCCGTAGTACAGCGTGGCACCAACCGCATCGGCATTGACCAGCACCGCGTTCATTGCCCCCTCCACGTTGGCGATCAGGCGCTTGGCCGGAATCAGCGTGGGATGGACGCGCAATTCGATGCCACTGTCGCGCATGCGCGCGATGCCGAGCAACTTGATACGGTAACCAAGTTGTTCGGCGTAGGTGATGTCCACGCTGTCGAGCCGGGTGATGCCTTCGACGTGCGCCGCCTCGAACTGCATCGGCACGCCGAACGCGATGGCGCTCATGATCGTCGCTTTGTGCGCGGCATCCACACCTTCGATGTCGAAGGTCGGGTCGGCTTCGGCGTAGCCGAGCGCCTGTGCCTCCTTTAACACTTCGGCGAAGGGCAGGCCCTTGTCACGCATCTCGGACAGGATGAAGTTGGTCGTGCCGTTGATGATGCCGGCCAGCCACTGAATACGGTTGGCCGTCAGGCCTTCGCGCAATGCCTTGATGATCGGGATGCCGCCCGCCACCGCTGCCTCGAAGGCGACCATCACGCCCTTCTTCTGCGCCGCGGCGAAGATCTCGTTGCCATGCACGGCAAGCAAGGCCTTGTTGGCCGTAACCACATGCTTGCCGTTCTCGATAGCCTTGAGCACCAGTTCGCGCGCCACGCCGTAGCCACCGATCAATTCGACGACGATGTCGATCTCGGGATCGGCCACCACCGCGAACGCGTCATCGGTGATCTTCACCCCTTCACCCGCAACCTTGCGAGCCAGTTCCAGATTCTTGTCCGCGACCGTGGTAATGCGAATCGGCCGTCCGGCGCGACGGGTAATCTCTTCCTCGTTGCGCTTGAGAACGTTGAAGGTACCGCCACCGACGGTCCCGATGCCCAGAAGGCCTACGCTGATTGCTTTCATGTCTACTCTGCTTGGTCATTACGGTTCAAGAATCCGGGCACGTGATCATGCCCGCCCCGGCGAATCTGCCGGGGCCACGCCGCAACACCTCAATCGGTGCCGTGGCGTTTTCGGTAGTGCGCGAGGAATCGCGCGATGCGCGCAATGGCGTCGCGCAGGTCATCCTCGTGCGGCAGGAACACCAGGCGGAAATGGTCGGGCTCGCTCCAGTTGAAACCCGTACCCTGCACCAGCAGAACGCGCTCTTCCTCCAGCAGTTCAGTGATGAAGGCCTGGTCATCGGCGATCGGATAGATCGCCGGATCCAGCCTCGGAAACATGTACAGCGTCGCCTTGGGCTTGACGCAACTCACCCCGGGAATGGCGTTGATCAACTCGTAGGCGAGATCGCGCTGACGGCGCATGCGTCCGCCCTCGGCGACGAGGTCATCGATGCTCTGATAGCCACCCAGCGCGGTCTGGATCGCAAACTGCCCCGGCACATTGGCGCACAGCCGCATCGAGGCAAGCATGTTCAGCCCCTCGATGTAGTCCTGCGCGCGGCGCTTGTCCCCGCACACCACCATCCAGCCGGCACGGTAGCCGCAGGAGCGGTAGTTCTTGGACAAACCGTTGAAAATAATGGTGAGGACGTCCTCGGACAAGGCCGCCACAGAAGTATGAGTCGCCCCGTCGAACAAGACCTTGTCGTAGACCTCGTCTGCGTAGAGGATCAGGTCGTGCTGACGCGCAAGCTCGACGATCTGCAGCAACACGTCGTCCGGGTACAGCGCGCCCGTCGGGTTGTTGGGATTGATGATGACGATGGCGCGGGTCGCCGGGGTGATCCTCGCGCGCATATCCTCGATATCGGGAAACCAGCCCTGCGCCTCATCACAACGGTAATGCACCGGCTTGCCACCGGACAGGCTCACCGCCGCCGTCCACAGCGGATAGTCGGGCGCCGGCACCAACACCTCGTCGCCCGCATTCAACAGCGCATTCATCGCCATCACGATCAGTTCGGACACCCCGTTGCCGATGTAGATGTCCTCGATGTCCACCCCCTTGATGTTCTTCTGCTGGGTGTAGTGCATCACCGCCTTGCGTGCCGAAAAAATCCCTTTGGAATCCGAATAGCCGGCCGCATTGGGCAGGTTGCGGATCATGTCCATCTGGATTTCCTCGGGCGCATCGAAGCCGAACGCGGCCAGATTGCCGATGTTCAGCTTGACGATCTTGTGCCCCTCATCCTCGAGCTGCTTGGCACGCTGCAGCACCGGTCCGCGGATGTCATAACACACATCCATGAGCTTCGCCGACTTGCGGATCGGGCGCGCAAGCGATGCCGCCGCGGCCCCATCCGCCGGCATCGTCACCGTTCCGCCACTGGCGGCAATCTGCAGTTTGTTCGCGGCTGTCATGGAGTCCTCTTCCCTCGGGGCACACTTGCCCGTCACACGTTCGAGTCGGTTCGCCGACCCTGACCGGGAGCTGGCGAGCGCCCGGAGACATAAAGTCTATAATCTTATCCAACCCGCCCCACCCCGGCAATTCACCGCGGCGCACAGTCAGTCCAAGGTCGTGCCCACTAAAGCCGCAGCCTCTCCGCCCACAACGCCCACGCAAGTACACCGATTTCGATGAAGCTCAATCTGGAACACGACGCCTCGCTCAACCTGATCACCGGCTACGGTACGGATCACCTGATGATCAACAAACTCCGCCACGACGGCAATGTGGTTGTCGAGGCCACGCGCATCGTGCCCGACTGGGCGCCGGGCGGACTGACCGGCCTGTGTGCGGAGGACTTCGCCGCCGTCGTCGAACTGCGCCCGCAAGTGGTGCTGATCGGCACCGGCGGCCGACTACGTTTCCCCCCCGCTGCGGTGCTTCGTCCGCTGATCGACGCCCGCATTGGCTATGAGGTCATGGACCTCGCCGCCGCCTGCCGAACCTATAACGTCCTGGTGAGCGAAGGGCGCGCGGTCGCCGCGGCGCTGCTCTTCGACCGTTGACGGCGGGCCGCGCCACCTCCGGCGCGGGCATCACCAGAAGATCCAGAACAGCACCAGGCCGAGCAACACCCGGTAGATCACGTAGGGCAACATGCCGGTACGCGACAGCAGCTTGATGAAGAAGTGGATGCAGGCATAGGCACTCACGCCCGCCAGCACCGCCCCCATGCCAAGCACGAGCCAGTCCACCGGCTCCGGCGTGCGCACCAGGTCGCGGGTGACCAGCGTGCAGGACGCGAGCAGGGTCGGCACGGACAGCAGGAACGAGAAGCGCGCCGCCGCCTCGCGGGTCAGCCCCAGCATCAGCCCGGCCGTCATGGTGATGCCGGAGCGCGAAGTACCCGGAATCAAGGCCACGGCCTGAGCAAGGCCGACCAGCACCGCATCACGCCAGCCGATGCTGGCCTCCTCACGACGGCGCGCGCCGCGCAGGTCGGCCCACAACAACAACACCCCGAACAACACCGCGGTGGTCGCAATCACCAGGGGACTGCGCAACTCGTTCTCAATAAACGATTTTCCCAGCAAACCGGCGACCACCACCGGTATCGTCCCCACCACCACCAGCCAGGCCAGCTTGGCATCGGCGTCCCAGCGACCGACAAGAGATCCGCAACCGGAAAGCGTCATGCGCCACAGTTCGTGGCGAAAATACCACACCACTGCCACCAAGGTGCCGGCATGCACCGCGACATCGAACGCCAGCCCCTGGTCGGGCCAGCCGGTCAGCACCGGAACAAGGATGAGATGCGCCGAACTCGAGATCGGTAAAAACTCGGTGACGCCTTGCACGAGCGAAAGAACGACTAGCTGCAGGAAATCCACTTCGGCCCCCGGGGGAAAACAAGCGGCCGATGATAGCCGAATGAATTGTGCGATGCAGTAACAGAACTGTGTCGGCGCGACCGACCTCAAGCACGAATCGCCTCCGAGATTGTCAACGGGATCGCAACTCCGTTACGCTGCTATCCATCCCTCGTGAAAGCAGGAGCCCCAATGAGCAACACCCCCCGCCCGGCCGCCCCGGACTTCACCCTCCCTGCCACCGCAGGCCACAGCGTTCAACTTTCGGCCTTGCGTGGTGGCAAGGTCGTGCTCTTTTTCTACCCCAAGGACAACACCCCCGGCTGCACCAACGAAACGGCGGACTTCCGCGACCACCACGCCGGCTTCGCCGCAACCGGCTGCACGGTGTTCGGCATCTCGCGCGACGGCCTGAAGTCGCACGAGAACTTCAAGGCCAAGCTCGAAGTACCATTCGAACTGATCTCCGACACGGAAGAAGTGGCGTGCAATGCCTTCGGTGTCATCAAGTTGAAAAACATGTATGGGAAACAGGTGCGGGGCATCGAGCGCAGCACCTTCGTGATCGACGCCGACGGCAACATTGCCCGCGAGTGGCGCGGGGTCAAGGTACCCGGACATGCCGAGGAGGTGCTCACCTTCGTGCAATCGCTCTGATCCCTGCCCGCCGGGGCCCGGCCCCGGCAAAGTGCGCCCATGCGGCGCGTCCGTCACGCCGGCGCGCCGACCGATCGAATCCGCCTACGGAGCACACGAATAATGGCCCGACGCGCACCCCGCAGCCGTAACAACAAGCTCTTCGTTCTCGACACCAACGTGCTGATGCACGACCCCACCAGCCTTTTCAGGTTCGAGGAGCACGACTTGTTCGTGCCCATCATGACGCTGGAAGAGCTCGATTCGAACAAGAAGGGCATGTCCGAAGTGGCGCGCAATGCCCGCCAGGCAAGCCGCAGCATGGACGAGATCGTCACCTCCAGCGGGGTCGAGATCCACGAGGGCATTCCCCTCGAAGATCCGTCGCACGGCATGGCCACCGGCAAGCTGTTCCTGCAGACCGAGGCGATCAATTTCCCGCTGCCCGAGGCCCTGCCCACAGCCAAGGGCGACAACCAGATCCTGGCCGTGGTCATGCACCTGGCCGAGCGCTTCCCGAAGCGCCCGGTGATCCTCGTCTCCAAGGACATCAACATGCGCATCAAGGCCCGTGCGCTGGGCCTGGAAGCGCAGGATTACTTCAACGACAAGGTACTGGAAGATAGCGACCTGCTCTATACCGGATGGTGCGAAGCGCCGCCGGACTTCTGGGATACCCACGCGAAAGGCATGGAGTCGTGGAAGGAGAACGGCCACACCTACTACCGCATCAACGGCCCTCTCGCCGCTGATCTGCTGATCAACCAGTTCATCTACCAGGACGGCGAAAACCCCCTCCAGGCCTGGGTCAAGGACAAGCTCGGCAAGTCGGTACTGCTCGAAACGCTGACCGACTTCACGCACTCCAAGAACAACGTCTGGGGTATTGCCGCGCGCAATCGCGAGCAGAACTTCGCCCTCAACCTGCTGATGAACCCGGACATCGATTTTGTCACCCTGCTCGGCCAGGCCGGCACCGGCAAGACGCTGCTGACGCTGGCCGCGGCGCTTACCCAGGTGCTGGAGAGCAAGCGCTACTCGGAGGTCATCATGACCCGGGTCACGGTGCCCGTGGGAGAGGACATCGGCTTTCTGCCCGGAACCGAGGAGGAGAAGATGGCGCCGTGGATGGGCGCGCTCGAAGACAACCTCGACGTGCTCAACGGCACCACCGGGGAAGGCGGCGAATGGGGGCGCGCTGCCACACGCGACCTGATTCGCTCGCGCATCAAGATCAAGAGCCTCAACTTCATGCGCGGCCGCACTTTCATCAACAAGTTCCTGATCATCGATGAAGCGCAGAACCTCACGCCCAAGCAGATGAAGACCTTGGTGACGCGCGCCGGTCCCGGCACCAAGGTAGTCTGCCTGGGCAACATCGCCCAGATCGACACGCCTTATCTTACCGAAGGCAGTTCCGGCCTGACCTTCGTGGTCGACCGCTTCAAGGGCTGGGCCCACTCCGGTCACATCACCCTGCAGCGCGGCGAGCGCTCCCGTCTCGCGGATCACGCAGCGGAAGTGCTCTGATCCATCCACCGGGGTCGCCTTGCGGCGCCCCCGGTGTTTGCGCGATGGCCCGGCCTGTCGTTGCCGCAGCGCAACATCGCTCACGGCCACCACCCCGCCCGGCTATACTGGCATCTGGCCTCAGGACCACCCGTGCTATGACAACGTCCGCTCCGGAACTTCTGAAGGGCGCGAGCCTGGACTTTCTGCGTCGCTTCTCGCCCTTCAATCGCATGGAACACGATGCGCTCGGCTTTCTCGCAAGCAGGCTGACGCTGGTGTTTCATCCCGCGGGCGAAGAACTCCTGACACCCGATTCGGGCATTCCCCCCCATCTCTTCATCGTTCAGCGCGGCAAGATTCTCGCCCGCCAGGCTGGCGCCACCGCCGTCACCGAATACACCACCCTGCCGCTCGGGCCGGGCGAGTGTTTTCCCATCGGCGCACTGAGCGCCCGCAGGCCATCCACCAATCTCTACGTGGCTGCGGAAGACAGTTTCGTGTTCCGCCTGCCTGCGGAGGATTTTCGCGAACTGATGCGGATGAGCCAGGAGTTCCACCTCTTCTGCACCCAGTACATCGCAAGCCTGCTCAACCAGTCACGGCAACAACTGCAGAGTGCATTTTCGCAACGTGCGGCCGAGCAGCAGACCATGACGACCTCGCTCGCGCGCCTGATCAAGCAGGCGCCGGTCACGGTTTCGCCGGACACGCCGACCCGTTCCACCATCGAGCAGATGGTCCGGCAGCGCGTCGGCTGCATGGTGGTCGTGAACGCCGACAGCCAGCCGGTCGGGGTGCTCACCCAGAGCGACGTGATACGACGTGTGGTACTCGACGGCGCCGAACTCGATCGCCCCGTGGTGGACGTCATGACCCCCGGCCCGCACGCTCTGCCTGCGAGCGCCTCGGCCTACGACGCCGCGCTGGAGATGGCCACCCACGGCATCCGTCACCTGATGGTCGTGGACACCCAAGGTCGCCTGCAAGGCGTTGTCTCCGAGCGCGACCTGTTCTCACTGCAGCGCATCAGCCTTGGCCAGATCCGCGCCAGCATCGACGGCGCGGCGGATGTCGAGGCCCTGCGCCATGCCAGTGCCGACATCCGCCAACTCGCCCTCAACCTGATCGCCCAAGGCGTTGGCGCGGAGCAACTCACCCACTTCATCTCGGCACTCAACGACGCACTTACCCGGCGCATCATCGACCTCGAGCGGCACAGCCACGGGCTGAACGATGTCGACTTCGCCTGGCTCGCCTTCGGCTCGGAAGGGCGGCACGAACAGACGTTGTCCACCGACCAGGACAACGGGCTGATGTATACCTGCCCGCCGGGCACGGACAGGCAGGTGCTTCGACAGGCATTACTGCGCTTCGCCAAGGCGGTGAACGACGACCTGGCCGTGTGCGGGTTTCCACTGTGCAAGGGCAACATCATGGCGAGCAATCCGGCGCTGTGCCTGACACCCGACGAATGGCAGGCACGCTTCGACGCCTGGATGGACGAACCCGACCCGCAAGCCCTGCTCAACGCCTCGATCTTCTTCGATTACCGCGTGATTGCCGGCAACGAGTCGCACGGCGAGCGATTGCGCAACTGGCTTAACCGCAGCGCACGCAAGAACGCCTCGTTCCTGCGCCAGATGGCCGCCAACGCCCTCTCCGTACCACCGCCGATCGGGCGCATACGCGATTTCGTGCTCGACGACGACGGCAGCATCGATTTGAAAACCTCGGGCGCCCGCCTGTTTGTCGACGTGGCACGCATCCTCGCGCTACGCACCGAGGTCGCTTCCAGCTCCACCGTGCAACGCCTGCGCCAGGCCGGCACGCGCATGGGGATACCTCAAGACGAAACGGCAGCGGTCATAGACGGATTCCACTTCATCCAGTTGCTGCGCCTGCGCGCACAACACCTGGACGGCAACCGCGCCCACGACAACCGCATTCGCCCCGAAACCCTCAACGAACTTGATCGCCGCATTCTCAAGGAGGCCTTCCGGCAGGCGCGCAAACTTCAACTCAGGCTCAAGCTCGACTACCAGCTATGAGTTGGATCTCACGCCTGCTCGGTGCCGCACCCGACCTGCCTGTTCTCCCACCCGAGCTGCGCCAGCGGCTGGATGCCTGGGCAGCCTTGCCCGTCGACGCAACCAACCGTCGCCACTTCGAGACACGCTACGTCATCGTCAATACTGAGGCCACCGGCCGCTCCGTGACCGACGACCGGCTGCTCGCCATCGCCGCCATTGCCATAGAAGACGGCGCACTCGCCGCAGACCGCGCCATTCATGCAAGCTTGCCGCCCGAACCGGCCGCCGAACTCGCCCACCTCCTGGAGTTCGCCGGCAAGTCGCCCATCGTCGTGTTCAACGCGGCTTTCAACCGGGTTCTGCTGGAAAACGCCCTCGAGCGCCATCTCGGTCGCGTGCCCGACTGGTTCTGGCTGGATCTCTACTGGATTCTGCACGGCCTCTTCCGCCCCCGTGCAACGACAGGTTCCCGTCTGGCCGACTGGATGCAGCAGTTCGGAATCGAAACCTTCCAGCGCCATCATGCGCTGGGCGACGCCTACGCCATCGCCCAGTTGCTGCTGCTGGCGCTCGGCCGTGCACGCATGCTCGGCGTGACCACGCCGGAAGCGCTTTCCGAGTTCGAGGCACGGGCCAGGCGCGAAGCGCTGCCGCGGTAATCGAAGACGCCCCGCGCTACCCGGATTCCATATTCCAGTTGACAATACGATGGAAGGAATATAAAAAGGCGGCGGTTGTCTGCCGAAAAATAATATCCACGCCAATGTTCCAATGAAGCGACTCGCTCTCTCGGCCCTGCTCGGCCTCGCGCTCCTGGGCATACAGCCCGTGCTCGCCTCCCCTCACCCGGAACGTACCATCCTCGCTCAACCCGAGCCGGACAAAATCCAGGAATTGATCGAACACGGCATGGAGTACATCGGCGTGCGCTATCGCCGTGGCGGAAACTCCAGGGAAACGGGGCTCGACTGCAGCGGTCTGGTGCAAAACGTTTTCCGCAACGCGGCCGGACTGGATCTGCCGCGCCGCGCCGCCGACATGGCCCGGTTGGGCGACAAGATCGAGCGTGACGACTTGCAGCCCGGTGACCTGGTGTTCTTCAACACCATGCGCAAGGCGTTCTCTCACGTCGGCATTTACGTGGGCGACGGCCGCTTCCTGCACGCACCTTCGAGCGGCGGTTCCGTACGCGTGGAAGAAATGGGTCAAAGATACTGGCGCACGCGCTTCAACGGCGCGCGCCGGCTACTTGCCGGTTGAGTCGCCCCCCACCACCGAAGCGGCCGCTTCGCGCAATGTGCCGCAACGGCGGCGCGCACGCACTGACAAGTATCTCGCCACGCCACGTCTACAAGCCAAGCAAGCCACTCCGCTATGCCTTTCGGGGCGTACAGCGTCCTGCGCAGTTGTTGCAGTCTTCTCGCCCGATGCGTTTTCCGAGTGCCTGCTGAAGCGCGCAGACCGAACGGCGACAACACACGATCATCACCCCCTCCCGGCTCGCGGCCTCGCGAAACCGCTGCATGACGTTGTGGCCAAGAAAGTCGGTGAACAGTATGACGATCTCGATGCCGGAAGGCAGCGGCGCGCTACGCCTTTGATGGGTGCTGTCACGACCACTGACGTGAGCCGCGATACGGATGCCGAATTCGGCGAGGACATCGGGAATGTTGCCGAGACGATCGGCGCCAACAAGCAGTGCGTTCATCAAACACCTCAGTAATGAGAATCGTTTGCAACATACTGCATGAAGCAGGATTGGTTTGCAACTGCGAATTGTTATCGTTAATATTGGTTTTGTTTCTTCCCGTTTCTTTCAACACTAAGGCCGTTCACACATGATCAAGAAAGCCGTCATCGCAAGCGTTCTCGCCGGCATCGGACTCTCCGCCAGCGTGGCCTCCTTCGCCCAGGGTGAGCTCAACATCTACTCCGCACGCCACTACCAGACGGACGAGGCACTCTACGGTGGTTTCACCGAGCAGACCGGCATCAAGGTGAACCGCATCGAGGCCCGTGAAGACGAACTGCTCGAGCGCATCCGCAACGAGGGCGCAAACAGCCCCGCCGACATCCTGATCACGGTCGATGCCTCCCGCCTGGCCAACGCAGACCAGATGGGCATCTTTGCGCCGATCAAGTCCGCAGTTCTTGAAGAACGCATCCCGGATCACCTGCGCGCGGACAACTGGATCGCCTTCTCCACCCGTGCCCGCGTCATCATCTACAACCCGGAACTGGTGCAGGCTGAACAGGTACAGACCTATGAGAGCCTTGCCGACCCCGCGCTCAAGGGCAAGGTCTGCACCCGTTCAGGCAGCCACCCCTACAACCTGTCGCTGGGCGCCGCGCTGATCAAACACCACAGCGCTGAAAAGGCCGAGGAATGGGCACGTGGCATCGTCGCCAACTTCGCGCGCGCGCCCAAAGGCGGCGACACCGACCAGATTCGCGCGGTAGCCGCCGGTGAATGCGGCGTGGCGATTGCGAACAGCTACTACTTCGCCCGCCTGATGAACTCCGATCGCCCGGAGGATCAACAGGTTGTCGAAGCAGTGCGCTTCGTGTGGCCCAACCAGGACAGCTTCGGTACCCACATCAACATTTCCGGTGCAGGCGTACTCAAGCACGCCCCCAACAAGGAAGCTGCGGTTAAGTTCCTCGAGTACCTGGCCTCCGACGACGCCCAGCGCTACTTTGCCGACGGCAACAACGAGTGGCCGGCAGCCAGCAACGTCAAGGTGAACAATCCGGCGCTGGACAAACTTGGCGAGTTCAAGGCGGACACCCTGCCGATTGGCGAACTGGCCAACGCCGTCGCCGAAGCCCAGCGCATCTACGACCGCGCAGGCTATCGCTGATCACGCGAGGTCCCGGCATCGATCCACACCGCCGGGACCCACGCAGCCCGCACGAATACTTGATGCAAGAACAAAAACGGCAGCCTTTGGCTGCCGTTGTTGTTCTTGGACACCGCTGCGCTGACTACGTCATCCAATCGACCACCAACACCGTTCGGACGATTCACGCACTTCACGCACGCTCCAGTCCCTTGGGCAAGGCGGCGTTCACCCGTTCATCCGCCGGGGGGCGACGCACCCGGCGGCTGTTCACGATTTGCCGGGAGATGAGAATCATCGGCACCAGACCGACCGCGACAATGGTCAGGGCTGCGGTCGACGCTTCTGCCAGACGTTCGTCGGCGGCCAGCGTATGCGCCTGGGTCGCCAGCGTATCGAAATTGAACGGACGCATCACCAAGGTCGCAGGCAACTCCTTCATCACGTCCACGAACACCAGCAGACCCGCAGTAAGCAGGCTGCCGCGCAAGATGGGGACATGTACCCGCCCTAGCGTTGCCAGCTTGCCGTAACCCAGGCTGCGGGCGGCGTCATCCATGCTGGGCGTGATTTTGCCCAAACTGGATTCAACAGTGTGCAGCGCAATCGCGAGAAAGCGGGTCAGGTAGGCGTATACCAGGGCCGCAATGCCCCCGGTCAGGATCAACCCGGGATTGCTGCCGAACAGAGTCTGCCAGCCACTGGCCAGGGCGTGGTCCAGGCGCGTAACCGGAATCAGCACGCCGACCGCGATTACCGAGCCCGGCACCGCGTAGCCCAGCCCGACGATGCGATTCATTACGGGCGGCAGCGCACTGCGGCTGAGCCTTGCGGCATAAGCCAGCAACACCGCGAGCACCACCGCAAGCATGGCTGCCACCGCGGCCAGCACGAAGCTGTTGCGCGCCAGGTGGAAGAAGCGTGGGCCGAACTGGGCATCCCCCTCGTTCAACGCCATTTGCAGCAGCAGGCCCGCCGGCAGGAGAAATCCGAACAGCAAGGGCATCAGGCAGGCGAATGCGGCCACCCAGCCGGGCAGACCGCGCAGCCGCACCGGCACCGGCGCTGCCTGTTGCCGCGAGGTGTTGTTGAAACGCGCCCTGCCTCGACTCGCATGCTCGAGCACCAGGACCACCACCACGAACAACAGCAGCAGTGCAGACAACTGGGCCGCGGCGGTGCGGTCACCCAAGGAGAACCACGCGCGGTAGATGCCGGTGGTGAAAGTCTGCACCGCGAAGTACGAGACGGTGCCGAAATCGGCCAGCGTTTCCATCAACGCCAGCGCCGTACCCGCCACCAGTGCGGGACGGGCCAGCGGCAACGACACGCTGAAGAAACAGCGCCACGGCCCCAGGCCAAGCGAGCGGCCTGCCTCCAGCATGCCTGCCGCCCGCTCCATGAAGGCAGCACGTGCCAGCAGATACACGTAGGGGTAGAGCACGAAGGTAAACATCATCGCCGCGCCGCCGACGCTGCGGATATCGGGAAACCAGTAGTCGCCCGCGCGCCAGCCAAAGGTCTCGCGCAGCGTCGACTGGACCGGTCCGACGAACTGCAGGAAATCGGTATAGACGTAGGCCATCACGTAAGCCGGCATGGCCAGCGGCAGCACCAGCGCCCACTCGAAGAACCGCCGCCCGGGAAAGTCGAGCATGGTCGTCAGCCAGGCCGTGGTCACGCCGATCGAACTCACCCCCAGCCCGACCACCACGCAAAGAATCAGGGTGTTGCGAATGAACTCGGGCAGTACCGTATCGGCCATGTGCGACCAGGTATCGCTCGTTCCGCCCACGAGCACGTTGGAAAACACCGACAACACCGGCATCGCGATCAGCAGGGCGATCAGCACCGCACTGAACGACAGCGCGGACCCTTCGAATCTCAGTTTCTTCAGCAAGTGCACTACCCCGGCTCGGTTGGAGGGCGGACCACAAACGGCGACCGGCAATACGGCTGATTCAATCGTGCCGGTCGAAGCGATTGGGGAATTATAATTGATCGCATTCACCTGCCCGATGCGATAATCGGAAGGGGCAGTTCCCACAGCATCAACCGGACCACCCTCATGCCGTACCTACAGCTCGCCGACATCGACCTCGCCTACGGCGCCCACAAGGTAGTGGGCGCGCTTTCGTTCAGCCTCGACAAAGGGCGCATCGGTTGCCTGCTCGGCCCCTCCGGCTGCGGCAAAACCACCGTGTTGCGCTGCATCGCCGGATTCGAGCATATCCTGGGCGGCTGCATCCGTCTGGATGAACAACTGATCAGCGACACCCACACGCACCTTGCCCCCGAACAACGCCGCATCGGCATGGTGTTCCAGGACTACGCGCTGTTCCCGCATCTGGACGTTGCAGACAACGTCGGCTTCGGTCTGCGCAGCCTCGCCGCCGAGGCGCGCAAGGCACGCGTCGCGGAGTTGCTGGACATCGTGGGGCTGGCAAGCTCGGCGCACAAGTACCCACATGAGTTGTCCGGCGGCCAGCAACAACGCGTGGCGCTGGCGCGGGCGCTGGCGCCGCGCCCCAGTTTGCTGCTGATGGACGAGCCGTTCTCGAATCTCGACGTCGAGCTACGCGAGCGCCTGTCGCACGAAGTGCGCGACATCCTCAAGACGACCGGCACCACCGCCATCCTGGTCACCCACGACCAGCACGAAGCCTTCGCCGTGGCCGACGAGATCGGCATCATGCACGAGGGCCACATCCAGCAGTGGGATACGCCCTACAACCTTTACCACCGCCCGGCCAATCGTTTCGTCGCGGACTTCATCGGCCACGGCGTGCTGCTGCCCGGCGCCGTGCTGGATGAGCATCGCGTGCAGCTTGAGTTGGGCGTGCTCAACAGCGTGATCCCGGTTGAGTGCGGAAGCGGCTCAGCAACCTGCACGGCCGGGTGCCCGGTCGAAGTCCTGCTGCGCCCGGACGACATCGTGCACGACGACGCCAGCCCCATGAAGGCCAAGGTCTCGAAAAAGGCGTTTCGTGGTGCCGACATCCTCTACACCCTGGAGCTGGCGAGCGGCGCCAGAATCCTGTCGCTAGTGCCCAGTCACCACAATCACGCCATCGGCGAGATGATCGGTATCCGTCTGGACGTCGACCATGTGATCACCTTTCACGAGAACGCCGCGATGGCCGCCCACGCCCAACCCGGCAATCTGCCCGCGCCGCGGCCCGCCGTAGCGGCCTGACACGGCACGTCGGACGGCGCGCACGCGATGATTCCCTGGCTTGCCGACGCGCCGGCCTTCCCTCCGGTCAGGCGCGCACTGCGCGATCCCAACGGCCTGCTGGCGGCCGGCGGTGCGCTCACCCCCGAATGGTTGCTCGCTGCCTATCGGAAGGGCATTTTCCCTTGGTACAGCCGCGGCGAACCGATTCTGTGGTGGAGCCCGGATCCGCGCCTGGTACTCGTCCCGAGCGAATTCAAATGCTCGCGCTCACTGAAAAAACGTCTGCGCAACCGCGGTTTTGAAGTGCGCTTCGACACCGCCTTCATCCAGGTCGTCAACGCCTGCGCCGCTCCACGCGCCGATGCCACCGGCACGTGGATTACCCCCGAAATGCGCAACGCGTACGCCGGCATGCACGAACTCGGCCATGCCCACAGTATCGAAACGTGGCTTGACGGCGAACTGGTCGGCGGCCTCTATGGCATCGCGATCGGGCAGGTATTCTTCGGCGAATCGATGTTCAGCCGTGTCGCAGATGCCTCCAAGGTTGCCCTCGCGGCCCTGTGCCATCATCTTGTGGCACGCGAATTCGCCGTGATAGATTGCCAGATGACGACCGCACACCTGCTGTCGCTCGGGGCACGGGAATTGGCGCGCTCCGAGTTTTGCGCAATGCTCGAAACCCTGACTACCCGCGGCGACCCGCCCGGCCGCTGGTCCGCCGACACAGTGCCCGATCTGTGCGCCGTCGCCGCCAAGGAGTCGCCGCCGCCATGCAAAAGGACTACCCCTACGGACTGATCCAGTTCTACGCGACCGCGCCGTACGCCTGTTCCTACCTGCCCGATCGCACCGCCCGGTCGCAGGTCGCCACGCCGGGCCATCTGATCGACACCCCGATCTACAGCGAGTTGGTGCGCAACGGTTTTCGCCGCAGCGGCGTCTTCACCTACCGCCCCTACTGCGACAACTGCCGCGCCTGCGTGCCGGTCCGCGTGCCGGTGGAAAGCTTCGTGCCTGCGCGCAGCCAGCGACGGTCCTGGCGGCAGCACCAGGATCTGCGGGTGCTCGAAAAGCCACTGCTGTTCTCCGAGGATCATTACGCGCTTTACCAGCATTACCAGGCCTCCCGCCACGCCGGCGGCGGCATGGATCAGGACAACCGCGAGCAGTACACCCACTTCCTGCTGCAAAGCCACGTCGACACCCACTTGCTGGAGTTTCGCGACGACAGCGGCCTGCGCATGGTGAGCGTGGTGGATCGCCTCACCGACGGTCTGTCCAGCGTCTACACCTTTTTCGACACCCGAGATCCCCGCAGCAGCCTCGGCACCTTTGGCATCCTTTGGCAGATCGAGGCCTGCCGTCGCCTGGACCTGCCCTACCTGTATCTCGGCTACTGGATCCGGGAAAGCACCAAGATGGCCTACAAGTCCCGCTTCCGTCCACTGGAGGGACGCATACGCGGGCAGTGGCAAGCCTTGCCGGACGACGACGCTGCGGACGCGACCTGAGACGCACACCGCCGCGGCGATCCCCCCGCCGTCACCTGCTGCCAGCGCAGGCGCACCAAACGCCGCATTCGGACACCCCCGCGGGCATTCGTACAACTCCCCGATGCGCGGCAGTGCAACAAAGCGATAGAATCCGGCGATGCTCTATCAAGTCACCCGCCCTCTGCTTTTTTCCCTGGATGCCGAAACCGCGCACGAACTGGCGCTCGGCGCGTTGCGTCTGCACGGTCGGCTGATGCCGGCCGCCACCCCGCTCGCGGCCGAGGCGGTGGACGTGATGGGTATCCGCTTTCCCAACCGCATTGGTCTGGCCGCCGGCTTGGACAAGAACGGCGAAGCGATCGACGGTCTCGCGCGCATGGGCTTCGGTTTCATCGAGATCGGCACGGTCACGCCCCGCGCACAACCTGGCAACCCACGGCCGCGCATGTTCCGCCTGCCCGAGGCGCACGCCATCATCAACCGCATGGGTTTCAACAACCACGGGGTGGATGCGCTGGTGGCCAATGTGCGCGGGATCCGCTATCGCGGCGTGCTCGGCATCAACATCGGCAAGAACTTCGATACGCCGATAGCGCGCGCGGCGGACGACTACCTCGCCTGCCTGGACAAGGTCTACCCGCTGGCGAGCTACGTCACGGTCAACATCTCCTCGCCCAACACCCAGAACCTGCGACAGTTGCAGGGCGAATCCGAACTGGACGACCTGCTCGGCAAGCTCAAGCACCGCCAGACACAACTGGCCGACAGCCATGGTCGCTACGTCCCACTCGCGCTGAAGATCGCACCCGATCTCGATGCCGACCAGATCACCAACATCGCCGACGCGCTGCGCCGGCACCGCATCGACGCGGTGATTGCCACCAACACCACGATCTCGCGCGACAAGGTCAAGGGGCTGAGATTCGCCGATCAGCAGGGTGGCTTGTCCGGGGCGCCGGTGTTCGAGGCCTCGACCGGTGTGGTGCGCCAACTGGCGCAGCAACTCGCCGGCGAATTGCCGGTGATCGCCGCCGGCGGCGTGATGGACGGCGCCGGCGCGCGCGCCAAACTCGATGCCGGCGCACAACTGGTGCAGGTGTACAGCGGCCTCATCTATGCCGGTCCGGCGCTGGTCCGGCAATGCGTCACCGCCACGCACGACTGGCACGGCGCGGCTTGATGACGGGCATGCGCGCAGCGCCGCACCCGCCGAAGCCTTTCCACATGTGCCGCGTACGCCCCGTGGGCAATAGCACTCGTGGCGTCGGGGTTGAGCGCAATCGGTCTGGAGGGGATAATCCCGGGCTTGTCCCCGCCTACTCATCATGAGCAGCTACATCTTCATCGTCATCGGCGCCGTTCTGGTGAACAACGTGGTTCTGGTCCGCATCCTCGGCCTGTGCCCGTTCATGGGGGTATCCAAGAAGCTCGAGACGGCGGTCGGCATGGGCGCGGCCACTACCTTCGTGCTGACGCTGGGTGCGGGTACCAGCTACCTGATCGACCGCTACCTGCTGCAGCCCAACGACCTCGCCTACCTTCGGACGCTGTCCTTCATCGTCGTCATCGCTGCCATCGTGCAGATGACCGAACTGGTAATCGAGAAAACCAGCCCGCTGCTGCACCGTGTGCTGGGCATCTACCTGCCGCTGATCACCACCAACTGTGCGGTGCTCGGCGTACCCCTGCTGAACGTGGGCCTCAACCACGACCTGATCGAGTCACTGCTGTTCGGTTTCGGTTCGTCGCTGGGCTTTACCCTGGCGCTGGTGCTGTTCGCTGGCATCCGCGAACGCCTGGACGGCGCTGATGTTCCTGCCCCGTTCAAGGGCACGGCCATCGCCATGATCACCGCCGGCTTCATGAGCCTGGCGTTCATGGGCTTTGCCGGCCTCGACCGCTTTCAGTAACCGTATGGCCGACCACGCTCGCTTCGCCCTGCCCGCTCCGGCCTGCACCCTGCTCCAGCGAGAGGGAGGTTCGCCAATATGCTGACCGCCCTGCTGATCATGACCGGCATTGCCCTGGTGCTCGGCGGCGCGCTCGGCTATGCGTCCATCCGCTTCAAGGTGGAGGGGGATCCGCTGGTCGAGAACATCGACGCCATCCTGCCCCAGACCCAGTGCGGCCAGTGCGGCTACCCCGGCTGCAAACCCTATGCGGAAGCAATCGCCAACGGCGACGCGGACATCAACCAGTGCCCGCCCGGCGGTGAGGAGGGCATCCGCGCCCTGGCCGATCTGCTCGGGCGTGAGTTCAAGCCGCTGTCCGAAGAGCACGGGGTCGAGAAACCCAAGTCGATCGCGGTCATCGATGAGCAAACCTGTATTGGTTGCACCTTGTGTATCCAGGCCTGTCCGGTCGATGCCATCGTCGGCGCGGCCAAGCAGATGCATACCGTGGTCGAGCCGCTGTGCACCGGCTGTGAACTGTGCCTTGCCCCTTGCCCGGTCGATTGCATCACCATGGAGCCGGTCGCCGAGACGGTCGAGAACTGGAAGTGGAAGTACCCGGTGTTCGAAATCAGGAAGGCCGCATGATCAAGCGCCTGTTCGGTTTCCATGGCGGCGTGAAACCCGAGCCGCACAAGAACGAATCGGCCGGCGTGCCGATCCGCCCGGCACCGCTGCCTTCGCGGCTGGTGGTCCCGCTGCGCAACAACACCCGCTCCATCGCACGCTGCATCGTGGCTCCTGGCGAGCGCGTGGCCAAGGGGCAGCGCATCGGCGAGGCCGACGGCCCGCTCGGCACGGCAGTACATGCTCCAAGTTCCGGTATCGTCATCGACGTCACCGAGCATCCCATGGCCCATCCCTCCGGTCTCGCCACCCTCAGCGTGGTGATCGAGCCGGACGGCGAGGATCGCTGGATCCCGCGGGTGCCGTTCGACCATGCCGCCGCGGGACGCGACGCCACGCTCGCCCATCTTCGCGACTGCGGCATCGTAGGCCTGGGCGGCGCGGCCTTTCCCAGCCATATCAAGCTCGGCAAGGGCAGTGGCATCGACACCCTGATCATCAACGGTGCCGAATGCGAGCCCTGGATCACCTGCGACGACCGGCTGATGCGCGAGCGCGCGACCGGCATCGTCGCCGGCATCGCCATTCTGCGCGACCTCATCGGCGCCGGGCGGGTGCTCGTCGGCATCGAGGACAACAAGCCGGAAGCCATCGAAGCCATGCGTGCCGCGCTGGCGTCGGCGCCTCCGTGCAGCAATGCAACGGTGGTGCCGGTTCCGACACTCTACCCGGCGGGTGGCGAGAAACAGTTGATCCGGGTACTCACGGGAATCGAGATTGCACACGGCCGGCTGGGCGGCGAATACGGCGTGCAGTGCTTCAACGTCGGAACAGCCCACGCCGTGTATCGCGCCGTCCACCACGGCGAGCCACTGGTGTCGCGGGTGGTGACGCTGACCGGCAGCGCCGCATCACCGGGCAATTTCGAGGTTCTGATCGGAACGCCTGTCGGAGAACTGCTGCCGCTGATCTCGCCATTGGCGGACGTAGACCGCTACATCATGGGCGGCCCGATGATGGGCTTCGCCCTGCCCGAATTGTCGGTGCCCATCGTCAAGGGCAGCAATTGCGTCATCGCCGCCTCGCCGAAACTGTTCCCGCCCCCACCGCCCGAACTGGCGTGCATACGCTGCGGCGCCTGCGCGCGGGCCTGCCCGGCCGACCTGCAACCCTTCGAGCTCTACTGGTTCGCGCGCGCCAAGAACTTCGGCAAGGCCCAGGAATACCATTTGTTCGACTGCATCGAATGCGGTTGCTGCGCCTTCGTCTGCCCCTCCCACATTCCGCTGGTCGACTACTATCGCTTTGCCAAGAGCGAGATCTGGTCACGTGAGCGTGACCTGCAGGCGGCAGACAGCGCACGCGAACGCTTCGAGTTCCGCAACTTCCGCCAGGAACGCGAAAAGCAGGAAAAAGCCGCCCGTCTGGCTGCCAAGGCGGCAGAAACCAAGGCCAAGCTGGCGCAAAAGGACGCAACCGGTGACGGTCCGGCCGAAGGGGGCAATCCGCCCCCATCGGCACCGCCCGCCCCGGCCACCGCCAGCGGCGACGACGCCAAGAAGGCCTTGATCGCCGCCGCGATCGCCCGCGCCAAACAGCAAAAGGCGGCTGTCGCCCCCATGAACACCGACGGTCTCAGCCCCGAGAAACAAGCGGAAATCGCCGAAATCGAGGCGCGGCGTCAGCAGGCGGGCCTGGCGAACGATGCGCAGACAAGTACCGCCGCCCCCTCGGCGTCGGTGCCGGACGCTCCGGCGGAGGCGGCAAGCGACGAGCGGACCACGCCGTGATCGCCTTACCGCTGCCCCTCCGGCATGCCCGGCGCCAAGGTCCGGCTGAGTGCGCCGCCCCCTGTCCGTTCGACGTTCGGCACCCGCCAACGCCCCATCCCTGCCCTACGCCGGGAACACGATGATTCACGCACCCTACGTCCGCAAACCCGCCAGCGTCCAGCGTGTGATGCTTACCGTGCTGCTCGCGCTGCTGCCCGGCATTGCCATCTACATCTGGCAGATCGGCGCCGGCATTCTGGTGAACCTCGCCATCGCGAGCCTGATCGCGCTCGCGGCCGAGGCCCTCGTGCTGCGCCTGCGCAAACGCCCCCTGGCACCCGCACTGGGTGATTTCTCCGCGCTGGTCACCGCCTGGCTGGTGGTGCTGTGCTTTCCGCCCATCGTGCCTTGGTGGCTCACCGCCCTGGCGGTATTGGTGGCCATCGTCGCGGTCAAGCATCTGTACGGCGGGCTGGGACAAAACCCCTTCAATCCGGCCATGGTGGCCTATTGCGCGATGATCGTGGCCTATCCGTCGCTGATGTCCCAGTGGCCGCCCGCGGGTGGCCTGGACTTCGCCACACAGCTCGACCTCATTCTCGGCGGCCAGCGCGAGCTCGACGCGATCACCGGGGCCACTGCACTCGACGCGCTGCGCACCGGACTGCGCAGCGGCGTTGGCCCGGTCGACAGCGTGATGCAGCAAAACGCCTTCGGTCTGCTTGGGGGGCGCGGCTGGGAATGGCTGGCGGTGGGTTACCTCGCGGGCGGCCTGCTCCTCCTCGCGCTGGGCATCATCACCTGGCACATGCCGGTGGCGTTCATCGCCACCCTCGCCACCATCGCCACCGCGTTCTGGCTGGTCAACCCGGCGCAGTTCGCGTCGCCGCTGTTCCATCTCGCCAGCGGCGGCGCGATGCTCGCGGCCTTCTTCATCGTCACCGACCCCGTCTCGGGCGCCACCACCCCCCGTGGCAAACTGCTGTTCGCCGCGGGCGTCGGGCTCATTGCCTACCTCATCCGGGCCTTCGGCGCGTTTCCCGAAGGCATCGCCTTCGCCGTGCTGCTGATGAACATGTGTGTGCCGTTGATCGACATGAAAACCCAGCCCACGGTCTTCGGCCACCGCGGAGGCAAGCCGCGATGAGCGCCACCGAACGCTACACCGCCACCCGCACCTCGATCCGCACCGCCGGCATCATGGTGGTGTTCACCCTCTTGTTCACCGCCATGATGTCGGGCACCTACTGGCTGACCCGTCCGTCCATCGAAGCGTCGCGCCTGCAGGAACGCATGCGGCTGATCAACGAGGTCTTGCCGGCCGGCCTGTACGACAATGCCTTGCTCGACGACTACGTCGAGCTCGGCCCCACCCCCGCGCTGGGGCTGGATCGCGGCGGACGGGTATACCGGGCCCGGCTCAATGACGCACCGGCGGCACTGGTGCTGGAGGTGGTCGCCCCCGACGGCTACGCCGGGCGCATCGCGCTGGCGGTCGCCGTCAGCCACGACGGCCGCATCACCGGCGTGCGCGTGACCGAGCACAAGGAAACACCGGGGCTGGGCGACTACATCGACCCGCGCAAGGATCGCAACAAGGCTTCACCGTGGATCGCACAATTCACGGGGCTGTCCTTCCAGCAGGTCGCCCCGGGGAACTGGAAGGTGCGACGCGATGGCGGCGCCTTCGACTACATGATCGGCGCCACGCTGAGCGCCCGTGCGGTCACCCAGGCCAGCGGCCGGGCCCTGGCCTACGCGCTGGAACACCGCGATGCCCTCTTCGAAGCCGAGACCGGCAGCAGGATGTGAGGTAAGAAATGGACGTTCAGAGCCTGCGCGACAACGCCTACAACGGACTGTGGAAGCAGAACCCGGGGTTGGTGCAACTACTTGGCCTGTGCCCCATCCTCGCGATCAGCAACACCATGGTGAACGCGGTCAGCCTCGGACTGGCGACCATCCTGGTGATGGCGGTCGCCAACCTGGCGGTGGCGACGCTGCGCAATTTCATCCCCTACGAAATCCGCATTCCGGTGTTCATCCTCATCATCGCCGCCCTGGTGACGATGGTGGATCTGGCCTTCGACGCCTATCTGCACGAACTCTACCTGGTGCTGGGGATCTTCATCCCGCTCATCGTCACCAACTGCATCGTGCTCGCGCGGGTGGAGGCCTATGCGGCCAAGAACGGACCGCTCGAATCAACGCTGGATGGGGTGATGATGGGCATCGGCCTGCTGTGGGTGCTCGCTGTCCTGGGCGGCATGCGCGAACTCATCGGCAGCGGCACGTTGTTCGCCGGCATCGAAATGATCGTCCCCTCGCTGTCGGCGCTACACGTGTTCGGCGACGACTACCCGGGCTTTTTACTGGCCATTCTGCCGCCAGGTGCATTCTTCGCACTTGGCTGCCTCATCGCGTTGTTCAACTGGCTCAATGCCCGTGCCAATGCCCGTAGCGCTGCCCGCCCCGCGCCGGCACGGAGCGCCCCTGCGGATGCAGCAGCGGGCGGCGAAACGGCGGCGGCGGCGGCAAGCAATGCGACCTGAGCGCCGCGAAAACGGTTCGAGCTCGCCTCGCCGCCCCATCGACACCTGCCCATGCGCACATGAAACGTGCTGCGATTGCGGAATTCTTCCGCCGCCTCGCCGAGGCAAACCCCAACCCGACCACCGAGCTTGAGTACGGCAGCCCGTTCCAGTTGCTGGTCGCAGTCGTGCTGTCTGCCCAGGCCACCGACAAGAGCGTGAATATCGCCACCCGCCGGCTGTTCGCCGTCGCGCCCAGTCCCGAAGCGATGATCACGCTCGGGGACGAAGGCGTGGCCGAATACATCAAGACCATCGGCCTGTTCCGCAACAAGGCGAAGAACACCGTCGCCCTGTCGCGGCTGCTGCTCGAACGCCATGCCGGCGAAGTCCCGCATGACCGGGCGGCGCTCGAAGCCCTGCCCGGCGTCGGCCGCAAGACGGCCAACGTGGTGCTCAATACCATTTTCGGGGACCCGGTAATGGCCGTGGACACCCACATCTTCCGGCTCTCCAATCGCAGCGGCCTGGCCCCGGGCAAGGACGTGCTGGCGGTCGAGAACGCGCTGATGCGCCGGATACCCAAGGCCTATCTCAAGGACGCCCACCACTGGCTGATCCTGCACGGCCGCTACGTCTGCATGGCACGCAAACCCCGGTGCGGCGCCTGTATCGTGCGCGACCTGTGCGACTATCGCGACAAGACGGACTAGACCGGACGCCCTTCCATGTTCGACCCCACCCGAGATCAGGCCCGCCGCTTCTTCACCGAGAGCTGGCGCAAGCACACCGACGGCGAAATCCTCACCCCGCTGGAGGATATCGCCGTGCGCGTGGTCGCCCTGCACCCCGAATACCACGCCATGCTGGCCGAACCGGACGCCCTCGAGCGCGACTTCCGCCCCGAGGACGGCGTGATCAATCCGTTTCTGCACCTGTCGCTGCATCTCGCCATCGAGGAGCAACTGGGCATCGACCAGCCGCCTGGCATCCGCGCCGCGTTCGAACGCTGCCTGCAGCGACGGGACGATCACCACGCCGCCCTGCATGATGTGCTGGAATGCCTGGGCGAAACCCTGTTCAACGCCCAGCGCACCCAGTCCCCGCCCGACGGCGCTGCCTACCTCGCCTGTGTGCGCCGTCGCGCCGGTCTCCCCTAGCTGGAAATCGCGACGCCGCAACGCCCGGCGAGTGATGCACGCGAGCGTCTGAAGCCACTCCGGCTGTTTCGCTGCAACCCGTTCCGGGTTAGGATCGCGGGCTGACACATCAGCCACTCGGAGGCTACGCCATGGAAACCTGGATCGTCATCGGCATTCTCGTCGCACTCGTCGTCTATGTCGTCGTGATCTACAACGGCCTGGTCGCACTGCGCAACCGGGTCAAGAACGCCTTCTCGCAGATCGACGTTCAACTGCAGCGCCGCTACGACCTGATTCCCAATCTGGTCGAAACCGCCAAAGGCTACATGAAGCACGAGCGCGAGACCCTGGATGCCGTCATCCGCGCGCGCAACACCGCCCAGGCCGCGGCCCAGCGTGCCGAGACCGACCCCGCCAACCCGGCCGCAATGCGCGAGCTGATGGGCGCCGAGGCGGCACTGGGCGGCATGCTCACGCGTTTCTTCGCGCTGGCCGAAGCCTATCCGGACCTCAAGGCCAACCAGAACATGGCGCAACTGCAGGAGGAACTCGCGAGTACCGAGAACCGCATCGCCTTCGCCCGCCAGGCCTATAACGACGCGGTGACCGCCTACAACATCAAGCGCGAGTCCTTCCCCGACGTGCTGGTGGCGCGCAACTTCGGCTTCCAGCCGGCGGAACAATGGACCATGGCCGACACCGCGGCGCGAGAGACCGTCAAGGTCAACTTTTCCTGATCGCCTGATCCGGCATGGACTTCTTTGGCGCACAAGACCACGCCCGGCGTAACAGCCGCTTGCTGGTGCTATGGTTTCTGGCCGCGGTGGTGGGTGTCATCTGCTCGGTATATCTGGCGCTGGTACTGGCACTCGGGTTCACCAACGGCAATGACCCATATGCGGCCACCGCCACACAAGTGAAATGGTGGGATCCGGGATTGTTCATGCTGACGCTGCTCGGAGTCGGCGGCATGATCGGACTCGGATCGGTGTACAAGATGCTGACGCTGTCACGCGGCGGCGGCGCCGTCATCGCCGCCGAACTGGGGGGGCGCCTGGTTTCGCGCGACACCACCGATGAGCTGGAGCGCCGCCTCATCAATGTGGTCGATGAGATGGCCATCGCCTCGGGCATCCCCTCTCCGCCGGTCTATGTGCTCGACGACGAGCAAGGCATCAACGCCTTCGCTGCCGGCGCCAAAACCACCGATGGTGTGGTTGCAGTCACCCGCGGCACGCTGCAGCAACTGTCCCGCGACGAACTCCAGGGGGTGATCGCCCACGAGTTCAGTCACATCCTCAATGGCGACATGCGCCTGAACCTGCGCCTGATCGGCGTACTGCACGGCATACTGCTGCTGACCCTGGCCGGACGGGTGATGATGCGCAGCGCCCGCGGCTCGGACAAGGGTGCCGCCCCCATGGTGCTGATGGGACTCGCCTTCGTCGTCATCGGCTACATCGGCGTACTGTTTGGCAAGCTGATCAAGGCCGCGGTGTCGCGTGAGCGCGAGTACCTGGCGGACGCCGCTGCGGTGCAATTCACCCGCAACCCGGCGGGAATAGCCGGCGCACTCAAACGCATCGCCGGTATCGGGTCGGAAATCCATCATCCACGTGCCGAAGAGGCCAGCCACATGTTCTTCGGCAGCGGCGCGCATTTCTCGCGGCTGCTCGCCACTCACCCGCCGATCGAGATGCGCATCAAGCGCGTCGATCCAAGCTTCGATGCACGGGCGCTGCGCAGGGCGCCCGGCGTCGCACCGCCGGCAATGGACGCAATGGTCGAGGGCGCGACGCCGTCCGCCTTCGTATCGGCGATCGGCAATCCTCAGCCCGCGCACGTCGAGCACACCCACGCGCTGATCGCCTCGATTCCGGCTGCCGTCCTCGATACACTGCATTCGCGCGACGGCGCCCGCGCGGCCATCTGCGCGCTGCTGCTGTCGCGAAGCGACTCGATCCGCGACCAGCAACTCGCCGAAATCGCCACGGTGTTCGGACAAGCCACTGCCGACCAGACACTTGAGCTGGCCCGCTGGCACTGGGAACGGGGGCCCGAACAACGCCTTCCGACCATAGACCTCGCCCTGCCCGCGCTCGTCGAACTCACTGAAGACGCCCGCAACGTCTTCCTCGGCCTGCTCGACCGTCTGATCCAGGCCGATGGCCGGACCTCCTTGTTCGAATTCGTCCTGCGCCGGCTGGTGCGCACCCAGCTCGCGCCGGCCCGGCGCTTTGGCGCCGAGCGCATCCGCCCGGCCCGGCTCAAGGACGACGTCACCCTACTCCTCACCCTGCTTGCGCGCGCCGGCGCCAGCGACCCAGCAGCCGCCCGCGCGGCCTTTGACTACGCTGCCGCTCAGGCACCGCTGGAAGGTCCATGGAGCATGCCCGCTGCGGACGAGCGCATCGGCATCGCCGCACTCGATGAAGCGATCGAACACCTGTCCGCCTGCAAACCGGGTTTCCGCAAGATGTTGATCGAGGCCTGCGCTGCCGCGGTCATGCACGACCACCACGTTACGGTGCGCGAAGCCGAACTGCTTCGTGCCGTCGCCCAGGCGTTGGACTGCCCGGTGCCGCCACTGCTGCACTACTCCAGCTGACCGACCGCCCGCCCTGGCCCCGATCGACCGCGCGACCAGCAACCCGGTTGCGTGCGCGAAAGCATGGGCTGACGTCGCTCAGGTGGTCTTGCCACTCGGTACGTCGGCGCGCTGACGCCGCGCATGGGCATGGCGGTGCAGTACCACGTCCAAGCCGATCTTGAGCACCACCAGCACCAACAGCATCGTCACCGGCTGCCCCAGTTGCATCGACAGCAGGCCACCACCGACGACTGCGGCGTGAAGCACGAAGATGCGCCGATAAGGATCAGTCATGATCTCGCCCACCTTGCGGTTCGCGTCCTCCCGCCTGAGCCAGTGGTGTACGAAGGTGGACACGCCGTGGCTGACGATCAAGGCCACCAGCGGCAGCGCGAAATAGGCCGGCGCGTGGGCATAGGCTCGGGCGATGACGCTCACCAGCAACTGGAAGAACACCAGCGGTCCGAACCACTCTTCATCAGGCTTGAGGTCGCTCAGCCCCCCACCCTCGTCCACCCCCTCCGCACCGCTGAACGCCAGTATGAACAGGCCATGGCCGGCGCAGAACGCTCCAAAGTGGAAGAGAAAGAACAGGGCCGGAAGAAGGGCGGCAAACCGCCGCGCGCTCAGCATCCGGAACACCGTGAAAGCGCCAATCACCAGATTCTCCAGCCAGTAGAGAATGAGCAGGCCGCTGGCGTCCCAACCCAACCAGATCACCCCCGCCAACGGCACGAGATTGGCCAGCACCAGCGCCACGAGCGGCAACCGATCGGCCTCGGCGAACGACCCCGACCACAATCTATTTGCACTAGCGCCCATACATTGGAATAATCACGAAATCATCAACCAACCCGTTCATCATCAAACGGAAAATCACACCGCATTGACGCGGCGTCGACGCCACATTGCACCCACTACTGTCGCATTGAGCGGCCAACGGTCGTTGCGAAGCTCTCACGGTCCAACCCATGCACATCATTCTCGGTTTTCTCGGCACCATCGTCACCATTCTCGTCCTGCTCAATCGGCTCGCCGAAAACGGCATCGATCTGGGTGGGCTCAATCCCTTCCTGTGGCATCGTCGGCGCAAATGGCGCAACCTCTATCAGGGCAACCCGATCTTCAAGATCGAGAATCCGATGGATGCCACGGCCATCCTGATGGTCGCGGCCGCCAAGGCCGACGGTGATCTGGCCCGCGAAGACAAGAACCAGTTGCTGGAACTGTTCGAAAAACACTTCAATCTGTCGCGCAAGGACGCCGCAGGCCTGCTGATTTCCAGCGCCCACCTGCTCGGTGATGGCTCCGCCCTGCGCAGCAACCTGAAGCGTTTCATCGCGCCCAGCCGCGGCGGCTTCAACGCACCGCGAATCCGCGCCGCGCTCGACCTGATCAGAGAAGTGGTGCATCGCAGCGGCAACCCGCACCCGAACGCACTGGATCTGCTGCAGCAAGTCAGCGCCGAGTTGGGCAGCAACTCGGTCGACACCATACAGGATGACACCGCCTCCCGCCGGCGTAGCCGCTGAGCCCCGCGCCTGGCGCCTGGAAGCACAGGCGGCGGCCTGCCGGATGAACCGGGAAGCCGCCGCACACCGACCGGACCCGCATCAACGCTTCAAATACAGGCCTTCCTGACTGGCGTAATAAGCTGCGAGATCACGCATGTCTGCCCGCGACAAGGCTTCCACCTGGGCGGCCATGATCGGGTTCTTGCGATTGCCGAGCTTGTAGTCGAGTAGCGCGCGGTACAGGTATTTCTCGTACTGCCCGCCAATGTTGGGAAAATCGGGTACCGGACTGGTGCCGTCGGCACCGTGACAGGCGGCGCATACTGCGGACAACTCCTTGCCGCGCTCGGGGTTCCAGGCATGGGCAGCGGAGGCGCCGGCGGCAAGCATCACCGCCAGCGCGGAAAAGACCATCTGTCGTTTCATTGCCCCCTCCCCGTTCCCGCATAGTAGGCGGCCAAATCGGCCATATCCTGCTCCGAGAGACTTTGCGCAATCGCCTGCATGCTGGGGTGACTGCGCTCACCGCTCTTGTAGGCCTGCAGTGCCGCCACCATGTAGGCCGCATGCTGGCCGCCGAGCTTGGGAACCGGATAGACCTCGGGAAATGCCGTACGGTAGCCGGGAATGCCATGGCAACCGATGCACATCGAGAGCTTGTCCCGCGCTCTTTCCGGGTCGCCTTCCAGCGCGAACGCGCCGGATGATACTGCCGCGATGCACGCGGCAATGATGAGCTGTCGTCCCTCCATGGGGTCTCCTCTGTTGGAATTATGGTTCAGGGGTGAAACGACAATCGGGCACAGCAGGCATCTCGAAAAACCGCCGCAGCGACCAAACCGCCATGAACATGCGCCACACCGTTCGCTCTGAGCCGACGGGCGGGCGGACCATGGTTATGCCTTCGCAGCAGGCTTTTCGAGATGCCCGCAAAAATTCTACGTTGCGCAGACGCCTGTTTGCAAACGATTCCGCGGCCACCTCGCCCTATAATCGTCATCAACACGTCACTTTCCACGGACCTCCCCCATGCGATTCGAAGGTACCCAGAACTACGTTGCCACGCCGGACCTGATGCTCGCGGTCAACGCCGCCATCCAGCTGCAGCGCCCGTTGCTGATCAAGGGCGAGCCCGGCACCGGCAAGACCATGCTGGCCGAGGAAGTCGCCGCCGCGCTCGGCCTGCCGCTGCTGCAATGGCACATCAAGTCCACCACCAAGGCGCAACAGGGGCTCTACGAATACGACGCGGTGTCGCGTCTGCGTGATTCGCAGTTGGGCGACGACCGGGTGCGAGACATCCGCAACTACATCGTCAAGGGCGTGCTGTGGCAGGCCTTCGACGCGGACGCACAGAGCGTGGTGCTGATCGACGAGGTCGACAAGGCCGACATCGAGTTTCCCAACGATCTGCTGCGGGAACTCGACCGCATGGAATTCCATGTATACGAAACCCGCGAGACCGTGCGTGCGCGCCACCGCCCCATCGTGATCATCACCTCGAACAACGAGAAGGAACTGCCCGACGCCTTTTTACGCCGCTGCTTCTTCCACTACATCCGCTTCCCGGATCGCGACACCATGCAGCGCATTGTCGATGTGCATTTCCCCGGTCTCAAGCCGGCATTGCTGACCGAAGCACTGGAAGTGTTCTTCGGCATCCGCGAAATCGCCGGGCTCAAGAAGAAACCCACCACGTCGGAACTGATCGACTGGCTCAAGCTGTTGGTGGCCGAGGACATCCCGCCCGAAGCGCTGGTTTCGCCCGACGGCAAGCTCGCCATTCCGCCGTTGGCGGGGGCGATGCTCAAGAACGAGCAGGACCTGCACTTGTTCGAACGGCTGGTCTTCATGGCACGGCACAATCGCTGACTGCGCCGATCTCATGCTGATCGATTTCTTCCTGCACCTGCGCGAACATCGCGTACCAGCGACGGTGACCGAATTCCTGAGCCTGCTCGAAGGCCTGCGCGAGCGCGTGTGCGGCCACTCGATCGACGACTTTTACTGCTTCGCACGTATCTGCCTGGTCAAGGATGAAGCGCACTACGACCGCTTCGACCAGGCCTTCGCCAGCTATTTCCGGGGCGTCAGCGAGATTCCCGGGCTGGAGCAGGACATTCCCGAGGAATGGCTGCGGGTAATGATGCGCAAGCATCTGTCGCCGGAAGAAAAGGCACGACTCGAGGCGCTGGGCTGGGAACGCCTGATGGACGAGTTCCGCAAACGCCTGGAGGAACAGAAGGGCCGCCACCAGGGCGGATCGAAGTGGATAGGGACCGGCGGCAGCTCGCCCTTCGGCAACAGCGGCTACCACCCAGAGGGCATCCGCGTCGGTGGAGAGTCGGCCGGTAACCGCAGCGCGGTCAAGGTCTGGGACAAGCGCGAGTTCCGCAACCTCGACGACACGGTCGAGCTCGGCACCCGCAACATCAAGCTCGCCCTGCGCCGCCTGCGGCGCTTCGCCCGCGAGGGCGCGGCCGAGGAGTTGGACCTGGACGGCACCATCGCTGCCACCGCACGCAATGCCGGCTGGCTCGACCTGCTGATGCGTCCGGAGCGCCACAACGCGGTGAAGGTGCTGCTGTTCCTGGACGTCGGCGGCTCGATGGACGACCACGTCAAGGTGTGTGAGGAATTGTTCTCAGCCTGCCGCAGCGAGTTCAAGCATCTGGAATACTACTACTTCCACAACTGCGTGTATGAGAACGTGTGGCGCGACAACCTGCGCCGCCATGGCGAACGCGTAGCGGTGCCCGACCTGCTCCACAAGTACGGTCCCGACTACAAGCTGATCCTTGTCGGCGACGCCACCATGAGCCCTTACGAGATCCTGCACCCGCACGGCTCGATCGAGCACATGAACAAGGAGGCCGGCGCCACCTGGTTACGCCGACTGCTCGACGCCTGGCCGGCGGCGGTCTGGCTCAACCCCGAACCCGAGCGCCTGTGGCCTTACCGCAAGTCCATAGACCTCATCCAGCAGATCATGGGCGGGCGGATGTTCCCGACCACGCTGAGCGGCATAGACGCCGCCATCCGCAGCCTGTCGAAAAAGCACTGAGGCGCCCCGCCGCGGCCAATCGCAGCGATGGCAGCGATGGCAGCGATCACCCGAGGCCGACGGCAAGCCATGCCGGATCGGGTTGTCTACTCGACAGATGAGCTTGTCGCCCCGCTGGGCGAGCTTGTCGACTCGCCCGTAGATTCACTCGGTGAACGGCAGAGGCTGCATGCCAAAACCCTCGTCCATCTCGCGGATCTGCGACAGCAGTGCATCAAGCTCGTCCTGCAGGCGGGTCAGATCCTCTTCGCTCAACATGCGCAAGGCCTCGGGCAGCACGCCACGCGCCGGGGACGGAGCGCTTGCGAGCAGTTCGTCCCCCTTGTCGGTCAGATACAGCCTGACCACGCGCTGGTCGGCAGCCGTGCGTTCCTTGCGGATGATGCCGCCGGACTCGAGCTTGTCGATCATGTTCGACGCCGTGGACTGGTGCAAAGCCATCAGATTTGCAAGTTCTCCCACGCGCAGCCCCGGCTTTTCGGCCAGTTCCTGCATGGCCCAGAGCTGTGCGCCGGTCACCCCGCTCTGGCGCTCTATCCATTGTGAATGACGCTGGGCGGTGCGGATCACCACCCGGAAGCGCTGCAGCACAGACAACGGCGTGGCGGGCGACGCCGGTTTGTCGGAGGGCGGTGTAGCGGCCGCGGCCGGCTTTCGTGGCATAAATGAGACTCCGGAAACAAAATTTGGCGCAACATTCCGACAGGAATTGCGCATCGGCGTATCGTATCGAAAACCACGGCATTCGCGTAGCGGCGCGCCACGCCGGGCTGAGGGAATTCCATTCGAGGTGCTGGTCACCCGCGGAGCACTTCATCCCCGCAGACGATATCCGCCTCGCCAACGGTCCGCGCACGGTCTGCGGATGAATGCCGTCCAACTCCAACCCCACCCCCAAGAGCAATGAACGAACAGCGCAGCACCGCCCGACGCCTTCTCGATTTCTTCAAACGAGGGGGGCGGCGCTACGCGATGCCCTGGCTGTCAATACAGCGCTGGCGCAAGCGCTTCCTGCTCGTGGCGGCGGCCCTGCTCGCCGGTTTCATTGCCATCCTGTTCGCCATTGGTGCCGAACTCGCGATCGAAACCCATCACCAATGGATGACCGCGGCCCCGTGGCTGACGCTGATCATCGCCCCCCTCGGCTTTGCCGCGATGACCTGGCTGGCGCGCAAGTTCGTGCCGGGCACCCAGGGCAGCGGCATTCCCCAGGCGCTGGCCGCATCCATGACGGAAGACCGTCGCGTCAAGCGCAAGCTGCTGTCGTTCAAGATCGCCATTTCCAAGGTCTTTCTTACCCTGGGCGGGCTGCTGTCGGGTGCCTCCATCGGCCGCGAAGGCCCTTCGGTGCAGATCGGTGCTTCGATCATGCACATGCTCGCCGGGCGCCGGAAGAACCGCAGCGTCTCCAGCCAGGATCTGATCATCGCCGGCAGCGGCGCAGGGGTGGCGGCGGCGTTCAACACCCCGCTCGGCGGGATCATGTTCGCGATCGAGGAAATGTGCCGCTACCGCGCCTTCCAGGCCAACAGCACGACGCTGACCTCGGTGATTTTCGCCGGTCTGATGTCGCTCGGCGTGCTCGGCACCTACACCTATTTCGGCCGCGCCGCCGCTTCGCTGGACTGGAGCAACAGCCTGTGGCCGACGCTGATCTGCGGCGTCACCGGCGGTTTGCTGGGCGGCCTGTTCAGCCGGGTACTGATCGCCTCCTCGCGCGGACTGCCGGGCCGCGTCGGCGAGTTCTCCACCTCCCGACCGGTGATGTTCGCCGCCGCCTGCGGTCTGGGCACGGCAATCGTGGGGCTGGCCTCCGGCGGCCTCACCTATGGCACGGGTTACGCGGAAACCAAGTCGGCACTCGAAGGCACGGCCCAGCTCCCTATGTATTTCCTCATCGCCAAGCTGCTGGTCATCTGGCTGGCCTTCATGAGCCGCATACCAGGTGGCGTGTTCGCACCGGCGCTGGCGGTCGGTGCCGGCCTGGGCGCCAACGTGGCGATGTTCCTGCCCCCCGAGCAGGCCACCGCCATCCTCACGCTGGGCATGGTCGCCTTTCTTGCCGGCATGACGCAGACGCCGATCACGTCCTTCGTCATCGTCATGGAAATGACCGCCAACCATCACATGCTGATTCCGCTGATGGCGGCGGCCGTCATCGCCCACGGCTTCTCACGCTCGGTCTGCCCCATCCCGCTCTACCACGCCCTCGCCCACGCCACCCTGCGCAAGGTGCAGGCGGAAGTGCGCGCGGAACTGACTGCAGCACGCGCGGCCAATCCCCAGACCGTCATGGGCGGTGGCGTGGCCCACACCGAGATGGGGATGGAACGCAAGCCGGCAGCGGCGGCGGACACCCCCGAAGCCCCTCCCACGCCCGCGACGCGCCCCGACAGCACGACCACCGGTGCAACGACCACCGGTGCAACGACCACCGGTGCAACGACCACCGGTGCAACAACCTCAGGCGCAACGACCTCGGTCTCATCCACTGCGGACGCTTCCCCAGCCACATCGAGTACGCGTGAATCCGAAAGTTCTCAGGCAGAAAGCACTACCGCCGACCGAGACGGCGACGACACCCTGCCAGCGCGAACCACACCGGCACGCCCAGGCGATGCCTGAGCATGGATCCGGCAAGTCCCCGCGCCCTGCTCCAATTTGAACGGACAGCAAGTCGATGTACTCAACGCTCAAGATGTTCGCCGTCGCCTGGGCCTGAGCCTGCTGGGCGTGGGTGATCCACAGCCATCAATGGCTCTGGCTGATCGCCTCCCTCCTACCCTATCTGCTGCTCGCCCACTACGGACATCGCATCGAGCAATGGCGTCCGCCGCCGACGCCAACTCGGCGGAGCGACCGCTCAAGTACCCAGTTGCCCCCGCAGCCAGGCCTCGGTGCGTCGCTGATCCAGCACTTCGCGGATCTCGCCCAAGCCGCGCAGCAACAGCACGATCGCGACGCAACTGGCAAAGATCACCGGCACCAGGTCGGCCGACGGCGTGAGCCCGAATAGCGTGGCGAAGTCCATGTAGAGCGCGCTGGCGATCATCCAGATGAAGAACATGACCAGGAACACGACGGCCTCAGCCACCGGCATGAAGCTCATCGCGCTCACCTCCACGGCGCTGCGCGGCTGTCCTCGGAACGCCCGGAACGCCAGGCCGTACTGAACAACCAGGGTGAGCATCAGCACCAGCAAGCCGTCCGGGCGCGTCAACAGACGCTGTACCAGATCCTGGCCGGTAAGGCGGTGCAGCTCAATCGAAAGGTAGGCGCTCATGAACAACGCACCCAGCAACGCCACCAGCACCTGCAGGGCCGGGCTCATGTTGTGCTGTTCGTCCGGTATGCGAAAGTCCTTCGCCCCTGAACGCCACGCGGCCACACCACGCCAGAAGCGATCGTCAATCTCCTGATAGTGTGCGTGCTCGTGCACCGCCTTGGGCGCGCTGACCAGACGCGCCGCATCGAACAACAGCCCCGCCCACACTGACGCCACCACGAACATCAATACCGGCTCCGCTGGCCAGCCGAACACGAACAGGCCGAGCAGCGACAAGCCGCCCGCCACCAGGTGTTCGAAACCCTGACGCAAGCGCGTACGTTGCCACAGCGGACCGCGCCGCTCCAGCGCGAGTGACGCGTCGATCGCGACCTCCTCGCGCAAGGCATCGTCCACCGCGACCGTCACCCAATTCACGTGCTTTGCCATTGGCGCCCGTCCCCAGCTGTCCGGTCCGCACATCATCGCCAAGCCGGCTCGGCGCTGCAAGCACCCGCCCAAACCAGGGCCACGTGTGACCCGGGAGCGTAAACGGCAGCGGGGGGGGGGCCCCGCGGGGGGGGCGGGGCCCCGGCCAGGGGACGGTGCCGCGCCTAAGTCATTCGAACACCAGTGGCGGTCAGGACTTCCCGCTCATCTCCATCATCAATTGGTTCACCCGCTTGACGAAGGTCGCCGGATCGTCGAGCGTGCCGCCCTCGGCGAGCAGCGCCTGGTCGAACAGCACCGCCGACCAGGCGTCGAAGTGGCGTTCCTCGTACTTCAGGCGCAACACCACCGGGTGCTGAGGATTGATCTCGAGAATCGGCTTCGAAACCGGCGCCTGCTGCCCTGCCGCCTTCAGGATGCGCGCCAGGTTCATACCCATGTCTTGCTCATCGGCTACCAGGCAGGCAGGCGAATCAGTCAGTCGCAGCGTCACGCGCACATCCTTGACACGCTCGCCCAGGCTCGTCTTGATCTTGTCGACCAGTTCCTTGAACTCGTCGGCTGCCTGCTCGGCTTCCTTCTTCTCCGCCTCGTCCTCGAGTTGGCCGAGATCGAGCCCGCCCTTGGCCACCGACACCAACTGCTTGCCGTCGAACTCGGTGAGGTTGCCGATCACCCATTCGTCGACGCGGTCCGACAACAACAGCACCTCAATGCCCTTCTTGCGGAAAATCTCAAGATGCGGGCTGTTCTTGGCGGCGTTGAAGCTCTCCGCGGTGACGTAGTAGATCTTGTCCTGCCCTTCCTTCATGCGCTCGATGTAGGTCTTGAGCGAGACCACCTCGTCCAGCGTGTCGGCATGGGTGGACGCGAAGCGCAGCAAACCGGCGACCTTGTCCTTGTTGGCGAAATCCTCGCCCACCCCTTCCTTGAGCACCTTGCCGAACGCTGCCCAGAACTTGGCGTACTTCTCCTGATCCCCCGCCTCGTCACTGGTGGCCAGGCTCTCGAGCAGCCCCAGCACCTTCTTCGTGCAGCCGGCGCGGATCGCGTCGATGTCCTTGGACTCCTGCAGGATCTCACGCGACACGTTGAGCGGCAGGTCGGCCGAATCGACCACGCCGCGGACGAAACGCAGGTAGGTCGGCATGAGCTTTTCGGCGTCGTCCATGATGAAGACCCGCTTCACGTAGAGCTTGATGCCATGGCGGGCGTTGCGGTCCCACAGGTCGAACGGCGCATGCGACGGCACATAAAGCAGTTGGGTGTACTCGTGCCGGCCCTCGGCGCGTGAATGGGTCCACGCCAGCGGCTCTTCGAAGTCATGGCCCACATGCTTGTAGAAGCCCTTGTACTCGTCGTCGCTGATCTCGTTGCGCGACCGCGCCCACAGGGCGCTGGCCTGGTTCACCGTTTCGTCTTCGTCGCCGACGACCTGCTCGCCTTTTTCCTGGTCCCACTCCTCCTTCTGCATCACGATGGGCTGGACGATGTGGTCGGAGTACTTGCGGATCAGGCTGCGCAACTTCCAGCCGGACAGCAGATCATGCTGATCGTCGCGCAGGTGCAGGGTGATCTCGGTGCCGCGGGCGGGCTTCTCTGCCTCGCTCACGGTGTACTCGCCGGCACCCTCGCCGCTCATCGCGCATTCCCAGCGTACCCCCGCTTCCACCGGCAGGCCGGCGCGACGGGTCACGACGGTCACGCGGTCGGCGACGATGAAGGCCGAGTAGAACCCCACACCGAACTGGCCGATGAGATGGGCGTCGCTCTTCTGGTCGCCGGTCAGCTTGCTGAAGAACTCCTTGGTGCCCGACTTGGCGATGGTGCCGAGGTTGGCAATGACCTCATCGCGGCTCATGCCGATGCCGTTGTCCGACACGGTGACGGTCTTGGCCTCGGCGTCGTAGGCGATCCGGATCCGCAGTTCGCCGTCGCCTTCGAACAAGTCGGCGTTGTCGAGCGCCTCGAAGCGCAGTTTGTCGCAGGCGTCCGACGCGTTGGAAATGAGTTCGCGCAGGAAAATCTCGCGGTTGGAATACAGCGAGTGGATCATCAGGTGGAGCAGTTGCTTCACCTCGGCCTGGAAGTTCAGGGTTTGAGCAGTGGCGGCTTGCGCGCTGGACATCGGATTCGACTCCCTGTTTGCTGATTGGGCTGAATGAACAGATTGACGCTCGCCACATGGGGGCGCTGCGCCGGCTTTCAAGCCCCCTCGGTAACAGGACGTCGCGGAGCCTAGCCAACCGCCGGCCAGGCCGTGGATGCTCGCACCGCCACTACAGGTAGCGGATGCCCACGACCTCGATCTCGCGCGGGCCCGACGGGCTGGAAAAACGCACCACATCACCTTCGCGGGCCTTCATCAGGGCGCGCGCAAGCGGCGAGATCCAGCTGATGCGCCCGCGTCCGACGTCGGCCTCATCCACCCCCACGATCTGCCAGGTCTGCGCTTCGCCGCTGTCGATGTCCTCGATGGACACCGTGGCGCCGAAGAAGACCTGCTCGATTTCCTGCTGACGTTCGGGGTCGACCACTTCGGCGCTTTCGATGCGCTTGATCAGGAAGCGGATGCGCCGGTCGATCTCGCGCAGCCGCTTCTTGCCGTAGATGTAGTCGCCGTTCTCCGAACGGTCGCCGTTGCCGGCCGCCCAGGCGACCGTCTCCACCATCTTGGGGCGCTCGAAACGCACCAGTTGGTCGAGTTCGACGCGCAGCGCGTCATAGCCCCGACGGGTCATGTAGTTCTTGCTGCCACGCGGCAGCGCCGGCGCGAGTTCGCCATCGTCCTCATCGTCGGCGGCGTCGTTTTCCTTGACGAAGGCCTTGTTCATCGGTGTATGCGGAGTTGTTGTAAGGGATAGGGGTATACCAGCGAATGATAGCCCCAAGCCGGCACCTTGTTGTCACCGCCGCAAGGCACGCATACCATACGAGCAAAGGCAGCGCCGGGGCCGCGGCGGCTCGTCCGCCCCGCACGCCGTCCGCAGCTTCCGCTGCGCACTGGGCGGACGGGCCGACTTGGCGCAGCCAACACCTCAGGAGACAGCCCACCATGACCGAGGACGCTTTCGAGGAGGTCGCCAGCCTGCGCGCGCGGCTGGACGAGTTGCGGCTCGAGCACCGCGATCTGGACGCGGCCATTGCCGGCCTGCTCGCCGCACCTCAGGACGACGAACTGATGATTCGCCGCCTGAAGAAGCGCAAGCTCGCCCTCAAGGACCGCATTGCCGTACTCGAGCGCGCGCTGGAACCGGACGAGTTCGCCTGACCCCGGCCCCGGCCACCGGCTGATCCCGCACACCAAGACGACCACTCAACGGAACTCAATGCCCGCAAGCACCCCTTTCCAGCCCGCCACCCTGGCCCTGCATGCCGGCCAGTCGCCCGATTCGGATTTCGGGGCGCGTGCCGCACCGATCTACTTTTCCACCAGCTACGTTTTTCCTGACGCCGATCACGCCGCCGCGCTGTTCAACCAGGAAGCGCCGGGACACGTTTATTCGCGTATTTCCAACCCCACCAACGCGGTGCTCGAAGAGCGCATCGCCGCGCTGGAAGAAGGCGTGGGGGCGATCGCGGTGGCCAGCGGACAGGCCGCGCTGCATCTGGCCATTTGCACGCTGATGGGCGCCGGTGGGCATATTGTCGCGTCGCGCGCGCTCTACGGCGGCTCGCACAACCTGCTCAGCTACACCCTGCCGCGCTTCGGCATCACCACCACCTTCGTCGATCCGCGCCGCCCCGACGAATGGGCGGCGGCGGTGCGTCCGGAGACACGGCTGTTCTTCGGCGAATCGATCGGCAATCCGGGGCTGGACGTGCTCGACATCCCCACGCTGGCGGACCTCGCCCACGCCCACCGGGTGCCCCTGCTGGTCGACGCGACGCTGGTCACGCCCTGCCTGCAGCAGCCGCTGGAACTGGGGGCCGACCTGGTCATGCACTCCGCCACCAAGTTCCTTGGCGGCCACGGCGTTGCGGTGGGCGGCCTGCTGGTCGACGGCGGGCGCTTCGACTGGGTCGCATCGGGGCTGTTCCCGACGCTGACCGAGCCCTACGACGGTTTCCATGGCATGCGCTTCAGTGACGAATCCACGGTGGCGGCCTTCGCCCTGCGTGCGCGGCGCGAAGGCCTGCGCGACTTTGGCGCCTGCCTCTCGCCCATGAACGCCTTCCAGATCCTGCAGGGCATGGAAACACTGCCACTGCGCATGCGCACCCATGTCGACAACGCCACCAAGGTCGCCGAGCACCTGGCGCGCCATCCCCAGGTGGTCGGCGTCGCCTATCCGGGGCTGGTGCAGCATCCCGACCACGCCCTCGCAGCCCGCCTGCTGCCCAACGGTGCGGGCGCGGTGTTGTCCTTCGACATCCAGGGCGGGCGTGCCGCAGGCAGCGCCTTCATTGCCGGGCTGCGCTTGTTCTCCCATCTGGCCAACGTCGGCGACGCCAAGTCGCTGGTCATCCATCCCGCCAGCACCACGCACTTCCGCATGTCGGCGCAGGATCTCGCCGCTGCGGGCATCACCGAGGGCACGGTACGCCTGTCGGTGGGCCTGGAAGACGCGGCAGACCTGATCGAGGATCTTGATCGCGGCCTGCATGCGGCCGCGCGGGCCGCTGGCGCCGCGGCGCGATGAGGGGCGCACGGAGCATGAACGTGATGACCGATTCGACCCTCAGCCCCAAGCCCGTCATCGTGGACGACCTGACGGTACACCTCTATCACGGCGGCAAGCCCCCCTCGGCGGCGCGGCCGGCAGTAATCCTGCTGCATGGCGCGGGGCATGATCACAGCGTCTGGACTTACCAGGCGCGTCATCTCGCCCATCACGGATTCTCGGTGTTCGCGCCCGACCTGCCCGGCCATGGCCGATCGGACGGTGTGCCGCTGGCGCACATCGAGGCGCTGGCGGACTGGACCGCGCGCCTCGTCACCGCACTGGGCCTGACACGCGCCGCCCTGGTGGGCCACAGCATGGGTTCGCTGATCGCCCTGGCCTGCACGGCACGCCACCCCGACCGAGTGAGCGCGCTGGTCCTGGTCGGCAGCGTCGCCCCCATGCCCGTGGCCGAACCCTTGCTGCGCGCTGCGTCGGACGACCGTGATCGCGCCCATGCGATGATCAACCAATGGTCACATGCGCCGCGCACCCAGCTCGGCATCAGCCCGCTGCCCGGCATGCGCCCGACCGCGATGAACCGCCGCCTGATGGAACGCCAGCACGCCGGTGTGCTGGCCGTCGACCTGGCCGCCTGCAATGCCTACGCCGACGGACTGGCCGCCGCCGCGGCCGTCACCTGCCCCACCTTGCTGGTGTGTGGCGAGCGCGACCAGATGACACCGGGTCGTGCCACCAAACCCTTGCGCGACGCGCTGGTCAACGTCACAGGTGGCGCTGACCTGGTCACGCTTGCAGGCGCCGGACACGCCATGATGATCGAAGCGCCCGCCGCCCTGGGACACCGCATCGGAGACTTTCTGATGAAAACGTAAAACCCGCCGAGCGCGTCGGGTCCGTATCGGCCGGCACCACACCCGGCCCATGCACCACCCGCCCGGCACGCTCTCCAGGTTCGCTGCAGTGACACTACAACCACAACGGGAGAGACACATGTCACAGACGGACGATACCAGCAACGAAGACGCCGGCCTGCCCTTTCCGCGCCTCCGGGAAGTCGGCGTGGCCAGCCCCTTCCAATGGATTGCGCGCGGATTCGACGATTTCCGCTCGTGCCCGATCCCCAGCTTGTTCTACGGATTCTGCTTCGCCGGAATGGGCCTCATCCTCACCTTCGTCTTCGAGCACGCCTACGAGTACACCTCGGCGCTCGCATCCGGCTTCCTGCTGCTAGGGCCGTTTCTCGCCATGGGCTTGTACGAAATCAGCCGCCGCCACGAACGCGGCGAAGGCTGCTCACTCGCACCGACCACCGTGGTCTGGCGGCGCAATGCCGGAAACATCGGTATTTTCGCGGTAGTGCTCGGGGTGGTGTTCCTGGTGTGGGCACGTGCGTCGCTGGTGATCTTCGCGCTCTTCTACACCAATGAAATGCCCAATCTGACCGGCTTCCTGACCCAGGTGATGGCCTTCGAGAACCTCGAGTTCCTGGCGGTGTACTTCGGTATCGGTCTGATCTTCGCCACCATCGTGTTCGCGCTCAGCATCGTCTCCATCCCGCTGATGCTGGACCGCAACCAGGATGCCATCACCTCCATGCTGGCGAGCATCGGCGCACTGGCGCGCAACCCCGGGCCGATGATTGTATGGGCGGCCACCATCGTCGCCTTCACCGCGGTCGGCTTCATGACCTTCCACCTCGGCCTGGTCATCCTCATGCCCTTGATTGGCCACGCCACCTGGCACGCCTATCGCGACCTGGTGGAGCCAGCGGTTACGGCCTGAAACCGGCCGCCGCGGCGCCCCCTATGGCCTCGCGCAACCGGCCGGCACTCAAGCGTCGGCCAGTTCCAGCATCACCGGCTGGTGGTCGCTCGCAGGCGTATCGGCATTGACCTCCACATTCCGCACACGCCCGGCCAACTCCGCCGACACCCAGAAGAAATCGCAGCAATACGGCTGTTCAGGCCACTCCGCACCGCACACACCCACAGTGGGCGAGTGCGGGAGCCCGGGGTGAGCAATACGCCAGGCGTCCGCCCAAGCCGCGTGGGGTGACACCAACGGTACGCACATCGCCAGATAGTCCTCGCCGTCGGGACGGAAGTTGAAGTCGCCGCAGATCACGGCTTGCGTCGGCAACAAGGCCGGGGCGAAGGTGGGGTTGTCCTCGGCGGCGCCGGCCGGCACCGCTGCGCGCGCCTGCTGCCAGTCCACCGCGCGCTGTTGCAGTTCGCGCAAGGCCTGCACCTGGGCAGCACGCTGCCGGTCGGAGTAGTACTCCAGATGGGTGGTCATTACCCGTAGCGGCCCGGCGGCGGTGTCGATCACCGCCTCGATGCACCCACGCTGCATGCTGGGCACGCTTGCATCCGCCGGATACGGCAACAGGTGCCGGGACGCCTGCAACACCGGCAGGCGCGACAGCAGCAGATTGCCAAAGCGCGCACGCCTGCCCGCGCGACCGGCAACCTCCACCGCCGGGCCGAAACAGACCTGATGTTCAGGAAACGCGGCCGCCAGGCGGGCAACCTGGTCGCCCCCCTCGCCCCCCTTCAGCCCCGGGAAATGCTGTGCCACTTCCTGCAGGCACAACACTTCCGGCACGCCCATGTCGCGCACTGCGGCAATGGTGCGATCGAGGTCAACACGCCCGTCCGCCCCCCTGCCCCACTGGATGTTCCACGTCAAGATCCGCATCGAGCATCGCTCCTTAAAAATCCGCCACCACGCGCGTCCGATACCGGCACCGCCACGTCCCGCGCTGCGTGCAACGGAAGGTGACGAGGTCGACATGCTGCGCCGCACGAAATCCGGTCGCCGACGCCCCATGGGCATTCCACGTCCGCCGCATGTAGTTCATCATCTGAATATCGGGTACTGATTCACCCGGCCCTTGAAATGTTGCTTCCGTTCGCCCAGAGCCCTTCGGCTGCGCTCAGGACAGGCTTGTCGAAGGGCGACTTCGGCAGTGCCGGGAGCCGGGCTTCAACGAGCCCGAACGATAGTCAGTAACTTCAACGGCCGGGTAAATGGCAGGCGAACGCGCGCAATCTGGAGAATCATAGCAAGCGCGGATGACAGTCCGATGCGTGCTGGCATGGCACTTCCCGCAGCCCGGGCCCTGTCGATGAGCCCGACTCACGATCACGTACACAACCACATGCACCACCATATGCACGATCACGACGACGATGCACACCGACACCGCACGAATGACGCGCGCGAACGGCATTCCGGACATGACCACCACGACCACCACCAAGACCATGCGCATGGCCATCACCACCATGGGACGAGCGCGCGCCGCGCCCTGCCGTGGGCGCTCGGCCTGACGCTGAGTTTTGCGCTGGTTGAAGCGGTCGCCGGCTGGTGGTCGGGCTCGCTCGCCTTGCTCGGCGATGCCGGGCACATGTTGACCGACAGTTTCGCACTCGGCCTCGCCACCCTCGCCGCGTGGCTGACCGCGCGCCCGGTGAGCGATCGTCATTCCTTCGGCCTGCGCCGGGTGGAAGCCTTGTCCGGCATGATCAACAGCTTGCTGATGATCCTGGTGGTCGGCTTCATCGGCTGGCATGCCGTTGCGCGACTCACCAATCCCGTGGCGGTGCACGGGGGCGTCGTCATGGTGGTGGCGCTGCTTGGCCTGCTGCTCAACATTGGCGTGGCATGGATGCTGTCGCGCGGCGAGGGCGATCTCAATACCCGCGGCGCGCTCCTGCATGTGCTCGGCGACCTGCTGGGTTCGGTCGCGGCACTGCTGTCGGGGATCATCATCCACTTTACCGGCTGGTATCCGGTCGATCCGCTGCTGTCGATGCTGATCTGCGGGCTCATCCTCGCCTCCACGCTGCGACTGCTGCGCGCCACCACCCACACCTTGCTGGAAGGCGTGCCTCCCGGTCTGTCGCTCACGGACGTCGGCCGTGCCATGGCGCGCATCGACGGTGTGCGCTCGGTGCATGATCTGCACATCTGGAGCATCGATTCGCGCGAACCGGCGCTGTCCGCCCACGTCGTGCTCCGCGACGCGCGGCGCTGGCCCGAGGTGCTCGAAGCCACCAGACGGCTGCTTGCCGACCGTTACGGCATAGCACATGTGACGCTGCAACCCGAACAGGTGGACACCCGCGTCGTCGAATTCCACCCGCGTCCTTCTCCCACTCCCGCAGATCGCGGATAATGGATCGACGCAACTGGACATTCACCGCATGCACTCAGCCCAGGAACTGGTTACCCACATCGAGGCCCTGACCTCGCTGCCTTCCGTTTACGTCAGAATCCGTGAGGAACTCGAATCCGAACACAGTTCGATGACCGAGGTCGCACAGGTACTCGGTGCCGACCCAGCGCTCACCACGCGATTGTTGCAAGTGGTCAATAGTGCGCTATACGGTTTCGGCGGCAAGATCGACACCGTGCACCGCGCGGTCACCATCCTCGGCCTGCAACATGTGCACGACCTGGTACTGGCCATGTCGGTGGGGACGGTGTTCAAGAACATCCTGCCCGAACACCTGGACATGCGTCGTTTCTGGCGAGCCAGCGTGATGTGCGGGCTGGCTGCGCGCGAAATCGGCCTGCGCGCCGATGCCGCCGCGCCGGAACGACTGCTGGTGATGGGCCTGCTCGCGGACGTCGGCCATCTGGTGCTGTTCCAGACCGTGCCCGGACTGGCCGCCCAGGCTCTGGCCGAATCGGAACGCAGCGGCGAGCCGCTGCAAGCGGCGGAGCGCCGGATCGTGGGTTGCGACCACGCCGAGACCGGTGCGACGCTGATGGATCACTGGCGGCTCCCGGCCTGCTTCGCGCAGGCCATCGGCGCTCAGAACACGCCCAGGCTGGGCGGCAGTTTCGTGACCGAGGCCTGCATCCTCAACCTCGCCACCCATATCGTCGCCGCCGACCGTCTGGCATTGACGAGCGAGGCCGCCGCCGCCCAGGTCGACCCGCTGGTGTGGTCCCAACTCGGCCTCGAACCGGACAGTTTCGGCGCGATGCGGGCGGTGGCCGAACTGGATCTGGCCAGCTATGTCGCGTTGCTGTTCCCGTCCACGTCGAGCTACTGAGCGCCCCCTTCCCCAATCTCACACCGCAAGCGCCATTCGCTGGAGCTGGGCTGCGACAACAAGGCCCGCGCCCGCTCGCATCCCGCCTCCAGCGCCGCAACCGCCCGTTCGCTCAGCGGCGCCCCGAACTCGAAGCCTTCCGCCGCCAACCCCAGCACAAACGCCGGCGGCGGCGCACACCCCACTGCTGACGCGTACAGGCCGAGCAGCTGCGCCGGCGACAAGGCATGCGAGAACACCGTCGGCGACGCGTCCGGCCGCAGTTCGCGCAGCCGGCACGGCCCCGCCAAACCGCGCTCGGCGTCTACGAACAGCACCAGGCTCGCCTCCGCCAGATCCAGTACGTGCTCGATCTGCAGTTGATACTCCGTCAGCGTCACCACCGCTTCGGGCCAGCCCGGCCCCAAACGCTCGACCAGCATCGGGCCCAGCGCGTCGTCGCCGCGGGAGGGATTGCCGATCGCGATGACTACAATGCGGCCGGCCCCAGGCAAACCCGGCGATGCGTTCATCCCTCGCCCCCACCCCGCGCGCGCTGCTCCAGCAACGCACCCGAGGCGTCCACCAGTTCCACCAGCAGGGGCATCCGCCCCAGCGCATGGGTGGCGCAGGACAGGCAGGGGTCGAAGGCACGGATGGCCACTTCGATGTGGTTGAGCAAACCCTCGGTAAGCACCTGGCCCGACAGATAGCGCTGCGCCACGGAGCCAATGGCGCTGTTCATCGCCTCATTGTTGTGGGTGGTGGATACGATCAGATTGCACCAGGTGACCAGATCGTCGTCGCCGACCTGATAGTGATGAATGAGGGTACCGCGCGGCGCCTCGATGATGCCCACGCCCTCCCGCGCGCGCGGCCCGGCAGCCTGCAGATCGCCGGCGAGCAGCGCTGCATCGTCGAGCAGGTCGCGCACGACCTCGGCCGCAAGCAGCATCTCGATCATGCGTGCCCAATGGTAGGCCAGCGTGCGATGCACGGGCGCGCCACTCCCGTCCGCGACGAAGGCACACCGTTCGGCCTCGGCAAGCGGCGTAGGGATGGAGTCGCAGTTCTGCACCCGGGCAAGCGGGCCCACCTTGTACCAGCCAAGCGCCGGATCCTCGCCACGCATGTAGGGAAACTTCATGTAGCTCCACGGACGCACCTGCTCGCAGATCACCCCGGCGTAGTCCTGGTCGGGCACGCCGTCGAGCAGCACCGTGCCGTCGGCATCGCGGAAGCGCAACACGCCGTCGTACAAGTCCATGGCGCCGTCGCGACCGACGATGCTCATCAGCCGCGAGGCGACGCTGCCGAAGTCGCGATAGGCCTCCGGCAGGGCCTGCAGCAGCCGTCGCGCGAGCCCGACCGCCTCCCACGACCACGCCACCATGGTGTCTGCGTCGGCCCGGAGCGAGGCGCGATCCGCTTGCGACAAGTGGCGGTTCATCCCGCCCGGCACCGCGCCCGTGCCATGGATGCGCTTGCCCGCAGTGGCGCGGATGATCTCTTGCCCGTATTTGCGCAGCAGAATGCCGCGGCGCGCGATCTCGGGATGCGCCGCGGCGACGCCGACAATGTTGCGCCGCGCGACGTCCGACTCGAAGCCGAACAACAGATCCGGCGAGGCGAGGTGGAAGAAATGCAGCGCGTGCGACTGCAGGATCTGCCCGTAATGCATCAACCGGCGCATTTTCTCGGCGCTGACCGGCACGGGTGAGGCGCCGACCACCCGGTCCAGCGCCTTGGCCGCGGCGAGGTGATGGCTGACCGGGCAGATGCCGCACAGCCGCTGCACCATCACCGGCACTTCCCAGTACGGGCGACCCTGGATGAATACCTCGAAGCCCCGGAATTCGACGATGTGCAGGCGCGCCTCGCGCACCTTGCCGGTCTCGTCGAGCAGCAGCGTGACCTTGCCATGCCCCTCCACCCGGGACACCGGATCGATGACGACCTTGCGAAGCGCCTCGCGGTCGGTTGCGGAATTAGTCGGATCCACCACAAGCACTCAGCACTTGAAAATGAATCTACTGCGCGTAACGATTGCTGCGTTGCTCATTCGCTCACTCCTCGCCCATCCACTCGATACGTCTCGTCGTTCGCTCGCGCCGCGCACTCGGCACTGCTCACGACGAGTTCTTCACAACTGCTCAGTCGAAATGCAACATGTCGGGCCCCAGCCTTGGCGTGCGTCCGGCGATCAGGTCGCCGAGGAACTTCCAGATCGCGTCGCCGGACGGCGGACAGCCGGGGATGAAATAATCCACGCGTACCACCTCGTGAATGGGATGCACCTTGTCCAGCAGCAACGGCAGCTCGGGATCGTTGGGCACGCCCGGATCGCACAGACCTTCGCGGAACTGATACACCTCCCGCAGACAGGCTTCCAGATCGAGATGATTGCGCTGGGCGGGCAAGCCCCCGTTGATCGCGCAGGCCCCCACGGCCACCAGGGTCTTGCAGTTGCGCCGGAACTCCCGCAGCACGTGGACGTTCTCGGCATTGCACACCCCGCCCTCGATCAAACCAATGTCGCAGGGGCCGCAGTGTTTCAGGTCGGTGAGCGGCGAACGGTCAAACACCACCCGCTGGGCAAGCTCAAGAAAACGCTCGTCGATGTCCAGAAAGGACATGTGGCAGCCAAAGCAGCCGGCGAGCGAGGTGGTGGCGATGCGCACCGTGGCGGGGGCGTTCATCGTCCGTCCCCCTCGTCCCGCCCCGTCGCCTGCCCGGTGCCCGCGGCAGAACCGCGTGCCATGGACACCTGGCTGATCGGTGCGCGGTCGTACAGGCGCTCGCCGATGGGCACGGCAAAACCCACGCGCTTGTGCAGGATCACCCCCACCGGGCAGATGTTCGCGGCCAGGTCGGCGGGCGCGAAGTCGGTGTCGCCCAGGCGGCCGGACTCCGCATTCACCACCAGATGCTTGTGTATGCCCCGCTGGCTCAGCGCGAACACGTTCTTGCCGTCCACCTCACGGCTGGCGCGCACGCACAACTCGCAGAAAATGCAGCGATTGAAGTCGAGCAACACGTCGGGGTGAGAGGCATCCACCGGCCGGTCGGGAAAGAAGTGGCTGAAGCGCGCGCTGGTCATCTCCAACTCGTAGGCCAGCGCCTGCAACTGGCAGTTGCCGCTCTTCTCGCACGACGGGCAGAAATGGTTGCCTTCGACGAACAACATCTGCAGCAAGGCGCGCCGTTCGGCATTGATCTCGGGCGTATCGCTCTCGACCTCCAGCCCTTCCCTGGCCGGCAATGCGCACGACGACACGTGCCGGCCCCCGGCCTTGACGATGCACAGCTTGCACGAGCCATGTGGCGGAAAATCGGGGTGCCAGCACAGCGACGGAATATAGCGGCCCGCAGCCCGGGCCGCCTGCATGATGGTCTGACCGTCCTCGAACGCGACCGGCTGGCCGTCGAACAGAAACCGCTTGCTCATCGCCCCTCCTCCCCGCGGCGGTCCAGGTGGGCGCCCGCATCGTCGCGCCCGGTGATCGCGCGCGCCCTGGCAAGCGCCGCATCCAGATCGAAGGCTGGCTCGAAATCCAGCGATTCCAGCCGCCGCTCATAGGCGGGACGAAACTTCTGCAGCGAATCGCTCACCGGATTCGGCGCAGCGCTGCCCAGACCACAGTGACTGGCATTGCGCAACAGCCGCATCACCCACTCGATGTCGGCCAGATCCATCTTGGCGCCGTGTCCGGATCCGAGCTTGTCCATGTAGCCCTTGAGCAAACTGGTGCCGACCCGACACGGCGTACAGAAACCGCAACTCTCGTGGGCGAAGAACTCGACGAAGTTGCGCGCGATCTCGAAGGCGTCGCGACTGGAATCGAACACCATGAGGGCGCCCGCGGTGGGCACATCCTCGAAGGCGATGCGTCGATGGAATTCGTAGGCGGCCAGCATCACCCCGGACGCCCCGCCCACCTGTACCGCCTGCGCGTCACCGGCGCCGCAATCGTCCAGCACCTGCTGCACGCTGACACCGAAGGGATACTCGTACACGCCCGGTCGGGCACAGTCGCCGGACACCGACAACAGCTTGGTACCGGTGGACTGCTGCGTGCCGGTGGCAGCGAAAGCCGCACCGCCATCGCGCGCGATCAACACCGTCTTGGCCAGCGTCTCGACGTTGTTCACCACCGTCGGCCGGCCGAGATAGCCCTGCGTCACCGGAAAAGGCGGACGGATGCGGGGTGTGCCGCGTCGCCCCTCCAGCGACTCGATCAGCGCGGTTTCCTCGCCGCACACATAGGCGCCGGCGCCCAGATGGATGTCGATGTCGAAATCGAAGCCCGGCTCACCGAGAATGGCCTGGCCGAGCAGCCCCGCTTCGCGTCGTGCGCTGAGCACCGCCTCGAGCGCCGGGCGCAGGTAGCGGTACTCCCCACGCAGGTAGATGAAGCCCTGGCGGGCGCCGACCGCCCAGGCCGCAAGCGTCATGCCCTCGACCACCTCGTCCGCGCGGGTGGACAGCAGCACCCGGTCCTTGAAGGTGCTCGGTTCGCCCTCGTCGGCATTGCACACCACCACCTTGTCGGTGCCGGCCGCATCGCGGCAGGCCTGCCACTTCACGGCAGTGGTAAAGCCTGCGCCGCCCCGACCGCGCAAATTCGCCCGCCGTACCTCGTCCAGCCAGCCCGCCGCCCCGAGGCTTAGAGCGCGTAGCAGGGCGTCCCCGGGCACAATGCGCTCACCCAGCAAGGCATCGCGACGGCGGATGTTGTCTTCGACGGCGAAATAGGCAGCCGGCCAACTCGCCAGCGGCTCGCCGCGGCGCACGCGTTCTGCGATCTCGTTGACGCGGCGATGGTCCAGGCGCGTGACCGGCAATCCATTCACGAGCAGCGCCGGCCCCTGGTCGCACATGCCGGTACAGGAAGTCGTGGAAATCCCGACCAGACCGTCTTCCGACACCTTGCCCGGTTCCACCCAGAGCTTGCTGCACAGGCTGTCCATCAACGCCGGTGCGCCCAGCATGCGGTCGGTGATGTTGTCGGAAAACAGGATGCGGTAGCGGCCGGGCGGAGACAGGTACAGAAAGCTGTAGAAGCCGGCCACGCCTTCGACGCGGGCACGCGGCAGGTTCAGCGCCTCAGCCACGGCAGTGAGCGCCGCCGCTGGCAGGTGGCCCAGTACGTCCTGCACCGCGATCAATACCTGCAGCAAGCGGGTGGCGTCGTGGCGATGCGCCTGCACCGCGTTGCCGACCGCAGATCCGATGTCCGCCCCGTCCACCATTGCGCCGCCCCCGCTATGGAGTAGACGCCATTCTATCCCTCCCGCAGCACAGCGGCGGACGGATACGCAATTCCGTATAAGTCCTATAAGCGGCATGCGTTTTCTCGACGCGGCGGGCGCCATAGAATGCCCCTCACAAACCGGGCGACCGCGACGCGGTACGCGCCGGACCCCGTGCGACACGCGCAGAAGATGCGTGCACACGCCCGAACCCGAACCCGTCGGTCGAGGAGACAACCCATCATGAGCCACGCCACTACGCTCGCCGAAGCCGCGCCGCCGGACGAACATCGCAACGACGCGCACGCCGGTGGGCATTCGCGGGACGACGAGCACTCGCCCGACTACATGCCGCCCCTGTCGCGTGCCATTCCACTTGGTGTGCAACACATCATGGCGATGTTCGTCGGCAACATCACTCCGCCCATCATTATTGCCGGCGTCATCGGCGCAAGCATGGATGAACGGATCTTCCTCATCCAGGTAGCCTTGTTCGTCGCCGGCATCTGCACCCTCATCCAGTCGGTCGGCGTCGGCCGGATCGGCGCCCGGCTGCCGATAGTTCAAGGCACGAGCTTCGGCTTCCTGCCGGTGGCCCTGCCCCTGGCCAAAGCCTTCGGTCTGCCGGCGGTGCTCGGCGCGTCCTTCATAGCCGGCCTGATCCAGGTGTTTCTTGGCGCCTTTCTCGGCCGCGTACGTCACCTGTTCTCGCCGGTCGTGACCGGCATCGTAGTGTTATTGATCGGTCTCATCCTGATGCCAGTGGGCCTGCGCTACGCTGCCGGCGGCGTCGGCGCAGAGGATTTCGCTGCCCCGCGTCACCTGCTGCTGGCGCTGTTCGTGCTGACGGTGACGGTGGTCTGCCATCAGTTCGGACGGGGCTTCGTCAAGCTCGCGTCGGTATTGGTCGGCCTGATCTCCGGCTATCTGGTGGCAATCGCGCTGGGCTGGGTGGATTTTTCGCGCGTGGCCAGTGCGGCCTGGTTCTCGGTACCGCAGCCGCTCGCCTTCGGCATGACGTTCTCGCCAACCGCGATCATCGGCATGTGCATCATCATGTTCGTGGTCGGGCTGGAGACCATTGGCAACATCTCCGCGATCACCGTGTCCGGGGCAAAGCGCCCGGCGACCAATCGGGAGTTGTCTGGCGGCGTGATGGGCGACGGCGTCGCAACATCCTTTGCCGCAGTCTTCAACACCTTGCCGAACACCGCCTACGCGCAGAACGTCGGTCTGGTCGCACTGACCGGTGTAGTGAGCCGTCACGTGGTGACCATAGGCGGGATATTCCTGATCGTGCTCGGACTGTTTCCCAAGCTGTCGGCAGTGGCCTCAGCCATGCCGCCAGCAGTGCTGGGAGGAGCGGCCATTGTGATGTTCGGCATGATCGCCTCGGCCGGTGTGAAGATCCTCGCCGAATCGGAGCTCGACCAGCGCTCGATGCTGATCCTGGCCGTAGCCCTAAGCCTGGGTGTGGGTCTGCCGCTGGTGCCGGAAATCAGCCAGGCAGTGCCCGATCAGATTGCCCTGCTGCTCAAGTCCGGCCTGGTGCCGGCGGCAATCGTCGCGCTGCTGCTGGACGCGGTGTTGCCGCGAAAGAAAAAACGCATGGACGACGCTCCCCACACGTGACGACGCATCACCCCATCTTTTTGCTCTTCAAGAGACGGTAGCGGACGGTCCGCGCCTCGATCACGCGGCGCGGAACGCACGAGACGCCAACACCATCGATCGATGCATGCCGCAGAGGGTGCGGGATCATGCAATCCATTCACTCTGCGGCTTGCCCGCCAACCGTTTCAGAAGATCGAACGGCCGGTCTTGGAAGTCAGCAACTCGAGCGCAAGCGATCCCGCCAGCGAGTTGCCCGAACTTTCCAGCGCGGGCGACCAGACACATACCCCGCATTCGCCCGGCATCAGCGCGACGATGCCGCCGCCCACGCCGCTCTTGGCCGGCAGGCCGACGCGGAAAGCAAAATCCCCCGCCGCATCGTAGGTGCCGCAGGTCAGCATCAAGGCATTGAGCCGCTTGGCCGGGCTGGAATCGAGGATTCGGCTGCCATCCCACGGCACCACGCCGTGATTGGCTAGCATGGTCATGGCCCGGGCGAGATCCACACAGCTCATCTCGATCGCACACTGGTGGCAGTAAGCGCGGATCACGTCGCCAACCGGGCAGTGCAGGTTGCCGAAGGATTTCATGAACCAGGCCATGGCCGCGTTGCGCTCCGAGGTGCCAAGCTCCGACAACGCCACCCGTCGGTCGTAATGGATGTCGGGATTGTCTGCAAGACGTCGCAGGAACTCGGTGACCGCGTTCTCGGGCACGGCATGGCGGGCACACAGGATGTCCGTCATCACCAGTGCTCCGGCGTTGATGAAGGGATTGCGCGGCTTGCCCCGTTCGTGTTCGAGTTGGACCAGCGAGTTGAAGGGCGAACCGGACGGCTCGCGCCCCACCCGCGACCACAGCGCATCGCCTTCCGAGCGCAGTGCCAGGATCAGCGCGAAAAGCTTGGAAATGCTCTGGATGGAGAACGGTACGCGCGCATCGCCAATCTCGTGCACCTCGCCCGACAGGGTCACCACCGCCATGCCGAAACGATGGGGCGAAACCCTGGCGAGCTCGGGAATGTAGTCGGCAACCTTGCCCTTGCCGATGACGTGCGCAACTTCGGCGTGGATCTCTTCGAGAATTCTGGAGTAGTCGAAAGTCATGAAACGGGAAACCAGGACGGCGCTGCGCGAGCGCCGTTCCGCGGCAGTCTCTTCGCGCGGGGTTCGACCGGCCTGTCCCAAGCCTGCCGAGGGGCTCAGCCCGAACGGCAGTCAGTGATCTTGAGGGCCGGGATGATAGTCAGTGATTCCTTGGAAAACCGATTCTGAAGCGGTTTTCAGTTGTATCCGAGGATCACGACCTTGTCGAGATCACGGCCATCCATGCGGTCGACAGCGAAGTCGAAGGCTTGCAGGGTCTTGCGCACGGCGGCCTTCATGGCGGCTTGCACCGGCTTGGTCTCGGCGGGTTTCTGGGCGGGACGGTTCGAACTGGCTTGCATGATACGGCTCCTGAGGTGGGATGATGATTGACGAACAAGCCGTTCCGGCGATTCGTACGACATCAATTGTCTTTGCACAAATATTTAATCCAAACAATCATTTAGAACACTTCCTTGGGGCGCATTGTCACGAGATGGAATTCCGTTTTCAAACGAAATACACTCCATAGATCATTCCTCCAAGGAAGTATTCAATGCGCCGACGCATCCCTACCCTTGAAGCACTGATCGCCTTCGAGGCTTCCGCACGCCACCTCAGCTTTACCCGCGCGGCGGCCGCCCTGTCGCTGACGCAGAGCGCCGTATGCAAGCAGGTGGCGGCACTCGAGGCCTACCTCGGCGTGCCCTTGTTCAATCGGGTGAAGAAACGCATCGCCCTCACCGAGGCCGGCCAGGTCTATGCGCGGCAGGTTGGCGCCGGGCTGGACCGGCTGGAACGCGATACCGTATCGATCATGCATCACCGTGGCGCGGGCGACGTGCTGGAATTAGCGGTGATCCCGACCTTCGCCACGCGTTGGCTGATTCCGCGCATGCCGGACTTCCAGCGGCGCCACCCCGGCATCACCATCAACTTCACCACCCGCTCGGAACCCTTTCTATTCACCGACACCCCTTTCGACGCGGCCATCCACTTCGGCTCGGCGGTCTGGCCGGGCGCCAGCAGCACCTTTCTGTTCGGCGAAGAAGTGGTTCCGGTGGCGGCCCCGCCGTTATGGGCGGCACACCCCTGCGACGGACCGGCGGACGTGGCACGGCTGCCGCTGCTGCATCAGTCGGCGCGCCTGGATGCCTGGCGCGACTGGTTCGACGCGGTGGGGGTGCGACCCTCCGTCCCCATCGTGGGGCCGCGCTTCGAGCTCTTCTACATGCTGGTGGAGGCGGTGCGGGCGGGGCTGGGGGTGGCGCTGGTGCCGCGCTTTCTGGTCGAATCGGAACTGGCCTCGGGCGATCTAGTGGCGCCGTTTCCGCAGGGGCTGGTATCGAGTTCCGCGTACTACCTTGTTTGCCCGGAAGGCCGCCAGGATCGCGCCGCCCTGCGCCATTTCGCCGACTGGCTGGGTGAACAGGCCGAGTTGCATCGTCGCGCCCACACCCTCAGCGAAACCGGGAACGCCCGCTGACCGCGGCGTGGGCCTGCGCCGCGGGCGGGGGTTTCACGAGCGCTCAGGCCGTATGGATGGCTCGCCCGCAATCGCCGAGCAGGCGGCGCAGCCACTGATGGGCCTGGGAGTGGTGGTTGCGATCGTGCCAAAGCTGGTAGAAGCGCATCGGCGGAAACGCAATGGGCGATGGCAGGATCGCCAGAGGCAGCAGATCGGCGTAGAAACGCGCGAAATGCCGGGTGGTGGTGAACACCAGGTCGGTGTCCTGCAGCAGATAGGGGGCGGCGGTAAACGACTGCACCGCGACGCGCTCGTCACGCTCCAGGCGCATCGATGCGAGTGTGCTGTCGATGACGCCGCGCTGGCTGATCGAGTAAGGCATCGGCACGACATGCACCGCGCGCAGATAGTCCTCGGAACTCATGCCCTTCTGTGCCAGTGGGTGACGGCGCGACACCAGGCACACGATTTCGTCCTCCAGCAACATCGACAAATGCATGCGCAGCGGCGGCTCCGGCCAGTTGCCGATCACCACGTCGAGATCCCCTTCCGCCAGCGAGCGCTCGAAATCGAAGCTGGGGCCGAGCGAATGCAGGTTCAGGCTGGCATTGGGCGCTTCACGCCGGAAGCGCTCGGCCACCGCGGCCACGAACACCGGCGCGAGATAGTCCGGCGAACCAATGCGAAAGGTCTGGCGGGTCTGGGCGGGATCGAAGGCGTCCACGGCATCGGTCATGCGGTCGATCTCGGCGAGTGCGCCCTTGGCATGGGACAGCAGCGCGATCGCCCGCTCGGTGGGCACCATGCCGCCCTTCTCGCGCACCAGCAAGGGATCGCCCAGAATGTCGCGCAGACGCTTGAGCGCGGCGCTCACCGCCGGTTGCGACTGGTTGAGCTTGAGGGCGGTGCGCGACACACTGCGCTCATTCACCAGCAGGCAGAACACCCGCAGCAGATACGTATCCAGGGCTTCATTGCCGCGTTTGATCGTCATCATGGGCTCCCGTGCCAGCTGGCCGATTGGCAGGTCTTGAGGTTCGCAGGCATGCAGGGCGGTATTGCACCACTTCGGGCCTGCGGCCAGATACGGAGAATCATATATCACTTATAAGAGCATATCCGTTCCGTTAACTTCACCGAGGCTTACACTGCGCACATGGAATCTGGAATCACGCCACAGCGCGTGTCCCAGCCGTGCCACGGCACACCCCGCCGCAGCACCTTCTCTTCACCCGTTGATCAGGGAGCATGCCTTTCATGGGACGACTGACCACCCACGTACTCGACACCGCATCCGGTCGCCCGGGCCAGGGCATCGCCGTGTCCGTCCATCGCCTGGATAGCGATGGACGCCACGAGGTTGCGCGCACCGTTACCAACGCCGACGGCCGCTGTGACGCCCCCCTGCTGGAAGGCGCGGCCTTCGTCGCGGGCCGCTACGAAATCGTGTTCGCCGCTGGCGACTACTTTCGCGGCCGCCAGCCGGACCTTCCCGAGCCGCCGTTTGTAGACGAAGTCGTGCTGCGCTTCGGCATCGCCGACCCGGGTCAGCACTACCACGTCCCCTTGCTGGTGTCGCCGTGGAGTTACGCCACCTATCGCGGCAGTTGATACGAACGTATCGATCAGACCACACCCAAACACCCCCAAGAGATCCCCGATGGAAGCCTACCTGCTCGACTGGGCAAACCTGCTGATCCGCTGGCTGCACCTGATTGCCGGCATCGCCTGGATTGGTGCCTCGTTCTACTTCGTGATGCTCGACACTTCGCTCAAGCCGCCGAAGAAACCGGAAGACGCCCGCCGCGGCGTGTTCGGCGAACTCTGGGCGGTGCATGGCGGTGGTTTCTACTGCAGCCAGAAGTTCCTGACCGGCCCCAAGGGCGAGCCGCTGTCCGACGACCTGCACTGGTCGAAGTGGGAGGCCTACACCACCTGGCTGTCGGGCATGGGGCTGATGGCGGTGATCTACTGGATCGGCGCCTCCACCTACCTCATCGACAACAGCGTGATGGCGCTATCGCCCGCCATGGCGGTAGTGCTTTCAGTCGGATTCCTAGCCGCCGGGTGGGTGGTATACGACCTGCTCTGCCGCAGCCTCATGGGCCGCGACGCGCTGTTGGCGGGAATACTGTTCGTGCTGGTGATGCTCGCCAACTGGGCGCTGCACCAGGTGTTCTCGGCACGCGGCGCATACATCCACGTCGGCGCGATGCTGGGCACGATGATGGCAGCCAATGTGTTCTTCCACATCATTCCCGGACAGAAGCGCATGGTCGCGCAGATCCGCGCCGGCGAAGCGGTGGATCCTCGTCCGGGCCAAGTGGGCAAGCAGCGCTCGGTGCACAACACCTACTTCACCCTGCCGGTGCTGTTCACCATGATCAGCAACCATTACCCAATGACCTACGCCAACCCCAACGGCTGGCTCATTCTCGGCGTGCTGATGCTCGCGGGGGTGCTCATCCGCCAGTTCTTCGTGCTGCGTCATCGCGGCCAGATGCACTGGTGGCTGCCCACAACCGGCTCGGCGCTGATCCTGATGCTGGCGGTGCTGATGGCGCCCGCCCCCGTGGATTCGAGCGGCGAAACGGTACGCTTCTCGGCGGTACAGCAGGTATTCGCTCAGCGCTGCGCAAGCTGTCACGCCGCCCAGCCGACCTGGGAGGGCTTCGCCCAGCCGCCCAAGGGCATCGTGCTGGAAACGCCGGAGCAAATCGCCCAGCACGCAGCCAAGAGCGTGGAGACCATTGCCAGTGGCTACATGCCGCTCGCCAACCTCACCCACATCACCGATGAAGAACGACAACTGGTCGCGATCTGGTTTGCCCAGGGCGCGTCCCTGTCGGACTGAGTACCGCAGGATACGGAGCCCACAGCATGAGCACGCCCGCATCGATCTCACCCGCGCCCGCCTCTCCGGCGATCTTGTCCGCTTTGTCGGCCCTGCCGCGCGACACCTTCACCCAGCGCCTGGGCGAGGTCTTCGAACATTCGCCCTGGATCGCCGAGCGCGCTTGGGCATACCGCCCCTTCGACAGCGTCGACGCCCTGCATGCCGCGATGGTGGCGGTGATCGGCGCGGCCTCGATCGAAGAGCAACTGGCCTTGATCCGCGCCCACCCTGAACTCGCCGGCAAGGAGGCCGCCGCGGGCACGCTCACCCAGGCATCCAGCGGTGAACAGCGCGGGGCCGGGCTCGACCAGTGCAGCCCGGCGGAACTGCAGCGGCTGCGCGGGCTCAATGCGGCGTACCGCGAGCGCTTCGGTTTCCCCTTCGTGATCGCAGTGAAAGGCCTCAGCCGCTACCAGATCATGGACGCAGTGGAAGCCCGCCTCGCCCACGACCGCAAGACCGAACTGCAGGAATGCCTCGCCCAGATCGCCAGGATCGGCCGTTTCCGGCTCGACGCCCTGCTCGCCGACAAGGAGTGATCCGATGAACGCCACGCGCAGCACCGAACGCCATCCCTACCCACGCGACCTGATCGGCTACGGACGCGACGTACCGCACGCGAACTGGCCCGGTCGGGCCCGCATCGCCGTGCAGTTCGTGCTCAACTACGAGGAAGGTGGCGAAAACTGCGTGCTTCACGGTGACGCCGGCAGCGAGCAGTTCCTGTCCGAGCTGTTCAACCCCGCCAGCTACCCCGAGCGCCACCTGTCGATGGAAAGCGTCTATGAATACGGCTCGCGCGTCGGAGTATGGCGTTTTCTGCGGGAGTTCGAGCGCCGCGGCCTGCCGATGACGGTTTTCGGCGTGTCGATGGCGCTCGAGCGCCACCCCGAACTCACCGCCGCCTTCAAGACGCTCGGCCACGAGATCGCCTGCCACGGCTGGCGCTGGATCCACTACCAGAACATGGCCGAAGACGTCGAACGCGAGCACATGCGCATCGGCATGGAGATCATCGAGCGGCTCACCGGCGAACGCGCACTGGGCTGGTACACCGGCCGCGACTCGCCCAACACCCGCCGGCTGGTCGCCGACTACGGCGGTTTTCTGTACGACTCCGACTATTATGGCGACGACCTGCCGTTCTGGAGCACGGTGCAGAAGAGCGACGGCCAGCGCGTACCCCACCTGATCGTGCCCTACACGCTCGACACCAACGACATGCGCTTCGCACTGCCGCAGGGGTTCTCGCACGGCGACGAGTTCTTCGAGTACCTGCGCGACGCCTTCGACGTCATGTATGCCGAAGGCGAGGAACGGCCGGCGATGATGAGCGTGGGCATGCACTGCCGGCTGCTCGGCCGCCCGGGCCGCTTCCGCGCCCTGCAACGCTTCCTCGACCATATCGAGAAGCACGACCGGGTCTGGGTGTGCCGCCGCGTCGATATCGCACGCCACTGGCACGAGCACCATCCTTATCCACAAGCCGGCTGAGCGGTATCGCCGGTCCCGAAAGCACGGCAGAATCACGACAAACCGCGGCGCGGTCAGCAAGCGCCGCAGACGACCTCCCCTACAACCCGAACAGACAGGAATTCCACCATGGCCAGCCTGATTCCCGGCGCCCCCATCTTCGCCCCCCCCGCCGACCTGCCCGACTGGGCCCGCCGCGCCGTCGACCTTGCCAGCCCCCGCCTAGGCGCCCTTGCGCTGGCCGCCTCGGACGACTTCTTCGCACCGGTCTCGCGCATGCTCGACCCCATGCCCGCACAGTTCGTGCCCGGCAAGTTCGACGACAACGGCAAGTGGATGGACGGCTGGGAGTCGCGCCGCAAGCGCGTGGCCGGGCACGACTGGGCGCTGGTCAAACTCGGCGTGAAGGGCGTGGTGCGGGGCTTCGACGTGGACACCAGCCACTTCACCGGCAACTACCCGCCGGCCGTCTCGATCGAGGCCTGCGTCGCACAGTCGGATGAACCCGAAGTGCTCAACGCCGCCAGCTGGACCGAGATCCTCCCCGCCACCGCGCTCGGCCCCAACAGCCATCACCTGCTCGAATGCGCAAGCGGCGAAGCCTGGACGCATCTTCGGGTGAACATGTTCCCCGATGGCGGCATCGCCCGCCTGCGCGTCTACGGCCGGCCGGTCGCCTCGCTCGCTGCGGCCGGCGACGCCCTGGTCGACCTGGTGGCCATGGAAAACGGCGGACGCGCCGTGTCCTGGAACGACGCCAGCTTCGGCTCGGCCGCCGCCAACCTGCTGCTGCCCGGCCGCGGCCTCAACATGGGCGATGGCTGGGAGACGCGGCGCCGGCGCGAACCCGGCAACGACTGGTGCGTGCTGGAACTGGGCGCCCCCGGCACGATCGAGCGGGTGGAGCTGGATACCGCTTTCTACAAAGGCAACTACCCCGACCGCTGCTCGCTCCAGGCCGCCCTCGTGCAGGGCGGCACCGACGGATCGATCACCACCCAGTCGATGTTCTGGACCACGCTGCTGCCCGAGCAGAAACTCTCGGCCGATGCGGTACACGTCTTTGCCGAGCAACTGGCGGCGCTGGGTCCGGTCTCGCACGTGCGGCTGAACATCTTCCCTGACGGCGGCGTTTCGCGCCTGCGCCTGTGGGGCAAGGTGGCACGATGAACGCCCCGCTTGCGGCCCACGCCACGCTGACCGCCGCGCCCCTCACCCGCGAGGCCTTCGCCCCCTTCGGCGAGGTCATCGAGGCGAGCGACGCGGTGCGCCATTTCACCATCAATGGCGGCAACACCGAGCGTTATCACGATCTCGCCCGCATCGAGCCCGGGGCCGACGGGCGGGCCATCGTCTCCATCTTCCGCGGCCAACCCCGCACCCTGCCCTTCACCGTGCAGATGATGGAGCGCCACCCGCTCGCCAGCCAGGCCTTCATCCCCCTGTCCGGCCGCCCCTACCTGGTCGTGGTCGCCCCGCCCGGCCCGCCGCCAGGCGCCAACGACCTGCAGGTGTTCCTCGCCCGCCCCGACCAGGGCGTGAACTACGCGCCCGGCGTCTGGCACCACCCCTTGCTCGCCCTGGACGACGTCTCCGACTTCATCGTCATCGACCGCGCAGGCCCCGGCCACAACTGTGACGAAATCACCATCGAGCCGGGGGTGCCCATCGTCACGGACGCAGGGTAGCCATTCGGGGCCGTGCCGTGCTCGTGGGGCTGCGCGCGGTCAACCGCGGTGGCCGGATTCGGCCCGCCCCCAGTCGGCAAACCGCCCGGTGAACGGCTTGGGCCGCGGAAACGCGAGATCGCCGTGCTTGCTCGTGCCCAGGCCGAGGGCATACAGCGATTCGGCCAGCTTCACCGAGGCGGTGACCCCCTCGACGATGGGCAGCCCCACCGCATCGCCCAGGCGATCGGTCAGATCGGCCATGCCGCCGCAGCCCAGCACGATGGCGCCGACACCGTCCTCGTCGCGCGCTCTGCGGCATTCCTCGACGATGCGTGAGAAGGCCGTGGTCGCGTCGTCCTCCAGGTCAAGCACCGGAATCTCCGCCGCCCGTACCCGTCGGCAATGGTGCGCGAAGCCGTACGCCCGCAGCAGGTGTTCGGCGATCACGCAGGTTCGGCCTAGCGTGGTCACCACTGAAAAGCGGGTGCTCACCAGCGTCGCGAGGTGAAAAGCCGCCTCTGCAATTCCGATCACCGGCGCCCGCGTCAGTTCGCGCGCGGCGAGCAGTCCGGGGTCGCCAAAGCAGGCAATCACGTAGCCGTCCACCCCTTCGTGCTCGCCACGGCGGACCTCGTCCAGCACCCCCACGGCACTGATTGCCTCATCGAAATGGCTTTCTATGGACACCGGACCACTGTCCGGATTGACCGCCGAAACACGGGTACCCGGGGCGGCGACCTGGCGGGCCGCTTCGCCGATTCTGGCGGTCATGGCAGCGGTGGTGTTGGGATTGATCAGGCGAAGATGCATCTGGGGCTCCGGGGAACTAAAGTGAAAGAGGTACATCGACCGAAGAGTCAATTTTCTGACGGACATACCGTGGCAATAAACGGCCGTCGCAGCATCCGGTAACAGAATCTACCAACTCGACCCGTATGATGGGAACCGAGTGGCCCCGAAGATGGGCCCCAAGTTGATCGAGGAGGAGCATGCAATGAGCACATCACGAACACCGACATCCCACATCCACGGCGATCACCATAGCCGCCACGGTTGCCTGCCACCGCCGGATGCGCCCGAAACCTGGGAGGCGAACTGGGACCAGCAACTGGCACGCGTCCAGGCCTGGCAGGAAGCGGGCGGCAGCGCGGCGATGTACGCCCCGCTGACGATTCCGCGGACGGCCGCCACCACCTACCCCTTTGTCGACCGGCGCAAGCGCGCCTTGCCCATCGACTTTCCCGACCGCCGCATGGCGGCGTGATCTTCCGCACTCCCCTCGCGGGAGACGGAAAGCGGGCGCGCCCTCATGCGGATGGCGCGCCCGCCTCCCGTTCGAAGGTATCGAGCGGAACCGGCTGGCCGAAGAAATACCCCTGGTAGTGGTCACACCCCATCATCTGCAGCGCATGGCGCTGCGCCTCGCTCTCGACCCCTTCGGCGATGACGTCCAGCCCCAGGCTGGCACCCAGTGCGACGATGGTGCGCGCAATCACCGCATCGTTGGGATCGCACAGCAGATCGCGCACGAAGTTCTGGTCGATCTTCAACTGATTCAGCGGCAGGCGCTTGAGATACGACAGCGACGAATAGCCGGTGCCGAAATCGTCCAGCGCAAAACTCAGCCCCAGGCTCCGGAGCGTACTCATCTTGGCGATCACCGCATCCACATCGAAAATAACCGAGCTTTCGGTAAGCTCAAGCTTGAGCCGCCGTGGATTGGCGCCGGACGCCTGTAGCGCGGCGAGCACCTGCTCCACGAAATCAGCCTGGCGCAACTGGCGGGCGCTGATGTTCACCGCCAGCGTCAGTCCCGCGAGTCCGGCCATGGAAGACCAGCGCGCAAGCATCTCGCAGGCGCGGCGCATCACCCACTCACCCAGCGGCACGATCAACCCCGACTCCTCCACCACCGGAATGAACTCCGCCGGCGACACCAGGCCACGTACCGGGTGGCGCCAGCGCAGCAAGGCCTCCGCGCCAATCGTGCGCCCATCGACAGCGACCTGCTTCTGCAGGAACAACTCGAATTCACCCTTGCTCAGCGCTGCCCTCAGATCGGCCTCCAGTTCGGCGTGCGCGATGACAGCCGCCTGCATGCCGGGATCGAAGAAACGGAAAGTATCCCGGCCTGCACTCTTGGCCTCGTACATGGCGAGGTCAGCACGCTTGAGCAACTCATCGATCTCCAGCGAAGCCCCCGGAAACAGCGTGATGCCGATACTCGAACCGGTCTTGAAGATTCGTTCGCCCAGGTCGAAATCCTGCCCCAACGCCGTTCGGATGCGCTCGACCACGATCTCGACCTGGCAGGCCGAGTCCTCAGCGGACTCGGCCAGATTCTCCAGCAGTACCACGAACTCGTCTCCTCCCAGTCGCGCCACCGTGTCGCCATCGCGCACACAGGACAGCAAGCGGGTGGCGACCCGTTCCAGCAGGCGATCGCCCACCGCATGGCCGGCCACGTCGTTGAGGCTCTTGAAATTATCCAGATCGAGGAACAGTACCGCCCCGTACAGACCACTGCGCCGGCTGGCAACGAGGGCATGTCGCAACCGGTCCATGAACAGCCGTCGGTTGGGCAGCCGCGTCAGAGGATCGTAGAACGCCAGGCTCTCGATCTCGCGTTCCGCCCGCTTGCGCTCGGTGATGTCGCGGATCAGCCCCACGAACACGCGCTGCCCGTCGCGCTCGATCTCCGAGATCGCCAACTCCACTGGAAACAGCGTGCCATCCTTGCGCAGCCCCTGCAGTTCGCGTTCGGCGCCCACCACCCGCGACTCACCGTCGCTCTGGTAGGCGCTCAGGAAGCCGTCGTGCTGGGTGCGTGTGGGCTCCGGCATCAACATCGAGAGATTGCATCCCTCGACCTCGGCCGAGCGATAGCCGAAAATGCGCTCCGCCGCCGGGTTGAAGGACAGGATCACGCCGTGGCAGTCTGCGATGACGATGCCGTCGATGATGTTGTCGATGACGGCCTGGGTGTACTTCGCCTGTTCGCCCAGCGCGCGGTTGGCCTCCTCCAGGTCGGTAATGTCGATGTGCGTACCCAGCATCACCAGCGGCGTGCCGTCCTCGGCGCGGCGCGTGACGTGGCCACGCGCGTTCACCCATACCCATCGCCCAAGCTTGTGGCGCATGCGCAGCTTGACGTCATAGCGGTCGCTGCGCCCGCTGAAGTGCAAGGACAGGCACTCCTTGGCTACCGCCAGGTCGTCGGGGTGCACCATGTTTACCCAAGTCTGGAAGGAAGTCGGCGCCAGTTCCTCCAGCGTGTAGCCGAGCATCTCGGCCCACAGCGCGTTGAAGGTGGCGCCACCACCGGGCACGTCCCATTCCCAGGTGCCAATCCGTCCGCCGTCGATCACCGCCGCAAGCCGGCGCTCGCTCTCGCGAATGGTGGTCTCGTCGGCCTTCTCGCGCGACACGTCGGACTGGATCGCGATGAAGCCCTGCAATGCCCCGCCGCGATCACGCAAGGGGTTGCAGTTGACGCGCAGCCAGTATGCTTCGCCCGACTTGTGGTAGTTCAGCACCTCCACGTCAAACGGCTCGGCACGTGCGATCGCCGCCCGCATCCGGGCCACGGTCTGCGGATCGGTACCGCGCCCCTGCAACACCTCGCCGGGCTTGCGGCCGCGCATCTCCTCCAGGCTGAAGCCGGCCAGGCGGGTGAAGCCCGCATTGACCCACTCGACCCGCCCCGTCGCGTCGGTGATCACCACGCCGTTGGTGGTTTCACTCGCCACTCGCGACAAGCGTGCCAACTCCGTTTGCGCGGCTTCGAAATCGCGGCGCGCGCGGGTCGCGGCGGTGAGGTGGGCCAGGGTCGACACCACCGGCGCAAGGAAATCGACCACTGCATCGTCGTAGCCACCGGGACGGTTGGCCAGCCCGATCATGCCGACCAGTTCGCCGGCGTGGGCAACCGGCACGCCGAGAAACGCACGCAGCGGCGGATGGCCGGGCGGCGTGCCGCCGCGTCGCGGATCGCGCTCGGGATCGTTGGCGATCACCGCCCGGCCGGAGGTCATGACCGCGCCGAACAAGGTGTCGAGGTTGTGGAACTCCAAGCCGTCGTCGATGTTGCGCTCGAAGAACGTCCGGCTCCCCGGATCCCAGGAAATATCGGTGATCGCGTAGGTCTTCAGGTACGGAGAGCCATCGGCCGTGCGCAACACCTCGCCCACAAAGCCGTATTCGCTGCGCGTGAGCGCGAGCAGGTCATCCAGCAATTGGGCAAATACCGTCTTGCGGTCCGAGTCGCCAACGAACAGCGACTGCGTGCGGGTGATGATCCGGCCCAGTTGCTGCGCGGCATCCAGAGCATCGCGCATGGCCTGCACCTCGGCCTGGGCGAGCACTTCAGCAGGGTTGGCGGATTGCGGCATCGTCGATCCCGAAAACGGTGGACGTGCCGCGCGCAGGGGAGCACGCGACACCGCTCTTCAGCGAAGCACATCATGAATGTGCTTCGCTGACGCGCACCATTGTCGCACCGAGCCTCCGGAAAAACCTACTGCCGCGACCGATTGCCGCACCCGATCCGCGCGGTGGCGGTGGCGTCCTGATGCCGCCACGTCACCGCCGCTGCGAGCGAGCCGCGCCGTTCAGAGAAACACGAACTTGGCGACAAACAACGCGCACAACACGTACAAGGCCACCGAAATGCGGTTGAACTGGCCGGTAAACAGCTTCAGCACCACGAAAGTGACAAAGCCCAGGGCAATGCCGTTGGCGATCGAGAAGGTAAGCGGCATCATCACCGCGGTGACCACCGCCGGAATGGTGTCGGTGTAATCCTCCCAGTCGATATGGGCCAGCCCGGTCATCATCAGCATGGCCACGTAGATCAGCGCACCGGCCGTGGCATAGCCGGGGATCATCCCCGCCAGCGGTGCAAAGAACAAGGCCACCAGAAACAGCGCGCCGACCGTGATCGCGGTCAGTCCGGTGCGTCCGCCCGCGGCCACGCCCGCGCTGCTCTCCACATAGCTGGTCACCGGCGGGCAGCCGACCATCGCCCCGACCACGCTGGCGGTGCTGTCGGCCTTCAGCGCCGGGCGCAGGTTCTCGATGCTGCCGTCCGGGCGAAAAAGACGGGCGCGATGCGCCACCCCCATCAGGGTACCGGCAGTATCGAACATGTTCACGAACAGAAAGGCCAGGATCACGCTGATCATCGCCACATCCAGCGCGCCGGCCACGTCCATGGCGAGCAGCGTGGGGGCAAGGCTGGGCGGCAGCGACACCACGCCGCCGTACTCGACGATACCGATCGTCCAACCGATGAAGGTCACCGTCAGAATGCTGATCAGAATCGCGCCGAACACACGGAAATGACTCAGCACGCCGATCATCAGAAAACACAGGCCGGCCAGCGCGGCCGGCGCTTCGAGCATGGAGCCCATGGTGACCAGCGTGGCATCGCTCGGCACCACAATGCCGGCGATCTTCAGGCCGATCAGCCCCAGGAACAGGCCTACGCCCGCCCCCATCGCGAAGCGCAGGCTGGGCGGGATGCTGCTCAGCAACAGCTCGCGCAAGCGGGTAAAGCTCAGGATCATGAACAGGATGCCGGACAGGAACACCGCACCCAGCGCCACTTCCCAGCTGTACCCCATCTCCCCGACCACGGTGTAGGTGAAGAAGGCGTTCAGCCCCATGCCCGGTGCCAGACCCACCGGCCAGTTGGCGTAAAACCCCATGAGCAGGCAGCCCAGCGCCGCCCCGATGCAGGTGGCGACGAAGGCGGCACCGTGATCCATGCCCGCCGCCGCCATGATGCTCGGGTTCACGAAGATGATGTAGGCCATCGTGATGAAGGTCGTCAGCCCGGCCATCAGTTCCGTGCGCACGCTGCTACCGTGGCGGGTGATCGCGAAGCGCCGCTCCAGCCAGCCCGCACCCGCATCCGGCACGCTCGTTCCTTCCTCCTGCGACAGGATTCTCGTGGTCTGCATTGCTTTGTCTCCTCGCTGCGCCAATGCTCTGTGGCTGGCGACGTATTTTCGGGGGTCCGGTCGCCGCCGCTGACGGCAGACCCCGCCCAGCCAATCGGCGGGCGGGATTGTCAACAATCGACCGGATGCGAGGCTAGTCTAGGCAGACCGGAAGCGAATGCCATACCCGAAGACTGATAGGCCTTATCAGCACAACACATGATTGCCGCGTGGGCGATCTACGGCACGGCGCTCGAGCCCTGGCAGTCCGTCGCCAGCCCCAGCAGCACCGCCACGTCGGCATCCTTGCCCGGTGCCGGTTCGTCCAGCGCCAGGCGGCCCTCGAGGTGGCCCACATGTTCGATCATGAGTCCCCGTGCCAGGTCGGCGTCGCGCGCCTCCAGGGCGTCGAGAATGCGGTCGTGATCGCTCAGCGCGCAGGTGGGCGCCGACGTCTTGCGATGGGACAGCACGACCAGCGGCGTGCGGCTCACCAGTTCGTCGAGAAAAGCCGCCAGCACTTCATTGCCAGCCGCAGCGGCCAGTTGCACGTGAAAGTCGATGGACAGTCGCAGCCCGCCCTGGAGGTCCCCCGCAGCGTAGGCCGCCTGCTCGCGCCGGACCAGCGCCCGCAGGCGCGCCAGATCGCGCGGTCTGATGCGCGCCGCGGCCAGCTCGACGATGGCCGCCTCGATATAGCGCCGGGCGGTGAAAATGTCGCGCCCTTCCGCCACCGACGGACGCGCCACGAACACCCCGCGGTTGGGTTCGTGGCGCACCAGGCAATAAGTTTCCAGCCGCGCCAGCGCCTGGCGCACCACCGCGCGGTTGACCCCGAAGGCATCCGCCAGCGGCTGCTCCTTGAGCTGCAGCCCGGGCGGCAGGCGCTGGTCGAGTACGGCATTGCGCAAGGTCTCGAACACCCGCTGGGCTTCCGCCGTCGATGGCTTGCGCGCAGCAGCGGGCGTTTCCGCGGTGCCGCGCGCCCGGCGCGGGGCGGATTGCACGGAACGCTGGGCGTGCTTGGGCGGCTTGGATTCCATGGCGGCGATTATATCCACAAGCTGATTCGGCGCATTTGCACTACCATGAAACCAGCGCCCAGTGCTGCGTCGCAGCATGTCCGGCAAGCCTCGCCATGCGCGGCTTTGCCCCGTTTCGAGCACGCGCAGCCGTGGCACGGCGGGCGGCGGGCCCACGACCGCCACGCCGGATGGATTGTTGACAATCCTGCCTGCGCGCACCTAGATTGAGTCCCACAGCGCCCCGGCGCGCCCAGCGATGAGACGAGACCTACGCACATGCAGACCATCCGCTTTCTGCTCAATTTCGAACCAGTGGAAGTAGCCGATGTGGCGACCACCACCAACCTGCTGACCTGGCTGCGCACCCGCCGGCAGCTCACCGGAACCAAGGAAGGGTGCGCGGAAGGGGACTGCGGCGCCTGTACCGTAGTCGTCGCGGAGCTGCCATCGGGCGACTTCGCCAGCGGCGAGCCCCTGCTGCGCAGCGTGAACGCGTGCATCCAGTTCGTGCCCGCCCTCGACGGGAAGGCCGTGTTCACCGTGGAATACCTCAAGACCCAGGCGGGCGGCGAGGCCCTGCATCCGGTGCAGCAGGCGCTGGTGGAATGCCACGGTTCGCAGTGCGGCTTCTGCACTCCCGGGTTCGTGATGTCGCTGTGGAACCTTTACCATAACCACGAGCCCCGGCATGCCGTGGCGGCGGACACATCAGAGGGAAACGCCTCCGCGGCCTGCCCCACGGCGCCCGACGAAGCCGCCGTGCGCAGCGCGATCACCGGCAACCTGTGCCGCTGCACCGGCTACCGTCCGATCATCGAAGCCGGCAAGCGCATGTTCGAACTGCCCGCGCTCGCACTCGACCGCAGCCGCCTGCGCAACGCCTTGCACGCCCTGCGCCGCAGCGAGCCGCTCGACTACCAGTACGGCGGACTGCACTTCCACATTCCCCGCAACGTTGCCGACCTGGCCACACTGCGCGCCGCCAAGCCGCAGGCCACGCTTCTGGCTGGCTGTACTGACATTGGCCTGTGGGTGAACAAGCAGTTCCGCGAGGTGGGCGATCTCATTCATATTGGCCAGGTCGCGGAGCTTCGCCGCATCAGCCGCGACGACCGCGAGCTACGCATTGGCGCGGCGGTGCCGCTCACCGACGCCTACGCCACGCTGACCCGCGAATACCCGCAACTGGCCGAACTCTGGGAACGCTTCGCCTCGCCACCGGTGCGCAACGCTGGCACCTTGGGCGGGAACATCGCCAACGGCTCGCCGATCGGCGATTCCATGCCGGCCCTCATCGCCCTCGGCGCCCGGGTGGTGTTGCGCAACCACGCCGGCACGCGCGAACTACCGCTGGAGGCGCTTTACCTCGACTACATGAAGAAAGACCTCGGTGCGGACGAGTTCGTCGACACCATTGCCGTGCCGCTGCGTCGCCCGGGCTGGCATTTCCGCACCTACAAGTTGTCCAAACGCTTTGATTCGGACATCTCAGCCGTCTGCGCGGCGTTCGCGATAAACATCGACAACGGCCTGATCCGGAGCGCCCGCATCGCCTTCGGCGGCATGGCCGCCACCCCACGGCGGGCGCCGGCAACCGAGTCGGCCTTGACCGGCTCGGCGTGGGATTCCGCCACGCTGGCGCGTGCGATCACGGCCCTGCAGGGCGACTACGCCCCGCTCACCGACATGCGCGCCAGCGCCGGCTACCGGATGCGCTCGGCCGCCAACCTGTTGCGCCGTTTCCACCTGGAAACGCGTGCGGACGCGCCACTCGCCGCCCATCAGGTGAACGTCTTCGCCGACGTTGCACGCGCCTGAGGCGCCTGACGCAGCGTCCGCCCAACCGACTCCACAGGCCCGACCATGAAACTCGAAACCCCGCCGACCACCGCTCCAACCACCGCTCCAACCACCACCCCGGCCGCGGTCCCCACGCAGCCACGCAGCGTACCGCACGAGTCCGCCCACCTGCACGTGAGCGGCGAAGCCACCTACGTCGACGACATCCGCGAACTGGCCGGCACCCTGCATGCCGCACTCGGCCTGTCCACCCAGGCACATGCGCGCATCACCGCCATCGACCTCGACCCTGTCCGCCGCGCGCCCGGTGTAATGGGCGTACTCACGGCCACCGACCTTCCCGGCGTCAACGACTGCGGCCCCATCATTCATGACGACCCGATTCTCGCCGACGCCACCGTGCATTACGTCGGCCAGCCCATCTTTGCGGTGGTGGCCGAAACCCACGACCTCGCCCGCCGCGCCGCCCGGCTCGCGAAAATCGACTACGCCCCCCTGCCCGCCCTGCTCGACCCGCTGGAAGCGAAGCGCCAACAGGCCTTCGTGCTGCCGCCCATGCAACTCGTGCGCGGCGAACCGGCTGCGCGCCTGGCTGCCGCCCCGCACCGACTGAGCGGCCAATGGCAGGTCGGCGGCCAGGAGCAGTTCTACCTGGAAGGCCAGATTTCCTACGCCGTACCGCGCGAGGACGGCTGCATCCAGCTGTGGTGCTCCACCCAGCACCCCACCGAAATGCAGCAGATGGTGGCCCACGCGCTGCACATCGCCGCCAACCGCGTGCAGGTGGAGATGCGCCGTATGGGCGGGGGCTTCGGCGGCAAGGAATCGCAATCCGCCCTCTTCGCCTGCGTCGCCTCGCTGGCGGCATGGAAGCTGCGCCGGCCGGTAAAGCTGCGCCCCGACCGTGACGACGACATGCTGATCACCGGCAAGCGCCACGACTTCCACTACGACTACGAAGTCGGCTTCGACGACGACGGTCGCATACTCGGCGTACGGGTGGACATGACCGCGCGCGCCGGCTTTTCCGCCGACCTCTCCGGCCCGGTGGCCACCCGCGCGATCTGCCACTTCGACAACGCCTACTACCTGTCGGATGCCGACATCCGGGCGGTCTGCGCGCGTACCAACACCCAGTCCAACACCGCTTTCCGCGGCTTCGGCGGCCCGCAGGGCGCAATCGCCATCGAGTACCTCCTCGACAGCATCGCGCGCCACCTCGGGCGTGACCCGCTGGACGTGCGCAAGGCCAATTTCTACGGCACGGGCGAGCGCAACCTCACCCCCTACGGCCAGACTGTCGAAGACAATGTCATTCACGAGCTGGTCGCCCAGCTTGAGGCCGACAGCGACTATCGCGCACGCCGCACCGAAATCGCCGCGTTCAACGCCGCCAGTCCGGTGCTGCGCAAAGGCCTGGCCCTGACCCCGGTGAAGTTCGGCATTTCCTTCAACGTCGCGCATTTCAACCAGGCCGGCGCCCTCGTGCACATCTATACCGACGGCTCGGTGCTGGTGAACCATGGCGGCACGGAAATGGGCCAGGGCCTCAACACCAAGGTGGCCCAGGTCGTCGCCAACGAGCTGGGCATTTCGCTCGCACGCGTGCGCGCCACCGCCGCCGACACCAGCAAGGTGGCCAACACCTCGGCCACCGCCGCGTCCACGGGCGCCGACCTGAACGGCAAGGCCGCCGAGGATGCGGCGCGCCAGATCCGCCTGCGCCTGGCTGAGTTCGCCGCCCGCCACTACGGCGGCCAGCCCGAATCGGTGCGCTTTGGCAACGACACCGTCAGCGTGGGCGGGCGCGACCTCGCCTTCGACGAAGTCGTCATGCAGGCCTATCTCGCCCGCGTGCAACTATGGTCGGACGGCTTCTACGCCACCCCCAAGCTGCACTGGAACCGCGATACCCTCACCGGCCGGCCGTTTTACTACTTCGCCTACGGTGCCGCAGTGGCGGAAGTGGTGGTCGACACCCTCACCGGCGAATGGCGATTGCTGCGCGCCGATCTGCTGCACGACGCGGGCAACTCCATCAACCCGGCCATCGACATCGGCCAGGTGGAAGGCGCCTTCATCCAGGGCATGGGCTGGCTCACCATGGAAGAACTCTGGTGGAACAAGAACGGCAAGCTCATGACGCACGCCCCCTCCACCTACAAGATTCCCGCGGCCCACGATTGCCCGCCGGTGCTCAACACCCGGCTGTTCGACAACCTCAACCGCGAAGACACCATCCTGCGGTCCAAGGCCGTGGGCGAACCGCCGCTGTTGCTGCCGTTCTCGGTGTTCTTCGCCCTGCGCGACGCCATCGCCAGCCTGGGCGACGGGCGCACCGCCCCACCGCTGCGCGCCCCCGCCACCCCCGAGGCGATCCTCGACGCGGTGGACGCGCTGCGCGCAGCGGCACCCTGAACACTTGCGGGAGACCGACATGACGCACTGGATCTTCGACCTCACCCGCGCGCTGGCGCGCGGCGTTCCCGCGGTGCTCGTCAGCGTCGCCGCCAGCCGCGGCTCGGTCCCGCGGGGCCCCGGCGCCCACATGGTGGTCACCGCCCACGACTGTGCCGGCACCATAGGCGGCGGACAACTCGAGTACCGCGCCATCGACATCGCCCGCGCGCAACTCGCCAGCCGCAACGACGGCCCGCAACTGCTGCGCTTTCCGCTCGGCGCAAGCGTCGGCCAATGTTGTGGCGGTGTGGTGCAACTGAGTTTCGAAACCGTGGACGCCGAGCAGCACGCCTGGGTGGCGCTGGCCGCCGCCTACCAGCGCGAGGGCCGACGCTGGTTGCGCATCGCATCGCTGAACACGCACCCTGCCAACGCGGTGGCCGTGTTCGACGAGGCCAGCCTGGTCACGCCCACCGTCGTCCGTCAGCCCGGCGGCACGCCCTCCCCCACCCACCCGGCACTCGACGACCCGCGTGTGGCCGAACAACTTCAGGCCATGCTGGCGGATAACCAACCCTCGGCCTTGCTCGCCGGCGCCCCCACGCTGGCCGATGCCAGCCTGCAAGAAAGCACCGCAGCGCGCTGGCTGCTGGATGTCTCGGTACCACCGGAACTCACCGTGGTGCTGTTCGGCGCCGGCCATGTCGGCCGCGCCCTGGTGGAGGTGCTTGGGCGCCTGCCACTGCGGGTGATCTGGGTGGACACCCGCGACGACGAACTGCCGGCTTCACTGCCGGCCAACGTCGAAGCGCGCATCACCGACACTCCTTGCGCCGAAGTGCGTGCTGCCCCCGGCGACGCCCTGTTCCTGGTACTCACCCACAATCACGCGCTGGACTTCGAACTCACCCGCGCCATCCTGGACCGCGGAAACTTCCGCTTCTTCGGGCTCATCGGCTCGCGCAGCAAGCGCCTGAGTTTCGAGCGCCGCCTGCGCGAACGCGGCTACGCCGAAACCGCCCTGGCGGCAATGACCTGCCCGATCGGCCTGCCCGGCATCGCCGGCAAGGAACCGGAAATCATCGCCATCTCGGTGGCCGCCGAACTGCTGCAACTGCGCGGTGTCAGCCTGTCCGCCCGTCGCGTCGAAGCGCCGGCGCGCGCCGGCCTCGCCGCATGATCGCCGCGTCCCCCTTCAGTCAAGAACAAAGGACCTAAGCCCGACATGAGCAACCACGGAACCCCCCTGCGTGCAGTGCGCGGGGCAATCGTTCATTTCCTCGCCGATCCCGCCGACCGTCCCGATGCCCTGCAGCATTTCGCCGACGGCCTGATGATCATCCGCGATGGCCGCGTCGCCGAAATCGGCCCGGCCGAGGCCTTGCTGCCCAGATTGCCCGCCGACCAGGCGGTCACCGACTACCGCGGCCAGCTCATCCTGCCCGGCTTCGTCGACACCCACATCCACTTCGCCCAGACCGACATCATCGCCAGCTACGGCGAACAACTGCTTGCCTGGCTGGAAAAATACACCTTCCCCACCGAACGGCGCTTCGCCGACGGCGAACACGCACGCGAGGTGGCCGAGTTCTTCTGCGACGAACTCCTGCGCAACGGCACCACCACCGCCCTGGCCTTTGCCACGGTCCACCCCGGATCGGTGGATGCCCTGTTCGGCGCCGCCGCTACCCGCCGCATGCGCATCATCGCCGGCAAGGTGTTGATGGACCGCAACTGCCCCGATTTCCTGCAGGACACGGCCGAAACCGGCTACTCCGAATCGTGCGCGCTGATCGAGCGCTGGCACGGCCGCGATCGCCTCTCCTACGCCGTCACTCCCCGCTTTGCCCCCACCTCCAGCCGCGAGCAGATGACCCTCGCCGGCCGACTGTTCGCCGAGCACCCCGGCCTCTACCTGCAATCGCACGTCGCCGAAAACCCGGGCGAAGTCGCCTGGGTCGCGGAGCTCTATCCCGAAGCGCGCAGCTATCTCGACGTGTACGACCGCTACCGCCAGCTTGGCGAACGCGCGGTCTACGCCCACTGCATCTGGCTGGACGACGAAGATCGCCGCCGCATGGCCGAAACCGGCTCAGCCATGAGCTTCTGCCCCACCTCCAACCTGTTCCTCGGCTCCGGCCTGTTCGACCTGGCGCGCGCCAAGGCCCTGGGCGTGCGCGTGGGCATAGGCACCGACGTGGGCGGCGGCACCAGCTTCTCGATGCTGCAGACCCTCAACGAGGCCTACAAAGTCCTGCAACTCAACGGCCAGCAACTCGCCGCCGAGCAAGCCTTCTACCTCGCCACCCTGGGCGGCGCCCACAGCCTTTATCTGGACGACCGAATCGGCAACCTCGCCTCCGGCAAGGAAGCGGACTTCGTCGTCCTCGACCCCCGCGCCACCCCCCTCCTCGCCCGCCGCATGGACAACACCGCGACACTTGCCGAACAACTGTTCGTCCTGATGATGCTGGGCGACGACCGCTGCATCGCCGCCACCCATCTCCTAGGCGAACCCGCCTGGCTGCGCGGCTGAACGCACGGGCGCCGGAGCCTGCCACCCGGCGCGTCAACCCTGGCCACGCGTGCCGTAAAACGCACGCGGTTCCAACTCATGTATGCTATTAGGAAGCATGGATTGATTCCCCCCTGTTCGGACCGAGCCTGTTTACGCCCTTGATTTTTCTAGGCATACCCTTCGACAAGCCCGTCCTGAGCGCAACCGAAGGGAAGGGCTCAGGGCGAACGGATTGAATCAGTGCTTCCCTAGTCCGCGAATCCTTCAAGGAGCAGCCATGAGCGTTGCCTACTACATCGTCCTCGACAACGACAACCCGGGTTTCGATACCTTCATCAACGGAAAGTACCTGGCCCACGAAGACGGGCTCAACGAACTCTGCAAACACCTGGGGCTGAAGACACTCGACGATTTTCTGGTGATGTCGGACGACGATATTTCGGACTTGCTGGGTGAAGACATCGAGCTTCCCGAGCAAGAAGGCCAAAAGTGGTACTCGCCGGACGAAGGCATCGCCTGGGCGACCGCCCTCGCCAACCATATCAAGGCCAATCCAAGCTCGGTGGCCAACCCCCAAGGCTGCCTTGAAGATCTAGCCGAATACACGGACATTCTGGAAAGAGCCAGGAAGATCGACGCCAGATGGCACCTGGACCTCGACATCTAGTGAAGGACGGATTCATTCCCCACCGTTCTGGCAGCGCCCGTCGAAGCCCTGGATTTCCCGAGGAACGCCCTTCGACAAGCCTGCCCTGAGCGCAGCCGAATGGCTCAGGGCGAACGGATTTGGTCGGTGTTTCCCCTGAATCCGTGTCCTGACGACTAGGATGTTCACTTAAGGCATTGTTTTGCAAATATAATGCTGGAATTTCCGGATTCACCCATTTCGTCATGGCGCGTTTCGATCTGAAGCAA